>NZ_JADCLF010000013.1:176699-881545 GCF_014982345.1 Enterobacter cloacae complex sp. P1B | reverse complement strand
GGCTATCAACCCATCATCATAATAATTTAGTACTATATATCCATCTCTTGCTTCACCTCTTAAACAAAGATGCTCATAAATACGATCGAAATTTGTAGTCACAACAACTTTCTGGTCAAGATTTAATACTGCTTTGTGAATTTCTGTAGGATTGTAACCAGAGAATATGGACTCAATATTTTTATTATAATCAGCAGGTTGCATACAATGATGACGAACTAACTCCGCACAATCGAGGTATTTTTGTGCATCAAGTAATTCTAATGCCTTAGCCTTCGAACCTTCTTGATCATCAGGGCATTTCTCAATGAGACTTTCAAGTAATTTATCCCAAGTCGGTGGATGCATGGTTACATCATTAGGACCTTTTTTTGAAGCACTTGCCGAGGCACCAGAGCCAATGAAAATTACGCAGCGACGGGCTGCGAGTTCATCAATTAATGAATCTGGCCAATTAATCATTTTGAACCCCCAAGCATATCTAAGTTGCGCAGAAGTTTTTCAGCTATGGGGTAAATAGTGTCGTGAAAATCCTTAACTGCAGAATATTGCGAACCGACCAAGCCATCAGTGCTCGATAATCCATGTATAGGAACGGCATTTTTTTGCGCTAGGGGGACTAAACTATATAAATGTTGTATATCACCCAGTTTGGCATTTTCTGGATGGTTTAATAAATGCGGTGGATAAAAATCTTTAAGATAGGTATTAATTTCATTTCCAACATTACCTATTATAGATTCATAAGCTTTTGTTGCTCTTCTTTCTTTACCGTAAGATTTTGTAATATAAAGTTGAACGGTGTATCCTATGAATCCTTTAGAAACACTGGGTATATCAATAATATTAAAACGTTCTCTTAATACTTTTTTTTCTTCCTCTTCAAGTAAATTCCATAAATTAATATAATCTTTCAACCATTTCGAAAGCCAGGTCGCTATGTTTTTAACGCCGATGATACTAAAGACATCAGATCCTAATGGTGTAAGAAAATGCTGACATCCGATCAAAACCGAGCGATTAATAGAACCCAGGCTTGGTCCGAGATCATACATTACAAGGTCATATTTATTTTGGAGGAATTTGCATAAATGATTATTCCAATTGGTCTGTCTATAACCAGGCCGATCACCCGCTCGTAACTGTGACCACGCGGCCCCAAGCCTATCTTCTATTATAGCAAGATAAGGATGGCCTGGTAATAAATCCACGCCGAATCTGTTATCAGAGGATTTTAAGAATGTGAGATCTGTATTAATATCAGAATCCCCATCTTCTATAGGCTGAAGAACATCTTTAATTGTGCTGATTTTATTATTTGTATTCGTATAGAATTCAGCTGATTTATCTATCCCCATTATCAACTGAGTTGTGTTACATTGAGGATCGCAATCAACCACAAGAACACGTTTATTGAATTTTGTAGCTATAAACGATGCTAAATTACATGTCAAGGTGGTTTTTCCCACTCCACCTTTATTGTTAAACATAGCAACTGATTTCACTATATTCCCCTTACTTATACTCAAATATCAGTAGAGTCTCGGCGGTACTACCTTTACAGTTTTTCCTGGCGCGCCGAGCTTCAGGTATTTCACTGGAAACTTGATCTGTCAATTCGTAGTCAGGCCATTGATTATTAATGAGATCAATAACAATATCATCTAACCGTTTTTTTGTAGTATTGGTTGTAGTCCCAACAAAAATTGCGAGTTTACCACCATGACGTAAATTTTGTCGCCATGAACTTAAACATGCATTAAATTGTTCAACAAATCTTGAAGCACTCGGAGATATGGTTCTGTTAAGGGTGGACCATTCATCTACACCCATAAGGAACAATCTTAATCGATTATCTCGTGCATAATCGAGTTGCCCCATGTACGGAGGGCTTGTAATTATTGCATCAACTTTACGATTTAAGTCTAATGTCGAAGCATCTTGCTGGTAAACACTCCGCTCTAATGAATAGTCAAGAACAGGTAATGAATTATAAACCCGGAAGATTTTCTTCTCAAGGCGAGGGCGCACTGGCCTATATTCATAGAGTTCTGGGAACTCACTTATAGGAAATTTTTTTGTTCTGAGGTAAGGCACAGTGTGGCTTGATGGATATGAAAGAAATCCAGGCCTTTGATGATGGGCAATTGAAAGCAGACAAGCTAGAGCAAACTCGTCTTTATGTTTTTTTAATACATTAACCCAAGCTAATAACTCTACTAAAGTTTGAGGATTATAAAAATCTTTAACCCAGTCAGGAATGTTATCAAGATTGATTGAGGGTTTTAATTTCTCAACTATAGATGCGTAGTTGTCTAAAAGTCCTCTAACTGCATCAATATCTTGCGGTTTATATGGGTTCAACTTTGCTCGAGATACCAAGCAGGCATAAGGGTTTAAATCTGTCCCAACGGCATCCCGACCTTTTAGCCAAGCTTCTAAAAGAACTGTGCCAGATCCGCAAAATGGGTCATAAACTAAATCGCCTGGTTTAGATACGGTTTCAATAGCCCATCCAGCAATCTCGGGCCGCATCTTCCCAATGTACGGGGCTACGGTATGTAGTCGCTCAGTTTTTAATGGGAGTTCTGCTTTTGTCATTGGGATCTCAAGTTTATGTAGCATTCAAGAAATTTTTCAGCCAATGATACATTGCTTTTTAGGCTCTATAAAGTTGATTAGTCCCCATTTTAGGATTGGAAAAGGATAGGCTGTACAGTCTGCGTTTTAGCATTTTGTGCTCTTAAGACGTTGAAACTCATCCTTTGAATGTGTACTGTATAAATGTACAGTTAATTACAGGGGTGGTTATCATGGGTTTTCCATCACCAGCAGCAGACTACACAGAACAGACGCTCACTATCACCAGCCTTTGCGGCTATGACGGCAACTGCCGAACCATCGAAATATCAGCCGGGTACGCGATCATAAACGTCGCCAGAAAGCCGGAAGTGGGTGACACAGTCCTGATTTCGTTCTGCGGCAGTCTGGACTTCGCAAAAATCCAGGGGAAAGCGCTGATCACTCAGGATGGAGAGGCTATCGAGGGCGATGCGCTGGACGATGCGACCGTAATGGGCGTGGTAACGCACCTACTAAATCCTGTGACAGATACCGACAATCGGCCTGTGATTTAAAAGGCTGGATCTGATTCCTGTGTCTTGAAAGCAGATCGGTTAGACAGGTCAATTATGGTTAATTGATCTTTCTAACCTATTAGACATCTGGTTAGCGGAAACCTAAATGAAATCAGTTCACAGGGAGAAAAGGACCGCCCCCGCAAGGGGAAATCCATTTTAAGGGAATTGCCCATGAAATTGAATGAATTTGCTACCGGTCTCACCAAAGACGGACTGCTTGTTTTATGTCTTAGCGATGGTGAAATCACCGACTACCTGGTGACCAGTAATGCCTTGCGCACACTGATTCGCCGGGAAGGTGACAGACTTTCATCTCAGGTTCTGGGTGATGAAGACCGGGTTGTAAACCTAAACTCCTTGCGAAATGACCTTAAGGTTCTCAAGCCGTAAGTGTTGATTTATAATAATCAAACGGGCTGAACACCCACTGATTACTGCGCCAACCTGAGGAATCAAAATGGCGCAGAGCATTACCCTAAACAACTCTCACCGCCCGTGTATGTGCGGTGTTTCTGCTTATGCTGGTGGTCCAGCATGAAGAAAGCAGATAGCCTCCATCTTTCACGTGTGGCCGCACTGGGCTGCATAGTGTGCAGAAATCAGAACCTGGGCGAAACGCCTGCGGAAATACACCACATCCGAACCGGGCAGGGCGCAAGCCAACGTGCTGACCATCGAAAATCAATTCCCCTGTGCCATATGCATCATCGCAACGGCGGCTATGGTGTGGCGATTCATGCTGGCCGTAAGCAATGGGAGAAAAACTTCGGAACCGAGTTGCAGCTGCTGCTGCAGGTCCAGTTAGAGTTGGGAGTGTTCTATGCCTAAATACCTCATCACTCCTGTCGGAAAACCCCGCATGACCCGCGCTGATAAGTGGAAGCAGCGTCCGCCGGTGATGCGCTATCGCATGTTTTGCGATGAAGCCCGCCTGCATGGAATCCGGGTATTACGCCACAGTCCACACCATTTTGTCTCTACAGGAAGGTAGTGGTTGACTCAGTAACAAGCGGGGCATATCACGGTGCATCTGCAACAATAGCTCTGGATGTTTCTTATCCGGCAATGGTTTTTTGCAAAACGAGTGATACTGCTCAGCCTACTATGGTTACTGCAGCCAGATCAGGAGGAAATATTCTTGTTGGATCGAGCAATGCCTATGGACAGTCACATACCTTAACGGCTTACATCTTTGCTATTTATCCTCAGACATTGCCCAAATGGGGATTTGCTATCTGGGATGCCACCGGGAAGCTGGTTCTGACAAACGAGAGTCGGATACTGAGTGACCTTGTGACTGTTGGGACGCCAGGAGCTACGACAGGTGGAATTAATATTGACGTCACTCTGCCTGGTAGTTATGCGGTGGCACCCGCTATTCTTGGCTCCCGGATCATCCAGAACAATAACACTAAACCACCCACTATTGTGAATATCACTGCCTACTCAGGATGTCGGTTTAATGGTTCATCAACCAGAATTAATGCCGCGCCCTCGACAACGGCTACCGGTTCTGCTGCGGGTGGGACTACGACTGGAATAGCTTTGACGGCAATCAACACGACTGCATTCGATTAATTGATCGTTTAAAACGATCAATTAATCGATATTGATCCGCTCAATCTATTTTCATTAATTTTCCCGTCAGGTTAAGTTTCAAAGTACGAATTACCTCAGGGATAAAAAATGAAAAAAATACTCGGTAGTTTGCTAATTGTCTGTCTTCTTTCTGCTTGCTCAGCAAACATCTTTGAGAAGCAGCTTCCTGTGTGTGAGGCTGTAACCCTTTTAGGTGGGCAGGAACAAACCGTACAGATATATGGTGTGCGACAAGTAGCAAACCAGGTTGAATACAAAGCTGGATATCCTTTCAGCTGGCGGTGGATAAGTAAAAACAACTTCACCAGGTCAACCTGTTTAAAATGAACAACACGAAAACCCGCTCCGACGGGTTTTTTTATTATCTGAATTCAGGAGTCCTTTATGTCGGCAGGTACCATCACCCTGACAAACGGGTCCGCTATTGTTGGCGGTTCTGGAACCTCATTCGCAACAGAACTCACCGCAGGTGACTTCATTGTTTCTACTGTGGGCGGGGTTCCGTATACGCTGCCAGTGAAAACAGTCGACAGTGACACGCAGCTCACGCTTGTCAGTAACTTCACCGGGCCAACGCAATCCGGCGCTGCATGGTCAGCCGTCCCCCGCGTGGCGCTGAACATGGTAACTGCCGCGCTGGTGGCGCAAAGTGCTGAAGCGCTGCGTGGACTGAATTACGACAAACAGAACTGGCAGCAGGTTTACAGCGCCGCTGGAAACATCACAGTGAAGCTGCCAGACGGCACTACCTTCAACGGCCCTTCATGGAAATATCTGTCTGACAATATGGCAACGAAGAGCGGCGGGGCAGTGCCTGTTAACCAGGGCGGTACCGGTTCGACAACCGAATCAGGCGCTCGCACAAACCTCGGTTTAGGAAACAGCGCTACGAGAGACGTTGGCGCAGCGGCGGGAACGGTCGCCGCCGGCGATGATTCACGGCTTAATTCTGTCGATCAGAAAGCGGGTGGGAAAATTACGAGCCCAATTACAGTCCAGCCAGGGATTAACGGTAACCCCGGATTTGCCGTCAATTCTGGGGATAATGGTGGCGGTGGATTGATGAATAATGGCATCAGCCTGGTCGTGGCCAGTGGCTATAACCCAAATACAGGTAATTACGTCAACCTCATCAAAGGCACCTGGTATACAGGAGAATGGTCTTTCGGGGGAGCCCGTGGTGGCGGGGCTAATTTTGATAATGTCACACTAAACCTGAAAGGGTCGAATCAGGAAGGGATGGTCACTTGGGTTTTCCATTCCAATGGCGCTGCCACAGGCAATTGGGTAACAGCATCTGACAAGCGCATCAAAGAAAATGTAACGGTAATCGCTGAGCCGCTTATGAAAATGCAGCAACTTCGAGGCGTCGAATGGGACCGCCTCGATACTCCTGCGCACGGGTATGGCTTCATAGCTCAGGAAGTCGAGAAGGTTTTTCCTGAAGCAGTCAAATCATATGGAAAAACAACGTTACGAGATGGCTCAGAAATAGAGGATGTAAAATCAGTCGATACCTTCGGTGTGGCCGCCGCCCTTCACCATGAAGCCATCCTTGCTCTAATGGATGAAGTTAGTTGCATCAAAAGGCTAATCAAAGAACTGCATGTAGGGGCTTTGGATTAAAACTACTCAACTGGAGTTTGAAGCGAATAATTTACAAAAGTCATAATTCGAAACGAGAGAGAAACTTAGAAGCGAAACGGCGAAGCTTTAAGCAGTGACGATAGGGCCTGTATCTTGCGGATACTTACGAATAAAACTACTGTATATAAAAACAGTATTTGAGGTGTGTGCAATGGAATTCATCAGGCCAGCAGAACTGCGAGAAATTATCGCTCTCCCGCTTTTCAGTGACTTAGTTCAGTGTGGTTTCCCAAGTCCCGCAGCTGATTACGTTGAACAGCGTATCGATCTCAATGAGTTACTTGTCGCTCACCCGAGCTCCACATACTTCGTTAAAGCCGCTGGCGATTCAATGATCGAGGCCGGGATCAGCGACGGTGATTTGCTGGTGGTGGACAGCTCGCGCACAGCCGAGCACGGTGACATTGTCATCGCCGCGGTGGAAGGGGAATTTACTGTTAAACGCCTGCAGCTACGCCCGACAGTCCAACTCATCCCAATGAATAGCGCCTACAGTCCGATTGTTGTAGGCAGCGAAGATACGCTGGACGTTTTCGGCGTTGTTACTTTCATCGTGAAATCGGCGAGCTGAACATGTTTGCGCTCTGTGATGTGAATTCGTTCTATGCATCATGCGAGACGGTGTTTCGGCCCGACTTAAAAGGGCGGCCAGTGGTTGTTCTCTCGAATAACGATGGCTGTGTAATCGCACGCAGTGCCGAGGCCAAGGTCGCTGGAATTACAATGGGAGAGCCGTTCTTCAAGCAAAAAGAGCTTTTCCGGCGAGCTGGCGTTGTTTGTTTCAGCAGCAACTATGAGCTGTATGCTGATATGTCTAACCGGGTAATGACAACGCTTGAGGAAATGAGCCCCCGCGTCGAAATTTACAGTATCGATGAAGCTTTTTGTGACCTGACGGGCGTTCGCAACTGCCGGGACCTGACTGACTTCGGGAAAGAGATCCGCGCTACAGTTCTGAAGCGTACGCACCTGACGGTCGGTGTTGGCATCGCGCAGACGAAAACACTCGCTAAGCTGGCAAATCACGCCGCCAAGAAATGGCAGAGGCAGACGGGTGGAGTTGTTGATTTGTCCAATATCGACCGCCGGCGCCGATTGCTCGCTATCGTGCCGGTAGAGGACGTATGGGGCGTCGGCAGGCGAATCAGCAAGAAGCTGAATGCCATGGGCATCAAAACGGCTCTGGACCTCTCTGAGCAGAGTACATGGATTATTCGCAAACACTTCAATGTCGTCCTGGAGCGAACTGTCCGGGAGCTGCGCGGCGAACCATGTCTGGATCTGGAGGAGTTTGCACCAGCTAAACAGGAAATCGTCTGCAGCCGGTCATTCGGCGAACGCGTTACTGAGTATGAACAGATGCGCCAGGCTATCTGCAGCTATGCTGCCCGTGGTGCTGAAAAACTGCGGGGTGAACATCAGTACTGCCGCTTTATCTCTGCGTTCGTGAAAACCTCTCCCTTTGCGCTTAACGAGCCGTATTATGGTAACAGTGCGTCCATGAAGCTTCTTACCCCCACTCAGGATTCACGCGACATCATTAACGCCGCGGTAAAGTGCCTGGACAAAATCTGGAAGGATGGCCACCGGTACCAGAAGGCAGGGATCATGCTTGGGGATTTTTTCAGCCAAGGCGTGGCCCAGCTCAACCTGTTCGATGAGAACGCGCCGCGTGCTGGTAGCGAGAGGTTGATGGAAGTTCTGGATTATCTGAACGGGAAAGATGGAAAGGGAACGCTTTATTTTGCCGGGCAGGGCATACAGCAGCAGTGGCAAATGAAGCGAGAAATGTTGTCGCCTCGATATACGACGAGATATTCAGACCTGCTTAGGGTCCGATAAATTTTCCTGATGTCTTGGGCCGCGTCAGGAGAAAAATTATTGCCGAACGTCTAGCCCTTCTGCCTCCTGTCAACAAGCTTAGCTTTCTGAGATACGCCAAGCGCAAGGAAATCAATATTAACATCAAACGATTAATGCAACAAAAATACGATTAAAGATATTTTATTGCGTGCCGATAGTGCTTTTTTAAAAGGAGAAATCTATGTCTGTCACAATTCAGGGGAATGCCTCAACTGCCATTTTAAACAACTCCGCCCCGGAAGGAACATCAAAAATAGCCAAAATCATGAGACAAATTCAAGTGCTGACTGAAAAGCTTGGGAAAATCTCATCGGAAGAGGGGATGACGCCAGAGCAGAAAAAAGAAATGGCTGCACTAGTACAGAAGCAAATTGAAAGCCTCAGAGTTCAACTTGAACAGTTGTTACGGCAGCAGGCAGAGAAACAGAATAAGGATGCGAAAGTTCAGCCTGATAACAAAGTAGAGAGAAAGGACGATACAAATACTGCCGGCACCATTGATATTTACGTCTGAGTGGTTGCCGTCTCGACACGCGCATTAATCAGTGGCGTATTATCTCACCATTCGGGCGCGTAAGACCACAGGACTGGATCAAGATGCAGCTGCTCGTTGCGTTTGCTCAGGAGCAGCACCTTGGTACCGGGCGAGACGTTGTTCCTGCCTATAGGTTCCGGGTCGTATGGAATGTCGCGATCGACTTCATCGGCCAGATAGGTCAGATATTCTTC
Organism: Enterobacter cloacae complex sp. P1B; assembly: GCF_014982345.1. NCBI lineage: Bacteria > Pseudomonadati > Pseudomonadota > Gammaproteobacteria > Enterobacterales > Enterobacteriaceae > Enterobacter > Enterobacter cloacae complex sp. P1B. Next base: position 872,567 of record NZ_JADCLF010000013.1, on the reverse strand, counting down.
ACGCGTTTGAGCTTGTGCAAAACGTCCGCACATAGAAACCTCCAGCCAAGTCTCAAACTCAAAGTATAGAGCAGGGAGAGAAGGAGGAGCGTAGCGAACCCATTAAGAGATTAATCAATAAAACCAAAAAGTGGTTATCAAAACCCAAAAATCATCGTAACTAATCAATAGGTTAGCTTGTGGTCAAAAAAGTGTGATGAACGCGCCAATTATGAGTTTTTGATTGAAAAATCAATGCATCATGATTGATTTAATGAAATACTGCTGCGTCATATGGAATGGTTCGAAGCTGCGGACCTGATCGTTAAAGGTATGGAAGGCGCGATCAACGCGAAAACCGTAACTTACGATTTCGAACGTCTGATGGAAGGCGCTAAGCTGCTGAAATGCTCAGAGTTTGGCGACGCGATTATCGCGAATATGTAATCCAGATTCTGGGTTAAACAAGAGCGGGGGCCTGAGGGTTCCCGTTTTTTTTGCCTCTGCCTACGGGAAATAACACGATGCTCGCTACTGTTCTTATCGCTGTCGTTGCATTCATCCATATCTACATTCTTGTGCTGGAAATGTTCCTGTGGAACACCAGAACGGGGCACAAGGCCTTTAATCTGCGTCCCGATTTTGCGCGCGACACCCGCGTGCTGGCCGCGAATCAGGGGCTGTATAATGGTTTTCTGGCTGCGGGTCTGCTCTGGAGCCTCTGGCTTGGTGAAAAGGGTATATCTTTGGCCATCTTCTTCCTGACCTGCGTGTTGATTGCCGGACTCTTTGGCGCAGCGACCGCCAGCCGAAAGATACTGTACGTTCAGGCCATACCTGCTCTTGCAGCCCTGCTTGCCCTGCTTATCTGACGCAACGCGTTGGTTAACCGTACGTCGTCGGATATACTTGTGGCTTCACCCTCAAAGGTTAACGCTGTTATGAATAACGAAATCCCACTGAAGTATTATGACATCGTCGAAGAGTACGCGACGGAAGCCACAAAGCCCGTGAGTGAGTCAGAGCAGGACTCGCTGGCGCATTATTTCCAGCTGCTTCTCACGCGTTTGTCGAATAATGAGGAGATCGATGAGGAAGCTCAGCAGGAGATGGCGCGTGAAGCCGGGGTTCGTGCCGAACGTATTGATGATATTGCGAACTTTCTCAATCAGTGGGGAAACGAGTAACCTACCGCGCGATCCCAGCGAGTCGCTTCGCAAGCTCGCTTCGGGTGACGGATTTTGAGAAATACCATCCCTGAATCAGCGCCTCGGGGTATCTTTCAGCAATAAAGCGATACTGTATTTCGCTCTCTACGCCTTCGAAAACAAGCGTTTTATTCAGTTTTGCGAGGGCGTCGCTAAAGATGACAAAAATGTTCTGCTTGTAATGTTCACTGATGCCATCGACCAGCGACTTGTCGATTTTGATCTCATCATATTCAAGCAGCGAAAGCCTTGCCAGGTTTGAGTTTTGCACCCCGAAGTCATCAATGGATATTCTCACGCCAAGGTTTTTTAAATCCTTGCAGAAATCTTCCAGAATATTCCCCGTTGAAATGGCTTTTTCAGAAAGCTCGATTTTGATCAGAGAGAGCGGAATGTTATTAGCTAAACAGCTACGGCGCAAAATGCTGATAAACTGTCCGTCTTCAATTTCCGTTCGGCCAACATTGAGCGAAACAACCAGATGATATTTAATAATAAGTGGCGCGATATCCGAAAGGGATTTTTGGAGAATATTAATATAGTAATTTTTATACAGGCCAATTTTTTTGATTAATGGAATAAACAGTTCCGGGGAGACGTCACCGTATCTTGCGTCACGCCATCTCGACAAGACCTCCACGCCTACAATTTTTTTATCCTCAATCCGAACAATGGGCTGGTAATGAACGCCGATAGTATTAGTGATAACAGCTTTGACCAGCGTCCGCTCCAGGGAGAACCGGTCCTCGTTGAGTCGAAAGAAAAAGAGCGTTATCGCAATCCAGATAAAACATAAAATGACCGCGAGAACGATAAATACAACGGGAGATAACGAGGCCAGTCCCGCGTTGTGATGCTTAACAATGACGCACAAATCCCATGTGGTGCTGCACCGGGTGAGGGTCAGGGTAAACAAGGAGGAATTCAGTTCGCTCTGTTGGTTTAATTCAGGCGTAGCCGAAAAAAACGTTCTGCTTAAGTCCCTGGTGGTGGTGCTAAGAGAATAGCTCTCCGTAACCGGGATGAATTTATCGTAAGCATAGCGGGAGGTGAAGATAATGTGATTATTATAGATGGCCGCATTGCCGGTAAAAAAATCTTTTCTCGAAAATTGCGCGAGGAGAAATCCTCTGGGCGTTTCATGGAGCTCTTCAGGAAGCGGGACAGGATTAATGAGTTTACCCCAAAAAGCGGTACAGACTATTTTTCCCTTTTCAATAAAACCGACGTCAGCGACATAGCGGCTTTCGAGCTTGACCTGCCGGTAGCGATCGAGGCTGTCTCTGTCGCATCCCTGTGTGGTCAGGTTTTTGAGCGTCTGCGCCATGCTCTGGGTCAGACTTTCTGAATGCTGTAAAAGGGTTCGGGAAATCTCAAGCTGTTTGCTTTTCTGCTGGCTCCCGATAACTGCATTAACCGCAAAAAGAGACAGGAAGACCAGAAACGCTGAAACGATAGTAACGGCAATGATCTTTTTCATTTTCCAGATACCCTGTCCGCTCCCTCATCTCTCAAATCTTATCACAGGCAGTGCAAGCTACAAGCCTGATAATAACGGCAGCCGTTATGCTTAAGTGCAATTTGTTTTCCTCTTAACCTGAGCTTTGTTACAGTGACAAGAGTTGTCAGCCAGGGATGCCAGGCGTGATAAGGTGGAAAAGCTCGTGCATGTGAAAAATACTTTTTACACAACAACCATTACCGTTATCATTGTCTCATTGATTGTTTCATTGTCGCTTGCCGTCCAGATTGCCACGTCCCGACAGCAGTCAATCCAGCAAATCAATACCAGCGTTGCCAACCTGAGCCATACCCTTAACGTCTACACGGAAGGGATCATTCGCCAAAGTGAAATGTTGATTACCACCGTTTCCGACACAATTGAAATTTATGGTATGACCCCGCAACAGGCGATCAATATTCAGCGAATGATAAGCAATCAGGATAATCTTCTTACTCAGATTAATAATGTGGTTGTCTATGATGCGCATGGGGATATCTTCACTGCATTGCACAAAAATTTTGCGGGCCCCCATAATGGCGCGGACAGGGCATTTTTTGTCTATCACAAGGAAAATAAAAGTCAGCAGATTTATATTGGTGAGCCGGTGATAAGCAGAACCAATGGTAAATGGGTTATTACTCTTAGCCGACGCCTTGAAACCCACACCGGTGCATTTAACGGTGTTGTGGTGGTGACGCTGGGTATCGAAAATTTTCTGGCACTTTATGGACAGATTAATATTGGTCACGCGGGCGTTATTGGTTTAACGACGCAAGCAGGCGTTTTACTGATTCGTTATCCCTTTAAAAATAACTATATCGGTACGATTTTTTCTGACACACCTCTCTTCAGAAAATACCTCAAGGTACAAAATACAGGGATAGCCAGCTCTGTCTCCAGGTTTGATAAAATCGAACGCATTTATGCCTATGAGAAAAACAGGCGCTACGGACTGGTTACGACGGTAGCGGTAAGCATTGATGAAGCCCTTTCTCCGTGGCGCAAGCAGGCGATTCAGCTTGCCGCACTTATTTTGGTGTTTACCGCGACGCTCATCGTGGCGTCCTGTTTCCTCTATTCCGACTTATCCAGAAAAGCACGGGATAACAAAGCGCTAAAGATTATTGCCTCGGAGGATGCGCTGACAGGGCTTTATAACAGGCGCATCTTTGATGAAAAAATCCTCTCGGAAATTGCGGCGTGTGCGGCAAAGGACGCGCCGGTTTCGCTGCTCCTTGTGGATGTGGATTACTTCAAAAAGTACAACGATAACTACGGTCATCCGGAAGGGGACAGATGCCTGGCGTTGCTGGGAAACTGCCTCAGGGAAAGTCTCACCCGCGACAACCAGATTGTGGCGCGCTATGGCGGGGAGGAGTTTGCGCTGATTTTGCCTGAAACGGATATCCAGGAGGCGCTCCGCCTTGCGCAGACGATTATTCGCTATGTTTTCTCTCAGCAAATTGAACACGCGTTTAGCCCCTTCGGGCGGGTCACGGTAAGCGTAGGGGTCTCCAGTGCGCGTGCTGTCAACATCGCGGGTAGCCAGCAGAATATTATTAATGCTGCCGACCAGGCGCTCTATCAGGCAAAACGCGGCGGGCGCAACCGGCACGCTTTCGTTGGGGCTTGATCAAAAAAAAGCCCACTCATGAGTGGGCAAGAAATACTGGAAGCAATGTGAGCAATGTCGTACTGAATACCTGAGTGTTTATCTCAACTATTCAGTGTTGAGAAAGATAATCTTTCTCAACAAAAGATGCAACCCCACAGTTCTTGTGGAAGGGCATGTTGATGAAGAAATGCGCAGACTCTCTCTGTGAGGCTTATCACAAATTTCCTTTCTCAGATCCTGTGCTATCCTTTTTGTGTCGTTGATTTAATGACAAAAACCATACAGAGAGGAAAGTTATGGGAATTTTATCCTGGATTATCTTTGGGCTTATTGCGGGTATTCTGGCGAAGTGGATCATGCCGGGCAAAGATGGCGGTGGGTTTATCGTCACCATAATACTGGGTATTGTCGGCGCGGTAGTCGGCGGTTGGATCAGTACGCTGTTCGGTTTTGGTAAAGTCGATGGCTTTAACTTCGGCAGTTTCGCGGTCGCGGTGATCGGCGCGCTGGTTGTGCTGTTTATCTACAGAAAGATCAAAAGCTAATACTGAAGCGTTAAAAAGGCTGCCATATGGCGGCCTTTTTACGTAACGGGTTTACCACCAGCCAAATTGCGTGCCGGCAAACGCCACGACGGCAACGATCAACATTATAAGAGTGGTTTTTCTCATTTATGCCCCCGGAGCAGCGTAACCACCGACAAAAAACCACGCCAGAAACACCACCGCCGTTATAAAAATAACGACCGGGAAGAGGATCCCTATTCTCATATCATCACCTGTTTCGGTTTTATAACGCCGTAGAGTGTACGGGGTTAATCCATCGCGAGAAAGCCTGTTTTGCTTTTTCCTTTCTTATCCTGATACATCGCGATATCCGCGGCACGTAACGCACTGTCCGGATCGGTTACGCCGGGATCCACTTCGATAACGCCGAGGCTGGCGCCAGGATAAATGATGCTGATGCTACCCAGCCAGTATTCCCCCGCAATTCGGGCGCTGAGGCGCGTTCTGAGAAGGTGGATTTGCTCCTCATTCTCGACGTTGCTCAGAGTGGCCACCAGAAACTCATCGCCGCCCAGCCGGCCGATGATATCGTCCTGCTGTTTTTCTGCGGTCAAACGCTTGCCCACTTCAATCAGGAACTGGTCGCCTGCTTCATGCCCGTATCGATCGTTAATCAGTTTAAAATCATCCAGATCGATAAAGGCAATGATGGCGTTACGTTTCAGATGCCGCGCCAGCGAAAACAGGGTGGTCAGATCCTCAAAAATGGCGCGACGGTTGGGTAACCCTGTAAGGGCATCTGTGTAGGAGTGGGCGATAAGCGCCGCGTTGGCTTCACGGAGCTGGGTCACCAGAGACTCTTTCTGAATGTACTGACTAATCAACCCGGCGAAGAGTTTTAGCATCTGCTCACCGCGTGCGCTGAGCGGTTTTTTTGCCGTGCTGGTGGCGCAGAGCGTACCGTAAAGTGAGCCATCGGCAAGATGAACGGGGATGCTCATATATGTGGTGATGCCGAGAGCTTTCGCCGCTTCACACTCCGGCCAACGTTCGGGGACATCGTTACTGAATAATGTGTCGCTATCCAGCGCGCGCTTACACAGCGTTTCATCCCATGGCACGCTTAACCCTTCCGGGATAGTCATCTGCTTGCTGTTTCGGGCATAGAGGATATGCTGCAGCCGGGCTGTTATATCCACCTTCGTCAGATACGTCGACTCCATGTCGGTGACGATTTCCAGCATCTCCAGCAGCTGACGAACGAGGCTTTCAAGGGATTGCTCGGTGGCAAGGGTTTCTGAAACGCGAGCGAGGATAAGATCCGACATGACGTAGAATGACTCCCAGGCAGAAGACGTCTGCATCTGCATGTTATGCTGAATTTTTAGGCTTCCGGCATAGTAAAACATGAATATAGAAAATTTAATATATGGAGAGGTAGGCAGCAGGCGGGAAAAAAAGCCCCGTTGTTGAGAACGGGGCAAAGACATCTTGATTACGGAATGATGTTCTCTGGTCAAAGTGAGAACATGCCAGACTGTAGCGTTGAAAAGTGCAGTTAGAATGGAGAAATCATGGAGAAAGCGGCGACAAGCCGTTACCCTTAGCCAATGATGATGTCAAAAGGATCAACAAGATGAGATTTCTGCTACTGGCGCTGGCGCTTCCCCTGGTTGCCTGCACCGCAAAAACAACCCCACCCGATGCCCCGAAACCGCCGCACGCCGTGGGCATGGCGAACCCGGCTTCCGTTTACTGCCTGGAAAAGGGCGGGGAACAGGTCCCGATTCAAAGCCCGCAGGGGGTCCGCACAGAGTGCAAGCTGCCCGGTGGCGAAGTGATCGACGAATGGACGCTCTATCGTCGCGATCATCCGCAACCTGCCAGGTGACAGAGGGACAGTAGCTGCGATACACTTCTCTTTAGGATTATTCTTAGCCAATTTCTGGCTACCGTTACCGCGAGAGAAGTATGTTTCAGCTTAAACCGGGCAGCGTGGCGATGATCGTCGGTGCCCGCACGGCGTCAGGCCGTCGCAATATTGGTAAATCTGTGGAGCTATTTGGTCTCTGCCAGCCCGGCCAGCGTTTCGTTAACCCGGTCAACGGCGTGATGACGCAGTTACCCGCAAGCGCGGACCGCGCGCTCTGGCTGGTGACGGGAGACGTCTACGCCTTTGACAATCAGCACGGCTTTGCGTTTGTTCGCGCCGAACACCTGATGCCGCTCACCCCGGACGAAGCTCCGCAAATTCAGGATGAGCTGACGGTCAGCTGATCACAGATGGCGCAGCCAGTCGGCTAAGACCAGAGCGTGATTCTGCTTCGTGTCCTTCGCGCCGTAGAGCAGGGTTACGGTCTGCTTTTTCGCCAGCGCCGCCAGACGCTCTCCTTCGTCCTTATGCTGCGCCAGCTCTTCCTTGTAGGCTTTAGTGAAGGCCGCGAAATCAATCGCTTCGCTATGAAAGTCCTTGCGTAACGCGCTGGACGGTGTGAGCGTTTTACACCATTCGTCATACGCGAGGTCCGTTTTTTTCACCCCACGGGGCCAGAGCCTGTCCACCAGAACCCGATAGCCATCGCCCGGGCTCGCCTGTTCATAGACGCGTTTGCACTGAATCATAATTCCACCCTCCCAATTTAAGGTATTGTGATAATTGCAGAAGATCGGTAGTCTGAGGTTCCTTATGTTATCTGATAATACTCTGGCATAAGGAACCTTTCATGGAACACCTCCCGGTTAAAACGACGCTGCGCATTGCGCTGGTTGGCGATTACAATCCTGATGTTATTGCACACAAGGCGATCCCGCTGGCCATTGACGACGCCGCCGCGGTCCTTGACCTCACCGCCGATTACGACTGGCTTGCCACCACGGAATTAACCAGTTCTGAGGATCTGGTGGGCTACGATGCCATCTGGCTGGTTCCCGCAAGCCCCTATAAAAATACCGAGGCGGCCTTTATTGCCGCACGCTACGCGCGTGAAAACAGCATTCCGTTCCTGGGCACCTGCGGTGGGTTCCAGCATGCGTTAATTGAGTATGCCCGTAACGTGCTGGGCTGGAGCGACGCGGCACATGCTGAGACGGATACCGAAGGCACGATGGTGATTGCGCCGCTGACCTGCTCGCTGGTGGAGAAAACCGATGCCATTGAGCTGCGCAATAATACGCTGATCGCGAAGGCCTACGGAAAGCCGGAAATCGTAGAGGGTTATCACTGTAACTATGGCGTATCGACGGCGTTTGCTCAGGAACTGGAGAGCGGTGATATGCGCGTGACGGGCTGGGACGAGCAGGGGGAAATTCGCGCTGCGGAGCTGGTGACCCATCCGTTCTTTGTGATCACCTTATTCCAGCACGAGCGTGCTGCGCTGGAAGGGCGTCCGGTGGTGCTGGTGCAGGCAATGCTGCGCGCGGCGCGCGGGTAAAAAAGGCAGACCCGATGGTCTGCCACTGTGTTTATCGGGGCGCGATTTCCCGGTCGCGCCCGGCAAGTACGCCGCAGATGGCCATGACGACAGCGGCCAGCGCGCAGGCGAGAAGCGGGATCCGCCAGTCTCCAGCCGAATCGTGAATTTTACCCATCAGCGGCGGACCGCAGGCTGCGAGCAGATAACCAATAGACTGTGCCATACCGGACAATGCTGCCGCCTGGTGTGCGGAGCTGGCGCGCAGGCCGATGAACGTCAGGCCGAGGATCATCGTTGCCCCGGTACCAAAGCCAAACACCAGCGTCCACATCACCGCCATCTCAGGCATAAACCACAAACCTGCCGCGCTAACCGCGCACATCAGCCCAACCGCTCCGGCGATGGTTCGCTGATCCTTCAGACGCTGGAGGACGAGCGGAACGGCAAGCCCCGGCACGGCCGTGGCAAGCTGTAAAAGACCGTGCACCGAGCCGGCCTGCGCTTCGCTAAAGCCATGGCTGAGTAATATGGCCGGCAGCCAGCCGATGATGACGTAATAAATCAGCGAGTTAATCCCCAGAAAGAGCGTCACCTGCCAGGCGAGTGCCGAGCGCCAGATCGCGCGGTTATGCAGCGCGCCTGCGCCCGTTACCGTTGCGACGTGTTTCTGACGCCACTGCGGCAGCCAGAGCAACAGCGCGATCAGCGGAAATGCCATCAGCATCAGCAGCGCGCCATGCCAGCCCGCATCACCCTGAGCCAGAGGTACGATCAGCGCCGAGCCTAACGCGGCAGAGACACCCATCGTCAGGGAATAGGCGCCCGTGAGTCGGGCAACCTGGCCCGGGAAATCACGCTTAATTAAGCCGGGCAACAGCACATTCCCCAGCGCGATCCCGCAACCAATCACCGCCGTTCCGATGAAAAGCAGGGTAGCGGAGGGCAGGGAGCGAACCGCAATCCCGATGCAAATCAGCATCAGGGCGATAAACAGGCTGCGCTCCATGCCGATACGCCGGGCAACGCCCGCCGCGAGCGGGGAGACAAGAGCAAAGGCCAGCAGGGGCAGGGTGGTCAGAAGACCGGTTTGCGCCGTGCTTAAGCCATAATCAAGGCGAATGGTATCGAGCAGCGGCGCTGCGCCGGTAAAGGTGACGCGAAGCGTGGTGGCAATCATCAGGATGCCTGCAATCAACAGCGCGCCCTGTTTTCCTGAGGTGCGAAGAGCAGTAGTCATTGTGTTCTCATACGTTCAAGCGAGCGCACACAATACCGATTTTCTCAGCGGTTGAAATCAGGCTAAAATGACAGTTTATCGCTAATATCGGACAACCTGATGATTGGTCTGGGACTGGACGGCTACGATCCTGATAGCCAGCACGATGCGGCCGTCGCGTTTCGCATCCGCGTGGTGACGGAAGAACAATATATTCCGCAGCATCAACACCGTAAGGGGCAGCTGATTCTGGCCCTTGGCGGCGCGATCACCTGCGAAGTGGAAAATGCGATGCTGATGGTACCGCCCCAGTATGCGGTCTGGATCCCAGGCCAAATGCCGCACAGCAACAGGGCCACGCCGGGGGCGCAGCTCTGCTTTTTGTTTATTGAGCCTGGTGGCGCCAGCCTGCCCGACCGCTGCTGCACCCTGAAAATCTCTCCTCTGGTGCGGGAGCTGATTTTATCCCTGGCGGAGAAATCACGTGAACAGCTGCATCTTGCGGCCACATCGCGTCTGGTGGACGTCCTGTTTGACGAGCTGCCGCTCCAGCGCCAGGAGCATCTGCAGCTGCCCGTCTCTCCCCATCCTAAAATTCGGCTGATGAGCGAGAAGATGGCGGAAGAGCCCGCCGCCTGGCAGACGCTGGCGCAGTGGGCAAGCCATTTCGCGATGAGTGAACGCAACCTGGCGCGGCTGGTGGTCAAAGAGACCGGTTTAAGCTTTCGCCGCTGGCGTCACCAGCTTCAGCTGATCGTGGCGTTACAGCATTTGATTAGCGGGAAATCGGTGCAGCAGGTGGCACAGTCTCTGGGCTATGACTCTACCACCGCGTTTATCACCATGTTCAAAAAGGGGCTGGGCCAGACGCCGGCGCGTTACATGGCCAGCGTGACTATGACTTCCCGATAAACAGGGACACCAGCCCTGCCGCAATCAGCGGGCCTACCGGCACGCCGCGGAAGAGCGCCACGCCGAGTACCGTGCCCACCAGCAGGCCCGCCACCAGCGAGGGCTGGCTGCTCATCAGCGTCACGCCGCGTCCGCCCAGCCACGAAACAAAAATCCCCACCGCGATCGCCACCAGAGATTTCCAGTTCACAAACGAGTGCAGCAGCGTTGAGGCGGGAAGGGTGCCGCTGGCGATGGGAGCCATCACCCCGATGGTTAAAATGATGATCCCGATGGTGAGGCCTTGTTTTTCTATCCACGGGAAAAAGGTATTTAACGGGGTCACGCGCACAATAATCAGCACCAGAATCGAGATGGCGACGGTGGTGTTATGGCTGATAAAGCCGAGCGCGGCGAGCGCCAGAAGAATGAGCAGAGTCGGGTCAAACATGGGGGATCCTTGCCAGAATAATTATCCTGCTTACTGTACGCGCAAACGCGGCGGAGGACAGCGTTTAAAAGATTTTATCGCTGTCATTACCCTGTCATTTACGCGGATTAAAACGAAGGCAGGTATCGCAAAGGGATCGCCATCATGAACGATCACATGTTTGTTGAAACGCTCATTATCTCCTCATCGTTTTTCGCTATTGCCGTGATTCTCGTCGCCTCCGTGCTGTTTCTGGAAAGAAGAGGCTAGCGCCGTCACGACGACGCCTTATGGAAGTTTACAAGCTCAGGACGGGCGATGCGCAGGTAATCCTGGGTGTCCATGATCACGGATTTCTCCAGTAAACCGGCGTTAAAAGCAATTTCGTCGAAACGCTCGAACAGCAGCGGGTCGGCCACCAGCGCCAAATCAGGATGGAAGCTAAAGGGCGGGATCGCGCCAAAAACGCAGGCGGTAAGGGTATCGACCTCGGCCGGGCTGGCGAGGGAGGCTTTAAGCCCGCCAAAATGGCTGGCAAGCTGGCTCAGATCGGCCTGCAGGTCGGCGGCCAGAATCGCCAGTACATGTTTTTTTACGCCGTTGCCCTTCACCTTGCAGACCAGGGCTTTTGCCCCCTGGCGCAGATCGGTCCCGCGAATTTCACTCACCGCTTCGCATTTCCCCACCGCCTCGTGCTCCATGACGCGGAAACGCGCGCCCTGCTCGGTGAGTAAGGTAATCAGCTGATGGTGGGTACTTGTCCCCATAACGTCGTCAGTCATCACAATTTTCCCGGTGATAATCCAGTATGCAGCTTGCTACATTAGCACGGGATAAACGGGGTCGAAAGAAAACAGCCAGCGGATTCGCTGGCTGTTGGGTTATGCGTTGCTGGTAGCAGATTGCTTGTGGAACAGCTCCCTGAACACAGGATAAATATCATCCTGATCGCGGATATGCTGCATGGCAAAGTTATCGAACATGGACTGCAGATGTTCATATTCCCGCCACAGGGTCTGGTGGGCGCGACGGGTGATTTCGATATAGCTGTAGTAACGCACCACCGGCAGAATTTTCTTCGCCAGGATCTCGTGACACAGCGGTGAGTCGTCGGCCCAGTTGTCGCCATCCGACGCCTGCGCGGCATAAATGTTCCACTGCGCCGGGTCGTAACGCTCTTTCACTACTTCATCCATCAGCTTCAGGGCGCTTGATACGATGGTCCCCCCGGTCTCCTGGGAGTAGAAGAACTCATGTTCATCCACCTCTTTGGCCTGGGTGTGATGGCGGATATAGACCACTTCCACGTTCTTATAGGTTCTGCTCAGGAACAGGTAGAGCAGGATATAGAAACGCTTCGCCATATCCTTGGTGGCCTGATCCATCGAGCCGGAGACGTCCATCAGACAGAACATGACCGCCTGGCTGGAGGGTTCGGGACGTTTTTCGTAGTTCTTGTAGCGCAGGTCGAAGGTATCGATAAACGGCACGCGGTCGATTTTCGCTCTTAGCTCGGCAATCTCTTTACGCAGGCGCTCCTCTTCCAGCAGCTGCGCCGGCTCCGTGTTTTCCACGACCTTCAGGCTGCTCTCCAGCTCGCGCAGTTCGCGACGTTTGCCTGCCGTCATGGCCGTGCGGCGCGCCAGAGAATTCTGCAACGAACGCACAACGCTGATATTGGCGGGCACGCCGTTAGCGGTATAGCCCGCGCGATGGGTTTTATACTCGTTAAGCTGACGATGCTGATTCTTTTTCAGATTCGGCAGCGCAAGGTCCTCAAACAGCAGGTCGAGATATTCATCTTTCGAAATCTGGAAAACGAACTCATCCTGGCCTTCACCGTCCTGGCTGGCCTGCCCCTGACCGCTTCCTGAACCACCGCCGCCGCCCTGAGGGCGCTCAATCCTGTCGTTCTGAACGAAGTGGTCGTTACCTGGATGAACGCGATGGCGCAGGCCGCCGCGCCCCTGATGAAACATCGGTTCGCTGATGTCATCGGTAGGGATGGAGACAGACTCGCCGCTGTCGACGTCGGTCACCGAGCGTTTGTTGATGGCCTCGGAGATCGACTGTTTAATTTGCGCTTTATAACGGCGCAAGAAGCGCTGGCGGTTCACCGTGCTCTTGTTTTTGCCGTTAAGACGCCGGTCAATAAACCAGGTCATATACCCCCCGTACTGCATTTGCCAACTTGCGTTTTTGTTGGCCCGGCAGGCGCAGGCGCTACCGGGCACTTGTTTTAGGACGATTTACGCACGCGCAGATACCATTCGCAGAGCAGGCGAACCTGTTTGCGGGTGTAGCCTTTTTCCATCATACGGTCGACAAAATCGTCGTGTTTCTTCTGCTCGTCGGTTGAGGTTTTGGTGTTAAACGAGATCACCGGCAGCAGCTCTTCGGTATTGGAGAACATTTTCTTCTCAATAACCGTGCGCAGCTTCTCGTAGCTGGTCCAGTTCGGATTGCGCCCGTTATTATGCGCTCTGGCGCGCAGGACGAAGTTCACAATCTCATTACGGAAGTCTTTCGGGTTGCTGATCCCGGCAGGCTTCTCGATTTTTTCCAGCTCCGCGTTCAGGGATTCACGATCAAACAGCTGGCCGGTATCCGGGTCGCGGTACTCCTGATCCTGAATCCAGAAGTCAGCATAGGTGACATAGCGGTCGAAAATGTTCTGCCCGTATTCTGAATAGGATTCCAGATAGGCCGTCTGGATCTCTTTGCCAATGAACTCGGCGTATTTCGGGATCAGGTAGCCTTTCAGGAACTCAAGGTAGCGTTCAGCCTGCTCCTGCGGGAACTGCTCGCGCTCGATTTGCTGCTCCAGGACGTAGAACAGATGAACCGGGTTGGCCGCCACTTCCGCGTGGTCGAAGTTAAAGACCCGTGAGAGGATCTTAAACGCGAAACGCGTGGAGAGGCCGTTCATCCCTTCATCAACCCCGGCGTAATCGCGGTATTCCTGGTACGATTTCGCTTTCGGGTCGGTATCTTTCAGGCTTTCACCGTCGTAGACGCGCATTTTCGAATAGATGCTGGAGTTTTCCGGCTCTTTCAGACGCGACAGGATGGAGAAGCGCGAGAGCGTTTCCAGCGTGCCCGGAGCGCATGGCGCATGCACCAGCTCACTGTGGTTAAGCAGTTTTTCGTAAATTTTGATCTCTTCGGAGATCCGCAGGCAATAAGGCACCTTGACGATGTACACACGGTCAAGGAAGGCCTCATTGTTTTTGTTATTACGGAAGGTCACCCATTCCGATTCGTTCGAGTGGGCGAGAATAATCCCGTTAAACGGCAGGGCGGAGATACCTTCCGTCCCGTTGTAGTTCCCTTCCTGGGTCGCCGTCAGCAGAGGATGCAGCACTTTGATCGGTGCTTTAAACATCTCGACGAATTCCATAATCCCCTGGTTGGCGCGGCACAGCGCACCGGAATAGCCATAGGCATCCGGGTCGTTTTGTGCGAAGTTTTCCAGCTTACGGATATCGACTTTACCCACCAGCGCCGAGATATCCTGGTTGTTCTCATCACCCGGTTCCGTTTTGGCGATAGCGATCTGCTCCAGTATGGATGGCCACACTTTCACGACGCGGAATTTGGTGATATCACCGCCAAATTCGTGCAGGCGTTTTGCCGCCCACGGCGACATAATGGTGCCGAGGTAGCGACGCGGGATGCCAAACTCTTTATCCAGAATTTGCGCATCTTCCTGCGGGTTAAACAGGCACAGCGGATGGTCGTTCACCGGGCTGCGTTCGCCGTTGGCGCTCAGCACGTAAATCGGTACGCGCTGCATCAGCGACTTCAGGCGTTCAGCCAGCGAGGATTTACCGCCGCCGACGGGGCCGAGTAAATAGAGGATCTGTTTCTTCTCTTCCAGACCCTGGGCGGCATGCTTCAGATAGGAGACAATCTGTTCAATGGCATCTTCCATACCATAGAACTCTTCGAACGCCGGATATCGGGCGACCACCCGATTCGAAAATAGACGGGAAAGCCGTGGCTCCAGGGCAGTATCAACCATGTTTGGCTCACCGATAGCCATCAATAGCCGTTCTGCCGCATTGGCATAGGCACTGCGATCTTGCCGACAAATGGTAAGAAACTCCTGCAGTGTGAACTCTTCGTCCTTGGCAGCTTCGTAGCGCTGGCGATAGTGATCGAATATATTCATGGCATGCCGTCCTTTCGTTTTTTAGCACAGGATAAGAGCCGTTCGTATGAGTAGTGGAGGCTCCCGGAAGAGAATCTCTCGCACCCCACTGCCAGAGCAGCAACCTGTGTGCCAGGTCAGACGCTAAGAACCGCAGGTGTTCAGGAAAACTCTTCTTAAATTTAAGCGTAGATGGCATTTGCCAAACTTGCATGCTGAGAAAAACTAATTTCAATGACATATCAATAACTCATCCAAAAATTTCCACCCTGGTTATAAGGCTTAAGCACGTTTTTCATTCATCGGTCATATAAATGAAAGCGGGTTGTCATCTGAAAAGTTAAAAATAATGGGTTAATCAGACTGATTAGCAGGCAAAAAATTTTGGGATGTACGGGAATGGCGGTTACACTTCACCCGCTGATTATTTGACTACAGGAAAGAATGGATTGTGACCAAACTCAAACTTCTGGCATTGGGCATCCTTGCCGCGACCGCAGTTAGCACCGCTCAGGCGGAAAGTCAGTGGACGGTGGGTGCGGGCGTTGGCGTCATTAACAGCCCATACAAACAGTATGACCGCGATGTTTATCCTGTACCAGTTATCACCTATGAAGGCGATAACTTCTGGTTCCGCGGTCTCGGCGGCGGCTACTATCTGTGGAACGATACGGCCGATAAGCTTTCTATCATGGCCTACTACGATCCAACGCACTTCAAGCCGGGCGACAGCGACAGCCACGCGCTTCGCCAGCTCGACAAACGCAAAAGCTCTATGATGGCCGGGCTTTCATACGTGCATAACACCCAGTATGGCTTCCTCCGTACAGCCCTGGCGGGTGACACGCTGGATAACAGCAACGGCTTTATCTGGGATCTGGCGTGGTTGTATCGCTATACCAACGGTGGGCTCACCCTGACGCCGGGTATCGGCGTGCAGTACAACAGTGAAAACTACAACGACTATTACTACGGCGTTTCTAAAAACGAGTCCCGCCGCAGTGGGCTGAAAAGCTACAGCGCCGATGATGGCTGGGATCCTTACCTGGAGCTGACCGCGAGCTATAACTTCCTTGGCGACTGGAACGTCTACGGTACCGGCCGTTACGAGCGTCTGAGCGACGAAGTGAAGGATAGCCCGATGGTTGATAAGTCCTGGGCTGGCATCTTCTCGGTGGGTGTGACCTACAAGTTCTGATTGTGCATTATCGTGGTGCAATCATTGCATCAAAACGGGGCGCTTGCGCCCCGTTTGCTTTGGTGTGGTGCAGCGACCTTATCGCTTAACGATGCGAATTGTCTGCCCTAAACGAGACGGCTTTTCCTCGCTCGCTTTCTGCGGGGTGGTTACGCAGGCCGTTTCCACGCAGACGAACGTTTTGTAACCGTCATCAGGGATGTCGGCCATGCTGATGGAGAGTGCAGGCCCCGGGTTCCAGCCCACCACGTTGCTGTGATGGTGATGAACCACCTCAATGCCGCGGTTCAGAGCACCGTCGTGGATCACGCTGCACGCTTCCGGATGCAGATAGACGCGGTCAGTACGGTCAGGGAACGCCTGAACGCCGTCGCTCAGCTTACCTTCCTTCGCGTTATCAACTTTGTCGATAAAGGTATCGCCCAGGCCGCTCACCTTCACTGCATTGATGTCACCCACGTTGAAGTAGGTATGCAGGGCAGAGGTGGTCTCGAACTCGCCGTGGGCTTCCAGCTCAATCTCGCAGCTCTGACCCAGTTTGAAGCGGGCATACAGGGTGAAATCATGCGGCCACAGGGCGCGGGTTTCATCATTAGCCTGCAGCTCAAAGGTCAGTACTGCGCCGTTGTCATCTTCGTTATGCGCTTTCAGCGTCCACTGCTGGTTACGGGCGAAACCGTGAGAAGGCAAACCCGGCTGTACGGACGGGCCAAACCACGGCCAGCAGATCGGTACGCCGCCGCGAATCGCATCCCCTTTTTTGAACGAGGTGGCGTCACTCAGCCACAGCGCTTCCGCTTCGCCTTCCGGTTTCCAGGAGAGCAGGTGTGCGCCGTTCAGCGCCACGGAGGCTTTAACGCGCGGGTGGTCAACGACGATAACGTCGGCACCGTCAATCTGACGGCGGGAGAGCACAGGGGTAAGTTGTTCGACTACCGGAAGTGCAAAAATTTTATTTATCATTAAGCAATCCTCTGTCTAAAAAACAATAAAAAAGGCGACCGAAGTCGCCTTTTTGGATCAATCACTCATCTCAACTTATTTGGAGATGTGAGCGATCAGGTCCAGTACTTTGTTAGAGTAGCCGGTTTCGTTGTCGTACCAGGAAACCAGTTTCACGAAGTTGTCGTTCAGTGCGATACCTGCTTTAGCATCGAACACGGAAGTGCACACTTCGCCGTTGAAATCGGTAGATACAACGTCGTCTTCGGTGTAACCCAGAACGCCTTTCATTGGGCCTTCGGAAGCAGCTTTGATTGCTTTCTTAATTTCTTCATAAGAAGCAGCTTTTTCCAGACGAACGGTCAGGTCAACAACGGATACGTTAGGAGTTGGAACGCGGAACGCCATACCAGTCAGTTTGCCATTCAGTTCTGGCAGTACTTTACCTACAGCTTTAGCAGCACCGGTAGAGGATGGGATGATGTTCTGAGCCGCGCCACGGCCGCCGCGCCAGTCTTTGTGAGACGGGCCGTCAACGGTTTTCTGAGTAGCGGTGGTCGCGTGAACGGTAGTCATCAGACCTTCGATGATGCCGAAGTTGTCGTTGATCACTTTAGCCAGCGGTGCCAGGCAGTTGGTGGTGCAGGATGCGTTAGAAACGATGTCCTGGCCAGCGTAAGTTTCGAAGTTTGCACCGCGAACGAACATTGGGGTGTTGTCTTTGGAAGGACCAGTCAGAACAACTTTCTTCGCACCCGCAGTGATGTGTTTACGTGCAGTTTCGTCGGTCAGGAAGATACCGGTTGCTTCAGCAACAACGTCAACACCGATTTCGTTCCATTTCAGGTTAGCTGGGTCTTTCTCAGCAGTAACGCGGATGGTTTTGCCGTTAACAACCAGGTGGCCGTCTTTCACTTCAACGGTGCCGTCGAAACGACCGTGAGTTGAGTCGTACTTCAGCATGTACGCCATGTATTCAGCGTCCAGGAGATCGTTGATACCAACGATTTCGATGTCAGAACGTTTCTGAGCAGCACGGAAAACAATACGGCCGATACGGCCAAAACCGTTGATACCTACTTTGATAGTCATATATTCCACCAGCTATTTGTTAGTGAATAAAAGGTTGCCTGTAAAATTACAAAAACCTTACGCAGCGTCAAGCGGAATCGTGTCAATCATTGCGACAAATCAATCCTGTGACTAACGTTTGTGCGACTGACTCGCCTCACTTTCCCTTTGAGCTTGCAACCACATGGGGGCTGCGCCCGGAATTTTAAAGACCTCGCAGGATAAAAATGTGAACGTGATCACAATTGCCTGACCGCCTTTTCGCGACACATAAGTTTAGAACAAAAGTGCACGCAAGGGTGTTAATGTTTTGTTAGAATCCGGGTTAAAAGATGTCTGTTTCTACAGCGAGATGTAAGCATATGTCGAACCAACATAACCCTGACGATTTGAAAAAAAACCTCACCGAAATGCAGTTTTACGTGACCCAGAATCACGGCACGGAGCCGCCATTTACCGGGCGACTACTGCACAACAAGCGAGACGGTGTCTATCACTGTCTGGTCTGCGATGCCCCGCTGTTCAATTCACAAACGAAATACGACTCCGGCTGCGGCTGGCCGAGCTTTTACGAGCCGGTGAGCGATGACGCAATTCGCTATCTGACCGACTCGTCGCACGGTATGGTGCGCACGGAAATTCGCTGCGGTAACTGCGACGCGCACCTGGGGCACGTCTTCCCGGACGGTCCTCAGCCAACGGGTGAGCGTTTCTGCGTGAATTCAGCCTCAATGAGCTTCACCGATGACGAAAACGGCGACCAGATTAAGGGTTGAAAAAACGATTCAGCAAATTATTCCTTTAAAAGGGAGAGATCGTGAATATTGAGGACATGATTAACGGGATGACCCCGGAAGTTTATCAGCGTCTGGTGACCGCCGTTGAGCTGGGAAAATGGCCGGACGGTGTGGCGCTCACGCCTGAGCAAAAAGAGAACAGTTTGCAGTTGGTGATGCTGTGGCAGGCGCGCAATAACACCGATGCGCAACACATGACTATCGACACTAACGGTCAGATGGTGATGAAGAGCAAGCGCGAGCTGAAGGAAGATTTTGGCATCACGCCGAAGCCGATTGCGACGATCAAAATGCAATAACGGTACGGGTTGATGCCCTCACCAGGCCCTCTCTCTGTGGGAGAGGGCCTGGTGTCTTACTACTTATGCGGGATCCCGAGCGACTCCGCCAGCTGTTTCGCTAACTGATTATTGTCGTCTGCTCCGTACTCCCAGAACATCGCCCCGGCGAGGCCTTTCTCTTTGATGTAGTCCGCCTTGATCGCGACAGAACGCGGATTCTCATACGAAATCGCAAACAGCGCGTTGCCATCGGCACCCTTTACCGAGAGCCACGGTACCTTCGCCTGGTCGTCCCAGTGCTCGGTGAAACGCTTCTGCGGATCGTTCAGCAGCTTCTTCACGATATCGTTGTACTTCACGTAGGTATCTTTAGTCAGGTCATAGCCGAGCGACTTAAACAGGGCGATCTCCTGCGGTCCAAAGTAGGGCTGTGTGACCGGATTTTTTTGCGCGTCCGGCTTGCTCCAGTCAATGCCCGGTTCAACCGCACGTTTCGGTACGCGGCCGTAAAAACCGATCCCGAGATTCATCTGCTTCGGCTTAAGTCCGGCGGCCAGATAGTTGTTCACCACAAAATCGACGCTGTATTTGTCGGCGGCAGCCACCGTTGGCCAGGCGCTGGAGTCATACAGGTTCGCGTTGAAGTACTGTGTCCCGTACGCCATGTCGTAGGTCATCAGGTTGATGTAGTCGAGGAGCGGGGCGATGGCTTTAACATCCACCCAGCTTTTCGGACTTTCCGCATTCGCGCCCACCGCAATGGTCACCAGCTTTTTCTGCCCGAACGCGTCGCGCATCTCTTTCAGCAGGGCGGTGAAGTTATCCCTGTCGGCGGGCTGGCTTGCAACCAGCCCCCACGCGCCGTTGACCGGATATTCCCAGTCGAGATCGATCCCGTCCAGACCGTATTTCTCAACAATTTCCTTCGCGGAGCGGATAAACACCGCGCGACTCTCCTGGGTTGCCGCTGCGCCAGAGAAGCCACGCGCCCCCCAGCCGCCAACGGAGAGCAGGACTTTCAGGTTCGGGTTTTGCTTACGCAGAGTGGGGATTAAGGCCAGATCGGACGCCACTTTTGGCGACAGCCAGATTTGATGCAGCTTCGCCGGATCTTTCAGCGCGGGGTTGGTCTCGTCTTTCTCGTTGTTATAAACAAGCCCAAACGAGTAGTTCAGATGGGTGATCTGACGAACGTCCAGTTTATTGATATCGCCACCCGGTCCGGCGGTGACGTCGCCACCCCCGTTAAAGTAGCCCACGGACATCAGAGGTGCGGCGGAAGCAAGCGACGCGCAAAGCAAGGGTAATGCTGCCAGCAGGGGCAAACGTTTCATACAAGTTCCTCTTTGACTTAATAAAATAACCACGCCACAGAAAAGGCGTGGCGAAAAAACAGCCTGAAGAGAATAGCATTGCCGCTTCGCTGAGGATGCGAGGGAGTTCACTTTATGGGGATTGGGGAGGGGTTTTGCCGGGTAAGCGTCAGCGCCACCCGGCTTAAAAGGCTACGCCTGCGTTTCCTGCCAGTCTGCCAGCGTATACAGCGTGGCACCTTCGGCGGCCATATCCATAAATGCCTGAGCGCTGTCCTGTGGTTGGATGTTCACCCCACGACAGCCGTCGGTGATGACGCTAACGGTATAACCCAGCTGGAGCGCGTCCAGCACGGTAAACTTCACGCAGTAATCCGTCGCCAGACCCAGCACGATCAGCTCCGTGATTTCATGGTGACGTAACCAAGCATCCAGCGCCGTCTTCTGGCGATGCCCGTTATCGAAAAATGCGCTGTAGCTGTCGATAGCCGGATTTTCACCTTTATGAAACACCGCGTCGATGGCCTTCTGATTCAGGAGCGGGTGCAGCTCCGCTCCTTCGGTCTGCTGTACGCAGTGATCCGGCCAGAAGGTTTGCGCCAGACCGTCGAGTTCACCCTGGGTGAAAGGCTCAACGTTGTGCTGGCTGGCAAAGCTGCCGTGGTTCGCCGGGTGCCAGTCCTGGCTGGCGACAACCGCTTCACCGCGGGCTTTGCACCAGTCAATCAGGGTATTTGCCACGTCAACGGTACTGTCACCTTCGGCGACGGCCAGCGCGCCGCCCGCGCAGAAATCATTTTGCAAATCGACCAGTAGCAGGGCGCGTTGCTTCATGAGAGCTCCTTATTCGTCCGGGGTCAGCTCGCCGCGCAGGTTTTGCATCATCGCGCTGCGAATGGACTGAATGTCCAGATCCTGACTCAGTAAATAGTGAAGTTTAGTCAGCGTTGCCTCAACGGTCATATCGAAACCGCTGATCACCCCCGCATGCGCCAGCGCGTTGCCGGTGGCATAGCCGCCCATATTGACCTTGCCAGACATGCACTGGGTCAGGTTTACCACCACAATTCCGCGCTCGCTGGCCTCCTGAAGCTCTTTCAGGAATTCACCGTTCTGCGGGGCGTTGCCCACGCCGTAGGAGCGCAGCATCAGCGCCTTCACCGGCTGGCGCAGGAAGTTACGCACCACGTCCGCAGAGATACCCGGATAGATGGTGACCACGCCAATCGGTTGTGGCGTAATCGGATGCACAATCAGCTCGCCCGCGGTGTTTGGCGCAGGCGGCGTGCCCAGACGACGGATATGAATCCCGGCCTCCAGCAGCGGCTGCAGGTTGGGTGAGGCGAAGGCGTCAAAGCCGTCGGCGTGGGCTTTGGTGGTGCGGTTACCGCGATACAGACGGTTGTTAAAGAACAACGACACTTCGTTAATCGGGTAATTCGCCGCCACGTACAGGGAGTTCAGCAGGTTGATCTGCCCGTCGGAGCGCAGCTCCGCCAGCGGAATTTGCGACCCGGTCACAATAACCGGCTTGCTCAGGTTCTCCAGCATGAAGGAGAGCGCCGAGGCGGTAAACGCCATGGTGTCGGTGCCGTGCAGGATCACGAAGCCGTCGTACTGGTCATAATGGGCTTTAATGTCATCCGCGATGTGCTGCCAGTCTTCCGGCGTCATGTCGGAGGAGTCCATCAGCGGCTCGTATTCGTGGATAGTAAAGTCAGGCATTTCCGGACGGTGGAATTCGGGCATCAGCGCAAGCTGACGCTGCAGGTGGCCGGAGACGGGGATATAGCCGTTTTCAGAGCGCTGCATACCGATGGTACCGCCAGTGTAGGCTACATAAATGGATTTCTTCTGCATGGTAGTGAGTTCTTGTTCTTCAAAAGAAAAAAATCCCCTCTTCGCGGGAAGAGGGGACGGTTTTTAACGGACGTTCGCGCAGGTCAGGCAAAACGCGTAACGACTCTGTGGATCGTTAAAGGCCGCAAGCTTATCGCTTTCTGCCTTCATCGCTTTTGCCGCCGTGGCGACCGGCGCAGGCAGGTAAGCCTGCAGCGCCTCAGGCAGCATGGCACGCACCGAGCCGGACATGCTGTCCATGACCATATCGAAGAACGACGGTTCGTCCTGGTAATACTCGATATGCCACTGCTTCAGCTTCGCCAGTTCGGCGGCTTTCTTCACCGCGTCATCGAAGTCACCCAGGCTGTCCACCAGTCCATTGCTCTTCGCATCCTGACCGGTCCAGACGTGGCCCTGCGCAATCTGGTCAATCTGCTCAGGCGTCTTTTTACGCGAGTCCGCGACCAGGGTGATAAAGCGTTTATAGCCGTTCTCAATGCTGAGCTGCATCATCTCAGAGACTTCCGGCGGCAGGGATTTGGTCACCGAGACATCCGCCAGCGGAGAGGTCGCTACGCCGTCGGTATGCACGCCCAGATAATCCAGGCTGTTCTCTACGGTGTTGATCACCCCGAAGATGCCAATCGAGCCGGTCAGCGTGCTTGGGTTAGCCACGATGTAGTTGGCTGGCGTTGAGATCCAGTACCCCCCGGAGGCGGCCATTCCGCCCATTGAGACGACGACCGGCTTGCCGGCGGCGCGCGCCGCGGCCAGTTCAGCGCGGATCACCTCGGAGGCGCTGACGCTGCCGCCTGGGCTGTTGACCCGCAGAACAATCGCCTTCACTTTCGGATCGAGGCGCGCATCGCGGATTTGTGACGCCGTGGTATCGCCGCCCACGTTCCCCGGGGTCTCCTGACCGTCCATGATCGCACCGTTGGCAAAGACCACCGCGACGCTGTCACCGCTCTCATCCGGTTTCTTCGTCGAGTAATCATACATGCTGATAGCGCTGTAATTTTTGTCCTCTTTGCTCCAGCCAAACTGTTTGCTCAGGGATTTTTCAATCTCGGCGCTGGTGCCCAGGGCATCAACCAGTTTGTTATCGAGCGCATACTTCGCGGTATCGCCGTCAACCTTGCGCAGGCCTTCCAGCACGCCCTGCGCGCCGGGGAACACCTGCTCAGGCGTAATCTGACGATTAGCGGCAACGGTACCCAGATAGTTCTGCCACAGCTCGCCAATCCAGCGGCTGTCCGCTTCGCGGGCGGCAGGCGACATATCGTCGCGAATAAACGGCTCCACGGCGGATTTATACGTGCCGACGCGGAAGACGTGGGTGGTGACCTTCAGCTTGTCGAGCAGAGACTTGTAGTACAGGCCGTTGGTGGCGAAGCCGTGCAGATCGACCGCACCCTGCGGAGAGAGCCAGATCTTATTGGCGAAGCTCGCCAGATAATATTGCCCCTGGCTATAGCTGTCGCCTACGGCAATCACCGGCTTGCCGCTGTCGCGGAATTCGCGCAGCGCTTTACCGATGTACTGCATCGACGGCTGATCGCCTCCGGCAAAATCTTTCAGATCCAGCACGATGCCGGTGATGTTGCGGTCATCTTTCGCCTGGCGGATGGTATCGACGATATCGAAGAGAGAGTTTTCCTGCAGGCGGTCGGACGTGGCGCCAAACAGCTGGCGACCAATCACGCTCAGGCGACTGCTGGTGGACGGCTTATCAACGATGACGCCGGTAATATCGAGTAACAACGCGCCGCGCGTTGAATGCTGCGCCTGATTCGCGTTGCTGATATGCATCCAGATGCCCGCGCAAACCAGAACCAGCAGGATGAAGAAGATGTTCATCACCAGATTGCGGACGAAGTTGAGCAGTCGCCACGTCCATTTAAAGAAACCGGCAATAATTCGCCAAAGGGTTCGCATGTATTCTCCCTAACCAGAAAATGACTGTTTCCGTCGCCACTGGACGGTAATGTTGGGTTATCGTAATGACCCAACCGCCACTTGTCAGCAGGAATCGCCTGCCAGGCTGTAACAAAATCTGCCGTCGTGTTAATTTTGTGAGTAAATTTCAAGAAAGGAGTTAACCAATGGACGCACTCGAACTGCTTGTTAACCGCCGTAGCGCTTCCCGTCTGGCCGAACCTGCCCCGGCAGGCGAGCAGCTGGAGAACATTCTGCGTGCCGGCATGCGTGCCCCCGATCACGGCACGCTGCAGCCGTGGCACTTCTTTGTGATTGAAGGCGAAGGCCGCGATCGCTTCAGCCAGCTGCTGGAGCAGGGCGCGGTAGCCGCAGGGCAGGATGAGAAGGGGATCGATAAGGCGCGCAATGGCCCGTTTCGTGCACCGATGATTATTGCCGTCGTGGCAAAATGCCAGGCTGGTCATAAGGTGCCGGTCTGGGAGCAGGAAATGTCTGCGGGCTGTGCGGTGATGGCGATGCAGATGGCCGCCGTCGCGCAGGGCTTCAACGGTATCTGGCGCACCGGACCGCTGACCGAAAGCCCGGCGGTCCGGGACGGTTTTGGCTGCGGTGAGCATGACAAAATTGTCGGTTTTCTCTATCTCGGCACCCCGCAGCTCAAAGCCTCCAGCACCATCAGCGTGCCGGACGTCACGCCTTTCGTCAGCCGCTTCTGATAGCGCACGCTAAACTGTCTGGATTCTGAGCATCTGCCGCAGAATTCAGACAGTCATACTTACCTCTTGATGGAATGAGCGCTACCATAGCGCGATTGAGATGACAGGAGACGTCCATGAGCGAGCAAACCATTCGTTTAACGCAGTACAGCCACGGAGCCGGTTGCGGTTGTAAAATTTCCCCGAAAGTGCTTGAGACTATCCTGCACAGTGAACAGGCGAAGTTTGTCGACCCGAACCTGCTTGTCGGCAATGAAACGCGCGACGATGCTGCAGTTTATGACTTAGGTAACGGCACCAGCATTATCAGTACCACTGACTTCTTTATGCCGATTGTCGACAACCCGTTCGACTTCGGTCGCATTGCGGCCACTAACGCCATCAGCGATATCTTTGCCATGGGCGGTAAGCCGATTATGGCGATCGCCATTCTGGGCTGGCCGATCAACACCATCCCGCCGGAAGTGGCCCGTGAAGTGATTGATGGCGGCCGTTTTGCCTGCCAGCAGGCGGGGATTGCGCTGGCCGGCGGCCACTCTATCGATGCGCCGGAGCCTATCTTCGGCCTGGCCGTTACCGGCGTAGTGCCGACCGAACGCGTGAAGCGCAACAGCACCGCGCAGGCGGGCTGCAAGCTGTTCCTCACCAAGCCGCTGGGCATTGGCGTGCTGACCACCGCCGAGAAAAAATCCCTGCTCAAACCGGAGCACAAAGGGCTGGCAACAGAAGTCATGTGCCAGATGAACCTCGCGGGTGCCGCTTTCGCTAATATCGACGGCGTGAAGGCGATGACCGACGTGACCGGTTTTGGTCTGCTGGGGCACCTCTCCGAAGTGTGTCAGGGCGCGGGCGTGCAGGCGCAGGTCTGGTACCAGGACGTGCCGAAGCTGCCGGGCGTGGAAGAGTACATCGCGCAGGGCGCGGTTCCGGGCGGTACCCAGCGCAACTTCGCCAGCTACGGTCACCTGATGGGCGAAATGCCTGAAGAATGGCGCAACCTGCTGTGCGATCCGCAAACCTCCGGCGGCCTGCTGCTGGCGGTGACGCCGGAATCCGAAGCCGATGTGCAGGCCACGGCCGCCGAGTTCGGCATTACCCTGACGGCGATCGGCGAGCTGGTAACCGCGCGCGGTGGCCGACCGATGATTGAGATCCGTTAATTCGATGCGGTTGTTTATTGCCGAAAAGCCGAGCCTGGCCCGTGCCATTGCCGACGTGCTGCCTAAGCCGCATCGCAAAGGCGACGGCTTTATCGAATGCGGTAACGGGCAGGTGGTTACCTGGTGTATCGGTCACCTGCTCGAGCAGGCGCAGCCGGATGTTTACGACAGCCGCTACGCCCGCTGGAATTTGAACGATCTGCCCATCGTGCCTGAAAAATGGCGCCTGCAGCCCCGGCCTTCGGTTACTAAGCAGCTCAACGTAATCAAGCGCTTCCTGCATGAAGCCGATGAAATCGTGCACGCGGGTGACCCGGACAGGGAAGGACAGCTGCTGGTGGATGAGGTGCTGGACTATCTTGAACTGGCACCGGAAAAGCGCCAGCAGGTGCAGCGCTGCCTGATCAACGACCTCAACCCGCAGGCCGTTGAGCGGGCGATCTCGCGCCTGCGTTCCAACAGCGAGTTTATTCCGCTGTGCGTCTCTGCTTTAGCCCGCGCCCGCGCCGACTGGCTGTATGGCATCAACATGACCCGCGCCTACACCATTCTCGGGCGCAACGCGGGCTATCAGGGCGTGCTCTCGGTGGGGCGCGTGCAGACGCCGGTGCTGGGGCTGGTCGTACGTCGTGACGAAGAGATTGAGAACTTCGTCGCCAAAGATTTCTTTGAAGTGAAGGCGCATATCGTCACGCCTAAAGACGAGCGCTTTACCGCCGTCTGGCAGCCGAGCGATGCCTGCGAGTCGTACCAGGATGAAGAAGGGCGTTTGCTGCACCGTCCGCTGGCGGAACATGTAGTTAACCGGATTACCGGACAGCCCGCTATCGTTACCAGCTATAACGATAAACGGGAATCAGAACCCGCGCCGCTGCCGTTCTCGCTGTCGGCCCTGCAGATCGAGGCCGCAAAGCGCTTCGGCCTCAGCGCGCAGAACGTGCTGGATATCTGCCAGAAGCTCTACGAAACCCATAAGCTCATCACCTATCCGCGCTCGGATAGCCGCTATCTGCCGGAAGAGCATTTTGCCGGACGTCATTCGGTGATGAACGCCATTAGCGTGCACGCGCCGGATCTGCTGCCGCAGCCGGTGGTGAACCCAGATACCCATAACCGCTGCTGGGATGATAAAAAGGTGGACGCCCACCACGCGATTATCCCGACGGCGCGCGCCAGCAGCGTCAACCTGACCGATAACGAAGCGAAGGTCTATAACCTGATTGCCCGTCAGTACCTGATGCAGTTCTGCCCGGATGCGGTGTTCCGCAAGTGCGTCATCGAGCTGGAAATTGCCAAAGGCAAGTTTATCGCTAAAGCGCGTTTCCTCGCGGAAGCGGGCTGGCGCACGCTCCTCGGTAACAAAGAGCGCGATGAGGAGAACGACGGCACGCCGCTGCCCGTGGTCGCCAAAGACGATGAGCTGCTGTGTGAAAAAGGGGAAGTGGTGGAACGCCAGACCCAGCCGCCGCGCCATTTTACCGATGCGACGCTGCTTTCCGCGATGACCGGCATCGCCCGGTTCGTGCAGGATAAAGATCTGAAGAAGATCCTGCGCGCCACCGACGGTCTGGGTACGGAAGCAACCCGCGCGGGGATCATCGAGCTGCTTTTTAAGCGCGGTTTTCTCGAGAAAAAAGGGCGCTATATCCATTCAACCGAGCCGGGACGCGCGCTGATTCACTCCCTGCCGGAGCTGGCCGCAAGGCCGGACATGACCGCGCACTGGGAGTCGGTGCTGACGCAGATTAGCGAGAAGCAGTGCCGCTATCAGGACTTTATGCAGCCGCTGGTGGGGACGCTTTACCAGCTGATCGATCAGGCTCGCAGCACGCCGGTGAAGCGGTTCAGAGGCATGGTTGCACCCGCTGGTGGCGCGAAGAAACCGTTCAAGAAGAAAAAGAGCGCGGCCTGATACGCCCGGTTTTCTCCCTCTCCCTGTGGGAGAGGACCGGGGGCAGGGCTCCCGGCCGCACGATATAAACCTTAAATCACACCCTGCCCAATCATGGCATCCGCCACCTTCACGAACCCGGCGATATTCGCCCCGCGCACGTAGTTGGTTTGCGACGCTTCACCGCCATACTCCACGCAGGCGTGGTGAATATCCAGCATGATATGGTGCAGGCGCGCATCCACTTTCTCCGCCTTCCAGCCGAGACGCGCGGCGTTTTGCGCCATCTCGAGGCCGGACGTCGCCACGCCGCCCGCGTTGGCAGCCTTGCCCGGTGCAAACAGCACGCGCGCCTCCAGGAACAGGTCCGTCGCGTCGATCGTGGTCGGCATGTTCGCTCCTTCGGCTACCGCTTTTACGCCGTTGCTAATCAACGTGCGCGCGGCTTCCGCATCCAGCTCGTTCTGCGTGGCGCACGGCAGGGCGATATCCACCGGCACGCCCCACGGCTGTTTACCTTCGAGGTAGGTCAGACCAAACTCCCGGGCGTAATCCGCCACGCGACCGTCGCGGCTGGCTTTGATTTCACACAGGCGCGCCAGCTTCTCTGCCGTGAAGCCCGCTTCATCCACCACCGTTCCGCTGGAGTCGGAGGCGGTCACCACGCGAGCGCCAAACTGCATCGCTTTTTCAATCGCGTACTGCGCCACGTTACCGGAGCCGGACACCGCAACGCGCATACCTTCGAAGCCCAGTCCGTGACGCTTGAGCATGGCTTCGGTGAAGTAAACCAGTCCGTACCCGGTCGCTTCCGGGCGGATCAGGCTTCCGCCAAACGATAGCCCTTTGCCGGTAAAGACGCAGGCGCTGTTGTTGGAGAGCTTTTTCATCATCCCGGCCATAAAGCCCACTTCACGTCCGCCCACGCCGATATCACCGGCAGGCACGTCGGTATCCGGGCCGAGGTGACGGTAGAGTTCGGTCATCAGCGCCTGGCAGAAACGCATGACTTCACCTTCGCTTTTGCCTTTCGGGTCGAAATCGCTGCCGCCTTTCCCGCCGCCCATGGGGAGCGTGGTGAGGGCGTTTTTAAAGGTCTGCTCGAAGCCGAGGAATTTCAAAATGGACAAATTCACGGAAGGGTGGAAGCGCATGCCGCCCTTAAACGGGCCGATGGCGGAGTTAAACTGTACGCGCCACGCGCGGTTGACCTGCACCTGATTGCGATCGTCCACCCAGGTCACGCGGAACTGGACCACGCGCTCTGGCTCGACCAGGCGTTCGAGCAAAGACATCTGGCGATAGCGCGGATTTTGTTCAAGGAAGGGCCACAGCGTGGTCATCACTTCACGCACGGCCTGCGCGAACTCGCTTTGGTGCGGGTCGCGCTGCTGAACATGGGCAAGGAAACCTTCCAGAGAGCGTGTCTGATCCATAGATATAAGAACCTCTTATAATCATGCTTGTATGTGATTTATGCGTTTTGTGTTGTTTTTTTGACTATACCACCCGTACTGCTTTGTGTGGCAAGCAGAAATTCAGGGCGAAAGGGAAATTAATGATGGGGGGTGCGTCATAACCAAAAGCGATGACGATATATATTAAAGGTTCCGCGCGGGATTACCGTTATAGTCATTATCAAGGAAACAACAGGAAGATGTGTCTATGAACCGTTATGTACTTACCGCGTTATGTTTGATCTTTACCGCAGGCGCGCAGGCTGACCGCATTCGCCCGGACGTGGAAGTGAATGTGCCGCCAGAAGTGTTTAGCTCCAGCGGCCAGCGTGCGCAGCCGTGTAACCAGTGCTGCATTTATCAGGATCAAAACTATTCTGAAGGGGCCGTCGTGAAGGCGGATGGCGTGCTGCTGCAGTGCCAGCGCGACGAGCGCGCCATCAGCACGAACCCGCTGGTCTGGCGTCGCGTAAAACAATAAACGCCTCCAGCAGGGGAATATCCGCGGGGGCTAAGGTATAGCCAAACGCCTCTTCAGGCGTACACCACGCCAGCGCGCTGTGGTAGTGCGCCCTGAGCTCGCCGCTAAACGCAGGAACGTGCCAGGCGTGCAGGTTGATTAAGCGCTGCGAGACTTCGCGCTGGTGGCTTGCCACGTATTGCGCAGGGTGGGCTTCAATACCTAACTCTTCACGCAGCTCGCGGATAAGCGCCTCGGACTGGGTTTCTCCCGCCTCGACTTTACCGCCTGCAAATTCCCACATGCCCGGCTGGTCGGCGTGGGCAGGGCGCTGCGCCAGTAAAATTTTGTCGTCTTTTTCGATGATGGCGGCAACGACATCGAGTGTTTTCAGCATGGTCGTCAATAATTGATAGCAAAAAAAGACATATTATCGTGCCCTTTCTCAGAGTCCAGCTATCAGGAGAATCAGGTGAAAGAGACTACCGCCTGGGTTGCCCCTATTGAATCCCTTCCCGTTAGCCTTAAGCCCATTGCCGTGATGCAGAAAAAGCATTTTGGCGTCGTGCTGAATCCCACGCGCTGGTGGGGACGCATGCCGCGTCTGTTCTGGCTGGTGGCGTTGTTCGTCGGTTTTCTGGAGCGTCGTCGCGCGCGACTGACGCCCGTGCTTCGTTCGCTGCTCATGACGCGGGTGTCCCAGCTCTGCCACTGCGCTTTCTGTATTGATGCCAACAGCCTGCGGCTGGCCGGGCGCTGCGGAGCGCTGGAAAAGGTGCAGGCCGTGAGCGACTGGCGGGATTCCGCCTTGTTCACGGAGCAGGAGCGCGCGGCGCTGGCCTACGCCGAGGCGGTGACCGCCACGCCGCCCCGGGCGGATGAGGCCATCAGAGCGGCACTGAAGGACCACTTTACGGATGACGCCATCACCGAAATGACGGCGCTCATTGCTTTTCAGAACCTCTCGGCCCGCTTTAACGCCGCGCTGGATATTCCGGCGCAGGGGCTTTGCGCCACCTTTAACGAGACGCCCGATGCTTGATCGCCACCTCCATCCACGAATCAAACCCGTCCTGAATCGTCTGGTCTCCGTGCTGGACCGACCGGGAATAACGCCCGACGGATTAACCCTTGTCGGGTTTGCCATCGGCGTGCTGGCGCTGCCGTTTCTGGCCCTTGGCTGGTACCTGGCGGCGCTGGCTGCCATTCTCCTGAACCGCCTGCTGGATGGTCTGGACGGGGCGCTGGCGCGCCGCAGAGGGTTGTCCGATGCGGGGGGATTCCTCGATATCGCGCTCGATTTTCTGTTCTATGCCCTGGTGCCGTTTGGCTTTGCGCTCTCAGCACCGGCGGAAAATGCCCTGGCCGCCGCCTGGCTGCTATTTGCGTTTATCGGGACCGGCAGCAGTTTTCTGGCGTTTGCGGCGCTGGCCGCGAAGCACGACATCGACAACCCCGGCTATGCGCACAAGTCGTTTTATTACATCGGCGGGTTAACGGAAGGGACGGAGACCATCGCGCTGTTTGTGCTGTGCTGCCTCTTCCCGGCGCACTTTACGCTTTTCGCGTGGGTATTTGGCGCGCTGTGCTGGCTGACCACCACAACGCGCATCTGGAGCGGCTACGTGACGCTGAAGTCACTTAACGCTTAGAACGCGCTTTCTGGCCCGCGCTCACCGGTAGTCACCGGGTTCTGCGGGTGACTGCTCCATTCGTACCAGCCGCCGTCATAGACGGCGATATTCTTCCAGCCCATCGCCCGGGCGTACATAAAGGTTTCGGACGCCCGCCAGCCGGTGCCGCAGTAAAACGCGACGTGCTGTTCCGGCAGAATATTCCAGCGCTTCCACTGGGCGGCGATGTCGTCAGCGCTGCGCATGGTGCCATCCGGGTTATGGAAATCCTCCATGTGGGTGGCATCGCTGCCCGCGTGACCCCAGCGGGCACCGGCAATTTCACCTTTTGGCTTGATGTAGCTGTAGCCGCTGGTTTCGCCGGTGAACTCCGGCCACGAGCGAATGCTGACCAGGGAGGCATCCTGACGGTGCAGCATGCCGCGCGCCTGTTCCATATCCACCATCAGCTGCGGCTGGCCGGGGATCGGCGCGCCAAAATCGGGGGCGGGCGTCACTTTGCCGGGCGTGCCGCGTTCAACCGGCAGGCCTGCATCTGACCACGCCTTCCAGCCGCCATCGAGAATACGCACATCCTTCACGCCCGCGTACAGCATTATCTGCGCCACGCGCGCGGCGGCGTAGACGTCGCGGCCATACAAGATGACGGTGGTGTCGTGGCGGATCCCGTGCTTTGCCAGCACCGCTTTTAGCCTGTCGTCGGCGACTTTATTCCACAGCGGCTCGCTTTCCACCTCGTTGGTGTCGATGTAGCCCGCGCCGGGAATGTGGTTCAGCAGGTAAAACTTCGGTGCGCCCCACGCGGCTTCGATCACTTTCCAGTCGCCCGCCGGTGCGGCGATCGCGGGCTTACCCTGCTGGAGCCGGTGGATCCACTGCGGGTAAACCAGCTGTTCAAAGTGGGGCAGGCGCTGAAGGCGGTCGGGCGTCTGCAGAGCATCGCTGAGCAGCGAAACGTGGTGGTAACCCGCTTTCTCCAGACGGGCTTTCACCGCCTGGTTATCGTTCTCGTCGCCGTACAGCGCGATGGCCGTCGCAGGGGTAAGCTGATGCTGTTTTGCCCAAAGTGCAATCTGCTCGTCGCTCATGGCGCTAAGCCAGGCGGCAGCAAGGTTGAGCGCAGCGGGTTCGTGCCCGGAAGGACCGCTGAGGGTCTGAGGCCAGCCGTTATAGAAGGCGCTGGGGCGGGTGTCGATTGCCGCGCCGTGCTGCGCCTGAAGCTGAGACAGCGTGATTGCGTTGGGCATATCAGCCGCCAGCGAGGAAAAAGAGGCGAGGCCGCAGAGCAGGGCCAGCGCGGTCAGTTGAGAAACACGTTTCATCGAATAACCTGACGTCAGTAAAAGAGGGGGGCATTGTCGTCTCTCCCGAAACGGAAAACATTGCGTTAGCACATTATTGCCAGCGAGAAATCTCAATCAGCTCGCCGCCGGGTGGAATATCGTCCTCATCGTGCGTGACCAGCACCGCCGGGATATGGCGCGCGCGGATGGCGTCAAATACCCATGCCCGAAACGAGGCCCGTAACGCTTTATCGAGGCGGCTGAACGGTTCATCCAGCAGCAGCGCCTGCGGCTCCGCGAGCAGGGCCCGCAGCAGGCTGACCCGGGCGCGCTCCCCCCCGGAAAGGGTGGCCGGATCGCTGGCGTAATAACCGCTCAGCCCGGCAGAATCCAGCGCCTGCTCGACCGCTTCCCGACGCGCGCGCCCGGCGATCCGCTCAGGCAGCGCCAGCAGCAAATTTTGCCCGACGCTGAACTGATCGAACAGCAGCGCATCCTGAAAGAGAATGCCCAGCCCGCGGGACTCCACGGGAAGCGCGTCGCAGCGACGCG
This sequence comes from Enterobacter cloacae complex sp. P1B, assembly GCF_014982345.1. Taxonomy (NCBI): domain Bacteria; kingdom Pseudomonadati; phylum Pseudomonadota; class Gammaproteobacteria; order Enterobacterales; family Enterobacteriaceae; genus Enterobacter; species Enterobacter cloacae complex sp. P1B. Next base: position 839,114 of record NZ_JADCLF010000013.1, on the reverse strand, counting down.
CGTCGAGCCACAGTTCGCCCCGCGCCTGGAAATCGTCTGACAGCGCGCCGACCATCCAGGAAAAAAGGGTCGATTTGCCGCTGCCGGACGGCCCCATCAGAGTGACGATCTGCCCGCGGGGCGCGCAAAAACTGACCTCGCGGAAAAGCGGTTCGATGGTGAGATTTTTTACCTTCAGCATTAACGTAACCCTTGTCGGTAGTGGCCCGCGAGCCGGGATAGCAGGGCGGCAGCACCAAACACCGAGCCCGTGACCAGCAGTAATCCCAGCGCCCGGTTAGCGAGAATCGGGATGCTGCCTCCGCTGCTGAGCGCCACGGTTTCGGTGGTCAGCGTGGCGAAACGCCCCGCGCCCAGCCACAGCGTCGGCATATATTGCGCCATGCTGACGGAAAAACCGGTGGCAAAGGCCAGCAGCGCTGGGCGCACCAGCAGGGGGCATTTCAGCAGTAAGAATATTTTTGCCCGTCGCCAGCCGAGCGTTCTGGCGGTGAGAATCAGCCGGGGATCGATCCGGCGCCAGGCGGGGTGCAGCACCAGCAGCATCCACGGCAATACCCACAGGAGGTGGCTCCAGAGCACGGCGGCGTAGTGCCCGTCGATGCCCAGGTGCAACGCAATCGCATACTGGCCGGTGACGAGCGGGAGGGCCGGAAGGGCGAGCGGTAGCCACACCCACAGCGCGCCGCGCTGCGGGCCCCACTCCAGCCAGAGTAACCCGACGACCAGGCCGATCAGGCTTGAAAGCAGGCCGAAGGAAAGGCTGGTTCCCACCGGGCCAGCGTCATCCCGTTGTGCCAGCATCAGCAGTACCGCGGCGCACAGGACGCCGCACGCGGGCAGGAACCCGCCCAGTGCCCGCTCAGGCAGGACCCGCTGCGACCGGGGGCGCGTTCCGGTGAGGTCCGAAAGCGTACGACGCCATGCCTTCCACAGGCCGTATCCCAGGGCGGCAAGCGCGGCCAGCAGCAGAAGGAGAAGCAGGCACAGCAGCGTCCCTTTTGCCTGCTGCTGCGCGTCGCCCTGGCTCAGCCACTGCCAGGCCAGCACGGCCAGGGTAGGCGGGTTGCCGGGCCCGAGAACGATCGCCACGTCCACAACCGACAGCGACCACGCCAGCACCGCCAGCATCACTGACCCGAGAACGGGCGCGACAGCCGGCAGGATCAGCCAGCTGAGCGTCTGAAAACGCCCGTAGCCCAACGTCTGAAGGACGATCTTCTGCTGCGCGAGCCGTTTCTCCGGCAGCACGGCGTAAATTGCCCACAGCACAAACGCGCTCTCTTTAACCGCGAGCGTCAGGCCCAGCCCGACGCCGTAGCGGTCAAACGGCGGCGAACAGACGGTACAGACCTGATAAAACAGACCGCCCTCGGCAAACAGCAGCAACGCGCCGGTAGCGAACGCCACATGGGGGATCGCCAGCAGCCACGGCAGGCGGGTTGTGAGGCGTCGCCAGCGTTTACCGGGCCAGACAAGGCTGACGAGGAGAAGGGCAATCAGCAATGCCCCCAGCGTGGCGATGAGCGTAGAGACCAGCGTGGCGACGGCCGCCTGAGGCAGCTGCGGATCGTTCAGCAGCCGCTGCCAGTTTGTCACCGAAAACGCCGGGGCCAGCAGCATGGCGCCGGCGGGCAGAAGCGGCAGATAAATTACCGCCATCGCCAGCCAGACGAGGCCGCTCAGCGGGTGCCGTAACGACGCAGCCATTCCTGCTCCAGCGCGTTCACCCAGGCGGACTGCGGCTCTGCAAGCACCTTCGGCAGCCCCTGCGGCGTATGGACCAGCAGCTGTCTGGCTTCACCTTCGGGCAGCGTTTTCGCATCCAGCACGCTCGGATCGCCCCAGATGGCCGGGTCAGCTTTACGGATCTGCGCCTGCGGTGACAGCAGGAAATTGGCGACCACTTTCGCGCCCGCGCTCGCGCTGGCGTTGGCCGGAATCGCCACAAAATGGACGTTGCCAATCGTTCCGCCGTGGAAACCAAAGCTGTAGCTGTCGGCGGGCAGTTCGCCGCTCGCCACTTTTTGCTGCGCATGCGCGGGGTTAAAGGTCAGCGACAGGTTCAGGCTGCCGCTGGCAAGCAGGGCATCCATCCGTGCAGGAGAAGGGGGAAAATCTTTCCCTTCGCGCCACAGCAGCGGGTGGAGTTTGTCCAGATAATCCCAGAGCGGGGCCGTCACCTGGGCAAAAGTGCTATCGGGGGCCTTTTGCAGCGCGTCCGGATGCGCGGTCAGCGTCAGCAGCAGCTGCTCAAGAAATGCCGTGCCGGTAAAATCGGGCGGGCGAGGATAGCTGATTTTACCGGGGTGCTGCTGCGCGTAAGCCAGCAGCGCCTGTGGATCTGCCAGCGGGGTCGACATGCTGGGTTTGCGGGCGATAAAGGTCAGCTGCGCGCCGCCCCACGGCGATTCCGCCCCGTCGGTTGGGACGGCAAAATCTTGCGTAACCGGTTTGCGGGTATCGACATAGCGCCAGTTGGGCAACGTCTGCGCCCATCCGGTCTGCAGCAGGTTTGCCTCTTTCAGCGTGCGGAAATTTTCGCCGTTAACCCACAGCAGGTCGACGGAGCCGTTGGCCTTACGCCCTGCGGCGGCTTCGGTCTGAATACGTTTTACCGCGTCTGCGGCATCCGCCAGCGGGACGATTTTAAGGGTAATGGCATAGTGCGTTTGCATCTCGCCGCTGACCCACTCCAGATAGCGGTTGACCGCCGGATCGCCGCCCCAGGCGTTAAACCAGACGGTCTGGCCTTTGGCCTGTTGCTGAATAGCCTGCCAGCCGTCGGCGGCATACAGAGGGGCCGCCAGCAGCAGCCCGGTGAGAAACGTGCAAAAACGCACACGGCGCATAATGCCTCACTTTTTTGCAGATGGGAGATAGCGGGAAAACAGCCGGCGGGTGACCAGCGGTAATAACCCCAGTAGTGTAAAGGCAATGACCATGCCCGGCGACATAATATCGCGTGGGGAGGTCACTTTTCCCAGCTCGCGCCCGGCGTTCAGAAAGACAATCGTGGCGGGCAGCATGGCAATCTGGCTGACCCACCAGTAGCGAAATACCCCAATGCGGGTCAGCCCCATCAGTAAATTCACCAGAAAAAACGGGAACAGCGGCATCAGGCGCAGGGCAAAAAGAGAGTTCGCGCCGTCGCGCGCCATGCCGGAATTCACAGTATCCATCTGCCGGGCAAACCGCCGTTGCACCCAGTCGCGTAAAAGATAGCGGCTGGCGAGCATGGCCAGCGTGGCCCCAAGCGTGGAGGCAAAGGAGACCAGCACGGTGCCTTCCCACAGGCTGAACAACGCTCCGGCCAGCAGGGTCAGGATCGCCGCGCCGGGTATCGAGAGGGCGGAGACCACGACATAGATAGCAAAAAAGATCAGCGCGCTGCGCAGCGGCGCGTGGTCGACATGAGCGAGTAACGCCTGCTGGTGAGTTTTAATCCCTTCCAGGGAGAGGGTGCCCGGGGGAAGCATGACAAACGACATGATAAATGCGCCCAGAAGGGCGCACAGGAGGAGTGTTTTTGGAATGTTCACGCGTTATTAAAGCTTGAATGTCGCCCACACCGGCGCGTGGTCAGACGGTTTTTCCATGCTGCGGATGTCGTAGTCGATACCGGTTTCGATGCAGCGCTCGGCCAGCGGCGAACTGGCCAGCAGAAGGTCGATACGCAGGCCGCGGTTGTCGTCAAAGCCTTTGGAGCGGTAGTCGAACCAGGAGAAGCGATCCTGCGTTTCCGGGTTGGCATTGCGGAACGTATCCACCAGGCCCCAGCCCAGCAGGCGCTCCATCCACTCACGTTCTTCCGGCAGGAAGGAGCATTTGCCGGTGCGCAGCCAGCGCTTGCGGTTTTCTTCGCCGATGCCGATATCCAGATCCGTCGGGCTGATGTTCATATCGCCCATGATCAGCACCGGATTCTCTTTTTTCAGTTCGGTCGTCAGATAGTTCTGCAGATCCTGATAAAACTTCGCTTTGGCCGGGAATTTTGTCTCGTGATCGCGGCTCTCACCCTGCGGGAAATAACCGTTAATGACCGTAATATTCCCGAGCGCGGAAGGCACTTCCGCCATGATGATGCGGCGCTGGGCTTCTTCACCGTCGCCGGGGAAGCCGCGGCGCACGGAAACCGGCGTGTCTTTTGTGAGCAGCGCGACGCCATAGTGACCTTTCTGACCGTGGTAAAAGACGTTGTAGCCGAGTTTCGCCACATCTTCGAGGGGGAACATGTCGTCGTGAACCTTGGTCTCCTGCAGGCCGATCACATCTGGCTGATGTTGCTCAACAATGGCTTCTAGCTGATGAGGGCGGGCGCGCAGGCCGTTGATATTAAAAGAGACAAATTTCATAGTCGCTGCCAGTGCAAGGTGAATAGTGCATGGATGGTAGCAGAATTTGCGTCAACTGTTACCGGGTTCGACCAATAACTGCGACAGATATTGCCGGTGGTGCAATATTTGCACCATTCTGACGCGCTTCGCCCTCAAACAGGGCGTAAAGGGCCGATAAATTTCGCGAGCGATCACAATTCCAGAATTATATTTGGCCTGTGCATACTCTTTCTGATTTTCATGCGGCAAAGCGCCGCTTGTCGTAAAAATATTCACTTTTTATGCACTAACAGTGAATAACTCCATATTGTAACCTATTGATATTCTGTTACCTCACCCCGTTTATGCATTTTTATCGCTGGCTGGCACGAAGGCTGCAATCTACATTCACAGTGCAAACACTCAATTATTTAACATTCAAATAACTTTTTATTTACCGGATGAGGTCGCTATGTCTCTGTCAATTACGCGTGAAAATTTCGATGAATGGATGATGCCGGTTTACGCTCCGGCGGCTTTTATTCCGGTTCGCGGGGAAGGCTCACGCCTGTGGGATCAGCAGGGTAAAGAGTATATCGACTTTGCCGGGGGGATTGCGGTGAATGCGCTGGGTCATGCCCATCCGGCGCTGCGTCAGGCGCTGAATGACCAGGCGGCGAAGTTCTGGCATACCGGTAACGGCTTTACCAACGAGCCCGCACTGCGCCTGGCGAAAAAGCTGATTGACGCGACCTTCGCCGAAAAAGTCTTTTTCTGTAACTCCGGCGCGGAGGCCAACGAAGCGGCGCTGAAGCTGGCGCGCAAATATGCCCACGACAAGTTTGGGACGCACAAGAGCGGGATTGTGGCGTTTAAAAATGCGTTCCACGGGCGCACGCTCTTTACCGTGAGCGCGGGTGGCCAGCCTTCTTATTCGCAGGATTTCGCTCCGCTGCCGCCGGATATCCGCCACGGCATTTATAACGATCTTCAGTCCGCCAGCGAGCTGATTAACGACACCACCTGCGCGGTGATTGTCGAACCGATGCAGGGCGAGGGCGGCGTGCTTCCGGCGCAAAAGGCATTCCTGCAGGGGCTGCGCGAGCTGTGCGATCGTCATGATGCGGTCCTGATTTTCGACGAAGTGCAGACCGGCGTGGGCCGCACCGGCGAGCTGTATGCCTATATGCACTACGGCGTGACGCCGGACGTTCTCTCTACCGCCAAAGCGCTGGGCGGCGGCTTCCCGATTGGCGCGACGCTGACCACCGATAAATTCGCCAGCGTGATGACCGTGGGCACCCACGGCACCACCTACGGCGGTAACCCGCTGGCCACCGCCGTCGCCGGACAGGTGCTCGACATCATTAACACCCCTGAGGTGCTGAAGGGCGTTAAGCAGCGTCACGAGTGGTTCGTTGAGCGCCTGAACGCCATTAACGGCAAGCTTGGCCTGTTTAAAGAAATTCGCGGCCTGGGGCTGTTGATCGGCTGCGAGCTCACGGCTGAGTTTGCCGGAAAAGCGAAGCTTATTTCACAGGAAGCGGCAAAAGCGGGCGTGATGGTGCTGATTGCCGGTGCCAACGTGGTGCGTTTTGCCCCTGCGCTGATTGTCAGCGAGGAAGAGGTGCAAACCGGTCTGGATCGTTTTGCGCTGGCGTGTGAGAAGGTGAAATCCGGGGTGTCATCATGATGGTCATCCGTCCCGTTGAGCGCGGCGATATTGCCGGGCTCATGCAGCTTGCCGGTAAGACGGGAGGCGGGCTGACCTCGCTTCCTGCCGATGAAAAAACGCTGTCGGCGCGCATTGAGCGCGCCCTGCAAACCTGGCAGGGGACGTTGCCAAAAAGCGAACAGGGTTACGTGTTCGTGCTGGAAGACACCGACACGGGGAGCGTGGCCGGGATCTGCGCCATTGAAGTGGCCGTCGGGCTTAACGACCCGTGGTACAACTACCGCGTCGGCACCATGGTTCACGCCTCGAAAGAGCTAAACGTCTATAACGCGCTGCCCACGCTGTTTCTCTGCAATGACCACACGGGCGCCAGCGAGCTCTGCACGCTGTTCCTCGACCCGGCGTGGCGCAAAGAGGGCAACGGCTATCTACTCTCCAAATCGCGCTTTATGTTTATGGCCGCTTTCCGCGATCGCTTTAACGAAAAAGTGGTGGCAGAGATGCGCGGCGTGATCGACGACAAAGGCTACTCGCCCTTCTGGGAGAGCCTGGGCGAGCGCTTCTTCTCGATGGAGTTCAGCCGGGCGGACTATCTCTGCGGCACCGGCCAGAAAGCGTTTATCGCGGAGCTGATGCCTAAACATCCTATCTATACCCATTTCTTAACGCCGGAAGCGCAGGCGGTAATTGGCGAAGTGCATCCGCAAACCGCGCCTGCCCGCGCGGTGCTGGAGAAAGAGGGCTTCCGCTACCGTAACTATGTCGACATCTTTGACGGCGGGCCAACGCTTGAGTGCGATATCGACCGCGTGCGCGCCATCCGTAAAAGCCGCCTGGTTGAGGTATCCGAAGGCCAGCCCGCGCCGGGTGACTGGCCGGCATGCCTGGTGGCGAACGAAAATTACGCCAACTTCCGCGCCATGCTGGTGCGGAGCAACCCGAAATGTGAACGTCTGGTGCTGACGGCTGCAGAGCTGGATGCCCTGAAATGTAACGCCGGCGATACGGTTCGCCTGGTGCGTCTCTGCCCTGAGGAGAAAACAGCATGACATTATGGATTAACGGTGACTGGGTAACGGGCGAAGGCGAACAGCGCGTAAAAACCAATCCAGTTGGAAAAGAGGTGCTGTGGAAGGGAAATGACGCCAGCGTCGCGCAGGTCGAGCAGGCCTGCCGTTCCGCACGACACGCGTTTCCCGCGTGGGCAAAACGGCCATTCGCCGAGCGCCAGGCGCTTATTGAAAAATTTGCCGGACTGCTGGAGGCCAACAAGGCCGAGCTGACGCGCATCATCGCGTCCGAAACCAGCAAACCGCGATGGGAAGCGGCGACCGAAGTGACGGCGATGATCAATAAAATCGCTATTTCGATTAAGGCGTACCACACCCGCACCGGCGAGCAGCATACCGAGATGCCGGACGGCGCGGCCACGCTGCGCCACCGTCCGCACGGCGTGCTGGCGGTGTTTGGCCCGTATAACTTCCCCGGGCATCTGCCGAATGGTCACATTGTGCCCGCGCTGCTGGCGGGCAATACCGTCATCTTCAAACCGAGCGAGCTTACGCCGTTAACCGGCGAGGCGGTGGTGAAGCTGTGGGAGCAGGCCGGGCTGCCGCCGGGCGTGCTGAACCTCGTGCAGGGCGGGAGGGAAACCGGTCAGGCGCTGAGCGCGCTGAGCGATGTCGATGGCCTGCTGTTTACCGGCAGCGCCGGAACGGGCTATCAGCTGCACCGCCAACTGGCGGGGCAGCCGGAGAAAATTCTGGCGCTGGAGATGGGCGGCAACAACCCGCTGATTGTCGAAGATCCCGACGATATCGACGCTGCGGTGCACCTGACGATCCAGTCCGCCTTTATTACCGCCGGACAGCGCTGCACCTGCGCCCGCCGCCTGCTGGTCAAGCGCGGCGCGCAGGGGGATGCCTTCCTGAAGCGTCTGGTAGAGGTGAGCGCGCGGCTGGTGCCTGCCGCGTGGGATGCCGATCCGCAGCCGTTTATCGGCGGGCTGATCTCCGAACAGGCCGCGCTGAACGTGCTCAACGCCTGGCAGGGCCACGTTGCGCGCGGGGCGAAAACCCTGCTGGAGCCGAAGCAGGTTCAGCCGGGTACCTCGCTGCTGACGCCGGGCATCGTTGAGATGAGCGGTGCGAGCAGCGTGCCGGATGAAGAGGTGTTTGGCCCGCTGCTGTGCGTCTGGCGTTACGACGATTTTGATACGGCCATTGCGATGGCGAATAACACCCGCTACGGCCTGTCGAGCGGGCTGATATCGCCGCATCGCGAGAAGTTTGAACAACTGCTGCTGGAAGCGCGTGCCGGGATCGTGAACTGGAATAAACCGCTGACCGGGGCGGCGAGCACCGCGCCGTTCGGCGGCGTGGGCGCCTCGGGCAACCATCGCGCCAGCGCCTGGTATGCCGCCGATTACTGCGCGTGGCCGATGGCGAGTCTGGAAACCCCGGCGCTGACGCTGCCGGCGACGCTTAATCCGGGGCTCGATTTTACGAAGGGAGAAGGCCATGAAAGCGCGTGAAGTCAACTTTGACGGGCTGGTGGGGCTGACGCACCACTATGCCGGTCTCTCCTTTGGTAATGAAGCCTCGACGAAGCACCGCTTTCAGGTCTCCAACCCGAAGCTGGCGGCGAAGCAGGGGCTGCTAAAAATGAAGGCGCTGGCGGATGCCGGCTTCCCGCAGGCGGTGATCCCGCCGCAGGAACGCCCTAACGTGGCGGTGCTGCGCCAGCTGGGATTTAGCGGTACGGACGAGCAGGTCGTCGAAAAAGCGGGTACGCAGACGCCGCATTTGCTCTCTGCGGCAAGCTCTGCCTCTTCAATGTGGGTGGCAAACGCGGCCACCGTCGCGCCGTCAGCCGATACGCTGGATGGTAAAGTCCATCTGACGGTGGCGAACCTGAATAATAAGTTTCATCGCGCCACCGAAGCGGACACCACCGAGCGCGTGCTGCGCGCTATTTTCAAGCATGACGCCCATTTTGAGATCCATCAGGCCCTGCCGCAGGTGGCGATGTTTGGCGACGAAGGCGCGGCCAACCATAACCGGCTGGGTGGCGATTACGGCGATCCCGCCGTGCAGCTGTTTATCTACGGGCGGGAAGAGGGTGGCCACGCCGCGCCAACCCGTTATCCAGCGCGTCAGACGCTCGCGGCCAGCCAGGCGGTTGCGCGCCTGAACCAGGTCAATCCTTCCCAGGTGATTTTTGCCCAGCAGAACCCGCACGTGATCGACCAGGGCGTGTTCCATAACGACGTGATTGCCGTGTCCAACCGCCAGGTGCTGTTCTGTCATGAGCAGGCCTTTGCCCATCAGGATAAGCTGCTCGCCACGCTGCACGAACGCGTGCCCGGTTTTATGCCGATCCAGGTGCCAACGCAGGCGGTCAGCGTGCAGGACGCGGTCGAAACCTATCTGTTCAACAGCCAACTGCTGAGCCGCGATGACGGTAGCATGATGCTGGTGCTGCCGCAGGAGTCCCGGGATCATCGGGGCGTGTGGCGCTACCTCACCGAACTGGTGAAAGCCGATAACCCGATTGACGAGCTGCGCGTGTTTGACCTGCGCGAAAGCATGGCTAACGGCGGTGGCCCCGCCTGTCTGCGCCTGCGGGTCGTGTTAACGCCAAATGAAATACAGGCCGTTAACCCGGCAGTCATGATGAATGAGACGCTCTTTAACGCCCTGAACGACTGGGTGGACCGCTACTATCGCGACCGGTTAACGCAGGCCGATCTGGTTGACCCGCAGCTGCTGCGCGAAGGGCGCGAGGCGCTGGACGCATTATCGTCAATCCTGCAGCTGGGCTCGGTTTACCCGTTCCAGCGCTAAAGGAGTGGATATGGAAAATTTACTGGCGCTGACCCTGGCCGATGAAACGCCGGACCAGAGTGAGGGGGAAGGCCCCTCATTCCGCTGGCGGTGGCTGGGGCGCGGGGTGCTTGAGCTGACGCCGAAGGCCAGCAGTGCGTTATCGCTGCTGCTTTCCTCGGGGATCCACGGGAATGAAACCGCACCCGTTGAGATCGTCGATGGGCTGCTGCGCGCGCTGTATCGCGGCGAGATATCCCTTGCGTGCCGCGTGCTGGTGGTGCTTGGCAATCCGCCTGCGCTGGCGCAAAACAAACGGTACCTGGTTAGCGACATTAACCGCATGTTCGGCGGTCGCTGGTCGCAGTTTCCGCAGAGTGACGAAACGGCGCGCGCGCAGTGGCTGGAGAATGTCGTGACGACGTTTTTTGCCGCGGCGGGACCGGCGCGCTGGCATCTGGATCTGCATACGGCGATCCGCGCCTCTTACCATGTCAGATTCGGCGTTCTGCCGCAGCGCAATCAGCCGTGGGATGAAGCGTTTCTGAGCTGGCTGGGGGATGCCGGGCTGGAGGCGCTGGTGTTTCATCAGTCGCCGGGCGGGACCTTTACTCACTTCACTTGCGAACGGTTTGGCGCGCTGTCCTGTACGCTGGAGCTGGGAAAAGCGCTACCGTTCGGACAGAACGATCTCACGCGCTTTGCGCCTACGGAGCTCGCGCTTCGGGCGCTGCTCGGTGGGACGGCTACCGAGCACGCACATCAGCCCGTTGAGCGGTACCGGGTCGTTCAGCAGATCACCCGCCGCAGCGAGGCTTTCCAGCTTCACATGGCCGCGCACACCCTGAACTTCACACCGTTTCGCAAAGGGGCTCTACTGGCGGAAGATGGCGAAGAGCGTTACGAGGTGCAGAAAACCACCGAATATGTGCTGTTCCCCAACCCCTCCGTAGCGTTTGGCCTGCGGGCCGGTCTGATGCTGGAAAAACTCACCTGAACCTTTCCCCTCTCACCATCCGGGAGGGGAAGTAAAAATGTTTTCTTAGCGATTAAAGCGCTCTGATTTCTTTTACGGAATATTCCTGGCGAATTGCTTTATTATTCACCGTCACTTCGTTATACTTCTGCTAAATATCTTTAAAATCATCGTATTGAATATTTCTTGTTGCAACTCTCCACGCTTTATCCTTATTTCCTCCACATTTGGCGAAAAAATGTTTTTTACACTTTCATTGTTTTACCGTTGCTCTGATTAATTGACGATAAACCCCGTAAAGTTAATCTCGTCAACACGGCATAGCGCCGAAGAATAACTGAAAGAAAGGAAATAAATTATGCGTAAGTTTACTGCACTGTTTGTTGCTTCTACCCTGGCTCTGGGCGCTACCAGCATGGCGTTCGCCGCAGATACCGCAACCACCACCGCCGCGCCAGCTGAAGGCAAAATGATGATGCATCATAAAGGCAAGCCGGGTATGCACCACGAGATGATGATGTTCAAAGATTTGAACCTGACGGACGCGCAGAAGCAGCAGATCCGCGACATCATGAAAAGCCAGCGTGACCAGATGAAGCGTCCTCCGCTGGAAGAGCGCCGCGCAATGCATGACATCATTGCCAGCGACAGCTTCGATAAGGCGAAAGCCGAAGCGCAGATCGACAAAATGGCCGAGCAGCACAAAGCCCGCATGCTGGCCCACATGGAAACCCAGAACAAGATCTACAACATTCTGACCCCGGAACAGAAAAAACAGTTTAATGCCAATTTTGAGAAGCGTCTGACAGAACGTCCGGCGATGGAAGGTAAAATGCCAGCACCAACCGAATAATCGGTTCACTCTCTTAAGACCGCCGGGATCCTGTCCACAAAAGCGAAATCGCTGTGGACAGGACCGGCGGTTTTTCTATTCTGCCCTCTTGCCTGCCGCCGCCAGCGCGGTATTCTCCTGTAGTCGCTTCAGAGAATGTCTGTAGAGTCATGGCGTTAGCATTTTTATTAACGTTCCGCTAAGGCCTGCCCGCTCTGCTGCCGATACTGTGTCTGTGAATACCTAACGATAACAAACAAGACTGCAGGGGTAGCGATATCCTTGCCCTGGCACGGGTTGTGCCATTCAGGAGTGGTGATGGAGTTCTTTGATATTCGTAAGATGCCGGTCAGCCTCTGGCGCAATGGTGCCGGCGAAACGCGAGAAATTTGCTGTATCCCTCCCGCGACGCGCGATTTTTACTGGCGTGCCAGTATCGCGACCATCGCCAGCAACGGCGAATTCTCCTCGTTTCCCGGTGTCGACCGGGTCATTACCCTGCTGGAAGGCGGGGAGGTGACGCTGGATGCCGGTCAGGCGTTCTGCCATACCCTTAAACAGCATCAGCCTTACAGTTTTGCCGGCGATTTGCCGGTGAAGGCGCTGCTTTCCGATGGCAGGATGGCGATGGATTTCAACATCATGACCCGGCGCGATTGCTGTCAGGCGAAGGTGCGGGTTGCCGATCGTACTTTTACCACCTTTGGCTCGCGCGGGGGCGTGGTGTTTGTATTAAGCGGTGCGTGGCAGCTGGGTGATAAATTGCTGACGGCCGATCAGGGCGCCAGCTGGCAGGAGGGGACCCATACTCTGCGTCTGCTGGAGTCTCAGGGCACCCTGCTGTTCAGTGAAATTAACTGGCTGCCGGGTCACTGAGTGCGATGATCTCGAACTTGCCCGCTAATACGGGCTTGCAGAGGATTTTGTAGCCGTCGTGGTCGAATCCCGCTGGGGTGCGCAGCAGGGTTGCCGCGTCGCTTAAATCATCGACAGCCCCGAGCCAGAGCCAGTTATTGACGATGTGATACTGCGTCATGGTTTCACCCACTTCTTTTAGCGCAACGGCGCCGTCCCACGGCCAGCAGTTGACGCTGATCCCGGCCAGGCCCGCGAGGAGCCGGGCGTGATGCGCCTCAACGCTCTCTTTTCCGCAGCAGGCGCCTGCGCAGCGCTTCAGAGCGGAGCGGAAACAGGCGCGGCCCCGCGTGGTGCCCTCTAGCCCTAAAAGGCTATAGCAAAGCTGCAGCTCGTCCGCGAGCGTCTGCAGAGACTGCAGGGCGGCACGCTTGTTTGCGAACAGCCCGAAGAGATTCGGGGCGTGGGAGAAATCGACCTCGCGGGCGTAGACGACCTGCGGCTTGCCGTCGGTGATCTGCAGGGAGCAGAGCTGGCGGTTGCGGCGCAGGCGCTTATTGAAGAGCGGCTGCTGCTCTTTTATCAGCCGGGCTTCCAGCAACAGCGCGCCCATTTCTCCCGCCGTCTGGAACCAGGTAATGCGTCGCGACTGGCGCAGCATGGCGGCCTCGTCCGGGGTGCGCAGGTGGGATAACACCCGGCTACGAATGTTAACGCTTTTGCCGATGTAGAGCGGCAGGGTCTCGCTTTCACCGTGAAATATGTACACGCCCGGCTGTTTGGGCAGCGCCTCAAGCCAGGGGCGAAGATGTTCGGGATATTCATATATAGCCGCCGCTTCAAACTCAAGACGCGGGGCTGATTGACGCCTGCTCACATACTGCTCCATATACTGTTCAGGTATACAGTATAGCAGGTGTGCTGTGGTTAAAAAAGAGCCGGGTGGCGGCTACGCCTCACCCGGCCATGACGTGCGGCCTGATGCCCTCACCCCAACCCTCTCCCACGGGAGAGGGCGCAAACACAAAAAACGGTAACCTGGGTTACCGTTTTGCGTTTATTTCCAGAAATCGTCAAACACCGTAATTGGCGTGTGGCGCTTGTGCTCGGTTTTCAGGTACCAGCCCTCGATAATTTTCGCGGTACCTTCATCCAGCGTTTTGCCTTCCAGATAATCATCAATGTTGTCATAGGTGACGCCAAGGGCCGCTTCATCCGGCAGGGAAGGGCGATCGTCTTCCAGATCCGCTGTTGGCGCTTTCTTGTACAGGTGCTCAGGGCAGCCCAGCGCGGCGAGCAGCTGCTTACCCTGACGCTTGTTGAGACGGAAAATCGGGTTGATGTCGGTGCCGCCATCGCCGTATTTGGTGAAGAAACCGGTGATCGCTTCTGCCGCATGGTCGGTGCCTACCACAACGCCTTTGGTCATCCCGGCGATGCTGTACTGCGCTTTCATGCGCTCGCGCGCTTTCTCGTTGCCGCGCACAAAATCACTCAATTCAATGCCCGCTTCGCGCAGCGCCTGCTCGCTTGCCAGCACCGAGGCTTTGATATTGACGGTAAGCACGCGATCGGGCTGGATGAACGCGATGGCGTCCTGGCAGTCCTGTTCGTCCGCCTGAACCCCGTAAGGCAGACGCACGGCGATAAACTGCAGCGCTTCGTCGCCCGTCTCTTCACGAAGCTCTGAAATCGCCATCTGGCAGAGTTTACCCGTCAGGGTAGAGTCCTGCCCGCCGCTGATGCCCAGCACCAGGGATTTCAGGAAAGCGTTCTTTTTTAAGTACGACTTTAAAAAATCCACGCTGCGGCGGATCTCTTCCTGTGCATCTATCGCAGGCTTAGCGCCCAGCGCCTGAATAATCTCTTGTTGCAGAGCCATCATGCCCTCCGTATGCAGAACATAAACAGAATGTGTTAACTGTTAAAACTAACCCTTTGGGCGGAAAACGACAAGGATCACAGTTTCGAGTGCGTTAATTTGCGGCGATTTAGCAGCTTATCGTTGTTTTATTAGAATTTTCCGAAATTCGTCTGGCGTAAATCACAAAGTTGAACAATAGTACTTTTTATCCCATGCTTAGATAACACGCTGATAAACAAGAGGACGGAATATGAACAAGAACGTAGCAGGAATTCTTAGCGCAGCGGCGGTACTGACGATGCTGGCAGGGTGTACGGCTTACGATCGCACTAAGGATCAGTTTACCCAGCCCGTGGTTAAAGACGTTAAAAAAGGGATGACACGTTCGCAGGTAGCTGCGATCGCCGGCAAGCCTTCTTCTGAAGTGACCATGATTCACGCGCGCGGTACGTGTCAGACTTATATCCTGGGTCAACGTGATGGTAAGGCAGAAACCTACTTCGTCGCGCTGGATGATACCGGACATGTGATTAACTCCGGCTATCAGACCTGTGCTGAATACGACACCGATCCGCAGGCACCTAAGGCGCAGTAACCCTGCTTGCCTGAAGATGTTAACAAACCGGCCTCTGGGCCGGTTTTTTTATTCATACGTTAATCTTATTTCTTTGCGCGAATTATTTGCCTGAAATGTGAAGGTAGTCAACAAGCCAGGTCAATGAGAGACAATTTAGGCCTATCCAGAATTATCTCCCCTCTGTACCATTGCGTATACTCACTTCAACGATAAACAACAGCACGCAAGCTACCTGTCTGCCGGGACAGCGAGTCGAGTGATAGCGCGACGGCAGGTAGTCATACAAGAGGGAAATTATGATGGAAAAGAAACATATCTACCTGTTCTGCTCAGCGGGCATGTCAACCTCGCTTCTGGTGTCAAAGATGCGCGCGCAGGCTGAAAAGTATGAAGTTCCTGTGGTGATTGAAGCGTTTCCGGAAACGCTGGCGGGCGAAAAAGGCCAGAAAGCCGATGTGGTGTTACTGGGGCCGCAAATTGCCTATATGTTGCCCGAAATTCAACGACTGCTACCGAATAAACCGGTCGAAGTGATCGATTCGGGGCTGTACGGCAAGATCGATGGTTTAGGTGTACTTAAAGCTGCTGTGGCAGCCATTAAAAAAGCTGCTAATTAATTTTTATTTTTCCCGTCAAAGAGTTATTTCACACACAATTACGCCGTAACATACGTTACGGCATTTGAGGGTATTTTCCTATGAGTAAAGTCATCGCTTCACTTGAAAAGGTACTCCTTCCTTTTGCTGTTAAAATAGGAAAGCAGCCTCACGTTAATGCCATCAAAAACGGTTTTATTAAATTAATGCCGTTGACGCTGGCCGGGGCCATGTTCGTTTTAATTAACAACGTTTTTCTGAGCTTTGGTGAAGGTTCCTTCTTTTATTCATTAGGAATTCGGTTAGACGCTTCCACTATTGAAACCCTTAATGGTTTTAAAGCCATCGGCGGCAACGTATATAACGGTACGTTGGGTATTATGTCGCTGATGGCGCCTTTCTTTATTGGGATGGCGCTGGCTGAAGAGCGGAAAGTGGATCCGCTGGCCGCCGGATTATTATCCGTTGCCGCGTTTATGACCGTCACGCCTTACAGCGTGGGTGAAGCCTACGCCGTTGGCGCAAACTGGCTGGGCGGAGCCAACATCATCTCCGGTATTGTTATCGGCCTGGTGGTGGCAGAAATGTTCACCTTTATTATCCGTCGCAACTGGGTTATCCGCCTGCCGGATAGCGTGCCGGCCTCCGTTTCTCGTTCATTTTCCGCGTTGATCCCAGGCTTCATTATCCTCTCCATCATGGGGATTATCGCCTGGGCGCTCTCTCACTGGGGCACGAACTTCCACCAGATCATTATGGACTCTATCTCTACGCCGCTGGCGTCGATGGGTGGCGTGGTCGGTTGGGCGTATGTGATTTTCACCTCTCTGCTGTGGTTCTTCGGCGTGCATGGTTCACTGGCACTGGCCGCGCTGGACAGCGGAATTATGACCCCATGGGCACTGGAAAACGTTGCGCTTTACCAGCAGTACGGCTCCGTTGACGCGGCGCTGGCGGCAGGTAAAACCTTCCATGTGTGGGCGAAGCCGATGCTTGACTCCTATATCTTCCTGGGTGGTACCGGGGCGACCCTGGGTCTGATCATCGCGGTCTTTATTGTTTCTCGTCGCGCTGACTATCGTCAGGTGGCGAAACTGGCCCTGCCATCAGGCATCTTCCAGATTAACGAGCCGATTCTGTTCGGTCTGCCAATTATCATGAACCCGGTAATGTTTATCCCGTTCATCCTGGTGCAGCCGCTGCTGGCAGCGATCACCCTGACGGCTTACTACATGGGTATTATTCCACCGATCACCAACATTGCTCCGTGGACCATGCCGGCAGGTCTGGGTGCCTTCTTTAACACCAACGGTAGCGTCGCGGCCTTCCTGCTGGCGATATTCAACCTCGGGATTGCCACCCTGCTGTACATGCCGTTCGTGGCGATTGCGAACAAAGCTGCCACCATCATTGATGAAGAAGAGAGCGAAGAGGAAATTGCCCTCTCACTGAAATTCTAAGATTGACTGGCGCGGGGAAGCCCGCGCCAGCCACAAGGAGCTAAAACATGTTAGATTTGGATAGTATCGTCGCAGACGAAGCCGTAGAGAACGATCTCGAAGAAGTGGTGATGGGCCTCATCATCAACTCCGGGCAGGCGCGCAGCCTGGCGTATGCCGCACTGAAGCAGGCCAAGCAGGGCGATTTCGCCGCCGCGAAAACCATGATGGAGCAGTCCCGCACGGCGCTGAACGAAGCGCACCTGGTGCAGACAAAGCTGATTGAAAGCGACCAGGGAGAAGGGAAGATGAAGGTCAGCCTGGTGCTGGTACACGCTCAGGATCACCTGATGACGTCCATGCTGGCGCGTGAGCTGGTGGCGGAGTTGATTGAGCTTCACGAGAAAATGCACTAGGTCGGATTGAGCAGCAGGAGGTCAGCACGATGGAAATCAAAACCGCATTTGAACAGCAACTGTTTAATGGCAAAAATTTTCACGTGGTTATCTACAACAAGACGGAGAGCGCCAGCGGTCTGCACCAGCATGACTACTATGAGTTCACGATTGTTCTGACCGGCCGCTACTACCAGGAGATCAACGGTAAGCGCGTCCTGCTGGAGCGAGGGGATTTTGTCTTCCTGCCGATGGGTTCCTATCACCAGAGCTTTTACGAATTTGGCGCGACCCGCATTCTGAACGTGGGCGTCAGCAGACGCTTCTTTGAGAAGCACTATCTGCCGCTGGTGCCGTTCTGCTTTGTGGCGTCCCAGGTATATCGTGTGAAAAACGAGTTCATGACCTGGATTGAAACGGTCATCGCCTCGCTTAACTTCCGCGACAATGAGTTTGATGAATTTATTGAAACGGTGACCTTCTACGTGATGAACCGGTTGCGGCATCACCGTGAAGAGCAGCAGGTGACGGATGATGTTCCACAGTGGCTGCGCAGCACCGTGGAACTGATGCACGATAAAGGCCAGTTCAGCGAAAATGCGCTGGAAAATATGGTATCCCTCTCGGGGAAATCCCAGGAATATCTGACCCGCGCGACGCAGCGTTATTATCGTAAAACGCCGGTGCAAATAATTAATGAAATCCGCATTAATTTTGCCAAAAAACAGCTGGAGATTACCAACTATTCTGTCACCGATATTGCCTATGAGTCAGGATATAGCAGTCCCAGCCTGTTTATTAAAACTTTTAAGAAGTTGACCTCATTCACACCGAACAGCTACCGGAAGAATTTAACGGTAATTAATTAACTTTCGGCGGATTACCCGCCATAAATATTGCTTTAATGGCTTGCCCAAATAGCGGGAAGAGTACGCTATACCTTGCAGGCGATTAACCTGATACGCTAAGGGAGATATTATGCAAAAGAAATTAAAAGTCGTAACCATTGGTGGCGGCAGCAGCTATACCCCGGAATTACTCGAAGGTTTTCTGAAACGTTATCATGAATTACCGGTCAGCGAATTATGGCTGGTGGACGTTGAGGAAGGTCAGGAGAAGCTGGATATTATTTTCGACCTGTGCAAGCGCATGGTTGAGAAAGCGGGCGTGCCGATGACCGTGCATAAATCCCTCGATCGTCGCCTGGCGCTGAAAGATGCGGATTTCGTTACCACTCAGCTGCGCGTCGGCCAGCTAAAAGCGCGCGAGCTGGACGAGCGTATTCCGCTGAGCCACGGCTACCTGGGGCAGGAGACCAACGGCGCGGGCGGCCTGTTCAAAGGCCTGCGTACCATTCCGGTGATTTTTGACATCGTCAAAGATGTGCAAGAGATCTGCCCGAACGCGTGGGTGATTAACTTCACTAACCCGGCCGGAATGGTGACCGAGGCGGTTTATCGTCATACCAATTTCAAACGCTTTATCGGCGTCTGTAATATCCCGATCGGCATGAAGATGTTTATCCGCGACGTGCTGGAGCTGACCGACAGTGACGATTTCTCAATCGATCTGTTCGGCCTGAACCACATGGTGTTCATTAAAGACGTCATCGTGAACGGAAAATCGCGCTTTGCCGAACTGCTCGACGGCGTGGCTTCCGGTCGCCTGACCGCGGCCTCCGTGAAGAACATCTTTGACCTGCCGTTCAGCGAAGGGCTGATCCGCTCGCTGAATCTGCTGCCGTGCTCATACCTGCTTTACTACTTCAAGCAGAAAGAGATGCTGGCTATCGAAATGGGCGAGTACTATAAGGGCGGCGCGCGTGCGCAAATCGTTCAGAAAGTTGAGAAGCAGCTGTTCGATTTATATAAAGATCCGAACCTGAACGTCAAACCGAAAGCGCTTGAGCAGCGTGGTGGGGCCTATTACTCCGATGCAGCGTGTGAAGTGATCAACGCCATCTACAACGACAAGCAGGCGGAGCACTATGTTAACGTGCCGCATCACGGCCATATCGACAATATCCCGGCGGACTGGGCCGTCGAGATGACCTGCATTCTGGGGCGCGAGGGGGCTAAACCGCATCCACGTATCACCCACTTCGACGACAAAGTTATGGGCCTGATCCACACCATCAAAGGCTTTGAAGTGGCGGCGAGCAACGCGGCGCTGAGCGGTGAACTCAATGACGTGCTTCTGGCGCTGAACCTCAGCCCGCTGGTGCATTCCGACCGCGATGCGGAGCAGCTGGCCAGCGAGATGATCCTGGCGCATGAAAAATGGTTGCCGAACTTTGCCGCCACGATTGAGAAGCTGAAGTTCAAACAACACTGAGAGGACGCACAATGGAAAACCTGCTGATCGTTAATGCTGATGACTTTGGCCTTTCGAAAGGCCAGAACTACGGCATTATTGAAGCCTGTCGCCGCGGGGTAGTGACCTCTACAACGGCACTGGTGAACGGTGAAGCGGTTGAACACGCGGCGCAGCTGAGCCGCGAGGTGCCAGAGCTGGGTGTCGGCATGCATTTTGTGCTGACGCTCGGGATGCCGCTTTCACCCATGCCAGGCCTGACGCGTGACGGTCTGCTGGGCAAATGGATTTGGGAACTGGCGGAGCAGGACGCTCTGCCGCTCGAGGAGATTGCTCGTGAGCTGGACTGCCAGTACAACCGCTTTGTTGATCTTTTTGGCAAGGCGCTGACGCATATCGACAGCCACCATCATGTGCACATGCTCCCGGCGATTTTCCCGATTGTTGCGGCGTTTGCCCAACGCAAAGGCGTGGCGATGCGCGTGGATCGTGAGGTGCAGGGCGTGCCGGACTGTGCCGTGACAGCAACAGAGGGGTTCAGCAGTGCCTTTTACGGTGACGAGATCGACGAAGCGCTGTTCCTCAAGGTGCTGGATGATTCCGCCGCGCGGGGGGAACGCTCGCTGGAGGTCATGGCGCATCCTGCCTTTGTCGATAACACCGTGCGTAAGAGCGCCTACTGCTGGCCGCGCCTGGCGGAGCTGGATGTCCTGACGTCGCCGTCGCTGAAGTACGCCATTGCCGAGCGTGGGTATCGGTTGGGGACGTTTGGGGATCTGTAAGGCGTGCCGGGTGGCGAGGTAAAAGCAAAACGGTAACCTGGGTTACCGTTTTTATTGTTTTCTCCCTCTCCCGTGGGAGAGGGGCGGGTTGAGGGCATCAGGCCGCACAACCGGGAATGGTTTTTACGCCGGAATCTGATCGATCTTACTGCTGCGCGACCAGACGCGGTGCGCGGCGAGCAAATCAAACAGCTTCGTCATAAACGCATCGTCAACGTTATCGCCCTCGACAATGCCGTCCTCACCCTGATCGGCTACCTTCAGCTGTGCTTTAAACTGACGCGCGTCGCCGGACAGCGCAATGGGCTTCAGGTGCTTATAGGCTTCCAGCAGATAATAGATGGCATCACCGTTGTTGAGCAGGCTGGCAATATCTCCGCACGGCACAATCACCGCATCGACGGTCAGCGACGGCGCGCCGGCAAAGGTCGCCGCGACCGGCAGCACAGAACCATCGTCGGCGGTCACTTCACCCATGCGGGAATAGAGCAGTTTGGCGTGTACGCCCTGTGTTTTTAGCGCCTGCATAATCCCCAGCACGTCGCTGGCGCGGGTTTTGTCGTTCAGCAGGATGGCGACCACGCGGCCTTTAATTGAACCACCCGGCACCGCATACAGGCTCAGCGATGGATCTTTCTTCACGCCGTTAACCTCTTTCGGCGGCGCAAGGTTGCGCTGTTCGTCCGTTAGCGTGATGCCAAGGTTATCCGCCACGCTCTGGGCAAGCTGAATATCAATGTGCGCCAGCTGATCGACCACGCGCTCGCGGATGTAGGTGCGCACCACTTTGCTCAGTTCGAAGCTAAAGCCGCCGATGATGTGCTGTTGCTCAATCGGCGTCTGGCTGTTCCAGAACAGGCGAGGGTGGGCGTAGTACTCACCGAACGAGGGGCTGCGCTCGCGAATTTTGTTGCCGTCGATACGCTCCTGGTACGATTCGAATCCGCCGCGTTTCGGCCCCGGCGGGGTTTCTCGCGGCCAGTTGTCGTTGATGGAGTTCGGCTCATAGTTTGCCGGGTTGGTATCAATATCCTGACGGTGCATCCCGTCGCGCTGGAAGTTATGGTACGGGCAGGTTGGGCGGTTAATCGGGATCTCGTGGAAGTTCGGCCCGCCAAGACGGCTAATCTGCGTATCGGTATACGAGAACAGACGTCCCTGTAAGAGCGGATCGTTGGTGAAATCCAGTCCGGGGACGATGTGGCCCGGGTGGAACGCGGCCTGCTCGTTTTCGGCAAAGAAATTATCCGGGTTGCGGTTAAGCACCATTTTCCCCACCAGCTGAACGGGCACCAGCTCCTCAGGGATGAGTTTTGTCGGGTCAAGCAGGTCGAAATCGAACTTAAACTCGTCTTCTTCCGGGATCAGCTGTAAGCCCAGTTCATATTCCGGGAAGTCACCCGCTTCAATGGATTCCCACAGTTCGCGGCGATGGAAGTCCGGATCGCGCCCGGTGAGCTTCTGCGCCTCATCCCATACCAGCGAGGCTTTGCCCGCTACCGGCTTCCAGTGGAAGCGCACAAACGTGGCTTTTCCTTCCGCGTTGATCATGCGGAAGGTATGAATACCGAACCCTTCCATCGTGCGATAGCTGCGCGGGATCCCACGGTCGGACATCGCCCACATCACGTTGTGTAAGGTTTCAGGCTGCAGGGAGACATAGTCCCAGAAGGTATCGTGCGCACTTTGTCCCTGGGGTATGGCCCAGTGGGGCTCCGGTTTTACCGCATGGACAAAGTCAGGAAATTTATGCGCATCCTGAATGAAAAACACCGGGGTGTTATTGCCCACCAGATCGAAAATACCCTCTTCGGTATAAAACTTGGTGGCAAAGCCGCGGATATCACGCACCGTATCTGCCGAACCTGCGCCACCCTGCACGGTGGAGAAACGCACAAAAACCGGCGTGATTTTATCCGGGTCGGAGAGGAAATCCGCTTTGGTGATCGCTTTCAGGCTTTTATAGGGCTGGAAGTAGCCGTGCGCCGCAGAACCGCGCGCGTGAACGATGCGCTCCGGAATTCGCTCGTGGTCAAAATGGGTAATTTTTTCCCGCAGGATGAAATCTTCCAGCAGGGTCGGTCCGCGCGCGCCTGCGCGAAGGGAGTTTTGATCGTCAGCAATGCGCACGCCCTGATTGGTGGTGAGTGCAAAACCTTCACCGCCTTTACGGTGTGGCTCAAGCGATTTCAGCTTCTCGTTTCCGGTGTCCGGCGATTTCATGCTTCCCGGCGCGGTTGGTTGTTCGCCAGGGGCTGATGGGCCCGGCGAGGGGCGGTGAGAGCCGTCAGCAGGGGCGAGAGAGTCCATACCCGGTTGAGATTCTTCAGTGCCATGAATCGGTGATTGATGTGATTTATCTTTGTTCGACATTGCACGCTTCTCCTTTATCCATTGCTAAAAACCCTATTAAGGATAGAACAATGTCGTGAGATAGCTCGCTAACTAAGCGTTTTTCACATGACGTTATTAACGAAAGGAGCCATCTCACCCACTCGGAGCGCGACGTAAGGCAGCAGGATCGGCTATCATAGAATTTTCCTGCTTCAAGAATTTGCTTTAGTGAATCCGTCGCTTATGAAACCTCTTCGTCAACAAAACCGCCAGGTTATTAGCTATGTGCCCCGCGTTGAGCCAGCGCCGCCTGACCATGCACTGAAAGTGGATGGTTTTCGTGATGTCTGGCTGCTTCGCGGTAAATATGTGGCTTTTGTCCTGATGGGGGAACATTTCCGCCGGTCGCCGGCGTTTTCCGTGCCGGAGTCAGCCCAGCGATGGGCGACGCAAATCCGCCAGGATGAAGAGGTTGAAGAATAACAGCCATAAAAAAACCGCCATCAGGCGGTTTTTTTATTTCTATCGAGATTAACGGTGCGCCAGCTCGGCGTCGTCTTCACTTTCCAGAATGGTTTTGTCGGTCTGCTTCAGCCACTGGCTGGTCAGCGTACCGGCAGTCATGGAGCCACTCACGTTCAGCGCGGTACGGCCCATGTCGATCAACGGTTCAACGGAGATCAGCAGGGCGACCAGCGTGACGGGCAGGCCCAGCGCGGGCAGCACAATCAGCGCGGCGAAGGTTGCACCGCCGCCGACACCTGCAACGCCGGCGGAGCTGATGGTAACAATCCCGACCAGCGTGGCGATCCAGACCGGATCCAGCGGGTTGATACCCACGGTTGGGGCAACCATCACCGCCAGCATCGCCGGGTAGAGACCCGCGCAGCCGTTCTGACCGATGGTAGCACCAAAGGAGGCAGAGAAGCTGGCGATAGATTCCGGCACGCCCAGACGACGGGTCTGCGCTTCAACGTTCAGCGGAATAGACGCTGCGCTGGAACGGCTGGTGAAGGCAAAGGTCAGTACCGGCCATACTTTGCGGAAGTATTTCAGCGGGCTGACGCCGTTCACGCCCAGCAGGATACCGTGCACCACGAACATAATGCCCAGGCCCAGATAAGAGGCGACTACGAAGCTGCCCAGCTTAATGATGTCCTGCAGGTTAGAGCCGGCTACCACTTTGGTCATCAGTGCCAGAACGCCGTATGGCGTCAGCTGCATGACCAGACGGACCAGCTTCATCACCCAGCTTTGCAGGGTATCAATCGCCGTCAGTACGCGTTCGCCTTTCGGCGCGTCGTCTTTCAGCAGCTTAAGCGCAGCCACGCCCAGGAATGCCGCGAAGATCACCACGCTGATGATAGAGGTTGGGCTTGCACCGGTCAGGTCAGCAAACGGGTTCTTCGGAATGAAGGAGAGGACCATCTGCGGAACCGTCAGATCAGCCACTTTACCCACGTAGTTGGTTTGAATTGCGGTCAGACGCGCCGTTTCAGCGGTACCCTGAACCAGACCTTCGGCCGTCAGGCCAAACAGGTTGGTAACCAGCACCCCCACCAGCGCGGCAATCAGCGTGGTAAAGAGCAGCGTACCAATGGTCAGAAAGCTGATTTTACCCAGCTGAGTGGCGTTGTGCAGACGGGCTACGGCGCTCAGAATAGAGGCGAATACCAGCGGCATAACGATCATCTGCAGCAGTTGGACGTAGCCGTTACCGACAATGTTGAACCACTGAATGGACTCTTTCAGTACCGGACTATCGGAGCCGTAGACGGCGTGTAAGGCCAGACCAAACGCCACACCCATGACCAGACCGACCAGTACTTTTTTCGCCAGGCTCCACTGTTTGTGGCGCGCCTGCGCGAGAAGCAATAGTAATACGACGAACACGACTATGTTCGCGATGAGTGGAAAATTCATCCCCGTTCTCCTGATTTATTATGTGGGATCGGTTTTTCCCGATCCTGTTGGCGGAAGGTTAGCAGAAGTGTGATGTGGCGCTTATATCCAAATGGAATGGTTTATGACAAATGGAATGATTTTGTTGGTTTACTGTTCAATCTGGTGATGAATAAAACGATTGAACTGAAATTGCAGCGAATTGATCATCTGGGAAGACCAGCGCACTGCACTGTTTTCGGGCAAGGTTTGCGGCATCCAGACGGCGTAGGCGAACAGCGCCATGCACAGCACGCGTTCAAGCTGATTCCCTTTCTGTGGCGCAAGGATCGGAAAACGGAAACGCCAGCGGCAGGGCCACAGCAACGGCACGCCCGCGGGCGTCAGCATATCGGCGAGGATATGGCTTAAATAACCCAGCACCATGCCCTGAATGGCATCACCCGGCACTATCCAGCTTTCAGGGACTTTTAAATAGAAAAGCGTGAGCAGGCCAAAAACGGCCAGCAGGCTGTGGGTAAACCCGCGGTGGCCGAACGCGCGGGCGATGGGCTTCGACACCCACTTCAGGCGCTGTCCGAGGAAGGATTTTGGGTGGTCAATATCGGGCAGCAGACAGGTTAAAACGGCGGAAGGGACAATATGCCACCAGTCTCCCTGTGCAAGAACGGGAGTAAGTTCTGCGTTTTTGGCAAATACTGCGCACGCAATTGAAAAAAGCAGGTGGCCTTCCGCCGTCATGATAAAACCCACGAAACTGTCAATTTATACAGTATAGGGTTTTTATACAGTGGGCGAAAGAGGTGACGGTGTAACTGTTTGTCACAAACGCGCCTCAGCGCGCCAGCCAGCCGCCGTCGACGGCTAAGGTGTGACCATTCACGTAATCTGATGCGGGGGAGGCTAAAAAGACGACCGGCCCCTGAAGGTCATCCGGTACTCCCCATCGACCTGCCGGAATGCGGTCAAGGATCTCCGCGTTACGCTGTTCGTTATCGCGCAGCTGCTGCGTGTTGTTCGTCGCCATGTAGCCCGGCGCGATGGCATTCACGTTGATGCCATGTAGCGCCCACTCATTTGCCAGCAGGCGCGTGATCCCCAGTACGCCGCTTTTCGAGGCGGTATACGACGGCACGCGAATGCCGCCCTGAAAGGAGAGCATAGAGGCGATATTGATAATTTTGCCGCCCTGGCCCTGGGTGATAAATCGCTTAGCGACCGCCTGAGAGAGGAAAAAGAGCGACTTGAGATTCAGGTTCATAACGTCATCCCAGTCTTTTTCGCTGAACGTCAGAGCCTCCTCCCGGCGAATCGTCCCGGCATTGTTCACCAGAATATCAATTCGTCCCATCTCCGCCACGGCGGTGTCCACGACGTACTGAAGATTTTCCTGCTGGCTCAGATCGGCCCGAATAGCCACAAAACGTCTTCCCAGGGCGGTGACGGCGCTGGCCGTTTTCTCAGGAGCTTTGCGATTTACCCCAACGATATCGCAACCTGCCTGCGCGAGCGCAATAGCCATGCCTTGCCCCAGCCCGGTATCGCACCCGGTGATGAGGGCTACTTTGCCTGAAAGAGTAAAGGTGTCCAGTATCATACGCGCCTCAGAAGCTGGTTATCGTCGTGTTGACGTTAAAGATAGGAGGCAGGGATGAGAAAAGCAAACAAAATGAAACTGTGTTTTGTTTTTATCAGGCAGCATGACGCTGCCTGTAAGAGGGGCGCTATTCGCCGCGCAGGTGTTGTACCGTCAGTTCAGCCAGCGAATTCAGCTTAACGTCGGCAAGAGCATACCGCGGATCGTGGCGGTTTTCTTCATCGGGAACCACGATGGAGCGCATACGCGCGGCTTTGGAGGCCACCATGCCGTTTACTGAATCTTCCAGCGCGACGCAGGTAAGCGGATCAAGACCCAGCTTCGCTGCGCAGTCCATATAGACCTGCGGATGCGGCTTGCTGTAGGGCAGTTTTTCCGCAGACGCCAGGGCGTCAAAACTGTCGCGCAGCTCAAACATGATCAGCACTTTTTCCAGCATATGCAGCGGTGAAGCGGAAGCCAGGCCAACCTTCAGCCCCTGAGACTTGCACAGCGCGACAGCCTCATGTACGCCCGGCAAGAGCGGCTTGTTCTCCTCCACCAGCGCGATGGCGCGGCTGATAATACGCGAGGTGACTTCGTCGCGATCGGGCCCAACCCACGGCTGTTGGGCGTACCACAGGTCTACGACCATATCAATACGCAGGCCCAGTGTGTCGGGAAGTTCATTACGGCGACTGATATCAACGCCCAGGCTGGCCATCACGTCCAGCTCGGCGCGATCCCACAACGGCTCGGAATCAATCAGTAATCCATCCATGTCAAAAATAGCGGCAAGTATCTGGCGCGGTGTCGACATCACAACGTCTCCTTATCCAGGTGTTCGACAGACGATAAGTGCTAAGCACAGTCTGCAATTTAGCATATTGCTTTTAAAGAGCGGGCGAAATTGATGTCCAGCAGGTAGACTTAGGCTCAAATCACGCGTCTTTATGAAGAGGAACTGATGACGTATCAACAAGCTGGACGCATTGCTGTCTTAAAACGTATTGCAGGCTGGGTGATTTTTATTCCCGCCGTCATTTCTACGCTGATATCCGTGCTGAAGTTTATGTACGATCACAGCGAAAAACAGCCGGGCATTAATGCGGTAATGCTTGATTTTGCGCATGTCATGATTGAGATGGTGCGGTTTAATACCCCGTTCCTGAACGTCTTCTGGTTCAACTCGCCAACGCCGGACTTTCACCAGCAGCTGAATGTTGGGTTCTGGATTATCTATGCGCTGATTTTTATTGCGATGGCGCTGCAGGCATCGGGCGCACGAATGAGTCGCCAGACCCGTTTTTTACGCGAAGGGGTGGAAGATCAGCTTATCCTTGAGAAGGCGAAAGGTCCTGAAGGAATGAGCCGGGAGCAGATTGAATCCCGCATTGTGGTGCCTCGTCACACCATTTTCCTGCAAATTTTCCCGCTCTATATCCTGCCGGTTATCATCATCGTGGCGGGATATTTCTTCTTCTCACTGCTCGGTTTTCTGTAACGAATTAGGGTGGCGGCAAGGCCACCCGTTTTGTCTTTAAGCCGCAAGCACGCGTTCAAGCGCGCGCTGGGCGTTGACCAGATGTTGCCCGCCAAAAAGAATGGCTCGGTTCATCAGCGTATAGAGCTGATACACGGGCTGGCGCTCAAGGAAGTCCGGCGGCAGGGGGGAGACAGACTGATAGCCATCGTATATTTGCGGCGGTTGTTCGGGATGCAGGGGCAACATGGCCAAATCGCACTCTCTGTCGCCCCAGTAGCAGGCCGGGTCGAAGATATACGGGCCGTTGGGGCCCAGCGCGCAGTTATCGGACCATAAATCACCGTGCAGCAAAGACGCCTGAGGCTGGTGGGAGGCCAGGCGCTGTTGCACATGCTCGACGATGGCATCAATGTTGCCAAATTCCAGCCCTTTCTCTGCGGCCAGCTCAAGCTGCCATCCGATGCGCTGCTCGGCAAAGAACGTCGACCAGCGGCGCTGCCAGGCATTGGGCTGCGGCGTAGTGGAAAGGTCGTTGTCGAAGTCGAGACCAAACTGGGGCTGGTCGCTCCACTGGTGCAGGCGCGCTAACTGTTGCCCGAGAATAAAGGCATTATGGGCATCCAACGGGCGGGCAGGGAGATAGTCCATCACCAGAAAGCTGTAGTCCCGGTCACTGCCCACGGCCAGCACCTCAGGTACCGTCACCGTTTTACTGCGGGACAACAGTTCAAGCTGATCGGCTTCAGCGGTAAAAATCGGGAGCAGCTCTCGCTCGTCGCATTTAACGAACAGATCGCGTCCTGCGTAGCGTAAATGCCACGCGGCGTGAATTTCCCCGCCCGGCAGCTCGTTACGCAGTTCAATTTCACCTTCACCCAATTGCTCATGTAAAAGATGACTGATAGCCTGCCACATGTTGACTCTCCCATGTTGTCTGCCAGATCATAAAGTTAGCGCATAACTGCGGTAAAAAATACGAACTAACGCACACCTGAGCGGATTAATTTCATGCAGGGCACTTATTGTTCTTTTTTCTGCCAGCGTTCCCACGTCTCCACGGTGATGTCGGCAGGCTTGTCGGTCACGCTTTCCACCAGGCTGGCGGCCAGCGCATGCACCTCTTCTTCACTCAGGGCTGCGATCAGGCCAAACGCCAGGGTGCCTAAATCATGAATATGACCTTCGTCATCCGTTAGCGTGAGCAGGAAATTCGCCCGTGTAAAGGCATTGTTGAGCTCGTTAAGCTCGGTCAGCGATGCTTCATGAAGGCTGATGGTCACGACGTAGCGGGTGATATCACCACTGCTCATAATTCACCTCGTTGTTATTCTGAAAGTTTTTTTAGCATAGTCGATACGCCATATTTGGCGACTTCCACAGATATCCCCCTCCACCAGGAGGGGGATATATCGGTTAGCTTCGTGACAGGTAATCGACGATTTTCTGCGTATCGGCAAGCGAACACAGGCGCGTTCCCTGATTGATGGTGGCGGCACTCCCCGCCGCGACGCCATAGCGCGTCATCTCCAGAAGTGATGCACCCTGCGCCAGCTTCAGCGCCATCGCGCCGACCATACTGTCGCCTGCGCCGACGGTGCTCTGGCTTTTCATTGGGGGCGGAACAACCTGCACAAAGCCCGTCTTGTCGACGGCCAGCGCACCCTGAGGACCGAGAGAGACGACAACGCGGTGCGCTTTGCCGCTGCGAACCAGTTCTTCTGCGGCAGTACGCACGTCATCCGGCTGGCTAAGTTCGCGATTAACAAGCGCACTCAGCTCTTTCTGGTTAGGCTTAACCAGCTCAAGCTGTCCGGGTTCTAATGCCGCCTGCAGGGCTTCGCCTGAACTGTCGACAATGCAGCGAATGCCGCGCTGAAGTACGGCATCAACCAGTGCTGTCAGCTTTTCTGTTTTGACGCCTGGCGGCAGGCTACCGCTGATGACCAGCAGCGAGCCGCTTTCAATGGTTAGCACCTTCTCTTCCAGCTGACGAAACTCATCATCGCTCAGCCTGGCGCCTGGCATAACGAAACGATACTGTTCCCCGCTGGACTCAACGTGGACATGCAGGTTCTGCCGGGTCCAGTCTTTGGCGTCAACGGTATCCACGGCAACCTGTTCATCGGCCAGCAAGGCAACAAGATGCTCCCCCGTTGCACCACCGGCCGGAAAGATGGCAGTCGCTTTACCACCGAGGTGGGTAATCGCGCGCGCAACGTTAATCCCGCCACCGCCCGGCTCAAATACGGGTGCGCTACAGCGTAGTTTACCTTCCGGGTAAATCTGCGGCGTTATGGTCGCGGAGTCGAGGGAAGGGGAGAGCGTCAGCGTATAAATAGAAGCCATCATAACCTCCTTTTAGCATGGGTTCTTTTAAGCCTGGCACCGATCGACAGGAAGGCAATGTAAATAACAGTATGATTTTAAAAATGAATGCTGACATAAATGCGATGAGGGATATATAAAATAAAACGCGTTTTGAGATCGTTCTTATTCAAAAAATGAAATAAGAAAATATTGCTATGTTATTTGCGCCTTTTTATAATTTGTTACCTTTCTCTGGACGCCTTGTCATTGATCCTCAAGAAAGTTTCCGAGACCGTGGTGGTCTCTTTTTTTGTTGTACGGACTCCTTAAATAAAATGAAGCTTTTGAAGACAGTACCCGCAGCACTGATGCTGGCGGGTGGCGTTTTTGCATCACTGAATGCAGCCGCCGATGACACCGTTTTTACTGTCATGGACGATCCCTCCACTGCCAAAAAACCGTTTGAAGGTAACCTGAACGCCGGGTATCTCGCGCAATCGGGTAACACGAAAAGCTCTTCTCTGACGGCGGACAGCACCCTGACCTGGTACGGCAATACCACTGCATGGTCGCTGTGGGGGAATGCCAGCAACACGTCCGCTAACGATGAACGCTCATCCGAGAAATACGCGGTCGGTGGACGTAGCCGTTACAACATGACCGACTATGACTACATCTTTGGTCAGGCAAGTTGGTTAACCGACCGCTTCAACGGCTATCGCCAGCGCGATGTGTTCACCGCCGGTTATGGTCGTCAGTTCCTGAATGGTCCGGTACACAGCCTCCGTTTCGAATTCGGTCCTGGTGTCCGCTATGACGAGTACACCAATGGCGAAAATGAAACCCAGCCGCTGGGCTATGCTTCAGGCACGTATGCCTGGCAGATGACCGACAACACAAAATTTACGCAGGGTGTTTCTGTGTTTGGTGCCGAGGATACGACGCTGAATTCCGAAAGCGCTTTGAATGTGGCTATCAATGAACACTTCGGTTTGAAATTGGCCTACAACGTGACCTGGAACTCTTCACCGCCAGAAACGGCACCGGATCATACCGATCGCAGAACCACGATTTCGCTGGGCTATAAAATGTAATCATAGCGGGCCGATGAAAGTGTCGGCCCGTTTTCATTATTATGGTTAACCCGCGCCAATAAACTCTCATCACGCGCCACGGCAATTATTTTTATTTGTACTTAGCCCCAAATCATTGCCGCCCACCGAAATAACAGCATTGCACCGCAGATGGCAACCAGCACCAGCACCATTTTCCAGTGTTTTACGGCAAATCGTTTTGTTGGCATAACCTAATCCTTGTTCGTTGATACGCATAGTCTATCAAACGGGGCCAAAAGATGCGCCTTCCCGGGAGCGATCGAGTTATGCCAACAAGGGGGCGGCTCAGAACCAGTGGAATCGTTCGGCGAGGATCAACACTAAACCTGTTGCGGAAAGGATGTTCAAAATCACAACCGTTCTACTGGATACATTCATGGTATGCACCTGTTGATATAAAAGGCATGTTCAAGAGTAGCCCAGCATGTCTGAAATGCGAGCGCCGGAGAGATGCAATCTGCAAATTTACGCTACGTGCCAGCCCATCATTCTGGCTGCAGAGGGTGCAATCTCCTTGCTGATAGTGTTAACATTACGTCGCTTGCCGTAAATCCGCATTAATCTGAATTCGGCAGGTGCATGATGACGAACCAATTTGACGATTGTTGGTCAGATGGTGTCGTAATCTATTGTCAAATCACGATTATTTTCTTTGTATATGCTCTTATGTGTGGGGCATCACTGCAAATAAGGATATAAAATGCCTGTAATTACTCTTCCTGATGGCAGCCAACGCCATTTCGACCACGCTGTTAGCCCTATGGATGTCGCCCTGGACATCGGTCCTGGCCTCGCGAAAGCGACCATCGCCGGCCGTGTTAACGGTGAGCTGGTTGATGCGTCCGATCTGATTGAAAACGATGCGACGCTTGCAATCATCACCGCGAAAGACGAAGAAGGTCTGGAGATCATTCGTCACTCCTGCGCACACCTGTTGGGTCATGCTATCAAGCAGCTGTGGCCAAACACCAAAATGGCGATCGGTCCGGTTATCGACAACGGTTTCTACTACGACGTTGATCTTGACCACACCCTGACCCAGGAAGATATCGACGCGCTCGAAAAACGTATGCACGAGCTCGCCGAGACCAACTATGACGTCATCAAGAAGAAAGTCAGCTGGCACGAAGCGCGTGAAACCTTCGTCAAGCGTGGCGAGAGCTATAAAGTCTCTATTCTCGATGAAAACATTGCTCATGATGACAAGCCTGGCTTGTACCATCACGAAGAATACGTCGACATGTGCCGTGGACCGCACGTGCCGAACATGCGCTTCTGTCATCATTTCAAACTGATGAAGATCGCCGGCGCCTACTGGCGTGGTGACAGCAACAACAAGATGTTGCAGCGTATCTATGGTACCGCGTGGGCGGATAAGAAAGCCCTGAACGCGTACCTGCAGCGCCTGGAAGAGGCCGCGAAGCGTGACCACCGTAAAATCGGTAAGCAGCTTGACCTGTACCACATGCAGGAAGAAGCGCCGGGTATGGTGTTCTGGCATAACGATGGCTGGACTATCTTCCGTGAACTGGAAACGTTTGTACGTTCCAAGCTGAAAGAGTACCAGTATCAGGAAGTGAAAGGCCCGTTCATGATGGACCGTGTGCTGTGGGAAAAAACCGGCCACTGGGACAACTATAAAGATGCGATGTTCACCACCTCGTCCGAGAACCGTGAATACTGCATCAAGCCAATGAACTGCCCGGGCCACGTTCAGATCTTCAACCAGGGTCTGAAATCCTACCGCGACCTGCCGCTGCGTATGGCGGAGTTCGGTAGCTGCCACCGTAACGAGCCATCAGGTGCGCTGCACGGTCTGATGCGCGTGCGTGGCTTTACGCAGGATGATGCGCATATCTTCTGTACTGAAGATCAGGTTCGTGATGAAGTTAACGCCTGTATTCGTATGGTCTACGATATGTACAGCACCTTTGGCTTCGAGAAGATCGTGGTCAAACTCTCAACGCGTCCGGAAAAACGTATCGGTAGCGATGAGACCTGGGATCGCGCAGAAGCGGATCTCGCCGTAGCGCTGGAAGAGAACGGTATTCCGTTCGAATACCAGCTGGGCGAGGGCGCATTCTACGGTCCGAAAATTGAATTTACCCTGTATGACTGCCTCGATCGCGCATGGCAGTGCGGTACTGTACAGCTGGACTTCTCCCTGCCGCAGCGTTTAAGCGCCTCTTATGTTGGCGAAGACAACGAGCGTCAGGTACCGGTCATGATTCACCGTGCTATTCTCGGTTCTCTGGAGCGCTTCATCGGCATCCTGACCGAAGAGTTCGCGGGCTTCTTCCCAACCTGGCTTGCGCCAGTGCAGGTCGTGGTGATGAACATTACCGATTCTCAGGCAGATTACGTTAAAGAATTGACGCAGAAACTACAAAATGCGGGCATTCGCGTAAAAGCAGACTTGAGAAATGAGAAGATTGGCTTTAAAATCCGCGAGCACACTTTACGTCGTGTCCCGTATATGTTGGTCTGTGGTGATAAAGAGGTGGAAGCAGGCAAAGTTGCCGTTCGCACCCGCCGTGGTAAAGACCTGGGCAGCCTGGACGTAAGTGAAGTGATTGAGAAGCTGCAACAAGAGATTCGCAGCCGCAGTCTTCAACAACTGGAGGAATAAGGTATTAAAGGCGGAAAACGAGTTCAAACGGCACGTCCGAATCGTATCAATGGCGAGATTCGCGCCCAGGAAGTTCGCTTAACAGGTCTGGAAGGCGAGCAGCTGGGGATTGTGAGTCTGAGAGAAGCGATCGAAAAGGCTGAAGAAGCTGGAGTAGATTTAGTTGAAATCAGCCCTAACGCCGAACCGCCAGTTTGTCGTATCATGGACTACGGCAAGTTCCTTTATGAAAAGAGTAAGTCTTCTAAGGAACAGAAGAAGAAGCAAAAAGTTATCCAGGTTAAGGAAATCAAATTCCGTCCTGGTACCGACGATGGCGATTATCAGGTAAAACTCCGCAGCCTGATTCGCTTTCTGGAAGATGGCGATAAGGCCAAGATCACACTGCGTTTCCGCGGTCGTGAGATGGCCCACCAACAGATTGGTATGGAAGTGCTTAACCGCGTCCGTGACGATCTGAGTGAACTGGCAGTAGTCGAATCCTTCCCTACGAAGATCGAAGGCCGCCAGATGATCATGGTGCTCGCTCCTAAGAAGAAACAGTAAGGCCTTCAAGCAGCAAAATCTGTGGAGCCTTCGGGTTTCATAGGTTTTGTTCGCCTATGTTTCGTTTATTTAACAATGCGAAGTGGAAGTTATTAAGATGCCAAAAATTAAGACCGTACGCGGTGCTGCTAAGCGCTTCAAAAAAACCGGTGGTGGTGGATTTAAGCGTAAGCACGCAAACCTGCGTCATATTCTGACCAAAAAATCTACTAAGCGTAAACGTCACCTGCGTCCAAAAGGCCTTGTTTCTAAAGGCGATCTGGGTCTGGTTATCGCGTGCCTGCCGTACGCATAAGCCGTTAACGTTTAATTTTTTACTAAGAATATAGATACAGGAGAGCACATATGGCTCGCGTAAAACGTGGTGTAATTGCACGTGCACGTCACAAGAAAATTTTGAAACAAGCTAAAGGCTACTACGGTGCGCGTTCACGCGTATACCGCGTTGCCTTCCAGGCTGTTATCAAAGCAGGTCAGTACGCTTACCGTGACCGTCGTCAGCGTAAGCGTCAGTTCCGTCAACTGTGGATTGCGCGTATCAACGCAGCAGCACGTCAGAACGGTATTTCTTACAGCAAATTCATCAACGGCCTGAAAAAAGCCTCTGTTGAAATCGACCGTAAGATCCTGGCTGACATCGCAGTATTCGACAAAGTAGCGTTCACCGCTCTGGTCGAAAAAGCGAAAGCAGCACTGGCATAAGCCAGTTGAGAGAGGGGGCCTGGCTCCCTCTTTTCATTTAACACCATCAGAAGATTGACATTTATCCGTGCAGGCTTTTCAATAAGGTCTTACCGGTTTTTACCCAACAAGGTAACGCAAGCATGAATGCTGCTATTTTCCGCTTCTTCTTTTACTTTAGCACCTGACTCCAGGAGGCTAGCGCGTGAAAGATGAAACGAAAAACAGCGCCAGATAAGCCTCCCGATGGAGGCTTTTTTTGTGCCTGAATTTGAGAGAATAACTCCACCAAATCGGTGTCTGCACCGACATAATGAGGAAAATCATGTCACATCTCGCAGAGCTGGTTGCCAGTGCAACA
This sequence comes from Enterobacter cloacae complex sp. P1B, assembly GCF_014982345.1. NCBI lineage: Bacteria > Pseudomonadati > Pseudomonadota > Gammaproteobacteria > Enterobacterales > Enterobacteriaceae > Enterobacter > Enterobacter cloacae complex sp. P1B. The sequence goes on along the minus strand of NZ_JADCLF010000013.1, from coordinate 803,733 downwards.
GCCGCCATTAATCAGGCCTCAGATGTTGCCGCGTTAGACAATGTCCGCGTCGAATATCTTGGGAAGAAAGGGCACCTGACCCTTCAAATGACAACCCTGCGTGAACTGCCGCCAGAAGAACGCCCGGCAGCGGGTGCGGTGATTAACGAAGCCAAAGAGCAGGTTCAGCAGGCGCTGAACGCGCGTAAGGCCGAGCTGGAGAGCGCGGTACTAAACGCGCGTCTTGCGGCAGAAACCATCGACGTTTCTCTGCCGGGTCGCCGTATTGAAAACGGTGGTCTGCATCCGGTTACCCGTACTATCGATCGTATTGAAAGTTTCTTCGGTGAGCTCGGCTTTACCGTGGCGACTGGCCCGGAAATCGAAGATGATTACCACAACTTCGACGCCCTGAACATTCCTGGCCATCATCCGGCACGCGCTGACCACGACACTTTCTGGTTTGACGCGACGCGTCTGCTGCGTACCCAGACCTCTGGCGTTCAGATCCGTACCATGAAGGATCAGGAACCGCCAATCCGCATCATCGCGCCGGGCCGCGTGTATCGTAACGACTACGATCAGACCCACACCCCAATGTTCCACCAGATGGAAGGTCTGATTGTTGATAAAAACATCAGCTTCACCAACCTGAAGGGCACGCTGCACGATTTCCTGAACAACTTCTTTGAGGAAGATTTGCAGGTTCGTTTCCGTCCGTCCTACTTCCCGTTCACCGAACCGTCTGCGGAAGTTGACGTGATGGGTAAAAACGGCAAATGGCTGGAAGTGCTGGGCTGCGGCATGGTGCATCCAAACGTGCTGCGCAACGTGGGTATCGATCCGGAAGTATACTCCGGCTTTGCCTTCGGCATGGGCATGGAGCGTCTGACCATGTTGCGCTACGGCGTGACCGACTTACGTGCATTCTTCGAAAACGATCTGCGTTTCCTCAAACAGTTTAAATAAGGGCAGGACAGAACAATGAAATTCAGTGAACTGTGGTTACGCGAATGGGTTAACACCACGCTGGACAGCGAAGCGCTTTCCAACCAGATCACCATGGCGGGCCTGGAAGTTGACGGCGTTGAGCCGGTTTCCGGTGCCTTCAACGGCGTCGTGGTGGGTGAAGTAGTCGAGTGCGGCCAGCACCCTAACGCTGACAAACTGCGCGTGACAAAAGTGAACGTAGGTGGCGACCGTCTGCTGGATATCGTCTGCGGTGCGCCAAACTGCCGTCAGGGCCTGAAGGTGGCCGTGGCGACCGTCGGTGCCGTACTGCCGGGTGATTTCAAAATCAAAGCGGCCAAGCTGCGCGGTGAGCCGTCTGAAGGCATGCTGTGCTCCTTCTCCGAGCTGGGTATTTCCGACGACCACAACGGCATCATCGAGCTGCCGCTGGATGCGCCAGTGGGCACCGATATCCGTGAATACCTGAAGCTTGATGACAATACTATCGAAATCAGCGTCACGCCAAACCGTGCCGACTGCTTAGGTATTATCGGCGTGGCGCGCGACGTGGCCGTACTGAACCAGACCGAACTCAACGCGCCGGAGATTGTGCCGGTTGAAGCGACCATCAGTGACGTGCTGCCGATTCAGGTTGACGCTGCTGATGCCTGCCCGCGCTACCTCGGTCGCGTGGTAAAAGGCATTAATGTTAAAGCGCCAACCCCGCTTTGGATGAAAGAGAAGCTGCGCCGCTGCGGTATCCGCTCAATCGACGCCGTGGTTGACGTCACTAACTACGTTCTGCTGGAGCTGGGCCAGCCGATGCACGCGTTCGATAAAGATCGTATCGAAGGCGGCATCGTTGTGCGCATGGCGAAAGAGGGGGAAACCCTGGTGCTGCTGGACGGCACAGAAGCCAAACTGAACGCCGACACCCTTGTGATTGCTGACCACAGCAAAGCGCTGGCGATGGGCGGTATCTTTGGTGGCGAACACTCTGGCGTCAACGACGAAACGCAAAACGTTCTGCTGGAGTGTGCGTTCTTCAGCCCGCTCTCCATCACCGGCCGCGCGCGCCGTCACGGCCTGCACACCGACGCCTCTCACCGCTACGAGCGCGGCGTTGATCCGGCGCTGCAGTACAAAGCGATGGAGCGTGCAACCCGCCTGCTGATCGACATCTGCGGCGGCGAAGCGGGCCCGGTTATTGACGTCACCAACGAAGCGACCCTGCCGAAGCGTGCGACCATTACCCTGCGCCGCAGCAAGCTGGATCGCCTGATTGGTCACCACGTTGCCGACGCGCAGGTGACCGACATCCTGACGCGCCTGGGCTGCGAAGTGACCGAAGGTCAGGACGAGTGGAAAGCCGTTGCGCCGTCATGGCGTTTCGACATGGAAATTGAAGAAGATCTGGTGGAAGAAGTGGCCCGTGTTTACGGTTACAACAACATCCCTGACGAGCCTGTGCAGGCGGGTCTGGTGATGGGCGCCCACCGTGAAGCCAACCTGTCCCTGAAGCGTGTGAAAACCATGCTGAACGACAAAGGCTACCAGGAAGTGATCACCTACAGCTTCGTTGATCCTAAGCTGCAGCAGCTGATCCACCCGGGTCAGGAAGCGCTGATCCTGCCAAGCCCAATCTCCAGCGAAATGTCTGCGATGCGTCTGTCCCTGTGGACGGGCCTGCTGGGGACTATCGTTTACAACCAGAACCGCCAGCAAAACCGCGTACGCATTTTCGAAAGCGGTTTGCGCTTTGTGCCGGATAATCAGGCAAATTTAGGCATCCGTCAGGATCTCATGCTGGCTGGTGCCATCAGCGGTAACCGCTACGAAGAGCACTGGGACCTGGCAAAAGGCACGGTTGATTTCTACGATATGAAGGGCGATCTGGAAGCGATTCTGGATCTGACCGGTAAATTATCTGAAATTGAATTCCGCGCGGAAGCGATTCCTGCGCTCCATCCGGGCCAGAGCGCGGCGATTTATTTAGACGGCAAACGCGTTGGTTTCATTGGCGTTGTCCACCCGGAACTGGAGCGTAATCTGGACCTGAACGGCCGTACCATCGTGTTCGAGCTGGAGTGGAGCCCGGTTGCAGACCGCGTCATTCCTCAGGCGCAGGACGTCTCCCGCTTCCCGGCGAACCGCCGTGATATCGCGGTTGTGGTCGCTGAAAACGTGCCCGCAGCAGATATTTTGGCCGAATGTAAGAAAGTTGGCGTAAATCAGGTAGTTGGCGTAAACTTATTTGACGTGTACCGCGGCAAGGGCGTAGCAGAAGGTTTCAAGAGCCTCGCTATCAGCCTTATCCTTCAGGATACCAGCCGTACACTCGAAGAAGAGGAGATTGCCGCTACCGTCGCCAAATGTGTAGAGGCATTAAAAGAGCGATTCCAGGCATCATTGAGGGATTGAACCTATGGCGCTTACAAAAGCTGAAATGTCAGAATATCTGTTTGATAAGCTTGGGCTTAGCAAACGGGATGCCAAAGAGCTGGTAGAGCTGTTTTTCGAAGAGATCCGTCGTGCTCTGGAAAATGGTGAGCAGGTAAAACTCTCCGGTTTTGGCAATTTTGATTTGCGAGACAAAAACCAACGTCCGGGCCGTAACCCGAAGACGGGGGAAGATATTCCCATTACAGCCCGCCGCGTGGTGACCTTCAGACCCGGCCAGAAGTTAAAGAGCCGCGTCGAAAACGCAACGCCTAAAGCAGAGTAATATGAACTAACCAAAAAGGCCGCCCACGCGGCCTTTTTTCTTTGCGCTCTCCGGCAAACACGCCGTAAAATCAATTACATCACTCGCTAACAAACCGTACACATGCTTGATTATGCTCATCGCCAGCACCGTTCCGATCGGCGTCGCCTGCTTCTGCTGGTGCTGCTGCTTATTCTTGCCGCGGGTATTAGCCTCTGCGCAGGCGACAGCTGGATCGGGCCTGAAAGCTGGCTGGGGCCTGACGGGCAGCTCTTCGTCTGGCAAATTCGCCTGCCGCGCACCGTCGCGGTGATCCTGGTCGGCGCCGCGCTGGCGCTGTCTGGCACTATTATGCAGGCACTGTTCGAAAACCCGCTGGCGGAGCCCGGCCTGCTGGGGGTGTCGAACGGTGCAGGCGTCGGGCTGATTGCGGCGGTGATGCTGGGCGGGGGAGGACTCTCCGGCTGGAGCATTAGCCTGAGCGCCATTCTCGGCGCACTGCTGATCACAATCATTCTTCTTCGCTTCGCCAGACGGCACCTGTCGACCAGCCGGCTGCTGCTTGCCGGCGTCGCGCTGGGGATCATCTGTAGCGCGCTGATGACCTGGGCGGTCTACTTCTCGACCTCCTTTGACCTGCGTCAGCTCATGTACTGGATGATGGGCGGCTTTGGCGGCGTTGACTGGCACCAGGGCTGGCTAATGGCGCTGCTGGTGCCGGTCATCGCGTGGGCTGCGCTGCAGGCCCAGCCGCTGAATCGGCTCGCGCTGGGGGAAATCTCTGCCCGCCAGCTCGGCATGCCGATTGGTTTCTGGCGTAACGTACTGGTCATTGCCATTGGCTGGCTGGTAGGCGTGAGCGTGGCCCTGGCGGGGGCGATTGGTTTTATCGGGCTGGTCATTCCGCACATGCTGCGTCTTTGCGGCTTCACGGATCATCGAACCTTGCTTCCGGCCTCGGCGGTTGCCGGGGCAGCCACGCTGCTGGTGGCCGACATCATCGCCCGTCTCGCCCTGAAGGCTGCAGAATTGCCTGTTGGCGTGGTGACCGCAACGCTGGGCGCGCCAGTCTTTATCTGGCTACTATTAAAAGCTGGACGTTAAATCGACAACCTGAGGAAATGCTATGCAGTCAGATATCCTGAATACCGAAGTGACCACCATTGATGGGGATAACACCACGCTGGAAAGCTACAAAGGCAAGGTGTTGCTCATCGTCAACGTGGCATCGAAATGCGGCCTGACGCCGCAGTACGAGCAGCTGGAGAATATTCAGAAGGCCTGGGAGAAAGACGGTTTTACCGTGTTGGGCTTCCCGTGCAACCAGTTCCTGGGCCAGGAGCCGGGCAGCGAAGAAGAGATCAAAACCTTCTGCAACACCACTTATGGCGTGACGTTCCCGATGTTCAGCAAAATTGACGTCAACGGTGAAGACCGCCATCCGCTGTATGCGAAGCTGATTGCCGCCGCGCCGAAGGCCGTTGCGCCGGAAGAGAGCGGTTTTTACGAGCGCATGGCCAGCAAAGGCCGCGCGCCGCTCTATCCGGACGATATTCTGTGGAACTTCGAAAAATTCCTGATTGGTCGTGACGGCCAGGTCGTTCAGCGTTTTTCGCCGGATATGACGCCTGAGGACCCGATCGTCATGGAATCTATTAAGCTGGCGCTGGCGAAATAATGTCGCTGCTGATGCAGCTCACGGACGTCGCCGAGAAGGGGCGTCTGGAGCCGGTAACCTGCGACATCAATTCGGGTGAAATCCTGCATCTCGTCGGGCCAAACGGCGCGGGTAAAAGCACGCTGCTGGCGCGGATGGCGGGGCTGACCACCGGGCCAGGGCAGATTACGCTGCTGGAACATGCTTTGGTCGACTGGTCACCCGCCTCGCTGGCCCACCGGCGCAGCTACCTGGTGCAGCAGCAGGTACCGCCTTTTGCGATGCCGGTCTGGCATTATCTGATGCTGCATCTGCACGACAAACAGCATACGGCACTGCTGGAGGAAGTGGCTGCGGCGTTAGGGCTGGAAGATAAACTGTCCCGGCATGCCAGCCAGCTTTCCGGGGGGGAGTGGCAGCGGGTGCGTCTGGCGGCGGTCATTCTGCAGATCCATCCCGCGGGCAATCCTCACGGGAGGATGCTGCTGCTGGATGAACCGATGAGCGGTCTGGATGTTGCCCAGCAGGCGGCGCTGGATAGCCTGCTAAGCGCTCTGAGCAGGAAAGGTATCGCCGTAGTGATGAGCAGCCACGATCTTAACCATACGTTACGTCACGCCCATCGCGTGTGGCTCCTGTCGCGCGGCAGGATGATCGCCAGCGGTACGCGGGATCGGGTCCTTACGCCGCCAAATCTTGCCCGCGCCTACAACATGTCGTTCCGCAGGCTGGATATAGAGGGACATAAGATGCTGATTTCTACCGGGCAGGAGTAACCGTTTCTTGCCTGCGAACACAATTGCACGCTAAATTACCAAAAGAACAATAAAAGCAGAGGATTCGTCTGAAAATGCGATTCTGGTTTCTCTTCGTGGCGGCACTCTTTCTTGCGGGATGCAGCAGCCATCGTGCACCGCCGCCTAATCCGCGGCTATCGGATTCTATCACCGTTATTGCCAGCCTTAACGATCAGCTGAGCAACTGGCGCGGCACGCCTTATCGCTACGGCGGCATGAGCCGCGGCGGGGTGGACTGCTCAGGCTTTGTCCTGATGACGTTTCGTGACAAGTTTGATTTACAGCTTCCGCGAGACACGCGCAAGCAGGCGGAAATAGGCACTGAAATTGATAAAGACGATCTCCTTCCCGGTGACCTGGTCTTTTTCAAAACCGGCTCGGGAGAAAGCGGCCTGCATGTTGGGATATATGATACAGACAACCAGTTTATTCATGCCTCTACCAGCCGCGGCGTGATGCGCTCTTCTCTCGATAACGTGTACTGGCGTAAAAATTTCTGGCAGGCGCGACGTATTTAGACTGCCCGAACACGTTTCTTATGTCGGCATGGTAACTATTAAACCATGCCGTTTTTCTCAAATAAGCTGATTAAAGTTAAATTTACCTAAATTAGCAACATCCTTATGTGTCTGTTTTATCTAAAACTGGCTATTACTCAGTAACCAGGATAAGATTATTTTAGATTCAGGGATAAATCTGAAAATTAATACGGAACTAATGAAATTAAACTTATTAAAATCAAGACAGTGGAATTGTGTCAGCAATTGCTCCAGGATGTCCTCTCTCATCTTTAATGCGGGGCGAGTGCAATGATTATTACGCTAGATAATGCTTACCAGTCTGAACTGATGCTTCTGCCTGCCCGTAATAGCGCAGGCGAGCTAAAAGGTTTAGAAATACTGGTTAACTTTACTGGCGTCGGCACCGATGTGAGGATCCCCACTGAGCTCGTTATCCCTCGGCTTTCAGCGGCAGAGGAGTTAGCGCTGTTTAACGAAAAACTGCAATTGCTTGATACCTGTAAACTGTTTTTTATTCAGCATCAGTTAATTGCATGGATCAATATTACACCAGCAATTGTTGAGTTTTTATTAAGTAATGGGAATGCTGTTTCAATTCTTGAGCGTTATCCGTTTCTTGAGTTTACTGTTAATGAGAACTATCCAGGTTTAAATAACGGAAAGGACGATCTGCAGCTGGCAAGAATGGCGATCCATTTTCCATTGGTGCTGGCAAACTTTGGAGCCGGTGCTGCATCGCTTAAGGCCGTCTATGATGGATTATTTAAACGGGTTATTCTTGATAAAGGATTCATCCAGCAGCGTGCTTCTGAGCTTTCTTTCGAGCCTTTTATGCGCGCGATCCTCTGGCAAATAACGCCGCACTGCCAGTCGGTGATCGTCTCCGGCATTGACGACCACGGTTTGCTGCAGCGCGTTCTGTCCTTCAATTTTGGTGCCATGCAGGGTGCGCTCTGGCCAGCCGTCTCGGCGGAGCACGTCACGACGCTCGTTCAGCAGCGATAACCCTGCCTTTCGCCCGTGTTTAAGTCCGGGTAAACCCTCTACACTAAAGGCAGGAGGACTTATGACCCTGTCTTTTACTGCTCACTGGCATGACGAGTTGCCTGGCTTTTACACCGCACTCAAACCAACACCGTTACATAATTCACGTCTTATCTGGCATAACGAACGGCTGGCCGATGAGCTGGCCATTCCGCCCGATCTGTTTCAGCGTTCAGACAGTGCTGGCGTCTGGGGAGGCGAGACGCTTCTCCCCGGTATGCAGCCTCTGGCTCAGGTCTATAGCGGACACCAGTTTGGCGTCTGGGCGGGGCAGCTGGGTGACGGCAGGGGGATCCTGCTCGGCGAACAACGGCTTCCCAACGGGGAGACGGTTGACTGGCATCTGAAAGGCGCAGGTCTTACCCCTTACTCACGGATGGGCGACGGGCGCGCGGTATTGCGGTCAACGATACGCGAAAGTCTGGCATCCGAAGCGATGCATGCGCTGGGGATTCCCACCACCCGCGCGCTGTCGATCGTCACCAGCGACACGCCGGTGACGCGCGAAACGGTGGAAAAGGGGGCGATGCTGATGCGCATTGCGCAAAGCCATCTCCGCTTTGGTCATTTTGAGCACTTTTACTATCGCCGCGAGCCGGACAAGGTTCGCCAGCTCGCGGACTTCGCCATTCGCCACCACTGGGCGCATCTGCAGGATGAGGCGGATAAATACGTTCTCTGGTTCCGGGACGTGGTTGCCCGTACCGCCACGATGATTGCGCGCTGGCAAACGGTAGGCTTTGCTCATGGGGTCATGAACACGGACAATATGTCGATTCTCGGCCTGACCTTTGATTACGGTCCGTTTGGTTTCCTGGACGATTATCAGCCGGGGTATATCTGCAACCATTCCGACTATCAGGGGCGTTACAGCTTTGATAATCAGCCGGCGGTTGGGCTGTGGAACCTCCAGCGGCTTGCACAAACCTTATCGCCGTTTATCGACGTTGATGCCCTGAACGATGCGCTCGACAGCTATCAGGACCTTTTGCTGCGGGAATACGGCACGCTGATGCGTAACAAGCTGGGGCTGATGACCCAGGAGAAGGGCGACAACGACATCCTCAACGGCCTGTTTACCCTGATGGCGCGTGAAGGGAGCGATTACACCCGCACCTTCCGAATGCTGGGCCAGACGGAGCAGCACAGCGCCGCCTCGCCGCTGCGCGACGAGTTTATTGACCGTCAGGCGTTTGACGACTGGTTTGCACAGTACCGCACGCGGCTGCAGCAGGAGCAGGTAGACGACGCTACCCGTCAGGCGCAGATGAACGCAGCGAATCCCGCGATGGTATTACGCAACTGGCTGGCACAGCGGGCGATTGAGCAGGCAGAGCAGGGTGAGTACGACGAGTTACACCGGCTGCATCTGGCGTTGCGCACGCCGTTTGCCGACCGGGATGATGACTACGTCAGCCGCCCGCCCGACTGGGGCAAGCGGCTGGAGGTCAGCTGCTCAAGCTAGCGATTTTAGCCGGGCGGCGACGTTGCCTTACCCGGCCTGTTCATCACTGAGCAACCCAGCCGCCATCCATATTCCACGCAGCGCCGCGAACGTTCACGGCGCCGTCGCTGCACAAAAACAGCGCCAGCTCGCCCAGTTGTTCCGGGGTAACAAATTCCCCTGAAGGCTGTTTCTCCGCCAGAAGCTGTTCGCGAGCCTGCTCCGGCGGTACGCCATCCGCGATACGTTTGTCGATTTGCTGCTGCACCAGCGGGGTCAGTACCCAGCCGGGGCAAATAGTATTGGCGGTAATACCCGTGCGGGCGGTTTCCAGCGCCAGGGATTTGGTAAAGCCCACCACGCCGTGCTTGGCCGCAACGTAGGCCGATTTCTCTTTCGACGCGACCAGCCCGTGAACGGAGGCGATATTGATGACGCGCCCCCAGTTTTTATCCCGCATGGTCGGCAGCGCCAGCCGGCTGGTGTGAAACACCGCGGAAAGATTAATGGCGATAATGTCGTTCCATTTCTCTACCGGGAAGGCGTCAACCGGAGCCACGTGCTGGATCCCGGCGTTGTTCACAAGAATGTCCACGCCGCCAAACTGCGATTCGGCGTAGCGCATCATGGCCTCAATCTGCAATACGTCCCGCAGATCCGCATCGTGATAGCCCGGCTTTTTGCCCAGTTGCGCAATCTCTTCTCGTGCCGATCCGCTGTCGCCGAAGCCGTTGAGGATCAGCTGCGCGCCCGCCTTCGCCAGCACGCGGGCGATCCCCAGACCAATGCCGCTGGTTGAGCCGGTGACCAGGGCGGTTTTACCGTTCAGATTCATTTTTCTCTCCTTACACAATGCCGGTCAGATAGAACACGGCAATGACAAAAAGTACTGCCAGACTTTTAATGATGGTGATAGCGAAAATGCCGCCGTAGGCCTGGCGATGGCTCAGGCCGGTGATAGCCAGCAGAGTAATCACCGCCCCGTTATGGGGAAGGGTATCCATCCCGCCGCTCGCCATCGAGGCCACGCGGTGCAGCACCTCAAGCGGGATATTGGCCGCATGGGCGGCGGCGACAAACGAGTCGGACATGGCGGCAAGGGCAATACTCATCCCGCCGGACGCCGAACCGGTGATCCCCGCGAGCACGGTCACGCTGATGGCCTCATTTAGCAGCGGATTCGGAATGGCCGCCAGCGCTTTGGATAACACCAGGAACCCAGGCAGCGCCGCGATAACCGCGCCGAAACCGTATTCCGAGGCGGTATTCATCGCCGCCAGAATGGCTCCGCTCACCGCTGTTCGGCTGCCTTCAGCCAGACGCCCCCGGATATTGCGAAAGCCAAAAATCAGCACCAGCACGATACCGGCGATCAGCGCCGCCTCCACGGCCCAGATGGCGGTGATCTTGCCCACCTCGGTCACAATCGGTTTCGCCAGGCCGGGCAGGGTAAGCTCGTGACTCACGCCGTACCAGCCGGGGATCCAGCGGGTAAACAGCAGGTTCAGTATGCCCACCACCAGCAGCGGAGAGATAGCAATCAGCGGATGCGGGAGATTAATGTTATCCGGCGTCTCGGGTTCATTTTTCAGATCCGTGCCGTAACCTTCATTATTATTGAGCGCCTTCCGGCGCTGGCGCTCCAGCCAGAGCAGGCCAAAGATGATAATAAACAGAGAGCCGATAAGCCCCAGCCACGGGGCCGCCCAGGCGTTCGTGCCGAAGAAGCTGGTGGGGATGATATTCTGGATCTGCGGCGTGCCGGGCAGGGCGTCCATGGTAAACGAGAATGCCCCCAGCGCCACGGTGGCCGGGATCAGCCGCTTAGGGATGCCGCTCTGGCGAAACAGCTCGGCGGCAAACGGGTACACCGCAAACGCCACCACGAACAGCGAAACGCCGCCGTAGGTTAACAGCGCGCATACCAGGACAATCACCGGGATGGCGTGTCGACGCCCGAGGATCTGGATTGCGGCGGCGACGATGGAGCGTGAGAAGCCGGAAAGCTCAATCAGCTTACCAAACACCGCACCCAGCAGGAACACCGGGAAGTAGAGCTTGACGAAGCCCACCATCTTTTCCATAAACAGGCCGGTAAACGTCGGGCCGACGGCACCCGGATCGGTCAGCAGCACGGCACCGAGCGCCGCGATCGGCGCAAACAAAATAACGCTGTATCCGCGGTAGGCCGCCAGCATCAGCAGAGCCAGCGCCGCCAGGGCTATTAACACACTCATTATGACTCCTCACTTTACTTATTATTCGGGTACCAACGAGAGGTTTAACGCTCGACGGTCAGGGCAATGCCTTGTCCGCCGCCTACGCACAGGGTGACGAGCCCTTTTTTAACGTCACGGCGCTGCATTTCGTACAGCAGGGTCACGAGGATTCGGCAGCCGGAAGCACCAATCGGATGGCCCAGGGCGATGGCACCGCCGTTAACGTTGACCTTGTGCTCATCCCAGCCGAGCTGCTGGCCCACCGCCAGCGCCTGGGCGGCAAAGGCTTCATTGGCTTCAATGAGGTCCACCTCGTCGAGCGTCCAGCCAGCCCGCGCTAGCGCCGTCCGGCAGGCGCTGACCGGGCCCATGCCCATTACTGACGGGTCAACGCCCGTCACGGCGTAACTCACGATGCGGCCAAGGACAGGCAATCCGCTCTCCCGCGCCTTTTCCTCGCTCATCAGCAGCACCGCGGCGGCACCGTCGTTGAGCGTGGAGGCATTCCCCGCCGTGACGGTGCCTTCCTCGTGCAAAAAGGCGGGGCGCAACTGCGCAAGCTGCTCTGCAGTAGTGCCTGGTCGGGGCTGTTCGTCACGATCAATAACCAGCGGCGGCTTTTTACCCTGTTTCACCGTCACCGGCGCTATCTCGGCGTCAAGCCGGCCGGACTCAATGGCGGACGCCGCTTTTTGCTGCGAGCGGGCGGCGAATGCGTCCTGCTGCTCGCGGGAAATGTCATACTCGCGGGCGACGTTTTCAGCGGTGATCCCCATGTGGTAATCGTTGAATGCGTCCCACAGGCCGTCGGTAATCATGCTGTCCTTGAGACCCGCATGCCCGAAACGCAGCCCGGCACGTGCGCCGTCCAGCAGATACGGGGCGTTGCTCATGCTCTCCTGACCGCCGGCGATAACCACCTCCGCGTCGCCGCAGCGGATCGCCTGGGCGGCGAGCTGGACCGCTTTTAAGCCCGCGCCGCACACCAGGTTGACGGTGGTCGCCGGCGTGCTGACGGGCAACCCGGCGCCGATGGCCGTCTGGCGGGCGGGGTTTTGCCCGCATCCGGCCGTCAGCACCTGGCCGAAAATCGTTTCATCTACCTGTTCGGCGCTGAGACCACTGTTCTCCAGCAGACGCCGTACCGTGACGGCCCCAAGCTCAACCGCAGAAAGGGACGAGAGCGATCCGCGAAAACTGCCAATGGGGGTTCGCGTTGCCCCGACAATCATGACCTTTTTCATGCTGACCCCTCAGGTGAAGCGCATCTCGCGCACGTCGTCCGCCACAATGATTTTCCCTGCCGTTTTACGCACGATCTCGTCAATACTGACGCCCGGGGCGTATTCCCGCAGGATGAACGCGCCGTCCTGAATTTCCAGCAGCGCGAGATCGGTCAGGACCCGACGGATACAGCCCGCGCCCGTGAGCGGAAGCGTGCAGCGCGGCAGCAGCTTCGACTCACCGCTCTTTGAGGCGTGGGTCATCACCACGATGATGTTCTGCGCCCCGGCAACGAGATCCATCGCGCCGCCCATGCCCTTCACCATCTTTCCGGGGATCATCCATGAGGCGATGTTGCCCTCCACGTCCACTTCAAATGCGCCCAGCACGGTCAGGTCCACGTGGCCGCCGCGGATCATGGCAAACGACTGGGCCGAGTCGAAAATGGCCGCGCCGGTCCGCGCGGTCACGGTCTGTTTACCGGCGTTGATCATGTCAGGATCAAGGGTTTGCTCGTCGGGAAAAGCCCCCATCCCCAGCAGGCCGTTTTCCGACTGCAGCATCACGTCCATCCCGTCCGGAATGTAGTTCGCCACCAGGGTAGGGATGCCGATCCCCAGGTTGACGTAATAACCGTCACGCAGCTCGCGGGCGACGCGCATGGCCATCTGTTCACGGGTTAACATCGTCACACTCCTTGCGCGCGCAGGGTGCGCTGCTCAATGCGTTTTTCGAACTGGCCGACAATCAGCCTGTCGACGTAAATTCCCGGGGTGTGAATGGCCGACGGGGGCAGTTCACCCGGCGGAACAATCTCTTCCACCTCCACCACCGTGATCCGGCCCGCCGTTGCCATCAGTGGATTAAAGTTTTGCGCGGTATGGCGATAGATGACGTTGCCGTACCAGTCCGCTTTCCATCCCTTGATCAGCGCGAAGTCACCGACGATCGCCTCCTCGAGGATGTAGTGCTTCCCCGCGAACTGGCGCACGTCCTTGCCGGTCGCCACGGGCGTGCCGTAGCCGGTGGCCGTATAAAACGCCGGAATACCGGCCCCGCCCGCGCGCACCTTTTCCGCCAGCGTGCCCTGCGGCGTAAGCTCAATTTCCAGCTCGCCGCTCAGCACCTGCTGCTCAAACAGCGCGTTCTCGCCGACGTAAGAGGCCACCACTTTGCGAACCTGCCGCGTTTCGAGCAGTATCCCCAGGCCGAATCCATCCACGCCGCAGTTGTTTGACACCACGGTCAAATCTCTCACCTGACGGCGTCGGACCTCCGCAATCAGGTTCTCCGGAATGCCGCACAGGCCGAAGCCGCCCGCCAGCAAGGTCATTCCGTCCGTCAGCCCGTCCAGCGCCTGCGCATAGCTGCCGACGCGCTTATCCAGTCCTGCCATAGTCATCCCTCCCGTTAACCGTGCCGGTATCATTAGGGGCGGCGACTCATTTGTTAATTTTGAATTTGTGACCCACTCATTTGGTTTTCTTATTAGTTTCCTGTTAACTAATTCTTTTCAATTAGTTAACAGGATGAAAAATGAGAATGAGTGTCAAACAGTTACGCGCGTTTTTAGCGGTAGCTCACACTCTCAATTTCGCGCACGCCAGCGAACGCTTAAATCTCTCCCAGCCGGCCCTGAGCCTGACGATTAAAAGTCTGGAAGACGCGCTCGGCGGCCCGCTGCTGCAGCGGAGCACGCGCAAGGTTGCCCTCACGCAGGAAGGGGAGACGTTTCTGCCGATGGCGCGGCAGCTGCTTGCCGACTGGGATAATGTGGAGGAGGCGATGCACCAGTGCTTTACCCTGCAGCGCGGCAAAATCTCGGTCGCGGCGATGCCGTCATTTGCCGCCAACGTTTTACCGGAGGTGCTCAAGGCGTTTCGCGATCGCCACGCCGGGATTAACGTCACCGTGCATGACGTCATTAACGAGCAGGTGATTGAGATGGTGCGGGAAGGGCGGGTTGAGATGGGGATCGCCTTTGAGCCGGCCCCCACGCACAACCTGCTGTTTACGCCGCTGGGGCTCGACAGGTTTGTCGCCATTGTGCCGAAGGACTCCGCGCTGGCGGGCAAAAAGCGGCTGGCCTGGGAAGAGCTACTGACGCTGGATTTTATTACCCTGCAGCGCCCGTCGGCGGTACGTCTGATGATGGAGGAGGAGCTGGCCCGAAGCGGCAGAAAGCTGGACGTGGCGCTGGAGAGTCATCAGCTGGTGACGGTAGGTCGCATGGTCGCCAGCGGGCTGGGCGGCAGTGCCGTACCGGCGCTCTGCGAAGCGCAGATGACGGCGCTGGGCGCGGTCTGTATACCGCTGGATAACCCGCCCATTGAAAAGTGCATCGGAGCAATCCATCCGGGGCACACGCAGCTCTCTAAAGCGGCGCATGCCCTGCTGGAAACGCTGAAGGATTTTTACCAGCCCGCTCACGGGGCGAGAAATACCTGCGGTACGGGGTGATCCGGATGGCTGCCGACGCGCACCTGCGCGCCGTACCAGCGCGCCAGCGTCCCGGCCTGCAGCACGTCCTCCGGTGTGCCACTGGAGACCAGCCTGCCGTTGTGCAACAGCAGAATGCGATCCGCCCACAGCGCCGCCAGATTGAGATCGTGCAGCACCACGCACACGTGGAGATGACCCCGACGGGTCAGGGATCTCATCAGGCGCAGCAGATGCTGCTGGTGGTAGAGATCCAGCGCGGAGGTGGGCTCATCAAGAAACAGCCAGCCGCGCGGGGCTCCGTCGCACCAGAGCTGGGCCAGCGCGCGGGCGAGCTGGATCCGCTGCTGCTCGCCGCCGGAGAGCGTCGAATAGCGTCTGCCCGCCAGCGGTAGACAGCCCGTTATCGCCATCACTTCCTCAACTACCGACGCTTCAGGGGAGCGAGTCCAGGGCGCGCGTCCCATACCGACCACCGCGTCCACCGGCCAGTCGAATCCGGGCTGAGTATTCTGGCGCATCACCGCCCGGTAACGCGCGAGGGTATCCGGCGGCCAGTCCGCAAGCGGCGTCCCGGCCAGAGTGCTGCGTCCGCTTGCGGGCTTGAGATAGCCGGTAAGCAGCCGCAATAACGTCGATTTCCCGGCACCGTTGGGGCCAATCAGGGCGACCAGCTCACCCTGAGAGAGGGTAAGCGACACATCGTCGATCAGCGTCCGCTGACCGGCGTGAAAGAAAATCTTCTCTGCACAATAGCGTTCAGCCATGCGTACCTCCGCGACGAAAGATAAGCCACAGGAACCACGGCGCGCCGAGAAGGCTGGTCAATAACCCGACGGGCATCTCCGCCGGAGAGACCAGGGTGCGCGCCAGCGTGTCGGCAACCAGCAGCAGCAGCGCACCGGCCAGCACCGAGCCGGGTACGACGGCCCGGTGGTCGGCCCCCAGCCACATGCGCATCAGGTGCGGCACCACAAGGCCAATAAAGCCGATCACGCCGCTGACGGCTACCGCCGCGGCAACCAGCAGGGCGCTGCACAGCAGCAGGATCCGCTGTACCATCGCAACATCCACCCCGAGATAGTGCGCCTCTTCATCGCCCAGCTGCAGCAGGTTGAGCGGGGCGGCCAGCCGCCAGATAATCAGCACCACGGGCACCATCAGCGACGTTACCGCCAGCAGGGTGGACCACTGCGCCTGCCCGAGGCTGCCCATTCCCCAGAGGGAAAGCTGGCGAAGCTGGGCATCGTTGCTGAGCCATGAGAGCACCCCGACGGCCGCGCCACACAGGGCGTTGATGGCGATCCCCACCAGCAGCAGGCGGGACAGGGAGCCGTGACGCTGCTGGCTGAGCAGGAAGATAATGACGGTTGCGGCCAGCGCGCCGAGGAACGCCGCGAGCATCGGGGCATACAGCATCAGCAGGGCAGGTAACGCGGCGGGAATGACCACCCACAGCGCCACCGCCAGCGCCGCGCCGCTGCTGATCCCCAGCAGACCCGGGTCCGCCAGCGGGTTGCGGAACAGCCCCTGCATCACACAGCCGGCCAGCGCCAGCGCTCCGCCAATCACCAGCGCCAGCAGTACGCGGGGCAGGCGAATGGTAAGCCAGATCTGACGCATGGCCTCATCGCTGCCGCTCCACAGCAGGCTGACCGGCAGGTGCAGTGCCCCAAACCCGGTCGCGGTGAGCGTCATGATGCTCAGGATCGCGGCCAGCATCCACAACGACAAGGCGATCCGCCGGGACATCAGGGCAGTTGCTCCGCTTTGGCGCGCAGCTGCTGGATGGCATCCGGCGTTCGCACGCTGAAGCCCAGCAGCGCCATATCATCAATCGCCAGCACCTGCCTGTTCTGTCCCGCCGGGGTTTGCGCCAGACCGGGCAGCTTCCACAGGTTTTCTTCGCCGCCCAGCGCGTTCACGCCGTCCTGCGAAATCACCACCAGATCGGGCTGGCTGGCAATGACCCCTTCCTGAGACAGCGGCTGATAGCGGGTGAATCCCTGCATCGCGTTCTGCAGCCCGGCTGCACGGATGGCAGCGTCTGCGCCGGTCTGCTGCCCGGCGGCCATTGCGGTCATTCCCCCGTGGTTGAGGATAAACAACACCCGCTTGTTGAGGGGCGCGGAGGGCAGGGCCGCCAGCGCCTGACGCAGCGTGTGGCGCAGGGCTTCCCCCTCGGCTTCACGGTGCGTAGCGTTGGCAATCACCCGAACCTTTTCGTCAATGACGCTCAGGTCGTTGCGGCCGGGAACGGTTACTACCCTGACGTGACTTTGTTCAACCTGCTTCAACGCCAGAGACGGCTGCGCCTGGTCGCTGGCCAGCACCAGCGTGGGGCGCATGGACAAAATGCCTTCGGCGTTAAGCTGGCGTAAATATCCCACGTCAGGCAGATCGTTTGCCGCCTGCGGCCACTGGCTGGTGCTGTCGCGCGCGACCAGCGAAGACTGCGCGCCAAGCGCGTAGACAATCTCCGTCACGTCGCCGCCAAGGGCGACAATTTTCTCCTGCGCGGCGGCAAACGCCACAAGAGGCAGGGCGCTCAGCAGGGCTAACCACGTTTTCATGCGGCCAGCCCTTTTGGCGTCAGGGCGTCAATCTGGCTGCGCCACTGGCTCTGCTCCGGCTCACCTTCGGTACGCTGGCCGTAAAGCTGGGCGATTTGCGTGCCGTCGGCGGCAAACAGCTCCAGGCTCGTGACGTGACCGTCAGCCGTGGGCTTGCGCGTCACCCAGCTCTCTGCGATCGTCTCCTCCAGCAGATGCAGGGTAAAGGCAGGGTTAAAGACGTTCAGCCAGCCTTTCATCGGCACGACTTTTTCCACCGCGCCGGTGAAGATCTGCACGCAGCCGCGGTTGCCGACGAAGACCATGATTTCGTTGCCGTCCCGGCGTGCCGCTTCCAGCAGCTGTGCCAGCGCGCTGTTCTCCACCTTACAGGCCAGGTCGTCGCCCACCAGGCGAAACGCCTGCTGACGGCTGAGATTGTGGCGCTTGAGCAGGCTGAAGAACTGATGCACGTCGGTCATGGCGCGCCACTCCTTGTCCACGAGAGCGGCATCCGCGTTTTCGGCGTGAGCCGGGACATCCCCAGCGCTCAGCTCAAGCGGCGGGTTATCGGCAAAGATAAAGCGGGTCAGCACGTCGCCCCAGGCGGCGAGGTCGGTGTTGTCCGTGGTGTAGACCTTCAGCACCGCATCGCCCTGACGATCGAAGAACTGAATGCTCTGTCGCTCGCCGCGGGCGGTGGTTTCGCTGAGGTGAAACGCGCTCGCCCACTGGTTGAGGAACAGGCGCAGATCCAGCGCGCGAGGGTTCAGCACCAGCCCGGCGTGGCCGTTCAGGTGCTGGTTGGTGAAGCTGCCCACCTGCTCGTGAACGGCATACTCGTTGCGGCAGATGCACTTGGTTTCACCCACGGCTTCCAGCGCGCCCAGAATATCGCGGATTTCGCCGCGCAGTCGCCAGGCGTCATGGCACACGCGGGAAAAGGTCAGCTCCGCTTCGCTGATGTTCATTAACCCTGCGATGTCTCGCGCATACTTACCCGGATTTTCTTCTTTTAGCTCAAGCCAGCGTGCGTAGTGATGCATTGTCTTATCCTTCTGAAGAGTGGCCCCGAAGGGAATTACCATTGATAGCTTACGAAAATCTTGCCGTTACGACCGTCCTGCGGAATACCCTGCGGAGACCAGTACTCCTTATCGAAGGCGTTGCCGAGCACCAGCGTGGTGGTGACGCCCTTGAGCTGCTCCTGGCCCTTATAGCTGACGTAGAAATCGTTAACCGCATAGCCCGGCTGCTTGCTGTAGCTGCTGCTGACGTGGGTTGAGCGATCGGCAAAGGTGCCGATCCAGCCCACGGAGAAACCGCTTTGCGCCACCGGAACGTCCAGCTTGCTGGTGACGGTATCCGGGTTAATGCTGGAGATGTACTCGCCCGTATCGGTGTCTTTCCCGCGCGTGCGGTTATAGGCCACGTCGAGGCTAAACAGATCGGCCGAGTATTTTGCCATCATGTCCCAGCCCCAGATTTTGGCGTTCGGAACGTTGTACGACATGGTGGTCGCCGCGGCAAAATCGACGGTTGTGGAGATATAGTCTTTGGCTTTGGTATCGAAATAGCTGGCCTTAAACTCCAGCGCATCGTTGGCAAGCATCAGATCGTCAAAGCGCAGGCCAAAACCAAACTCCTGCGTTTCGTTGGTTTCCGGGCGCAGGTTCGGGTTCGGCACCCAGTAGTTGGTGTAGAAGCGGCCAATGGAGAAGTGTTTGGCGTCGTTATACATCTCACCCATGGTCGGCGCGCGGAAGGCCTGCGCGTAAGATCCGAACAACATCAGCCAGTCGGTGGGGCTGACGGTTAACCCGGCGCGGGAGGACCATTTATCGGCATCGACATCGTCGTAGCCATTGCTGCTGCCGCGGTAGTTGTCATACCGCGTGCCGCCCAGCAAGGTGATCGGCAGATCGCGCAGGGTGATTTCATCCTGCAGCCAGCCGGAGCTGAAGTCGATTTTCGCCTCCGGGAAGCCGGTCGTGGCCCCGCCCGGACGCTGCTCCTGACGATAATATTCTCCGCCGTAGGTCAGCAGGTGAGAGGCAAAAGAGTCGCTGAACAGGCGGGTACGGTTTTCCACCTTGCCGCCTTTGGTGGTCTGCTTGCGGAACTCGCCGGTGCTGTCGATGTTCTGGGCATTAATGCGCGCTTCGGACCAGTAAACCTTCGCATCGGCGTTCAGCCAGTCGTATCCTTCCGGCGCAATGTGGTAGCCAACCTGCGCATCGCGCTGGATGGTGGAGCGGTCGGTCATCGGGTTGCTGCTATTGGCATCAGAGGTTTGCGGGTTTTTCGGCTCCTGCGCGGCGTTGTTGTAGTAGCGCAGGGCGCCGCTCAGCGTCTGGGCCTGGTCGATTTTCCAGCTGCCTTTCGCCAGCATGTTATTGATGGATTCGTCGTTCGGCGCCGTCGCACCGTCGCTCTGGCGGATATCGCCGCGGTCGCGGCTGGACCACGATACCAGGCCGTCCAGGGTATCGGTACGACCATAGGCGCTGGCCCCCAGGCCGAGGCTGTGGTCCCCCGTTGCGCCGGTACCAAACACGCGATAACCGCTGTTTTTGCCCGGTTCCAGCAGATCTTTGGCGTCGACGGTGTCATAGGAGATGACGCCACCCAGCGCGCCGCTGCCGTAGAGCAGCGCAGACGGACCGCGCACCACTTCAATACGTTTAATCAGCGCCGGATCGAGGAACGTGCTGTTGAGGTGCCCGGTGTCGGTACCCTGGCGCACGCCGTCGACCAGCACCAGAACGCCGCGGCGGTCATAGCCGCGCAGGTTAACGTCCTGACCGTTGGTGCGGCCGGTGCCGTCCAGCGTCAGACCGGGCACGTTGCGCAGCAGGTCGGCGGCAGAGCTGGCGGTCTGTTTTTCCGGGGCGGTGGCGTCAACCACGCTCACCATCATCGGGGCTTCGAAGGCGCTACGGGCGTTGCCTGTGGCGGTGACGGTTATTTCATCTGCGGCAGCAAACGCGGCGCCCGGCAGGGTGCTGACAATCGCCAGCGCCAGAAGGGACGGGCGTAAACGTGCGGTATGCAGGTGTAGCATAGCAACTCTCCATAAAGTATCGAAAGCGCTGGCTGCCTGGGGATCACCTGGGTGGCTGGCGAAAGTTTTGGTTTATTTTGTGAGGATCAGTTTTCCGGCATTCGTCTGGCGCAGCAGATACTGCTGGCCGTCATGCTCAATAATCACCCGGCCTTCCTCACCCAACAGGTTTTTGCTGTCGATGCGGCGATCGGTGGAAGCAGGGGATGGCGCTGTGTGTGTTTTTACTGGCGTTGCCGCGCTGTTATCGGTCGGTGACATAATGTTTATAAATAACAATCAATGTAACAATGATAATCATTATCAATAAACTGCAAATTCACGGCAAGCGTTTTTGTGAAAATTGTGTGACGGGATCAAATTCAGGGGAAGGCGATGCGGTCTGATGCCCTCACCCCAACCCTCTCCCACGGGGAGAGGAAGAAGGGCGCGAACCGTAGGTCGGGTAAGCGCAGCGCCACCCGACAATAACATCAGAAGCGAGAATCAACCGCAGCTGCCAGCTTCTCCAGCAGAAGCTCGCTGTCTTCCCAGCTCAGGCACGGGTCGGTGATCGACTGGCCGTATACCATCTGCTGGCCGGCAACGATTTTCTGCGTGCCTTCTTTGATAAAGCTTTCAGCCATGATCCCGGCAACGGCGGTCGAGCCGCTGCGGATCTGCTGACAGACCTCATCGCAGACGTCCAGCTGGCGGCGATGCTGCTTCTGGCAGTTGCCGTGGCTGAAATCCACCACCAGATGTTCCGGCAGGTCGAATTCGGCCAGCGTTTCACAGGCGGCAGCGATGTCTTGTGCATGGTAATTAGGCTTCTTCCCGCCGCGCATAATGATATGCCCATACGGGTTACCGCTGGTCTGGTAGATGGTCATATGGCCGTTCTTGTCCGGCGACAGGAACATATGGCTGGCACGCGAGGCGCGGATCGCATCGACCGCAATCCGGGTGTTGCCGTCGGTCCCGTTTTTGAAGCCGACCGGACAGGAGAGGGCTGAGGCCATCTCGCGGTGGATTTGGCTTTCGGTAGTGCGCGCGCCAATCGCGCCCCAGCTGATCAGATCGGCGATAAACTGCCCGGTCACCATGTCGAGAAACTCGGTGGCCGTCGGCACGCCCAGCTCGTTGACCTGCAACAGCAGCTTGCGCGCCAGCTCGATGCCGTGGTTTACGCGATAGCTGCCGTTAAGGTCAGGGTCGGAAATCAGCCCTTTCCAGCCCACCACGGTACGCGGTTTTTCAAAGTAGGTGCGCATCACAATCTCAAGGCGATGCTGGTATTTTTCCCGCAGCCCCTGGAGCCGTTTTGCATAATCCATCGCGGCATCCAGATCGTGGATGGAGCAGGGCCCAATCACCACCAAAAGACGCTTGTCTTCACCATTGAGGATTTTTTCAATGCGGCGGCGGGAGGCCGTCACATGTTCCGCGACCGCGGCGGAAACGGGGTGCCGCTCGGCCAGTTCAGCCGGGGTGACCAGGCTGTCTATGCGCGCCGTGCGGAGTTCATCGGTTTTATTCATGACTTGTCTCAGAAAATTTTTGCTTCATCGGCAGACTACCGGGAAGTGATGGGCATCACATTAAACCAATCCCTGCTGATTTCAAGTTCGGGGCGACACCGCCCCGCTGTTGAAGAGGATGATACATGAATCTGAGCTAATGTACTAGCTTATTAGTACATGCGGCGGTTAAGCCCCATGATGTCGAGAATTTTGGTGGCGATCTCTTCTACCGAATAGTTCGTGCTGTTCAGCCACGGGATCTGGTTTTTGCGGTACAGCGCTTCCACTTCGGAAACCTCCATGCGGCACTGGCGCATCGAGGCGTAGCGGCTGTTCTCGCGGCGCTCTTCGCGGATCGCCGCGAGACGTTCCGGGTTAATCGTCAGGCCGAACAGCTTGTGCTGCAGCGGCTTGAGCGCAGCGGGCAGCACCAGGTTATCCATATCGTCGGCAATAAAGGGGTAGTTTGCGGCGCGGATGCCGAACTGCATCGCCAGATAGAGGCTGGTCGGCGTTTTGCCGCAGCGCGACACGCCGAGCAAAATCACCTGCGCCTGGTCGAGGTTGCGCAGCGAGATCCCATCGTCGTGCGCCAGGGTGTAGTCGATGGCGGCAATACGCGCGTCATATTTGGTCAGGTTGCCGGGGTTCAGCCCGTGGGTGCGGTGCGCGATAGGCGTCGGGTCAAGCTTCAGTTCGCTCTGGAGCGGGGCCACCAGCGCCTGCACGATATCCTGGCAAAAGCCTTCACTTTGCAGAATGATGTGGCGAATCTCAGGAATAACGATGGAGTAGAACACCAGCGGGCGCACGCCGGTCTGCTGGAAGATGGCGTCAATCTGGTCCTTCACCGCTTTGGCACGGCTCTCATTTTCCACAAACGGCAGCGTGATGCTGTTAATCGAAACGGGGAATTGCGACATCACCGCGTGGCCCAGCACCTCGGCGGTGATCGCCGTACCATCAGAAATATAAAAAACGTGACGATCGACAGCATTATCCATTTTACCCACCCTGAATATCATACCTAATTGTCTGAAAGCATAAATTAAAAAAGTTAATTGCACAGCAAAGAAGTTATCTGAATTTAAAATGAAATGATGTTTTTGATTTTCCTGAAAAGCGGATTTCATTTTTCAAATAGCGACTTTATTTTTGTGGTTTCTGGCTGAATATAGAGGAATCATCAGCTTATTGGCTGGTGGGAAACTATCCGAAAAGTTGAAAATTTAAATTGCTTACACGATTCACCGTTTTTTTAGCGCAAATAATTATGCCAGTATAAATACGTAGTCAGGTGTTACTTACTCCGATCAAATATCACAAAAGGATTGTTTCGATGTCCAACAATGGCTCGTCACCGCTGGTGCTTTGGTATAACCAACTCGGCATGAATGATGTAGACAGAGTTGGGGGCAAAAATGCCTCCCTGGGTGAAATGATTACAAATCTGTCCGGTATGGGTGTCTCCGTACCAAACGGGTTTGCCACGACCGCCGACGCGTTTAACCTGTTTTTAGACCAGAGCGGTGTAAACCAGCGCATTTACGACCTGCTGGATAAAACGGATATTGATGACGTCACCGAGCTTGCCAAAGCCGGGGCGCAGATCCGCCAGTGGATCATCGACACACCTTTCCAGCCGGAACTGGAAAAAGCTATCCATGACGCGTACAACCAGCTCTCCGCTGACGACGCGCAGGCCTCCTTTGCCGTACGTTCTTCCGCGACCGCAGAAGACATGCCGGACGCGTCGTTTGCCGGACAGCAGGAAACCTTCCTGAACGTTCAGGGCTACGATGCGGTACTGGTGGCGGTGAAGCACGTATTTGCTTCCCTGTTCAACGACCGCGCCATCTCCTATCGCGTGCACCAGGGCTATGACCATCGCGGCGTGGCGCTCTCCGCGGGCGTGCAGCGCATGGTGCGCTCGGACGTGGGTTCCTCCGGCGTGATGTTCTCCATTGATACCGAATCCGGCTTCGACCAGGTGGTGTTCATCACCTCCGCGTGGGGCCTGGGTGAGATGGTCGTGCAGGGCGCGGTGAACCCTGACGAATTCTACGTACACAAGCCTACGCTTGCCGCGGGCCGTCCGGCGGTGGTGCGCCGCACCATGGGCTCGAAAAAAATCCGCATGATTTATGCCCCAACCCAGGAGCATGGCAAGCAGGTTAAGATTGAAGATGTGCCGCAGGAGCAGCGCGACCGCTTCTCCCTGACCGACGCCGAAGTGCAGGAGCTGGCGAAGCAGGCGGTGCAGATTGAGAAACACTATGGCCGTCCGATGGATATCGAATGGGCGAAAGACGGGAACACCGGCAAGCTGTTTATCGTTCAGGCGCGCCCGGAAACCGTTCGCTCTCGCGGCCAGGTGATGGAGCGTTATACGCTGCACGCGCAGGGTAAAATCGTGGCGGAAGGCCGCGCCATCGGTCATCGCATCGGTGCCGGTCCGGTCAAAGTGATCCACGACATCAGCGAGATGAACCGTATTGAGCCAGGCGACGTGCTGGTGACCGACATGACCGACCCGGACTGGGAACCGATCATGAAGAAAGCGTCGGCCATCGTCACCAACCGCGGCGGCCGTACCTGCCACGCGGCGATCATTGCCCGCGAACTGGGGATCCCGGCGGTTGTCGGCTGCGGTGACGCCACCGAGCGCATGAAGGACGGGCAGAACGTGACCGTCTCCTGTGCCGAAGGCGACACCGGCTACGTCTACGCCGATATCCTTGACTTCAGCGTGAAGAGCTCCAGCGTGGATACCATGCCGGATCTGCCGCTGAAGATCATGATGAACGTGGGTAACCCGGACCGCGCGTTTGACTTCGCCTGCCTGCCGAACGAAGGCGTTGGCCTGGCGCGTCTGGAATTCATCATTAACCGCATGATCGGCGTTCACCCGCGCGCGCTGCTGGAGTTTGACGACCAGGACGCGAAGCTGCAGAACGAAATCCGCGAAATGATGAAAGGTTACGACTCGCCGAAAGAGTTCTACGTCGGCCGTCTGACCGAAGGGATCGCCACGCTGGGCGCAGCGTTCTACCCGAAACGCGTGATCGTGCGTCTGTCTGACTTTAAGTCTAACGAATACGCTAACCTTGTGGGCGGCGAGCGCTACGAGCCGGAAGAAGAGAACCCGATGCTGGGCTTCCGCGGGGCCGGACGCTACGTGTCCGACAGCTTCCGCGACTGCTTCGCGCTGGAGTGCGAGGCGGTGAAACGCGTGCGCAACGACATGGGGCTGACCAACGTCGAAATCATGATCCCGTTCGTGCGTACCGTGGATCAGGCGAAAGCGGTGGTGGACGAGCTGGCGCGTCAGGGCCTGAAGCGCGGCGAAAACGGGCTGAAGATCATCATGATGTGTGAGATCCCGTCCAACGCCCTGCTGGCCGAGCAGTTCCTGGAGCACTTCGACGGCTTCTCTATCGGCTCGAACGACATGACTCAGCTGACGCTGGGCCTGGACCGCGACTCCGGCGTGGTTTCCGAGCTGTTCGACGAGCGTAACGAGGCGGTGAAAGCGCTGCTTTCCATGTCCATCCGCGCGGCGAAGAAGCAGGGTAAATACGTCGGGATTTGCGGTCAGGGTCCATCCGACCATGAAGACTTTGCCGCCTGGCTGATGGAAGAGGGGATTGACAGCCTCTCCCTGAACCCGGACACGGTAGTGCAAACCTGGCTGAGCCTGGCGGAACTGAACAAGTAACGGCAACACGATCGCAAAAAGGCGAGGATTTTATTCCTCGCCTTTTTTATTTCACCTCTAATTTGCTCCCCATCACAAATAATCTAAAAAACCAAATATCATAATTTGTCTGTTAATTAAGACAATTGTTAGTGCGCAACGCGTTGCTAATACTTGAGCCTTACTGCGCATTTCCCTTCAGATGATGCGCAACTGGTTGAAATACGTTTTAACCTGATAAAAAGGCAAATAACAATGACACTCTCCTCTGTATTGCGTACCAAAGATAAAATAGGTTATGGCTTAGGTGATATGGCCAGCGCGCTGGTCTGGCAAACGGCCACATTATTTCTTGCTTATTTCTATACCGACGTTTTTGGTTTGCCTGCCGCGATCATGGGTACCATGTTTTTAGTGGTGCGCGTGGTTGATGCGTTTGTCGACCCGTGTATTGGCGCGCTGGTTGACCGCACGCAGACGCGTCACGGCCGTTTCCGTCCCTGGCTGCTGTGGTTTGCTATTCCCTTTGGCGTAAGCTGCCTTATTACCTTCTACGTACCGGACGTCGGGCCGACGGCAAAAATTGTTTATGCTTGCGCGACCTACGCGATTTTAAGTCTGATTTACTCCGCCATTAACGTGCCTTACTGCGCCATGCCGGGCGCGCTGACGCTGGATCCGCGCGAGCGTCACTCCCTGCAATCCTGGCGTTTTGGCCTGTCATTTATTGGCGGGTTGATCGTAACGGTTATCGCTCTGCCGCTGGTCTCATTGTTGGGCCAGGGCAACGTGCAGAAAGGCTATTTCTTTGCCATGAGCCTGATGGGGCTGCTGGGAATTGTGCTGTTCTTTTGCTGTTTCCTGATGACCCGTGAGCGTTATTCCCCGCGCAATGATACCTCCGGCTCCATGCTCACCGATTTAAAACTGCTGGCCGGTAACAGCCAGTGGCGCATTGTGTTTGTGTTTAATATTTTGCTGTTAACGGCGGTGGTGACGCGCGGCTCTGCCACCATGTATTACGTCAACTATGTACTGTTGCGCCCGGAGCTGGTTTTTGCCTTTATTGTTTCTGGCATGGTGGCCTCGTTAAGCGGCGCGTTATTATCTGAACGCCTGCTGGGGAAATTTGACCGCGTGCGCGCTTATCAGTGGACGATAATGTCCTTCGTCATTTTCGGCGCGCTGATTTTCTTCCTGCCGCCTTCGCAGGTGTGGCTAATCTTTGGCCTTAACATCGTCTTTAGCTTTATTCAAAACCTCACCACGCCGCTCCAGTGGACCATGTTCTCTGATGTGGTCGACTACGAAGAGCATCGTAGCGGCCGCCGTCTGGACGGGCTGGTCTTCTCTACCGCGCTGTTCGCCATCAAGTTTGGCCTTGCGCTGGGCGGGGCGGTGGTCGGCTGGGTGCTCGGCATGGTGGATTACGCCCCGGGCCAGGCAGCCCAGGCGCCGCACGTGCTCTCCACCATCAACGCCCTGTTCACCCTTATTCCGTGCGCGCTGTTCCTCTGCATGGTGGCGCTGCTTTCCATCTACAAGCTCAACAGCAGGCTGGTGGATTCCATCGCCCGGGAGCTGGCCAGCAAGCGTGAGGTAAGACCCGACGCGGGGCAGCTCAGCCCGGCAACCCCTTCCGCACTACAGGAGTAAAATATGACTGCTATCTATAAGGACGCGGGACGTCCCGTGCACGAGCGCGTCGCTGATTTACTGGCGCGCATGACCCCGGAAGAGAAGTTCGCCCAGATGCACGCCTACTGGCTGATCCTTGATGAAAACGGCAACCACCGGGAGCGCAGCGATTTGAGCGACGAATTCGCCGGCGTCAGCCAGCAGGCGGCGCTGAGCGAACGGCTAAAACTGGGCGTCGGGCAGATCACCCGTCCGCTCGGCACCCACATCGTTGACGTGAAAACCGGGGTGCGCGCGGCTAACCGCCTGCAGCGCATGATGATGGAAGAGACGCGGCTTGGCATTCCGGCGTTGTTCCACGAGGAGTGCCTGGTGGGGCTGCTGTGCAAAGACGCCACCCTGTTCCCGTCCTCGCTCAACTACGGCTCGACCTGGGACCCGGAGCTGGTGCAGCGCGCGGCAGAGCAGATCGGTAAAGAGGCGCGTTCCGTCGGTTGCCAGCAGGGGCTGGCCCCGGTGCTGGACGTTTCCCGCGACGTCCGCTGGGGGCGAACCGAAGAGACCTTCGGGGAAGATCCCTGGCTGGTGGGCGTGATGGCAACCGCCTGGGTGAAAGGGTTACAGGGCGACAAGCGCGATCTGCTGGCGACGCTCAAACATTACGTGGGCCACTCGTTCAGCGAAGGGGCGCGCAACCACGCCCCGGTGCATCTTGGCTTTAGCGAGCTGAACGACACCTTCCTGCTGCCGTTTGAAATGGCGGTCAAGCTGGCAAATGCCGGTTCGGTCATGCCCGCCTACCACGACATCGATAACCAGCCGGGGCACAGCGACAGCTTCCTGTTGACCACCGTCCTGCGCGAACAGTGGGGCTTCGACGGCATTATTGTGGCGGACTACGGCGGCGTCAGCCTGCTGCACCAG
Source organism: Enterobacter cloacae complex sp. P1B (assembly GCF_014982345.1). NCBI lineage: Bacteria > Pseudomonadati > Pseudomonadota > Gammaproteobacteria > Enterobacterales > Enterobacteriaceae > Enterobacter > Enterobacter cloacae complex sp. P1B. The sequence continues at coordinate 775,377 of NZ_JADCLF010000013.1, read as the reverse complement.
CACCACGGGATTTCCCACGACGCAGCGGAGTCCGCCGCGCTGGCGTTTAACGCCGGGCTCGACGTCGAGCTGCCGAAAGATGACTGCGCACGCCATCTGGCGGAAGCGGTAGAGCGCGGGCTGATCTCTATGGCGAAAGTCGATGAGATCGTGGCGCGTACGCTGACCGAAAAATTCCGTCTCGGCCTGTTTGAGAACCCGTATGCCGATGAAAGCGGCATCGATCTGCAAAATGAGATGACCCGCCAGGTGGCGCGGGAGGTGGCGACAAAATCGGTGACGCTACTGGAAAACAACGGCATTCTGCCGCTGAACGGTAAACCCCGCGTGGCGGTGGTGGGGCCGACGGCAGACGATCCGCTGGCGTTACTCAGCGGGTATAGCTTCCCGGTCCATCTGATCATCAGCGATATGGTTGAGGAAACCTCGCAGGTGACGACCCCGCGCGCGGCGCTGGAGCAGTACCTGGGTGCATCGAACGTGCGCTACGCGAAAGGGTGCCACATTATCGAAAAACGGATGGCGGGCGCGCCGGTCTTCCCGGGCGACAGCGGCGGCAAGCCAATGCAGCAGTCTCCGGTGTCGCAAAGCACCGCACTTATCCCCGAGGCGGTCAGCGCCGCACAGGAGAGTGACGTGGTGGTGGCCTGCGTGGGCGATCTCGCCGGGCTGTTCCAGAGCGGCACGGTAGGGGAAGGCTCCGATACTGACTCCCTGAATCTGCCGGGCGTGCAGCAACAGCTGCTGGAGGCGCTGGTGGCGACGGGCAAACCGGTGATCGTCGTGATGACCGGCGGGCGTCCGTACAACCTTCAGGGGCTGGAGGAGAAGATTGCCGCGCTGATGATGGCCTGGGCGCCGGGACAGGAAGGGGGCTGGGCGATTGCCGATGTGTTAACCGGTCGCGCGGAGCCGCAGGGCCGGCTGGTGGTCAGCGTGCCGAAAAGCGCCGGGGCGATGCCATTCTACTATAACCACAAGCTGAAAAGCGGCGGCACGCCGTTCGCGTTCCATTTCGGTGCGCGCTACCCGTTTGGTTTCGGCCTCGGCTGGACGCAGTTTAGCTGGGGCACTGCCCGCGTCGCTGAAAGCAGCGTGCCGGTCGACGGTGAGGTGACGCTGAGTGTGGATATCACCAATACCGGCGAGCGCAGCGGCAGCGAGGTGGTGCAGGTCTACGTGCGGGACAAGGTCGCCACCCAGGTGCGCCCGCTTCAGGAGCTTAAGGCCTTCCAGCGCGTCACGCTCTCGCCGGGCGAAACCGCCACGCTCACCTTCACGCTGCCGGTTGAGATGTTCAACTTCACCCGCCGTGACGGCAAGCGCATCGTTGAGCCGGGCGAGTTTGAACTGCAGATTGGCGCATCGTCGGCGGATATCCGCCAGGCGGTGACGGTCAATGTGACGGGGGAAACGCGGGTGCTGCCAGCAGAGTGGCGGATGCTCAGTACCTGTGAGGTTAAGCGCGCGTAGTCAGGATAAAAAAAAGCCCATCGTGGGAGATGGGCAAAGACTACACACAGCAATTCGTTGTTTCACTCAGGGGATTTCCATGCTTATAAATCAAGGTGTTGATTTATAACCGTGAGCTAATAGTAGGCATTGTAATTTTTAGCGTCGATCAGATTCGTCTCAATAGTTAAAGAGACGTAAAGATTTCTTGAGAATAATAGCGGACTTAGTGCTGAAATAGCGGGTCTGACCAGTGTGCAACGAATAAATACTTTAGCAGTGTTAAAGTATTGTGCGGGATAATGTAGGCCGGGTAAGCGTAAGCGCCACCCGGCAACAAGGCTTAATGGGTATTCTTTTCTTCCAGCTCGTCCAGCTCGCTCAGAATCACGTCCGGGTCGGTTCCAGGCGGCGGCACTTCATGAACCCAGGCGGAGAACAGACGCCAGGTAACGGCGAGCAGCACCGGGCCAATGAACAGACCGATCATCCCGAAAGCAATCAACCCGCCGATAACCCCGGAGAGGATCAGGATCAGCGGCAGGTCTGCGCCCATGCGGATGAGGATGGGGCGAATCACGTTATCCATGGTGCCAACCACGCAGCTCCAGACCAGAAGAACCGTTCCCCACGTGGTATCACCCGTCCAGTAAAGCCAGATAATGCTCGGAACCAGCACCAGCAGCGGCCCCAGTTGCGCAAGGCAGGTCATCAGCATGACTACGGTAAAGACGGTGGCGTACGGTACGCCGGAAATCGCCAGGCCGATACCGCCCAGCACCGCCTGAACCAGCGCCGTCACCACGACGCCCAGGGCGACCGCGCGCACGGCCTGCGCCGCCAGCAGCACCGCGGCGTCACCGCGTTTTCCCGCCAGGCGGGTGGCAAAGTGACGAACGCCTAAAGCCACCTGCTCACCGCGCCAGTAAAGCAGGGCGCTGAAGACCAGCATCAGGGTACAGTGCATCATAAAGCGGCCGATATGTGCGGCCTGACCGACAAACCAGGTGGTGGTGGTGCCAATATACGGACGTACTTTCGCCATCAGCGCGCTGCCGCCCATTTCCAGCAGGCTATGCCAGCCGCTGTAAAGCTTAGCGCCCACGACCGGAATGCTGTTCAGCCAGCCGAGGTCCGGCAGCGTCAGGTCGCCGCTTGTCACGGCGCGGATCACCGGGCCGCTGGAGTCGACAAGGCTGTTTACCAGCAGCGCAATTGGAATAATAAACAGCAGGAACAGCAGCAGCGTCATCACCAGCACGGCCAGCCCGCGGCGGCCAAACAGCAGTTTCTGCAAGCGCAGCAGCAAAGGCCACGTGGCGACGACAACGGTCGCAGCCCAGGCGAAGCCGAGAATAAAGGGTTGAACAATCCACAGACACGCAATAATCATGAGGGCCAGGAACAGCACCGACAGCAGAATTTGCGCAACATCCCTGGGCTGGCGAAGATTGACCATAAATGAAACTTTCCTTAAAAGAACGCCAGTACCACTGGCGGGAATGGAAAACCGCGTCTCTCTTATCATTAGCGATCGCAGCGGTTTTTGACAGGCGAATTCTGCCTGTAATTCAGCAGAGATTATAAGAAAAAAATGTGATAAAACTTTTAAGATACACGCAAACGATTCCCACAACTCTAATTAGGGTCGACAGTAATGATCCCACAGATTTCTCAGGCACCTGGCGTCGTTCAGCTGGTGCTTAATTTTTTGCAGGCACTGGAGCAACAGGGTTTTACAGGTGATACCGCCACGAACTATGCCGACAGGCTGACGATGGCAACCGATAACAGTATCTACCAGCTTCTTCCCGATGCGGTCGTTTTCCCTCGTTCCACGGCCGACGTGGCGCTTATCGCCCGGCTGGCAACGCAGGAGCGGTTTGCCTCTCTGGTCTTCACGCCGCGCGGCGGTGGCACCGGAACCAACGGTCAGGCGCTGAACCAGGGCATCATTATTGATATGTCGCGCTATATGAACCGCATCATTGAGATCAACCCCGAAGAGGGATGGGTGCGGGTTGAGGCGGGCGTTATCAAAGATCAGCTTAATCAGTACCTCAAGCCTTACGGCTACTTTTTTGCCCCTGAACTCTCCACCAGCAACCGAGCAACCATCGGGGGGATGATCAACACCGATGCCTCCGGGCAGGGGTCGCTGGTCTACGGTAAAACCTCCGATCACGTGCTGGGCGTGCGGGCAGTATTGTTAGGCGGCGATATCCTTGATACCCAGCCGATGCCGGTCGAACTGGCGGAAACGCTGGGTAAAGATAACACCGCCAGCGGGCGCATCTACCGCACCGTGCTGGAGCGCTGCCGCGACAACCGCCAGCTTATTCTCGACAAGTTCCCCAAACTGAACCGCTTCTTAACGGGCTACGACCTGCGCCACGTGTTTAACGACGACCTGACGCAGTTTGATTTAACCCGCGTGCTGACCGGGTCCGAAGGAACGCTGGCGTTTATTACCGAGGCGCGGCTGGATATCACCCGCCTGCCGAAGGTGCGTCGCCTGGTGAACGTCAAATATGACTCCTTCGATTCCGCGCTGCGCAATGCGCCGTTTATGGTGGAAGCGCAGGCGCTGTCGGTGGAAACCGTCGACTCTAAGGTGCTGAATCTGGCGCGGGAAGATATCGTCTGGCACTCCGTGCGCGAGCTGATTACCGACGTGCCGGACAAAGAGATGCTTGGCCTCAACATCGTGGAATTTGCCGGTGATGACGCGGAGCTGATTGAAAGCCAGGTGACGACGCTCTGCCAGCGCCTGGATGAGCTGATTGCTCATGGCGAAGGCGGCGTGATTGGCTGGCAGCTTTGTCACGATCTGGCCGGTATCGAGCGTATTTACGCCATGCGTAAAAAAGCCGTGGGCCTGCTTGGCAATGCGAAAGGGGCGGCGAAGCCGATTCCGTTTGCCGAAGACACCTGCGTGCCGCCCGAGCATCTGGCGGATTATATCGTGGAGTTTCGCGCCCTGCTGGATAGCCACGGCCTGAGCTATGGCATGTTCGGCCACGTGGATGCCGGGGTGCTGCACGTGCGTCCGGCGCTGGACATGTGCGACCCGCAGCAGGAGATCCTGATGAAGCAGATCTCCGACGACGTCGTGGCCTTGACCGCCAAATACGGCGGTCTGCTGTGGGGGGAGCACGGGAAAGGGTTCCGCGCGGAATACAGCCCTGCGTTCTTCGGGGAGCATCTTTACGCGGAGCTGCGCAAGGTCAAAGCGGCGTTCGACCCGGATAACCGCCTCAATCCGGGGAAAATCTGCCCGCCTGAAGGGGCGGACGCGCCGATGCTCCAGGTGGATGCCGTTAAGCGCGGTACGTATGACAGACAGATTCCGATTGCGGTGCGCTCGTCCTGGCGCGGTGCGATGGAGTGTAACGGCAACGGCCTGTGCTTTAACTTTGACGTGAAAAGCCCGATGTGCCCGTCAATGAAAATCACCAGCAACCGCATTCACTCGCCGAAAGGGCGTGCGACGCTGGTGCGCGAGTGGCTGCGTCTGCTGGCGGACCGCGGCGTCGATCCCCTGAAGCTGGAGCAGGAGCTGCCGGAAAAACGAGCCAGCCTGCGCTCGCTGATTGAGCGCACCCGCAACAGCTGGCATGCCAATAAGGGCGAGTATGATTTCTCCCATGAGGTGAAAGAGGCGATGTCCGGCTGTCTGGCCTGTAAAGCCTGCTCTACCCAGTGCCCGATTAAAATCGACGTGCCGGAATTCCGCTCGCGCTTCCTGCAGCTCTACCACACCCGCTATCTGCGTCCGGTGCGCGATCATCTGGTGGCGACGGTGGAAAGCTACGCGCCGCTGATGGCGCGCGCGCCGAAGACCTTCAACTTCTTTATCAATCAGCCGCTGGTGCGCAAGCTTTCCGAAAAGCATATCGGCATGGTCGATCTGCCGTTGTTGTCGGTGCCGTCGCTGCAGCGCCAGCTCGTCGGCCACCGCTCGGCGAACATGACCCTGGAGCAGCTCGAAGCGCTTACTCCTGAGCAAAAAGCGAAGGTGGTGCTGGTGGTCCAGGATCCGTTCACCAGCTACTACGACGCGCAGGTGGTCGCTGACTTCATCCGCCTGGTTGAAAAACTGGGCTATCAGCCGGTAGTGCTGCCGTTCTCGCCAAACGGCAAGGCGCAGCACATTAAAGGCTTCCTGAACCGCTTTGCGAAAACGGCGCAAAAAACCGCTGATTTTCTCAACCGGATCGCCGAACTTGGGATGCCGATGGTCGGCGTCGATCCGGCGCTGGTGCTTTGCTATCGCGATGAATACAAGCAGACGCTGGGTGATAAGCGCGGCGATTTCCACGTCATGCTGGTGCACGAGTGGCTGCCGGCAGCCCTGGAAGAGAAGGCCATTCAGGAGGCGGGCGGTGAACCGTGGTATCTGTTCGGACACTGTACGGAAGTGACGGCGCTGCCCGGCGCCCCGGCGCAATGGGCGTCTATTTTTGCGCGTTTCGGAGCGAAGCTGGAGAGCGTCAGCGTGGGCTGCTGCGGCATGGCGGGCACCTACGGCCACGAGGTGAAAAACCACGCCAACTCGCTCGGCATCTATGAGCTGTCGTGGCATCAGGCGATGCAGCGATTGCCAAGAAACCGCTGCCTGGCGACGGGCTACTCCTGCCGCAGCCAGGTGAAACGGGTTGAGGGTAACGGCGTACGCCACCCATTACAGGCTTTACTGGAGATAATTGGATGATCTGGAAACGTGCCGTCACGCTGCAGGCGCTAAACGCCATGGGCGAGGGGAATATGGTGGGGCTACTGGATATCCAGTTCACCCGCATTGGGGAAGACGATCTGGAGGCGACGATGCCTGTCGATAGTCGCACCCATCAGCCGTTTGGCCTGTTGCACGGCGGGGCTTCCGTCGTGCTGGCGGAAACCCTGGGCTCCGTCGCGGGATATCTCTGCACCGAAGGCGAACAGAAGGTGGTCGGGCTTGAGGTTAATGCCAACCACATTCGCTCGGTGCGCAGCGGGCGCGTTCGCGGTATCTGCCGCGCGCTGCATGCTGGCAGCCGCCACCAGGTGTGGCAGATTGATATTCTCGACGAGCAGGAACGCCTGTGCTGCTCGTCGCGTCTGACGACGGCGGTCGTGTAAAGTTTTCAGATGAATTGCCTTTGGTCAAAAACTAGCCAGTGTGTTGTGATATACTGGTCAGGATTTGTACATAAGCGAGGACATCATGGATACTGAAATAACCCCAACACAGCTGGCAATTGAATATTTACGTCGCGATAAGAGCAACCTGTCTCCGGCGCAGTACCTGAAAAAGCTGAAACAGCTTGAGCTGGAGTTCACGGATCTGCTGGCGCTCTCTTCGAATGAACTGAAAGAAGAGATCTACTTTGCCTGGCGGTTGGGCGTTCACGTCCATTGAGTGAGTGTTGTTGAACAGGCCGCGAGTGCGGCCTTTTTTGTGTCTGACATTCAGTATTTAGCGGGGAGCTTGTTGATTTTAATAAGCCTGCCTTCTTCCATTTCGATAAATCCGCCGGTTTTTAAATCCGCCAGAATGCGCATTACGCCGCTGCGGGAGAGCTGGGTTTTCTCCCGAATATACCTTTCCGCCGTTACGCTGCTGCGATAACTTTCATCTTCCTCCATCAGCTTTATGAGCTGCTGGCGAATCATCTCATACGCCGTCGGTGCGCCCTGCGGCATCACGTTGTTATAAAGCCGGCTATAGACAAACATCAGTTGTTTCGAGAGCAGCCCCCATAGCCCTTTTTCTTTGATAATGTCAGCTACCTGTTCAGTAGGGATACTGCCAATCAGGCAAGGGCTCACCGTGACGAGGTAATCATTGAAATAGATGTCCGTCAGGTTAGCAAGACCAAACAGGGCAGGGCTGCGGGCGGTAGAAAGCATCATGCTATCGCTGCTGCGGTAGATGGCAATCGTCCCCTCGAGGATTAAATAACAGAGCCCCTGACCGTTAACCTCAAGGTTAAGTCGTTCACCGCGGCCCGTTCGACGCACCGTGCAATAAGGCTCCAGATGCGCGATCAGTTCCTGGGCGTAAGGGGAGCCGCGAGACGATTTATCTGTAGAGGACATAGCCGTAAACCTGGAAGATAATCTTATGCTTATAGTTTCGCTCTTCTCTCGCGCTATCTCCAGATATTATTGTGCTTTCAGTACTTCCGGGGTAAATGGTTAACTTCTATCAGCACGCCACGGTCCATGGTGATGTATTTCCCCGTACGCAGTTCTGCCAGAATCCGCATAATTCCGCTGCGGGAAAGGTAGGTACGGCTTTTAATGTAAGCCGCTGCGGTGATGTTTTGTCGAATTGCCTCAGGCTCCTGCATTAATTCAACCAGCTGAAAGCGGATGATATCGTAGGCGGACATCTGTGATATTTGCGCGCAGTGCTCGTACACCCGCGATGCCGTGTAGATCAGCAATTTAGAAAAGTGTTCCCAGAGATCATGCTGTGCAACCACGTTGTTAAACGTTTCCAGCGGTACGCTTGCTAATTCGGATGTCTCCAGGGCCCTGACGTAAAGATGTTCCGATGAAAACTGACTGCTGACACCCAGTATAAAAGGCGCTGATTCTGAATTTAACACAATGCCGTCGCCGCGGCGGTGCAGCGCCACGCTGCCGTGTAACAGCATAAAACATTGGCGTTCGTCATTTCGGTAATATTGTACGACTTCGCTTTTCGAAAGAATGATTTTCTCTGCGCCAGGAAGGACATTATCAATTAAACGCTCAATGTGCCTTAGGGGTTTTAATCCCAACACTGACGATTTCTCATTGTCTAATACGGCTGCAATTCGCGTGTTCATAATATACCTCACTTCAACAGATGCGATCGTTATTCAATCAGCGTGGAGAATTATCTTAAAAAGCAGCGAAGCAGGGAATAATACTCGGAAGTCTAATAATAGACCGGAAGGGTTGAGCATCTTAACGTTATGAATTTTATCGTTAAACGGTGAAAGTCTAAAAGTAGACTGGCGATAAAGTGAACGATTCAAATGTTTATTTTTTGTTAAACCCCAGTCTACAGCTAGACCTGAAAATGGATTGTTTCGCACAAAAGAGTTGTATAAATTTTGACTCGTCGACAGAAACACCCATCTGAAACGCTCGACACGATGAGAGTGATATTTTGTTTCTGATGGCCTCTAAAAAAGAATGGCAGAATGAGGAACGTCTGTTTTGCCTGAATATCAGTAATAAATAAAGTAATACAGGAAATGGCTTTATGAAAAAGAAAATTATTGTTGCCATGTTTGCGGCTGGCTCTGCATTGACAATGACTCAGGCTTTCGCGGCGGCAGGTACGGTTAATTTTAACGGTAATATTTTGGATAATGCCTGCGATGTGGATGTGGCATCCCAGAATCAGGTTGTGGTCCTCGGCGATTATTACAAAACGGAATTCCCGACAACGGGTTCCCGAACCGCAGCGACGCAGTTCAATATCGTACTGAAAAACTGCCCGGTGACCGTTACCTCCGCGAAGGTGCGTTTTGACGGCACGCCAGATTTAACCAACGCAAGCCTGCTGGCGATTGATTCCTCCGTTGTGGGAGCAGCAACGGGCGTGGCCATCAACCTGATGACGGCGGATAAGGCCGATCTGCCGCTGCATGGTAGCAACAGCTATACCTATGCGCTGAGCAGCACCGCTGATAATACGCTCAACTTCTATGCCCAGTATATTTCGACTGCGGCATCAGTGACCGCGGGCCCGGCTAACTCGGTTGCTAACTTCTCTGTGATTTATAACTAAGTCTTTTGCAGTAATCAGTATGGGGCCACCCGGCCCCTTTGTTTTATGAGGTATTCAATGCGTTTTATCACAACAATCGGTCTGGCCGCAGCAGCGTTACCGCTGACATTTTCGATCGCCAATGCCGGGGTCATTATTGGCGGCACCCGCGTTATTTTCGACGGTGCAAAAAAAGAAGCAACCATTAGCGTGGACAATGCCGATAGCGCGCCCTTTTTAATTCAGTCGTGGATTGATGCGCCGGAGGGAAAAACAGATAAAGCGCCTTTTATCATTACGCCTCCGCTTTATCGACTGGATGGCGGCCAGAAAAATATCGAACGCATTGTTATGACAGGTTCACTCTCTCAGGAACAAGAAAGTTTATTCTGGCTCAATATAAAAGCCATTCCTTCTGCAACGAAACAGGCAAACGCACTGCAAATTGCGGTGAAAACGCGTATCAAGTTGATTTATCGCCCGGCTAATCTTCACGCGTCAACGCCTGAAGATCAGGCCGGAAAATTAACGTGGCAACGCAACGGGAATGAAATTCAGGTTACGAATCCGACACCTTATGTCATCAATTTTAATGAAATATCTGTGGGCGGAAAAAGGCTGGATGATGTTTCGTATGTATTACCTGGCGCGTCGGTCCGGTTCCCGTTATCTCATGGAACCAGCGGAAATACGTTGACGTTTAAAGTTATCAACGATTATGGAAGCCCCGGCGCGTTGCATCAAGCCAGTTTGTGATTTTGACAAACGGTAATACCCGCATTACTCAGGTTATCAGCAATGAAAATACAGCAATATAAAGTACGTCCTCGACGCCTGGCGACACTCATCGCCCTGGCAATGACGGGGTCTTCTCCCACGCTTTATGCCAGCGAAACGTTTAATACCGAACTGGTCGAGCTGGACAACCCAGGGATGGGGAAAGCCGATTTATCCGCATTTGAATCAGGCTCTCAGGCACCGGGGACGTACCATGTTGATATTATTCTTGACGATCAGCTCATGGAGACCCGGGATATTACCTTTGCCGCAGCAAAAACGCCTGATGGAAATGACGTATTACAGCCATGCCTGAGCATTGAACAATTAAAACAGTGGGGCGTTAAGACAGCGCTCTTTCCACAGCTGGTCTCAGCGAAAAGCGACTGTGCCGATCTTAAGGCCATTCCACTGGCCTCGACGGATTTCCAGTTCAACGCGCAGCGTCTGGTTATCAGTATTCCGCAGGCGGCTATTGATATACCGGCGCGTGGCTATGTGCCACCAGAAATGTGGGACGAGGGCATCAATGCCGCCATGCTCAATTACAGCCTGAGCGGGGCCAACTCCTGGGCGAAGACCGGAGGGGCTAACAGAACGGACAGCCAGTATGCCAACCTGCGTCCGGGGATCAATATTGGGCCCTGGCGCCTGCGCAACTACACCACCTGGTCCCGGGATGCGTCGGGTCAGGATAAATGGGACACCGTTTACACCTATGCGCAGCGGGCCGTTATTCCCCTGAAAGCGCAGCTGACGCTCGGCGACAGCTCCTCCCCGGCTGACGTGTTTGACAGTATCCCTTTTCGCGGCGGCCAGCTGGCGTCCGACGATGACATGCTGCCGGATTCCCTGAAAGGCTACGCGCCCGTGGTTCGCGGTATTGCGCGCACGAATGCGCAGGTGGTGGTGCGCCAGAATGGCTATCAGATCTACCAGAGCTACGTCGCCCCGGGGGCGTTCGAGATAACAGACATGTACCCGACGGGCGGTGCCGGGGATCTGGATGTGACAATCAAAGAAGCGGATGGAAGCGAACAGCATTTCACCCTGCCTTACGCCTCTCTGCCGGTGCTGCAACGCGAAGGGCGTCTGAAGTATGCCATCACGGGCGGCCAGTATCGCGCCTATAACAGCAGCGTGGAAAAGACGCCTTTCGGGCAACTGACCGGTATTTATGGTCTCCCGCAGGGTCTGACGCTATACGGCGGCGTGCAGGGATCGGGCAAGTACCGGTCGCTCGCCGTTGGGGTGGGTAAAAACATGGGGGATTTTGGTGCGATCTCCACCGACGTAACCCAGGCCTGGTCTACGCCGGATAACACGGCCAAAACCAGCGGCCAGTCCTGGCGCGCGCGGTACAGCAAGAACTTTATTGATACCGGAACAAACTTTTCGATTGCGGGGTATCGCTATTCGACCAGCGGCTACTACGGAATGCAGGAAGTGCTGGACTCCTGGGGAGACAGTACCGCGCTGCAGGACAGGCGGCGTAACCGCGCCGAATTGACCATGAGCCAGACGCTGGGCGGGGATTTGGGGTCCCTGACCCTCAGCGCCGCGCGGGAAGACTACTGGAATTCGGGCAAATCAATGGCGTCCTGGAGCGTCGGGTATAACAACTACTGGCATAACATCAGCTATGGCGTGACCTGGACATACAGCAAAAACGCCAGCGCAGCCTCTTATGGCACCGGGAGCAGTAAAACGTACGACCACGACCAGCTTCTGGCGTTTAACGTCAGCGTGCCGCTGGAGAAATTCCTCCCGCAGACGTGGGCGAACTATGGCATGAACGCCAGCAAGAATAACGGCACTACGCACAGCCTGGGCATGAACGGCGTGGCCCTGGAAAACAACGCCCTTAACTGGAACGTGCAGCAGGGCTACGGCACGGACGGCGTGGGATATACCGGCAACATGAACGGGGATTACAAAGGGACCTACGGCGAAGTGACGGCGGGCTATGGCTACGACAGGAACAGCGAGCGTCTGAACTACGGCCTGCAGGGGGGCATCCTGGCCCACGCGGACGGCATCACCTTTTCCCAGCCGCTGGGGGAAACCAATGCCCTGATTAAGGCACCTGGCGCCCACGGGGTGGATATTCGAAACCAGTCCGGTATGCGAACGGACTACCGGGGCTATACGGTGGTGAGCAACCTCTCCGTGTACCGCAAAAACGACCTCACGCTCGATCCGGAAAATATGTCTGACGACGTGGAACTGGAGATCAATACGCGCACGGTCACGCCAACGCGAGGCGCGGTGGTCAGGGCAGATTATCTCTCTAAAGTGGGGCGCAAGGTGCTGATGACCCTGATGGACGACGGTCGATTCGTTCCATTTGGGGCGATGGTGACGCTCGCCGGAGACGGTCACAGTAGTTTTATCGTCGGCGATCGCGGACAAGTCTATTTAACCGGCATGAGCGAGCAGGGGACGCTGATCGTGGCGTGGGGAAATCAGTCCGGCCAGCAGTGTCGCGCGGATTTCACGCTGCCGAAACAGGCCACCTATGGTGGCGTCACCCTCGTTAACGCCCTTTGTCGTCGGGAACATTAAGATGAAAACGATGAAATTTTTGCTGTTGCTCTGTTTATTGGCGGGCTGGAATGGTGCCTGGGCCGGGACGTGCACGACGATCGTGCCGCAAACGTCTTCTCTGTCGGTGGGCACCCTCAACGTGCAGCGCGATGCGCCTGTGGGAACGGTGATATTCTCCGGTGCGGCGTCAAATACGGGGTCCTATCTGACCGGCTGCAGCAATCCATTAATGCTGGGTTTTAGCATGCGGTATAACAGCGCCACGCTCAGCACCTATGGGAATCATGTTTACAATACCAACGTCAGCGGGATTGGGATTCGATTTTCATCGAACAACTATTTTGATAACCCGAGCAATACCTTCTCATACAACGCGCAAACCTCCTACGTCGACTGGTATGGCGGAAAAATTGAACTGGTGGTGACCGGGCCGGTTTCATCCGGGGCGCTCACGCCCGGCGTCATCGGCGTGGTAACCCTTCAGGGCAGCGACGCTATTTATCGCGATGGCCTGACAACGCAGTTGACCAGCGGCACGATCAATGCCCTGGCGTGTACGATTAATACGCCACAATTAACCTTCGCCATTGGAAATATACCCGCCTCTTCCTTTACTGGCGGTGTGGGAACGTCGCCGGCAGGCGCGCAAAATACGCAGAACCTCGGATTAAACTGCAGCGCCGGGACCAATATAAACGTCACGTTGAGCGGCATTCAAAATCCGGATAGCGGCAATACCAGCGTGATGGCCCTGACGGGGCAGGGTAATTCAGGAACGGCAAAAGGGGTGGGCGTTCAGCTCATCTATAACGGTACGCCGCTGGCCATGAACAGTCGCCTGCTATTAAAACAGTCCGCGGGTGGAGTCGAAACGCTCCCGTTAACGGCCCGTTATTATCAAACGCAGGGGACCGTTCAGTCGGGAACGGCCAACGCCTCGGCCACGCTTAATATAACCTACCAGTAGCAGGTGAGAAGATGAAAATAGCGCACAAAAAAACGCTCCTGCTTGCCTTGTTGAGCTGGAAGGTGTTTTCCGGCGATGCGGTCAATATCGGCGTAACGGGGAATATCGTGGCATCGCCCTGCATATTTAATGGCGGGAATACGAATCTGGATATTAACCTCGGCAATATTCAGGCTTCCAATATGGCGACGCCAGGATCCACGTCCGATCCGGTTGCGTTCAATCTGCTCTTTACAAGCTGTCCGCTGGGAACCCGCAGCGTCACGGTGACGTTCGCAGGTAACCCGGATCCCGCAGCAGGCGCGGACTACTACATGAACAGCGGAACGGCCACTGGCGTTGCCGTCGCGATGAGTGACGCCGCGACCGGCTCGCTTAAAGGGACGGGCTCCAGTATCACAAAGGCTATTGCGGCAGACAGCACTGCCACGATGCCCATGCAGGCCTGGGTCAAATCCGCTCCAGGCGGTGTTACGCCCGGAAGTATCAGTGCCGTTGTTGTGATGACCATGCAGTACAACTAAATGACAGTGATACGTATCTCTTAAAGACATTGGTATGAACTATGTTAAATATTCTGATTCAGGAAACGGATCTGTTTTTTCAGGCTGGGCTACAGAACTTTTTAGAGAATTTTTTTAAGCAAAACTTTAATCGCGCCATCACCTTTAATCTTGACCTGACCCATGAAAACGTCAGTCAGGCTGATATTATTGTTCTGTCATTGTGTCAGGGTGAAACACTGACCTGTTTTCCCGAGTTACTGGCCCGGAAAAAAGGGATTGTGATAGGCTTCGTCGACGATGAGCTGCGATTTTCAGCGTCGCCCTCCTGCTTTCAGGACATCATTTTTCTCTCTCGCCGTGCATCGCTTGATCGTATCAGTGGTGATCTGTTTATCGCGTGGTTCAGGACGCAACTACCGGGTTACAAGTGGACTAAAAGGAACTGTTTCGACTGCCAGCATAAAGGTTTATCCCGGCAACAAATTCGCATTATGGTGAATTTTTACAGAGGGCTGTCGGTTGTGCAGATCGCGCACGCGCTGGAGATGAGCGAGAAAACGGTCTTTACCCATAAATATATGATGATGCAAAAATTTAATCTGCGCAGCGATTACGAGCTGATCGCATTGCTGAGAAGGTTGATGGAGAAAAAGAGCCAACCCAACCAGCTTCGCGATTTCCTGGAAAACGATTATGTATAACCTGGCAATGCTCTATCAAAATTTTTCAGGCAGCTTAATAATATTAAGTAACACACCTCTTTGCATGTCGATATAGCCCCCTTCTTTTAATGCCGACAGTATACGCATCACGCCACTCCGGGACAGGTGGGTTTTATCTCTAATATAACTTTCAGCAGTAACACTGAGCCTGAACGAGGGTTCTTCGTTTGAGAGCGCATAAAGTTGGGCGATGACAATATCATAAGCGGAAGGGCCCGTTAAATCTTCATAACTGTGAAAGAGCTTACCTGCCAGGCTCATCAGATGATATGCCAAAGGCTCCCAAAGGTTATGACGCTTAACCGTCTCATTAACAAAATCCATTTTAAGGATGACGATGTCACAGTTATTGAATGTCTTGATATAGCCGCGCATCTGGGTCTGATACAAATTGCTGAGGCCGATCACCGCGGGCCCTTGAACCGTAGCCATCGCTAAATCGTGGTTGCTACGGTGTATCATGACACGTCCTTTGAGCAATACATAACAGAGACGATCATTGCCAACCACAAAATTTAATCGACGGCGTGGAAGCACTTTTTTCAAATCTGAACCATGTTGAAGATAATCGATCAGCAATGTTGTCGCTGATGAAGGATCACATACCCATTTTGTGGAGAAGTCATCGAGCATACGCGCGCCTGTCCGTCAAACCTTCCAGTAGTCATGGGATTCAGTATAGCGTGGATCCTGCCGAGTCTCCCTAAGCGCCCGTTTTGTTCAGTATTTCAAAGGTAAGTGATTGATAGAAATCAAAATACCGCGTTTAAGTTCAACGCATCCGGTATCCCGAAGTTCTGCAAGGATCCGCATTATGCCGCTACGAGAAAGATACGTTCTGCTTTGGATGTAATTTGCTGCGGTAATATTGCTGCGGATACGCTCCGATTCGTTCATCAGTTCAAGCAACTGGAACCGGATTATTTCATATGAGGACATCTGTGATATCAGTGTGCAGTGCTCGTAAACGCGAGAAGCGGTGTAAATCACTAATTTGCACAAACTCTCCCACAGTCCAAAACTCTCGATCAGCAGATTGAAACGTTCCAGAGAAAGGCGGCTCATCACAGCATTTTCATTCACTCTGACGTACAGGTTTTCGGTCTGTGAGAACTGATTACTGATACCCATAATGAAAGTCGCTTGTTCAGAGTTAAGCACCATACCATCCCCTCGTCGGTTCAGCGTGACACCACCTTGATGAAGTATGTAACAGGTTCTTTTTTTACCGGAATGATAGCGCAGGACTTCGCCTTTATTCGCATTAAAACGCGTGGCAAAGGGAGCGATTTGTTCAATAATTTTATTGATATCATCAACGGGCTTAAATGCATGTGCAGGAGTAACCTCAGTGATTTCTCCCGTTGACATTTTAGTATTCATATTAATCCCTCCAGACGCTCTTTATGTTTGTCAAAAGATGCGTGAGAGATTATCTATCCGAGGGGAGTATAAATAAATAATAGGTTGATTTCATAATGGACTCGACCATTAACAAATATTTAATAATTTAAAATGGCCCAGTTAAACAAGTTTTACGTGTTAAAAAATAGTTAACATTAAAGTCTACTGTTGGGCTAAAAACCAATTGTCGAAAAAATTAAACTTCTGTAAATTTCGCTTCAGCAAGTGAGAGGGTGAAAACAAAGTTATCGAATAAATATCTTTGCGTTCTGCTTACTGCACGTTGGAAATGAGATGTCTGGCGCAAAAAATAAATGGCCTAAATCCATCTGGATGTTGCTGCCTAAATTTCGGTAATTTATAAAGTTATTAAGGAAATTAAATCATGAAAAAGAATATTATTGCTGCTGCTTTCGCTGCGACTGCTGCTATAACCATGTCTAATGCATTCGCTTCTGCTGGTACCGTTAATTTCACCGGTGAAATCATCGACGCAGCGTGCACCGTTGACGCGGGTTCTGTAAACCAGACCGTTGATCTGGGCCGTTACAGCAAATCTGAATTTACCGCTGCTGGCGATAAAACCGCTGCGACTAAATTCTCAATCGTGCTGACCAACTGCCCGGCAACCGTAACAGGCGCAACCATCAAGTTTGACGGTTCTGCGGACCCAGCAAACTCCAACCTGCTGGCTGTAACCGGTGGCGCAACGGGCGTTGCCATTAACCTGATGACGGCTGATAGCCAGGACCTGCCGCTGGCGGGCGTTAATTCCCACGTTTACAGCCTGGCTGAAACTGTACCAAACACGCTGGACTTCTTTGCTCAGTACGAAGCAACGTCAGCAACTGTTGGCGTAGGTCCAGCAAACGGTGTAGCTAACTTCTCCGTTAGCTACCAGTAATCTTCCTGACCGGAAAAATATATGAGGGCCGGTATACGGCCCTTTTTTATCGAGGTGTAAAATGAATTTTCTTAGCAAAACTTTAATTGCCTGCGCAGTGATTTCAGCAAGCGTGTCCGCCGCCAATGCGGGTGTTATTATTGGCGGAACGCGTGTCGTCTATGATGGCAATAAAAAAGAAGCTTCCATTGATGTTAACAACCCGGATAAGACGCCGTACCTTATTCAGTCATGGGTTGAGACATTAAATGGTGGCGCTGAGAAAGCTCCTTTTATTATTACCCCTCCGTTGTATCGACTCGATGGCGGTCAGCAAAACATTGAGCGTGTTGTGGTGACTGGCAACTTGCCGCAGGATAAGGAAAGTCTCTACTGGCTGAATATTAAAGCGATACCGTCAGCGCCCAAAAAAGATAATACGCTGCAAATAGCGATTAAAACGCGTATTAAGCTGATATACCGTCCTGCAGGCTTAAAGTCTCAGCAGCCGCAGGAGTTGAGTCATCAGTTAACCTGGCGTCGAAATGGTAATCAACTTCAGGTTACCAACCCAACCAGCTATGTCATTAACTTTAATGAAATCAGTCTGGGCGGTAAAAAAATTGAAAATGTTTCGTATGTACTTCCTGGGGAATCAATGAATTTCACGCTACCTGCTGGCGCTAACTCAACCTCTGTTAATTATAAAGTCATTAATGATTATGGAGCGGTGAGTGACGTGCAAAGCGCAAGCTTGTGAAAATAATTGGTTTTGGAATGTCGTTTCCAAGGTGACGTGAATGATGATAGTAAGGGAATATAATAATTTTAAACCTGCGCGATTGGCTTTACTGATTGCATTTGCCCTTGCTGGCTCAATGCAGAATGCCATGGCGCGTGATTACTTCAACCCGGACCTGGTTGAGCTCGATAATCCGCAAAATGGAGGTAAAGCCGATCTCGCTGCGTTTGAAGCGGGCTCGCAGGCGCCGGGAACTTATCACGTCGATGTGATGCTGGATAACGAACTTGTTGATACGCGCGATATCGAATTCAAAACCTCTGGTGCTCCCAATGATGAGGGGAAATTAGAACCTTGTCTGACCGTGGAGCAGCTTAAAGAGTGGGGCGTAAAAACCGAGCTTTTCCCGGCGCTTGCGGTGGACAACGAACGTTGTGCAAACCTGCACGCGATACCTTCCGGATCCACTGAATTCCAGTTTGGCGCACAGCGTCTGCTCATCAGCATTCCGCAGGCGGCGATTTCTCGTCAGGCCCGCGGATACGTTCCACCAGAACAGTGGGATGACGGAATCACGGCTGCACTGCTCAACTACAGCCTGAGTGGCGCTAACAACCGCTCGCGCAACGGGAGCAGTGATACCAGCAACACGCAGTACGCTAATTTACGTCCGGGAATCAATATCGGGCCATGGCGTCTGCGCAATTACACGACCTGGTCACGGGATGAAGATGGCAAGGACAAATGGGACAGCGTTTATACCTACGCCCAGCGCGCGATCGTTCCGTTAAAAGCGCAGATGACCCTCGGGGACAGCACTGCGCCTGCCGATGTCTTTGACAGTATGCCGTTCCGCGGTGCGCAACTGGCCTCAGATGATGACATGCAACCTGACTCCCTCAAGGGGTACGCACCCGTCGTCCGCGGTATCGCGCGTACCAATGCGCAGGTCATTGTCCGTCAGAATGGGTATGAGATTTACCAGACCTACGTTGCGCCTGGCGCCTTCGAGATCACGGATATGTATCCGACCGGGGGGGCGGGCGATCTGCAGGTAACAATTAAAGAGGCTGACGGTAGCATTCAACAATTCACCGTCCCTTATGCTTCACTGCCCGTACTACAGCGTGAAGGCCGATTCAAGTACGCCGTCACGGGTGGGCAATATCGTTCCTATAACGGTAGCGTAGACAAGACACCGTTTGCGCAAATTACGGGCATCTATGGCTTACCGTATGGCTTAACGGCGTACGGCGGTGGTCAAACGTCGAGTCACTACCAGTCGATCGCTGCCGGTATGGGCAAGAATATGGGTGACCTCGGCGCAGTTTCTGTCGACGTCATTCAGGCATGGTCCACCCCACAAAATCTGCCGAGCGATAGCGGCCAGTCCTGGCGAGCACGCTACAGTAAGAACTTTGTCGACACCGGCACTAACTTTGCTATTGCAGGCTACCGCTATTCGACCAAAGGCTTTTACGGTATGCAGGAAGTGCTTGATTCATATGGCGATAACGGTGTGATGCAAAACAGACGTCGTAACCGTATGGAGCTGACGATGAACCAGTCTCTGGGCGGTTCATTAGGCTCGATCATGGTGAGCGCCGTTTGCGAAGATTACTGGAACTCCGGGCGAGCCATGGAGTCCTGGAGTCTGGGGTATAACAATTTCTGGAACGGCATCAGCTATGGTTTGACGTATACCTCAACGCGTAACGGGACGCCTGGTACCTACGGTAACCCTACGAGCTATGACAAAGACCGGATGGTGGCGTTTAACATCAGCGTGCCGCTGGATAAATTCCTGCCGCAGACGTGGGCAAACTACAGCGTTAATAACAGTAAAAATAGCGGAACGACTCATACGGTTGGCATCAACGGGACCGCGCTGGAAAACAATGCCCTGAACTGGAACGTTCAGCAGGGCTATGGCAGCGATAATGTCGGATACAGCGGCAACGTAAACGGTGATTACAAGGGTACCTATGGTGAGGTGACGGCAGGGTACAGCTACGACCAGAACAATGAGCGTCTGAACTACGGAATCCAGGGCGGGGTTATTGCGCATGCTGACGGCGTGACGTTATCGCAACCGCTGGGTGAAACGAACGTCCTGGTTAAAGTGCCTGGGGCGAAAGGTCTGACAGTGCGAAACCAAACGGGCGCGAAAACGGACTATCGGGGATATACAACGGTAAATAACGTCAACGTCTACCGTAAAAACGATATCGTAATCGACCCAGAAAGTATGTCCGATGATGTAGAACTGGATCTCACGACCCGGACCGTTGTGCCGACTCGCGGAGCTATTGTTCGCGCTGAATATACTGCCAACGTTGGTCAGCGTGCATTGTTTACGTTATTGCGCGGTAACGGACAGCACATTCCCTTTGGGGCGATTGTCAGCGTGGGTGGTATTAAAAATAGCGGCTTTATTGTCGGCGATAATGGGCAGGTTTATCTCACAGGCTTAGGCGAGAATGTCGACCTTATCGCGCAATGGGGTGAGGGTAGTGATAAGCAGTGTAAAGCCTCATACGTTTTAAAACCTTCCGATGTTAAAAATAACATTGCGGTTGTCAGTACTGTTTGTCGATAGGAAACAAAATGAATCTGCTTAAAATTTTTTTGCTGTTGATTTTGACGTTAATATCCGTAGAAAGCTTTGCTGGCTGCACAAACAATATCTCTGCGCAAAACTTTAATTTAAATTTTAGTAACATTACTGCGCAGCGCGATGTGGCGCCGGGAACGGTTGTTGCTGCACAATCGGGTATTTACAATGTGAATTACTCATGTACTGATTCTGCGAATACTTACCAGGAAGCGATGAGCGGTAGTTCTCTGGGGAACAGCCTCTATGATATAGGCGTGAGTGGCTATGGTGTGCGTGTTTCAGAAAATGATACAGGCGGCGGTTTCCACCACTACTTTCCAATGTCGTTCACTATTGGCAGCTATAGTGCGTCTTATATGTATAAAGTTGAGTTGGTAAGGACAACCGCTCCCGCTGTATCCGGTGCACTTCGCAGTGGACAAATTGCTAACGTATCTATTTCGAACCAATTTTTCATCGCGACATGGAATATTACTGGAGGGAGCATTACAACACTTGCTTGTAGTACTTCTTCGGGATCGCTGAGTTTCCCAATAGGTAATATCCCCGCGACAAGTTTTGGTTCAACAGTAGGTACTACGCCAGCCAATGCTCAGGTTACCCAGACTCTCGGACTAACGTGCAATCCTGGAGCAAATATCAATATTTCTTTGAGTGGACAGCAAAATCCTGATGTGGTCAATACAAGTGTTTTAGCCTTATCGGGTCAAGGGGGGCCGGGAGTAGCGCAAGGTGTCGGGGTGCAAATATTATATGGAGGTACACCTCTCAATCTTAATAATACTGTTTTCCTTAAGCAATCTGGGGGTGGGTTGGAGTCATTCCCAATCGTGGCACGTTATTATCAGACTAAATCAGCTGTTTTACCCGGAACAGCAAATGCAACAGCAACGTTGAACATTACCTATCAATAAGGGGATAAATGTGAATATTAAATGTTTAGTCCTGAGCTTGTCCGCAATGATACCGATTTTGTCTTATTCAGCAGATGCGGTAAATATTAACGTGACTGGTAATATCGTGGCGTCACCCTGTATTGTCAACGGAGGAGCAAACAGCCTTTATGTTGATTTAGGTAATATTCAGGCAACAGCACTCGCAGCTCCTGGCTCATCATCTACTGCAGTGCCGTTTACATTGACAGTCACAAACTGCCCAACAGGCACAAGTACTGTCAGAGCAGATATTGGTGGTCTTGCATCCCACGACTCACCTAACCTTTATGAGAATTCAGGTACGGCAGGGAATGCCTCTGTTGTTTTGTATGATGGCGTAACTGGTGATTATTTAGGTCCTGGCACTACAGTCTTTAAAACTGTCCAGAGCGACCGTACAGCATCGATGGCGTTTAAAGTTGGCGCATATTCTCTTCATGGTAATACAACGCCTGGTTCAATTAATACGGCGATAGTTATTACAATGAGTTATCAATAAAGACTAGATCATATGAATAATAAACTCTTTTTATTTGCCTTCCTCCTGAGTTCAGCCCCTTTAATTACCTGCGCTGATACCACTATCATTGTTACTGGCCAGGTCATTGCCAGCCCGTGTGTCGTTGACACGGGCACCGTTTCTAAAGTGGTCAATCTGGGGGAAGATACAAAGCAGAATCTCATCAATGCCGGTGACGGTGGCGTCTGGTCTGACTTTGATCTGCTGGTGCAAAATTGTCCCGCAGGCACCACCAGCGTAACGGCCAAATTTACCGGTAATGCAGATACGCAAGATCCCACGGCATGGAGAAACAGCGGAACCAGCAACAATGTTGCATTACGTATCGCCAGCAGGGATCATGCGACAACATATAGCGTAAACAGCACAATGCAGGTCAACGTCGATAACAGTACGCGCAGCTCGACATTTCCCCTGTCAGCGAGAATGTTTACGCCGCAGGGAAATTCCACTGCTGGAACTTTCCAGTCAGTAATGAACGTTGATTTTACCTATCAGTAACGGCTGAAATATCTTTTTTAAAATACTAAGTTTGAGACATCCATGTTGATTAATTCCTTGCTTGAGCATGCTATATGCGGTGTTCGGTTCCAGCCTATCTATTCTTCACAGGAAAAGAAGATAAAGGCTTGGGAGATGCTAAGTACCTTACGTCAGGGAATTGATTGCGAAACGTTTTTTGAAAAGATGTCTTTAAGTGCAAGCTCTCGTTTGCTGCGCTGGCAGTTGCGTATAATTCCTCTGTGTGAAGAGGATGGTGACTATTTTATTAACGTCCCCGCAAGATTATTATGCCAATCAGAATTGGTCAGTGAAATATTGCCCAGCCTGCGTTCTGGTATCGTTATTGAGGTACAAGATCCGTGCAATTTTATTTTGCTAACAAATGAAGAGCGAGAGAGTTTTGATATAATGCATCAGAGAATAAAAAAAACAGGTTCAAAGATATGGTTGGATGATGTTAGAAGTGAGCATTTAGCGCCGCTGGGTGAACGTATTTGCATATTTGATGGTGTTAAAGTAGATAAAAAGAGCTTGTGGGAAAACAGATTGACTCCCCGGGCCTTACAATCAATGATAGCCTACTGCGCTATGATGGTAGATCAGGTGCTTATTGAAGGCATCGAAAATAACGAACTGTTTTCTTTGGCTCAGAATACTGGATGCAATTTAATGCAGGGATTTCTTTGGCCTGAAAAAAAGTTGAGTATCGATTATGTCTCGGTCTGATAAATGATAAATGTTTTAATTAAAGAAGATGATTTTTTATATCACCATAGCCTCAGGTCATTTGTTGAAGATTTTTTTAACAATGAATATACAAAAAAAGTCAATTTTCTCAATGGCTATGATGTGGAGAATATTGCTCGGGCGGAAATAATCGTTTATGCGTTCAGCAAGGGCGAACATTATACCTGTTTCCCGGAATTAAAATGTGCGCGTAAATGCGTCATAATTGGTATTACCGAAGCGGAAGAGCCATCGTCATCGTTTTTACCGTTCTGCATTCAGCAGACCTTTTTTGTGTCGCGCTCAGCGTCACTCTATCTGTTGAAGAGGGTATTGCGCCAGGCCTGGAGTGCATACAGTGCGCCCGTTATCCCTGTCCTTTCAAAAGCCTGTTTAAGCTGTAAGCATAAAACGTTATCACAGCGTGAGCTCAATATTATGGCCGGTCTTTTCAAGGGGGAATCCGTCAAAAACATAGCCAGGGAGATGATGCTTACGCCAAAGACGATCTATGCCCATAAGTATGCGGTTATGCATAAGTTTAACCTGAGCAGTGAGCATGAATTGCTGGAGCTCCTGAACCGCTTGCTTGAAAAGCGCTGTAACCCCAATTTGTTTCGTGATGCATTAGATCTGTTTCATTAGGGAATTACCCGGCCAAAAAGATGATCATTCTGGTGCCGGGTAAACCTGATGCTATTTACGCTGTTCCTCAGACTTTCGCCGCGCTCATCAGCCGCGACTTCATGGACTGATACGCCGACGCCGCATAGTCCTCCGCCCAGCGCTGATCCTCAATGGCCTCCAGCTGCACCGCACAATATTTTGTCTCCGGCGTTTTTGATACGGGGTCGAGATTATCCTGCGTCAGCTCGTTGCAGGCCCCGATCCACCATTGATAGGTCATATAAACCGCCCCGGCGTTGATGCGCTCGCTAATGCTGGCGCGGGTGATCACTTTACCCCGGCGCGAACGTACCCAGACCAGTTGACCGTCGCTAATACCTAGTCTCTCCGCATCGGCAGGATTCACCTGCACCCGTCCCGGCTCATCGGCGAGGCTTTGCAGCGCGGCGCAGTTCCCGGTCATCGAGCGGCAGGAGTAGTGCCCAACTTCGCGTACCGTGCAGAGTACCAGCGGATAATCATCATCGGGCGTCTCGGCCGGCGCGCGCCACGGTGCGGCAAAGAGCTGCCCTTTACCGCTCGGGGTATCGAACTGATTATCTTTGTAAAGGTACGGCGTGCCGGGGTGATCGAGCGTCGGGCACGGCCACTGCACGTGGCCCATCTCGCCCATTTTTTCATACGTCACGCCGTAGAAGAGCGGGCACAGCTCGCGCATTTCATCCCAGATCTGCTGGTTATCGTCGTAATGCATCGGATAGCCCATCTCGGTGGCGAGCAGGCTGATGATCTCCCAGTCGCGCTTCACGTTGCCTTTGGCCTCAATAGCCTGGCCAAAACGCTGGAAACCCCGGTCGGCGCAGGTAAAAACGCCGCCGTGTTCGCCCCATGAGGTGGCAGGGAGCAGAACGTCCGCCACTTCCGCCGTTTTGGTCATAAAGATGTCCTGAACCACCACGAAGTCAAGCGCCTCGAAACCGCTGCGGACCAGGCCGAGATCGGCTTCCGTCTGCAGCGGATCTTCCCCCATGATGTAATAGGCTTTGACCTTGCCTTCCAGCGCAAGGTGCGGCACTTCGGTAATGCGCGTTCCAACGCGATCGTCCATGTTATTGACGTCGATCCCCCAGGCATCGGCGAACTTCTGCCGGACAGCCGGATCGGTCACATCCTGATAGCCGGGGAACATATTCGGCAGAACGCCCATATCGCAGGCGCCCTGAACATTGTTTTGTCCGCGCACGGGACCGACACCGACGGCAGGGCGGCCGAGGTTGCCGGTCAGCAGTGCCAGGCTGGAAAGCCCTTTGACGACATCAACGGCCTGGCCAAACTGGGTCACGCCCATTCCCCACATTACGGTGGCGGAAGGGGCCGCCGCGAAGGTGCGCATTGCCTGACGAACGTCGCGGGCGGGGATGCCGGTGAGGTGTTCTACGCGCTCTGGGGCATACTCTTTCACCGTCTGCCGATAGGCCTCAAGTCCTTCGGTAAACCGCGCGACGTAGTTCTTGTCGTACAGCTCCTCTTCCAGAAGCACATAGCCAAAGGCGTTCACCAGCGCCATGTTGCTACCGTTCTTCAATTGCAGATGCTGATCGGCAATGCGCGCCGTTTCGATGCGGCGCGGGTCGCAGACGATGATTTTCGCGCCGTTTTCACGGGCTTTTAGCACGCGCCGGGCGACGATAGGGTGGGAGTCTGCGCAGTTATAGCCAAATACAAGCAGGCATTTGGAGTGTTCAATATCGTTGATAGAGTTGCTCATTGCACCGTTGCCGAGGGTCTCCTGAAGTCCGGCGACGGAAGGACCGTGACAAACGCGCGCGCAGCAGTCGACGTTGTTGGTGTGCAGCACCGCGCGGGCAAATTTTTGCATCACGTAGTTGGTTTCATTCCCGGTACCGCGCGACGACCCGGTGGTCATAATCGAACGCGGGCCGAACTGGGCTTTAATGCTGCTGAGCTTCCGGGCGGTGTAGCGGATAGCCTCTTCCCAGGTCACGGGAGTGAATGTCTCTCCCTTGCGGTAGCGGATCATCGGCTGGGTCAGGCGTGGGGTGAGCAGGCGGGTATCGTTAAGGAAATCCCATCCGTAAAATCCTTTCAGGCATAGCGTGCCCTGGTTTGTGGCCCCCTCTGCCGCTTCGGCACGGATGATACGGTTATTCTCAACGACAAGGTTTAGTTTGCAGCCTGCACCACAGTAAGGGCAGACGCTGGCGATTTTTTTCATCAATAACAGACCTGTTAAGAAATGAAGCAAAATGACTGGTAAGCCCAGTCCCGTAACAGGGAGTAAGCAGAAACCATGCCATCTTTATAATGCTTCTTTACAGGGGGTTATGAAGAGAGGGGGGTGTCATCGTCAGCCTGTTCGACAATTCTGACGATGACACGATCGCTGAATGACAGGGCGTTTAAACGTCATCCATGGTGTAGCCCACAACGATTTCCAGCGTCTTGCGAATCACATCCGCCTGAACCACGTCGTGAGTGGCTTCCAGCGTTTGAATGAGCCAGAGGATGATGGCTTTATTGGAAATATGACCTTCGGAGGCCAGAACACAGCGTACTGCAGTAGAAAAAATAGCGGACTCTTCAGCAAAACGATCGCCTGCGTGACGGAAATATTCCGCCAGCGCACTGTCTAAAAAAGCAGAGTGGTATTCGGGTTGAAGCTGAATATTTTGTCTCATTTGTTCTCACCGTAGCTGTTAAAATGCAGTCAATGTATTTTTTTGGGATCGGACGGCTTTCCCTTTCCAAACAACGACACAACATTGTCTCTGTTATCATTGAGAGGTCCCTCTCTGCTTATTCGTCCTTGCGCGGTTCTGCGACGTTTTAATCCGAGGCTTTTTGATCCGATATCGGCAATCGCCTTCGCCAGTGTCTCCCGCCGCCGGGGATTCTTTTCATGTGTTTTCATCTGCCGCAGACGCTGAACCAGAGCTTCAGTTGTAACGGGGCCACGCTCTCTCAAAAGAGAAAGAACGGCTTCGCCAATCAGCTGATCGGTCAGTTTGTCTGCGTCACTGCTGTTCATCACGTTATCGTTCGAAGAGCAAGCCAAGCAGCATATGGTAATGCTGTTCCTCTTCGGGGCCCTCGGCCCTTTCAAGGCGACTTAACAGTTTGGTACAGAGCGATTTGCGATTGAGATTTCGCCCGTCGCTAAGGATCTCAACAACGACCTGACCCAGCGTTTCCTGTTGGGTGGGAAGCGTGGCTTTTTCGAAGTACTGTGCGATTGCTGCTGCGGAATCTGCGACGTAACCTTTCTGCTGCATGTTTCGCTCCTGTAAAATTTTGTAATCAGTAACGTTACATTTAAGGTATACACTTTTTCTAAATCTGTACATTGAAAATGTACAAATTTTTAATAGAATCAGGATATATTTTATAAATGATCTATTTTTCAATTAGTTGTTTGTTGTTCATGAAACGGTAATGCTACAGAATATATTGTACAAATCGCACAGCCGCTGTTAAGTTGTACAACACTTGTGAGAGTGCCATTAACGGGCGTAAATGATTGAGATGTAAATTATTTGTGAGGCAATTAATGTGCTATAAGAGAAGTCTCTCCACATGTTTTTGTGGTCAAAACCCTTAACCCCCAGGAATCGCATGCTTACAACCATCATTTACCGCAGTCATATCTGCGAGGACGTTCCAGTGAAAGCACTGGAAGCTATGGTCGCTGCTGCAAATAATAAAAACCGGCAAGCCAACGTCACGGGGATCTTGCTGTTTAACGGCACACATTTTTTTCAGTTGCTTGAGGGGCCAGTGGAGCATGTTTCTGCTATTTATGAGGAGATCTGCAACGACCCGCGACACCATAACGTAGTCGAGCTGATGCGCGATCACGGCCCCGTCCGGCGTTTTGGCAAGGTGGGGATGGAGCTTTTTGATTTGCGCCAGTTCGACAGGAACGAGGTGCTGCAACAGGTGCTGAACAAGGGAACAACACGCTATCAGCTGACTTACAATGACCGTCCGCTGCAGTTTTTCCGTACCTTTGTCGAGGCCACGGAAAAAGCGAACTATTTTGAACTGCCGCCTGCGGATTCCTGGGAGTTCGTTCGCGAAGAAACACGCTTGTCAGCGCAACCCGAGGTAGTCGCGAAAGGAGCGGATTGCAGCTTTGCTTTCCAGCCGATAGTCGATCCGTTTATGCAGCAGGTTGTCTCCTGGGAGGCGCTTCTCCGCACGCCTGACGGCGGCGCTCCGGGGATCTACTTCGCCAATCTGCCGCGTGACGACGTGTATACCTCTGATTTGCACAGCAAGCAGGTAGCACTCTCAATGGCCAGTGCACTCGGGTTGCAGAACCAGACGTTATCCCTCAACCTGCTGCCTATGACGCTGGTTAACATTCCTAACGCCGTTGATTTCCTGCTCACCGCAATTGAAGCAAACGGTTTTGTCCCTGAGCAAATTGTGGTGGAATTCACCGAGAGCGAAGCCATTTCCCGTTTTGATGAATTCACGGATTCGGTCAGACAGCTAAAAAGTGCAGGCATCAGCGTGACGATCGATCACTTTGGTGCCGGCTTTGCGGGACTACAGCTACTGGCCCAATTCCAGCCCGACAGAATTAAGATTAATCGCGATCTCGTCGCGAACGTGCATAAAAGTGGCCCTCGACAGGCCATCATTCAGGCGATTATCAAATGCTGTTCCTCGCTTGAAATTCAGTTCTGCGCGGTCGGCGTGGAGAAGGCAGAAGAGTGGATGTGGCTGGAATCTGCGGGCATTTCCCAGTTCCAGGGGCATCTGTTTGCAAGCCCCCGGCATGGCGGAATTCCGGCGATTGCATGGCCGGAGAAGAAATTCGATTTTTGATAAAGCTGTACAAAATTCGGCAGACTTAGCTGTACGAGAAGCAAACTTTAGACAACAATGTATTAACAGGTGAAGGGAGAACGACCCCTTTCACCTGTGCAAAATGCGGTCTTAGTTATACAAATGGTTTGTACAATCTGATAAGGTTGGTGTAGTTAGGTATGGAAGTTCTGAGCGTGAGGGAGTTAATGGCCTATTACAGTATCGGCGAAGTGGCCGAACGATGCGGTATCAACCCCGTTACGCTGCGTGCCTGGCAGCGACGTTATGGATTGTTGAAGCCGCAGCGCAGCGAAGGGGGGCATCGTCAGTTTGACGATGAAGATATCCTGCGTATTGAAGAGATCAAACGCCTGATGAAAAGCGGCGTTTCGGTCGGAAAAGTAAAAGCCTTGCTGGAAAATAAAGAAGTCCTGACTCAGGGTAACTGGGTCTCGTTCCAGGAAGAGATGATGACCGTTCTGCGTTATGCCAGCCCGGCAAAGCTGCGCGCCAAAATCGGTGAGTTCCGCCGGGATCACGCCATGGATGCGCTGATTGATAACATCATTTCCCCCGTCCGCCAGCGAATGAATCAGGATCAAAATACTGTACGCCACATGGCGAGCATGCTTGACGGCGTCCTGATTGAATTCGCGGTTCTAAGCCTGGCGGAGTCGCGCAAGAAAGCGGGTAAAGATGCGTTGCTTTTCGGCTGGGAATGCGATGACCGTACCCATCTTTGGCTTGAAGCCGCGCGGCTGGCGCATCAAGGCTGGCACATTGACGTGCTGGCGGACCCGATTGATTCTCCGCGTCCTGAACTTTTCCCGGGGCAAAAAATCTTCGTCTGGACGGGAAAAACGCCAACACCGCGTCAGCAGGAACAGCTGGATCACTGGCGTGAGCAGGGTTTTAGCGTTTCATTTCACCAATAATAATCAGAGGCCTTGAGGGCCTTTTATTGTTTTAGACACTTCCAGAACAAAAGCTATCTCAAAAATAGGCATTTCCGATACATATTTTACTTTTCCTCTCTTCGCTGTTTTCTACAACAGATAATCCATTAATTTTCAAAGTATTGAACAATTAAATCCATCCCGCCCGCATCTTCTGACAGGGTCTATGCTTAATAAAAGTAGACAAAAAGGGCGGTTTAGCCGAATGCCCCTGCTGACAAAGGGTTGAAGTGATAATCGTTATCACTAACATGGTGTTATGCCCTGATGGCTAATCAGATGAGGTGGACCTATGGAACTGCATTCAGAAACCTTCAATCCTGCCGATTTTGCCTGGCGAGGATTAACGCTCACGCCTGCGGCGGCGGCGCATATCCACGAGCTGGTGGCAAAAAATCCCGACATTCTCGGCGTGCGCTTAGGCGTTAAGCAGACCGGCTGCGCGGGCTTTGGCTACGTGCTGGATACCGTCACCGCACCGGAAAAAGATGACCTGGTGTTTGAAACCGACGGCGCAAAGCTGTACGTCGCGCTGCAGGCTATGCCGTTTATCGATGGAACCGAAGTGGATTACGTGCGGGAAGGTTTAAACCAGTTATTCAAATTTCATAACCCGAAAGCCCAGAACGAATGCGGCTGCGGCGAAAGCTTTGGGGTATAGGCGGTACTATGTCTCGTAATACTGAAGCAACGAGTGATGTAAACACCTGGAGCGGCGGACACCTCAACTATAAAGAGGGTTTTTTCACGCAGCTGCAGACCGACGAGCTGGCGAAAGGCATTAATGAAGATGTGGTGCGCG
Organism: Enterobacter cloacae complex sp. P1B; assembly: GCF_014982345.1. NCBI lineage: Bacteria > Pseudomonadati > Pseudomonadota > Gammaproteobacteria > Enterobacterales > Enterobacteriaceae > Enterobacter > Enterobacter cloacae complex sp. P1B. Next base: position 745,104 of record NZ_JADCLF010000013.1, on the reverse strand, counting down.
CCATTTCGGCCAAACGTAACGAGCCCGAGTGGATGCTCGAATTTCGCCTGAGCGCGTTCCGCGCCTGGCTGGAGATGGAAGAGCCGCACTGGCTGAAAGCCCACTACGACAAGCTGAACTATCAGGATTACAGCTACTACTCCGCGCCCTCCTGCGGCAGCTGTGACGATACCTGCGCCTCGCAGCCCGGCGCGGTCCAGCAGACCGGTGCCGAGAACAGCTTCCTGAGCAAAGAGGTTGAAGAGGCGTTTAACCAGCTGGGCGTGCCCGTGCGCGAGGGGAGAGAGGTGGCGGTAGACGCCATTTTCGACTCCGTCTCGGTGGCGACCACCTACCGTGAAAAGCTGGCCGAGCAGGGGATCATTTTCTGCTCCTTTGGCGAAGCTATTCATGACCATCCCGATCTGGTGAAAAAGTACATCGGCACCGTGGTACCGAGCAACGATAACTTCTTCGCCGCGCTGAATGCCGCGGTAGCCTCTGACGGCACCTTTATCTACGTGCCGAAAGGCGTGCGCTGCCCGATGGAGCTCTCCACCTATTTCCGCATCAACGCCGAAAAAACCGGACAGTTTGAACGTACCATTCTGGTAGCGGACGAAGGCAGCTACGTCAGCTATATCGAAGGGTGCTCCGCCCCGGTGCGCGACAGCTACCAGCTGCACGCGGCGGTGGTTGAGGTCATCATTCACAAAGACGCCGAGGTGAAATACTCCACGGTGCAGAACTGGTTCCCCGGCGACGGCAATACCGGCGGTATCCTGAACTTCGTCACCAAGCGTGCGCTGTGCGAAGGCGAAAACAGCAAAATGTCCTGGACGCAGTCGGAAACCGGCTCCGCTATTACCTGGAAATACCCGAGCTGTATTCTGCGCGGGGATAATTCCATCGGTGAGTTTTACTCGGTGGCGCTGACCAGCGGGCACCAGCAGGCCGATACCGGCACCAAGATGATCCACATTGGGAAAAACACCAAATCGACGATTATCTCGAAGGGGATCTCCGCCGGGCATAGCCAGAACAGCTATCGCGGGCTGGTGAAAATCATGCCGACGGCCACCAACGCGCGTAACTTCACCCAGTGTGATTCAATGCTGATCGGTGCCGACTGCGGGGCGCATACCTTCCCGTACGTGGAGTGTCGCAACAACACGGCTCAGCTGGAGCACGAGGCGACCACGTCGCGTATTGGGGAAGATCAGCTCTTCTACTGCCTGCAGCGCGGCATCAGCGAAGAAGATGCCATTTCGATGATTGTGAACGGCTTCTGTAAGGACGTGTTCTCTGAACTGCCGCTGGAATTCGCCGTTGAAGCACAAAAACTCCTCGCCATTAGTCTTGAACACAGCGTCGGTTAAGGAAAGCACATGTTAAGCATTAAAGATTTACAGGTTAGCGTGGAAGAGAAAGCGATCCTGCGCGGTCTCAATTTTGACGTCAAGCCGGGTGAAGTTCACGCCATCATGGGGCCAAACGGCTCCGGGAAAAGTACGCTTTCAGCGACGCTGGCGGGACGCGAAGATTACGAAGTGACAGGCGGCTCGGTCGAATTTAACGGCAAAGATCTTCTGAAGATGTCGCCGGAAGACCGCGCGGGCGAGGGCATCTTTATGGCCTTCCAGTACCCGGTGGAAATTCCGGGCGTCAGCAACCAGTTTTTCCTCCAGACGGCGCTGAATGCGGTGCGCAAGTATCGCGGCCAGGAGGCGCTGGATCGCTTCGACTTCCAGGATCTCATGGAAGAGAAGATCAAACTGCTTAAAATGCCGGAAGACCTGCTGACCCGCTCGGTCAACGTCGGCTTTTCCGGCGGCGAGAAAAAGCGTAACGATATCCTGCAGATGGCGGTGCTCGAGCCCGAGCTGTGCATTCTGGATGAGACCGACTCCGGTCTGGATATCGATGCCCTGAAGATTGTCGCCGACGGGGTGAATTCCCTGCGCGACGGCAAGCGCTCGTTCATTATCGTCACCCACTACCAGCGCATTCTGGACTACATCAAGCCGGACTACGTCCACGTGCTTTACCAGGGACGTATTGTGAAATCCGGTGATTTTACGCTGGTTAAACAACTGGAGGAGCAGGGTTATGGCTGGCTTACCGAACAGCAGTAATGCGCTCCAGCAGTGGCACCGGCTGTTTGAGGAGCAGGGTAATACGCGCTCCGAGCAGGCGCAGCAGCACCTGCAGCAGATGCTGCGCCTCGGCCTGCCGACGCGGAAGCATGAGAACTGGAAATACACCCCACTCGACGGCCTGCTGAACGGCGAGTTTGTGACGCGTCTGGCGGAGATTGACCCGGCCCGGCGCGACGCTCTGGCGCTGACGGTGGATGCGGTGCGTCTGGTCTTTGTTGACGGCGTCTGGCGTCCAGAACTGAGTGATGACGCCCGGGATAGCGGGTTCGATATCGTCATTAACGACGACCGCCAGAGCCTGAGCGCCCCGGTTCAGCCGGAAGTTTTCCTCCACCTGACCGAGAGCCTGGCCCGCAGCGTGACGCATATTCAGGTCAAGCGTAACCAGCGTCCGGCAAAACCGCTGCTGCTGATGCACATCACACAGGGCGTGGAGGGCGATGAGATCAACACCGCGCACTATCGCCATCACCTTGAGCTGGCGGAGGGGGCGGAGGCCACGGTAATCGAACATTACGTCAGCCTCAACGAGACCCGCCACTTTACCGGATCGCGGCTGACGATGAACGTTGCCGCCAATGCGCAGCTTTACCATATTAAGCTGGCGTTTGAGAATCCGCAGAGCCACCATTTTGCCCATAACGATCTTCTGCTGGGCCAGGATGCCGCGGCGTACAGCCACAGCTTCCTGCTCGGCGGCGCGGTGCTGCGCCACAACACCAGCACGCAGCTTAACGGTGAAAACACTACGCTGCGCATCAACAGCCTGGCGATGCCGGTGAAGGCAGAAGTGTGCGACACGCGCACCTGGCTTGAGCACAACAAAGGCTACTGCAACAGCCGACAACTGCACAAAACCATCGTCAGCGATAAAGGGCGGGCGGTGTTTAACGGCCTGATTAACGTCGCCCAGCACGCCATCAAAACCGACGGGCAGATGACCAACAACAATCTGCTGCTGGGGCGCCTGGCGGAAGTGGACACCAAACCGCAGCTGGAGATCTACGCCGACGACGTAAAATGCAGTCACGGCGCGACGGTCGGTCGGATCGACGACGAGCAGATGTTCTACCTGCGCTCGCGCGGCATCGACCAGCAGGCGGCGCAGAAAATGATCATCTACGCCTTTGCGGCGGAGCTTACGGAAGCGCTGCACGATGGCGTATTGAAGCAGCAGGTGCTGGCCCGCATTGGTCAGCGTCTGCCCGGAGGCGAAGCATGAGTTTTCCCGTAGAGAAAGTGCGGGCCGATTTCCCGGTTCTGACCCGTGAAGTGAACGGCCTGCCGCTGGCCTATCTCGACAGCGCGGCCAGCGCGCAGAAGCCGAATCAGGTGGTGGATGCGGAAGCCGAGTTCTACCGCCACGGCTACGCCGCCGTGCATCGCGGTATTCATACCCTGAGCGCCGAGGCGACCCAGCGCATGGAAAACGTGCGCACGCAAATTGCAGCCTTCCTCAATGCACGCCTGCCGGAAGAGCTGGTATTTGTGCGCGGCACAACCGAGGGGATTAACCTTGTCGCCAACAGCTGGGGCAACGCCCAGGTGCGCGCGGGGGATAACATCATCATCACCCAGATGGAGCACCATGCCAATATTGTGCCGTGGCAGATGCTCTGCGAGCGTGTCGGCGCGCAGCTGCGGGTCGTTCCGTTGAACGACGACGGCACGCTGCAGCTGGAGCAGCTTGACGCCCTGCTGGACGATAAAACGCGGCTGGTGGCGGTCACCCAGGTCTCTAACGTGCTGGGCACCGAAAACCCGGTGACAGAGATTATCGCAAAAGCCCATCAGGCCGGCGCGAAGGTGCTGATTGACGGCGCGCAGGCGGTAATGCACCACGCGGTGGACGTGCAGGCGCTGGACTGCGATTTCTACGTATTCTCCGGGCATAAGCTCTATGGCCCGACCGGGATTGGCGTGCTGTATGTGAAAGAGGACATCCTGCAGGCGATGCCGCCGTGGGAAGGGGGCGGATCGATGATCGCCACCGTCAGCCTGACGGAAGGGACGACCTACGCACGTGCGCCCTGGCGCTTCGAGGCGGGCACCCCCAACACCGGCGGGATTATCGGCCTGGGGGCGGCGGTGTCTTACGTCTCCGCAATCGGCCTCGACGCCATCCAGGAGTACGAACAGCTGCTGATGCACTACGCGCTGCAGGAGCTTGCCAGCGTGCCGGACCTTACCCTGTATGGCCCGGCTGACCGACAGGGCGTGATTGCCTTTAACCTGGGGAAACACCACGCCTATGACGTGGGCAGCTTCCTCGATAATTACGGCGTGGCCGTCCGTACCGGGCACCACTGTGCCATGCCGCTGATGGCGTTTTACCAGGTGCCGGCAATGTGCCGCGCATCGCTGGTGATGTATAACACAATGGAAGAGGTCGACAGGCTGGTGGCGGGGCTTAAGCGCATTCACCAGCTGCTGGGCTAAGAAGAGGCAAAAGATGGCAGAACTGCCGGACAGAGACAAATTGCTGCGCAACTTTGGACGCTGTGCAAACTGGGAAGAGAAGTACCTTTATATCATCGAGCTGGGGCAGCGTCTGCCGCCGCTCGGAGAAGAGGCGCATAACCCGGAAAACATTATTCAGGGCTGCCAGAGCCAGGTGTGGATTGTGATGGAGCAGTCTGACGACGGCACTATCGCCCTGCACGGCGACAGCGATGCGGCCATTGTAAAAGGGCTGATTGCGGTCGTCTTTATTCTTTACCACCGGATGTCGGCGCAGGATATCGTCGCGTTCGATGTCCGCCCGTGGTTTGAAAAAATGGCCCTGACCCAACACCTCACCCCGTCCCGCTCCCAGGGGCTGGAAGCGATGATTCGCGCCATTCGCGCCAAAGCTGCAATCCTTAGCTAGACTTACAGAACAGCATTCATTCTGTTTCGCGAGGTGGTTCCCGCCTCGCTGGTTTTTCAGCTTTCTGGCATCCTGCCAGTGAATAAGGAATCTCAGCATGAAGCGCGCGTCTCTAATAACTCTATTACTCCTCAGTTCGCTCGGTACGTTTAATTCGGCCCGCGCGATGGACTATCCGTTGCCGCCCGCAGGCAGCCGTCTGATTGGGCAAAATCAAACCTACACGATACAGGAAGGGGATAATAAGCTTCAGACTATCGCCCGTCGGTTTAATACGGCGGCGCAGGTGATCCTTGAAACGAACAATACCATTGCGCCAGTAAACCCGGCGCCGGGTACCGTTATCACGATCCCGTCGCAGATGTTGCTGCCGGATACCCCGCGCGAAGGCATTGTGGTTAACCTGGCCGAGCTTCGGCTCTACTACTTCCCACCGGGAGAAAATATTGTCCAGGTCTTCCCGCTCGGCATCGGACAGCTGGGGCTGGAAACGCCGGTGAGCACCACCCGCGTCAGCCAAAAAATCCCTAATCCAACCTGGACGCCAACGGCGGGCATCAGAGCGCGTTCCCTGGCCCAGGGAATTAAATTGCCACCCGTCGTCCCGGCGGGGCCAAATAACCCGCTGGGGCGCTATGCGCTGCGTCTGGGAATTGGTAATGGGGAATATCTTATTCACGGCACCAGCGCGCCGGACAGCGTAGGTCTGCGCGTCAGTTCCGGCTGTATGCGAATGAACGCCCCGGATATTAAAGCCCTGTTTGAACAGGTGCGGGTCGGCACGCGGGTACAGATCATCAACGAGCCGGTGAAATTCTCGGTTGAGCCGGACGGTAAGCGCTATATTGAGGTCCACCGTCCGCTGGCGCAGGTGGAGGGCGAGAACCCGCAAATTTCGCCCATTACCCACTCGGCAGACTTTGCCACCTTTGTTTCTCAGGCCGGAAGCGATAAGGCGTTAATTGATAAAGCCCTGGCGCGCCGTGCCGGGATCCCGGTTGTCGTATCCGCGGGTAGCGGCCCGTCGGCCAGCAATAGCGTGTTGTCAGTGCAGAACAGCCGGGTGTCTGCTGCGGTAGCAGAAGAGGAAGGGGAAAAGGTAACGCAGTAGCAGTTTGACGCAGGCAAAAAAAAATGGCGCACAATGTGCGCCATTTTATTAACAGGTACTATTACTTACGGTATTTAGTAGCCTGGTTGTCCAGACGCTGGTTAGCGCGAGCTGCGTCGTCTTTAGCAGCCTGAACGTCGGAACGCATTGCGTTCACGTCGTTGCTCAGCTGGTCAACTTTAGCGTTCAGAGTCTGAACGTCAGAAGACAGCTGATCGATTTTAGCGTTGCTGGAGCAACCAGCCAGCAGAGTAGAACCCAGGATTACCGCGCCCAGTACCAGTTTAGTACGATTCATTATTAATACCCTCTAGATTGAGTTAATCTCCATGTAGCGTTACAAGTATTACACAAACTTTTTTGGGTTGAGAATATTTTTTTGATGGGAATACGCCTATTTTTGATCGTTCGCTCAAAGAAGCATCGAATCAGTGCGTTTTGAGTAAAAAGCTATGTAAAAAAAGGCATTTTTCATCGGATTCATCTTAGATAAATCGCATTTAAATAGAAAAACCCGATTTGCTTTTTGAATGAATTTGGCTAATGCCGGGAATAAAAAAAGCGCCCATTGGGCGCTTTTTATCAAATTTAATTCGTTCGTGAATTATTACAGCACGTGAACGGAGGCAGTATTGGTTGTTCCGCTTGGTACCAGAGCACCAGAAACCATTACAACCACGTCGCCCTTCTGCGCCAGACCGCTTTCCAGAGCCATTGCTTTACCCTGAATGTAGAAATCGTCAGTCGAGGCGATCTCTTTGACCAGGTGCGCAACCACGCCTTTGCTCAGCACCAGCTGACGTGCGGTGGTTTCGTTGGTGGTCAGGGCCAGGATGGTGGCATCCGGGAAGTATTTACGCACTGCGCGCGCAGATTTACCGCCCTGGGTCGCAACAACAATCAGTGGCGCTTCCAGTTTCTCAGCGGTTTCTACCGCACCGCGGCATACTGCTTCAGTGATGCGCAGCTTGCGGCTGTCGTTGTTGAAGTCCAGACGGCTGGTCATCACGCGGTCAGTACGTTCGCAGATGGTCGCCATGATGCCGACCGCTTCCAGAGGGTATTTCCCTTTCGCGGATTCACCGGACAGCATTACTGCATCGGTACCGTCGAGGATGGCGTTCGCCACGTCGCCTGCTTCAGCGCGGGTAGGGCGTGGGTTTTTGATCATGGAGTCCAGCATCTGCGTGGCGGTGATAACCACTTTACGCGCGCGAACACATTTCTCGATCATCATCTTCTGCGCGAAGATCACTTCTTCAACCGGGATTTCAACGCCCAGGTCGCCACGAGCAACCATGATGCCGTCAGACGCTTCGAGGATTTCGTCGAAATTGTTCAGGCCTTCCTGGTTTTCGATTTTGGAGATGATCTGGATCTTCTCGCCGCCGTGGGCTTTCAGGTGCTCACGAATTTCAACCACGTCGGAACGCTTACGGATGAAGGATGCCGCAACGAAATCAACGCCTTGTTCGCAGCCGAAGATCAGGTCCTGTTTGTCTTTCTCCGCCAGTGCTGGCAGCGCGATAGAAACGCCCGGCAGGTTAACGCCTTTGTTTTCGCCCAGGTCGCCGTTGTTCAGCACTTTACAGATAACTTTGTTACCTTCGATAGCGGTGACTTCCATACCGATCAGACCATCGTCGACCAGCACGGTGTTACCCACGGACAGATCGCTGGTGAAGCCTTCATAGGTGACCGCAACGATTTCGCTGTTACCAACAACGGATTTGTCGGTAGTGAAGGTGAAGGTCTGGCCCGCTTTCAGAGAGACGTCGTTACCGCCTTCCAGTTTGATGGTACGGATTTCCGGACCCTTGGTATCGAGCAGGATCGCCGCTTTTTTACCGGTCTTGCTCATCACGTTGCGCAAGTTCTGAATACGCTGACCGTGTTCTGCGTAGTCACCGTGGGAAAAGTTCAGACGCATCACGTTCATGCCGGCGTCCAGCATTTTGCTCAGCATCTCTTCGGATTCGGTTTTCGGGCCGATAGTACAAACAATTTTCGTCTTTTTCATGACAGTCTTAGTCTTTAAGTTGGGAAGGATATGGAAATCTCGCTCCGGGGGCGCACCGCCGCGGAGTCAAACCTGTGTTGCAAAAGAGTATATGACACGCACTAAGGATAGGAGACATCAAATGAGCGTGCAGAAGAAAGTGTGCCTGAGTGACAGCCCAACGAAGGAGAGAAGAAGTTGTACGTTGTTTTTTGTATTCCAAGCGCTGAAACCATTCACCAGGGATTTGGCGCGCATTATACGCTAATTTTAAGATAAAAGGAAAATGGAAACGGTGTTTCAGAATTAATCAATGCCGTTTCACATAATATTGTTATCAAGGCGTTAAGCCATGATGACAACTTTTGGCGGCAGGTGAGCGACCTGCCGCCGTTTGCTTATTTTTGCAGCGCCTGGCTGAGGTCGGCAATCAGGTCTTTTGGATCTTCAATGCCTACCGAGAGACGGATCAGCTGCGGCACAATGCCGTTTGCCAGCCGTTGTTCCAGCGGAATCGAGGCGTGCGTCATGCTGTAAGGCTGGCTCACGAGGCTCTCCACGCCGCCCAGGCTTTCCGCGAGGGTGAACAGCTTCAGGTTGCGAATCACCTCGGTGGCGCGTTGCGCGTCACCTTTCACCACGACGGAAATCATCCCGCCCGGCAGGGCCATCTGGGTGCGGGCAAGCTGGTACTGCGGATGTGATTCAAGGCCGGGATAGAACACTTTTTCGACAAGAGGATGCTGCGCCAGCCATTGCGCAATCTCCAGCGCGTTGCTGCTGTGCTTTTCTACCCTCAGCGCAAGCGTGCGGATACCGCGCAGGGTCAGGAAGCTGCTGAACGGATCCAGGACACCACCGACCGCATTTTGCAGATAGCCAAGCTGGTGCGCCAGCGCCGGATTATCTCCAACCACTGCCAGCCCGGCCACCACGTCAGAGTGTCCGTTAAGGTATTTGGTGGCGGAGTGCACCACGATATCGAAACCGGACGCCAGCGGGCGGTGGATCACAGGCGACGCGAAGGTGTTATCCGCCACGCTGATGACGTTATGACGACGGGCGATCGCCGCAATGGCCGCCAGATCCGCCAGCTTCAGCAGTGGGTTGGTCGGCGTTTCGACCCACACCATGCGGGTCTCCGGGCGAATGGCGGCCTCAAGCCCGGCTAAGTCGTCCGGCTTAACCCAGCTGACCTGCAGGCCGGTGCTGCGCTTGCGTACATTTTCGATCAGGCGATACGTCCCACCGTAAACGTCATCAATGGCGACGATATGGCTGTCTTTATCCAGCAGCTCGAGCACCGTGGAGATGGCCGCCAGACCGGAAGCAAAGGCGTAGCCGCGCGTGCCGCCCTCCAGTTCGGCAATCGCCGTTTCCAGCGCATGGCGCGTTGGGTTGCCGCTGCGGGAATACTCATAGCCGGTATGCTCGCCGGGTGACGGTTGCGCAAACGTCGACGTGGCGTAAATCGGCGGCATGACGGCGCCGTGCGGGTCGTTGAATGCGCCGCTGTGGACGCTCAGGGTTGCCAGGTTTTTCATCGTTTAATCCTTTATTACTGTAGACGATTGCGCCACGCGGTCAGGACGTCGCTGCGCGTAATCAGGCCGAGAAAATGGTCATTATCGTTAATCACGGCCACCAGACCGCGGTCGAAGATGGCATGCAGGGCGCTCTCCGGGGCACGTTTATCGAGAAATTCCACCTGACGGGTCATGGCCGCCGTGACCGGCAGGGCAAAGCGGTCGCCGTCGCCGCCGATATGCCGCAGCAGATCCCACTCGTCGATAATGCCCACCACCTTGCCGTTCTCCAGGACCGGCAACTGAGAGATGTCATACAGGCGCATGCGTGCCAGCACGGTGGAAAGCGTATCGTCCGGCGCGGCGGTGACGGTAGCGCCTTCATCATGGCGCAGGGCAATGTAGTCGGAGAGATCCCCCGCCTGAGGGCGCGTGATAAGCCCCTGCTGGCGCATCCAGTCGTCGTTAAACATCTTCGAGAGATACTTATTGCCGCTGTCGCAGGCAAAGGTCACCACGCGCTTCGGCGTGGTCTGCGCCTGGCAATACTTCAGCGCCGCCGCCAGCAGCGTGCCGCTGGAGGAGCCCGCCAGAATGCCTTCCGTTTTCAGCAGCTCGCGCGCGGTGGCGAACGCTTCCCGGTCGGTGATGCGCCAGGCGCGATTCACCCCTTCGATGTGGGCCAGCGGGGGAATAAAGTCTTCGCCAATGCCCTCTACCAGCCAGGAGCCCGCGTCGTGGTAGCGTCCGGTTTCCACCTGGTCAGCGAGAACGGATCCGGCCGGGTCAGCCAGGACAAACTCCGTATGCGGAGAGTGCTCGGCGAACCACGCCTGCAGGCCACCGAGCGTACCACCTGAGCCGACGCCGACGACGATGGCGTCAATCTTGCCGTCAAGCTGTTCATTGAGTTCCGGTGCCGTGGTGGTGCGGTGCGCCAGCGGGTTGGCCACGTTATTAAACTGGTCGATGTAAAACGCGCCGGGCAGCTCGTTGGCCAGACGCCGGGCGTAATCCTGGTAATAGGCGGGGTGGCCCTTATTCACGTCCGAGCGGGTCAGCACCACCTGAGCACCCAGCGCGCGCAGGTGGAAAATCTTTTCGCGGCTCATTTTGTCGGGCACTACGAGGATCAGTGAGTAGCCTTTCTGGGCGGCGATCAGCGCCAGGCCGAGGCCGGTATTGCCCGCCGTGGCCTCAATAATCGTGCCGCCCGGCTGCAGCTGGCCGGTACGCTCCGCTTCGTTAATCATCGACAGCGCAACGCGATCCTTAATCGAACCGCCGGGGTTCTGGTTCTCCAGCTTCAGAAACAGCGAGCAGGGACCGGTATCAAGCTTATGCAGCTGGATCAGCGGCGTGCGGCCAATCAGTTCGGTGACGGAGTGGTAAATCGTCATGATGTTTTCCTTTCGGGATGTCATGACGGGATGATAGGGCGATGAAATTTTCTCAATAAAGAACCATTCACTGCCGTTTAGAACAGAAAGGAATATAAATGCCGTTTTTGGATGTCAGGACAGCAAGACGTAAAGTTGTCTGGATGTGAGGATGGCTATATCGGCATAAAATGCTGAAAAAATGACCGCTTTTACGGAAGGTAAGCCAGCATATATGCGTCTCGTAGATAATCATTGCTGAAATTGGTCTAAATACTTCCCACCCGGTAAATCCGCTGTTTATTTCCGAAAGTTATAACACATTCTTTTTTGTTCATTTAAAAGCTGATAACGCCTGTTTACTATCTTTTGGACATCCATACTGCTAAACCGCCGAGGGCGGCACGGATAACGAATAAGAATGATTGTACTGAGCAATATTTCGAAGGTTTTTGACAACGGAAAGGTCGCACTCACAGCCGTTGATAACGTCAATTTGACGATAGCACAGGGACAAATATACGGAATTATCGGTTACAGCGGCGCCGGGAAAAGCACGCTGATTCGCCTGCTGAACGGTCTGGAGAAACCCAGCGCCGGGAGCGTCACCATTAACGGGCAGGATATCTCCGCCGCAAAAGGTGAAGCACTGCGCCAGGCGCGTCTGAAGATCAGCATGGTGTTTCAGCACTTCAACCTGCTGTGGTCGCGCACGGTGAGTGAGAACATTGCTTTCTCTATACAAATTGCCGGTGTGCCAAAAGCGAAGATTAAGGCGCGCGTCGCCGAACTGGTGGAGCTGGTTGGCCTGAAGGGACGCGAAAATGCGTATCCGTCGCAGCTGAGCGGCGGGCAAAAGCAGCGCGTGGGGATTGCGCGCGCGCTGGCCAACAACCCCGACGTGCTGCTCTGCGATGAGGCTACGTCCGCGCTCGACCCGCAGACCACCGATCAGATCCTCGATCTGCTGCTGGACATTAACCGCCGCTTCAAGCTCACCATCGTGCTGATCACGCACGAGATGCACGTGGTGCGCAAAATCTGCGACCGCGTGGCGGTAATGGAGAACGGCAAAGTGGTAGAAGAGGGCGACGTGCTGAGCGTCTTTACCCATCCACAGCAGCCGATTACGCAGCAGTTTGTCCGCCAGGTGAGCCAGTACGCCGAGGAAGAGACCTTCAATACTGAACTCGCAAACGATCTGGAAGGCACGGTGATCAGGCTGACCTTTACCGGACACAGCACGCATAAGCCGATTGTCGGGGAACTCACCCTGCGCTACGGCCTGCCGTTTAACATCCTGCACGGAAAAATGACGCAGACCGCCCACGGTGTTTTCGGGCAGCTCTGGGTCCACGTGGCGGCATCCGATGAACAACTGAACAATATCCTCGCCGACCTGCAGCACAGCGATATTGAAGGCGAGGTAATTAAACATGTCTGAGAATCTCTTTCCGCATCTCAAGTGGGATCAGCTCTGGGCTGCAACGCTGGAGACGCTGTACATGACCGCGCTGTCCGGCGTGGCGACCTTTGTTCTGGGCATCGTGCTGGGCCTGGCGCTGTTTTTAACCGCGCGCGGTGGCTTGTTCCACAACCGCACGGTCTACAGCGTCATTTCGATAGTGGTGAACGTGTTCCGCTCTATTCCGTTCATCATTCTCATCGTTCTGCTGATCCCGTTCACCAAGACCGTCGTCGGCACCATCCTTGGCGCTAACGCGGCGCTGCCGGCCCTGATTGTCGGTGCCGCGCCGTTCTATGCGCGTCTGGTGGAGATCGCCCTGCGCGAAGTGGACAAAGGGGTCATTGAAGCAACGCGCTCGATGGGCGCACGACTGAGCACGCTCGTGTTTCGGGTTTTACTGCCGGAATCATCACCTGCACTGGTATCAGGTATTACGGTGACGCTGATTGCGCTGGTGAGCTACAGCGCCATGGCGGGGGTGATTGGCGCCGGCGGTTTGGGAAATCTGGCTTATCTGGAAGGATTCCAGCGCAACCATGGTGACGTCACGCTGGTGGCAACGGTGACCATTTTAATCATCGTTTTCATTATCCAGTTCTGCGGCGATGTCATTACTTCACTGTTAGATAAACGCTAATAAATACACACAGGAACCACATCATGAAAAAGACACTGACGCTGATCGCCGCCGCAACCCTGAGCGCCCTGAGCTTCGCCTCCTGGGCCGACACCCTGACCGTGGGCGCATCCAACACGCCGCACGCCGAAATTCTGGAGCAGGCAAAGCCGATTCTGGCGAAGCAGGGTATCGACCTGGAGATTAAACCGTTCCAGGACTACATTCTGCCGAACACTGCGCTGGCGGGTCATGACATCGACGCGAACTATTTCCAGCACATTCCTTACCTGAACAGCGTGCTGAAAGATCATGCGGGCGATAAAGACTACGATTTTGTCAGTGCGGGCGCGATCCACATTGAGCCAATCGGCATCTACTCAAAAAAATACAAATCCCTGAAGGACCTGCCGGAAGGCGGCAAGATCATCATGCGTGATGCGGTTTCCGAGGAAGGGCGTATTCTCTCCATCTTCGAAAAAGAGGGCGTGATCAAGCTGAAGCCGGGCATCGACAAAGTGACGGCGCGCATCAGCGATATCGTTGAGAACCCGAAAAAACTGAAGTTCACGCCGAACGTGGAAGCGTCCCTGCTGCCGCAGATGTACAACAACGACGAAGGCGACGCGGTGGTGATTAACGCCAACTATGCGATAGACGCTGGTCTGGACCCGGTTCACGACCCGATTGCGGTCGAGAGCGGTGAAAACAACCCGTACGCCAACATCATTACCGTGCATCGCGGCGACGAGAAAAAGAAAGACATCGTCGCGCTGGTGAACGTGCTGCACTCCAAAGAGATTCAGGACTGGATCCGCACCAAATTTAAAGGCGCGGTCATTCCCGTGAACAACTAATTATTTGATTTTCCAGATGAAGCCCGGCGAGATCCTCGCCGGGCTTCTTTTTTGTATCCGGCGGGAGAATCATTTAAGCTCAACGTTTAACAGGCAATGGAGTGATGACGATGGGTAACGTGACCAAAGATGAAGCGCTGTACCAGGAGATGTGCCGGGTGGTCGGAAAGGTGGTGCTGGAGATGCGTGATTTAGGGCAGGAGCCGAAGCATATTGTCATTGCGGGCGTGCTGCGCACGGCGCTGGCGAACCAGCGCATCAAGCGCAGCGCACTGACAACCGAAGCGATGGAAACGGTGGTTAAGGCGCTGGCCGGCTAACGCGCCAGCGTTTCGCGACCTGTTCAAGCGAGCAGCAGAGCAGGTAATAGACTGCACCCGTAAAGATAAAGATGGCCGCCGGGTAGATTTGCACCCGGTTATTTACCTGTCCCGCCACCGTGGTTAGCTCCGGGACGTTGACGATGAATGCCAGCGACGTATCCTTCAGCAGGCTGATAAAAATTCCCACCAGCGACGGCAAAATATTTCTCAGCGTCTGCGGCAGCAGCACGCGCCACAGGGTTTGCTGCGTGCTGAACCCCTGAGACAGCGCGGCTTCGTGTTGACCCGCAGGGAGCGCCCTGAGCCCGGCAAAAACCGAATGCATCACCGATGCCGCCGTAAACCAGGCCAGCGCCAGCGTCACGGTCAGCGCCCCCGGCAGATCCCCGCCGGTGATCAGCGGCAACAGGTACCACATCCAGAAAATCACAAAAATCAGGGGAATACCGCGAATCAACTCCGCCCACAGAAAAAGCCCCCTGCGCACCAGCCCAGGATAGCGCCAGGCGAGGCACGCCAGCGCCACGCCGCCGGGAAGCGCAAGCAGGGCGGCCCCTGCGGCCATCAGCAGCGAAAGCAGTACGCCGCCGGGTTCACCCGCTGCCGTTCGTCCCCACAGCAGATAATCCAGGTTTTCGACAATAACGTTAAATCCTGCAACCATCTTTTTTCCTCCCTGAATGCGGGCCGACGCGCACCAGCACCATCCCCATGACAATGCCGGTAAGCAAATAAAGCACCGTACCGACGATAAACGCCTCCATGGCGTGGGCGTTGTAACTTTCAATCTGCCGGACCTGGTAGGTTAGCTCAGCGAAGCCAATCCCGCTGGCGAGCGAGGAGAGCTTCATCAAGTTGAGGTACTGGCCGACAACGGGCTGCCAGGCGTTGGCGAGCCCCTGCGGCAGAAGGATGTAGCGAAATAAACGCCACGACGAGAACCCTTGCGCCAGCGCCGCTTCCTGCTGTCCGGCAGGAACAGAGCGCAGTCCCGATGCCGCTTCCTCAATTAGAAACGCCGAGGTAAAAACGCCCAACCCCCAGGCAGAACATAAAAACTCAGGGGTAAACCACCAGACGTCGCCGGGCAGAATTGACCAGCTGTGATCCGCATTCACCGCGTCTCGAAAGCCCTGCGGTAACCCGTTCCAGGCGGCGAAATACCAGAACAGCAGCTGCACCAACAGCGGCGTATTGCGAAACAGCGATACCCAGCCGCTGACGACCGCATTCCCGATGCGTCCACCGGAAAGACGCAGGAGCAAAAAGGTCGGTGCAAGCAGGCTGGCGATCAGGCCCCCCGCCAGCGTCACCCACAGGGTGGTGAGAAATCCGGAGAGTATCCACTGCAGAGGCTGTCCGGCCAGCACGCCCTGCCAGTCGAGGGCGGGCATCAGAGGTGCTCCTGGTGCAGCGGGTTCAGCACTTTTTGCAGGAAACGCTGCGCCCGGGGATGCGACGGTTGACTGAAAAATTGCCCCGGCGGCGCGGTTTCAAGAATCTGCCCGCCGTCGATAAAGACAATCCGGTCGGCAATTTCCCGGGCGAACTGCATCTCATGAGTCACGACAATCATGGTGATCCCGCTATGGGCAAGGGCTTTCATGACGAATAACACTTCGCCAATCATCTCCGGATCGAGCGCCGACGTCGGCTCGTCGAAGAGGATGATCTGCGGCGACGAGGCCAGGGCGCGGGCAATCGCCACGCGCTGCTGCTGGCCGCCGGAAAGCTCCGCGGGGAAGTGGTGAGCCTTTTCCTGCATTCCGACCTTCTCCAGCAGCGCCAGCGCGCGCTCCTGAGCTGGCTTTGGCTTCCAGCCGTGCACATGCTCCAGCGCCAGGGTGATGTTCTGGCTGGCGGTGAGGTGGGCATACAGATTGAACTGCTGAAACACAAATCCAACGCGGCTGCGCAGCTGACGCAGCCTGCTGCCGGAAAGCTGCCCGGTCGGCTTGCTGTCGACCAGAATTTCCCCGCCGCTCAGGGTTTCAAGCTGATTGATAAGACGGATCAGCGTTGATTTACCCGAACCGGAAGGGCCGAGAATAGCAACCACTTCACCGGGCGTAATGGTGAGGTTAATGTCGCGTAAAACCTGATGGTCGCCGTAGCGTTTGTCCACGTGACGAAACTCAACGCTGGCCTGTTCCAGATGTGAAAAATCCGCGGCACCGGCCGCGGAGTGGGAAAATAAACCTGAGAGCATAATTACCTGGCTTCTATTTTAAAGGCGCGAGGCTGTGGAGCGGGCGTGTTTGGGCCAAACCAGACGTCATAGATTTTTGCCGCCTGACCGTTCTTCTCGAGATTAACCAGCTCATCGTTGACGGCTTTCAGCAGCGCCGTTTCACCTTTCTTCACCCCGACGCCAATTTCTTCTTTACTGAGCAGATCGGGCAGGATTTTGAAGTTCGCTTTATCCGGAGCCTGTGCCAGCAGGCCTGCAAGAATTGTGCTGTCCTGGGTAATGGCCTGCACGTTGCCGTTGCGCAGCGCCGTCAGCGCCAGAGGAATGTCGTCATAAGCCAGCACGCGGGACTGCGGGAAACGCTGGTGGAGCGCCTGTTCACCCGTGGTGCCTTTGACCGCGCCAATGCGCGCCCGGCTGTATTCATCCAGCTTATCGGGCGATTTGGCGGGAACCAGGAACTGTTGTCCGGTCACGAAATAGGGGGTGGAGAAATCAATCACCTGCGCGCGTTCCGGGGTGATGGTGATATCCGCCACGATCAGATCTGCTTTACCGGATTGAAGCAGCGGAATTCGGTTGGCCGGATTGGTGGCAACCAGTTCAAGCTTCACGCCGAGTGATTTTGCCAGTGCTTTGGCAAAGTCCACGTCGTAACCCACGATCTCGTGCGTTTTTGCATCAATTGAGCCAAACGGTGGGTTGGCGTCAAACGTGGCGACTTTCACCACCCCCGCGGCCTTAATATCTTCCAGCCGATCGGCCAGCGCCTGCGCTGAAAACAGGCTCCCGGCGGCCAGTAATCCTAGAACTGCCGTCCCTTTTTTAAACCTTTTCATCTTTGCTGCCATAGTCATCGTTCGTCCCGTTGTTTTTGTTTTGCACCGTTACGCTCCCATAAGCAAAAGCTATCGCCAAATAAGAAAATGTTCTTTGCTCTATACAAAAAAGCATTAGTGAACAGTGTGTTACCGGCAGGTAAATGTAAGGAGCTATTTGCACTTCCTGCACATTGACTGCCGGAATTGATATTTCCGCGGCCAGGAAACGCGTGCTTAACTCAGGGCTGGTGAAGCGAGAGGGGTAAAGGCAATGAAAAAATGGATCGGCACGCTACGGCGGTTTTTTGCGACCCGGCCAGCGAATGCGGAGAACAGCGCGCAGCGTGTTCTGGAGTCAATACTGCCTGTTGCCAGCCTGTATGGCGTGGACGTCGCTAACATCGACCCGGAGTGGTTCCATGATAAAACGTCACGCTGAACTTCGCCGCACGCGCGAAACGTACTGGAATGAGCTGTGCGTGATGCCTGTAAAGCAGGGATGAACGGAAAAATACGCGGGCAAATCCTCGGTAAACCCTGGCCGTTTTGATACCAATATCTCCTTTCTCAGAAGGAGATGATAATGAAACGGACAGTATTAACCCCGGCACTTTCTGCCACCGCACTACTGATTGCCATGCAGGCGGCGCACGCTGCGCCACAGGCGCACGTCGTCTGCGGTTACTCCCACACGCTCGGCGACGATGCCATTATGATGCACGGCATGCCCAATGAGGCCATGCTGCACGATTTTTTTGGCAACGTGCAAACGGATGCCTTCTCCAGCCGTGAATCGCTGCGTAAAGATGAAAAGACCACCTGCGATAACAAAGCAGACAGCTCGGCCTACTGG
Source organism: Enterobacter cloacae complex sp. P1B (assembly GCF_014982345.1). Taxonomy (NCBI): domain Bacteria; kingdom Pseudomonadati; phylum Pseudomonadota; class Gammaproteobacteria; order Enterobacterales; family Enterobacteriaceae; genus Enterobacter; species Enterobacter cloacae complex sp. P1B. The sequence continues at coordinate 726,953 of NZ_JADCLF010000013.1, read as the reverse complement.
GCACCCTCTCTGAAATTGCCTGACGGAACGGTGGTCAAACCCGCCTATCAAAAAACCTATTATCAGGCATCGAACGTCGACGCCTGGCCGCTGCACCCGTTCCCGGCGGGGCTGTCGCTGCTGGCGGGCGATCATCACGGCACCGCGCCGAATCCACATATCACCTTCCTGTGCGCTAACGGCAAGGGCTACACCACCAAAACGGGTGAGGTCTGCGGCTTACGCAAGGCGAACGATGCCGTGCAGTTTAATATTGGCATTCAGTTTCCGAACTGCTGGGACGGGGTAAATCTTCAGCCCGCTCACGGTCTGGCCAACGCCACCTACGACACCAAAGGGCAGTGCCCGTCCGACTTCCCGGTGAAAATTCCCACCGTGAACATGAACATTGCGTACGTGCTCCCGACGATTAGCTCGCTCGATACCAGCAAAGCGCAGCTTTCTCTCGACCCCATCATGCACGGCAACGAGCGTGAAGAGCGGTGGGGGAGCCTGTATACGGCGCATGCTGATTTTATGAACGGCTGGACGGAAGACGCCGCGCGCTTTATGACCGACCTGTGCATGAACCGCGGTCTGGACTGCGGCACCACCGTTCCGTATGGTTATTCAAAAGCGAAGGCCAACGTCTGGCTCAGCAGCCTGGAGCCCGCGCTTACCCAGCCAGAGCCCCAGGTCCTGCTGGTGCAGGATAACTGGCAGAACGGCGGGCGCACCAAAAACAGCGAAACGCTGTCGCTGGTGAAGTTTCACATTCCCCCGCTGCCTGCCGGACAGGATCCTTCGCAGTTTAAATACCGCGTGCGGATTTATGGCGGGAAAGTGGAAACAAACGGCGCGGATCAAATTTTCTTCTATCCGGCAAGCAACGACTGGGATCCGGCCAGCTTGAGCTGGCAGTCGCGGCCAGCCTGTAACTACCGCTCGGATGCGGTGCTTTACCTTAACCACTCCCGCGAATACCGGATGGTGGACGTGGATAAGGCGGTGCGCAAGGCGCTGGCAGAAGGGAAAACCGAGATTTCGTGGTACATCGGCGGCGATCGTCAGGGAAATCACTACCAGTTTGAGACGGCGTCTTCCCCGCAAAGCCTGATCCTGATGCTGACCGGCTTTAGCAAAACGCCGGAGATCTGATTACGCCCGCGTTTTTTTGTTCTCATCAACGTTAACTGGTAATGTCGACAGCCTGAATGACGGGCCAGTTAACGCGATGAGCATAAAAAAGATGATAAAGCGCAGCATCGCTGCGTGGGTGGTGGTCTGCCTGATAAGCGGCGTGCTGCTGTATGCGGAACAGATACGCCGCCAGTTCTGGGAGCGCGATCGCGAGTTTACAGCGCTGTATTCGGGGATCGGCGCCGTGCTGACGCAAAACGAGTCGGTACTTCCGCTTCTCACCGGCGATGAAGACCTCACCGCGTTACGCAAAAAATTCCCCCACATTAAGGCTCTGGAAAAAACCACCGGTCGCGCGCTGGACGCCGCCCGCGCGGAGCCTTTTCGCGGCGTTCAGTACTGGCTATACAACCCGTGGCGGCAGATCCGCATCCTGATCGACTTAAGCGCGCTGCTTGCGCCGAGCCATAGCTTTGCAGAGCTGCATCTGAACCTTTCGAATGACGATCTGCCGCGGTCAACGGGCGCTTTCTGGCACTGGCAGCGCACCTTCCCGCAGCATACTCAGCCCTTTATTCTCACTGCCGCGGCAGATCCGGACTGGTTCAGGGTCTCCTGGCTGGCGTATCCGCTGCTGTTTCTGACGTGGGGGATAGTGATTGCGGGCGCGGGAACCGTGCTCTGGCAGCGCAAACAGCGCCAGCAGGCCGAGCAGCGTGCGCTCTATTATCAGCACGCCAGGCTTAACACGCTGGGAGAGATCACCGCGGGCATCGTCCATGAAATCAACCAGCCGCTGACCGCCGTGCAAACCTGGATCCAGGGGGCGCAGCGACAGCAGCAGGATAATCCGCAGGCCGTGTCGCAGGCGCTCGCTGCCGCGCTGCTGCAAACGCAGCGTATCAGCGCCTTGCTGACCCGGTTTCGCGAGCATGTGGTACAGGAAAAGGTGACCCTGCGCGAAACCGATCTGGTGCAGTGCTGGCAGCAGGTGGAGAATTTACTGGAGCACGAGCGTAAATCCGGGCGTATCGCGGTTATTCATGCGTTTGCTGTGGATGCTACGACCGTAATGGCGGACCGACTCTGGCTGGAGCAGATCCTGCATAATCTGCTCAGCAATGCGATTCAGGCGCAGCAGGAGAGCGCGGACGGCTGGGTGCGAATCGACAGTCAGAAAAATGAGAAGGGCATTCTGGTTACCCTGACCGACGGCGGGCCCGGGTTTAGCCCGGATGCCCTGCAGAACGCATTTATGCCATTCTTTAGCGGACGCCCCGGCGGAATTGGGCTGGGAATGACGTTAACGGAAACGCTGATGACGCGCATGAACGGCTCGATCGCCCTGGACAATGCCCCGCAGGGTGGGGCGCAGATCCGCTTGCAGCTGGCAGCAGGAAAGGAGTTAAAACATGGATAAGGTGGTCTGGCTCATTGATGACGACGAGTCCATCAGAGAATCCCTGTCGTTTTTACTGTCGGGGATGGGCTGGCAGGTTAAGACGTTTGCGAGCGTCGAGGCTTTTACTGAGGCGCAGAGCGGTGAATCGGCGCTTGTCGGCTGTCTGCTGCTGGATATGCGCATGCCGGGCAAAGGCGGGCTGGCGTGGCTGGAAGAGGGCGAATGGCCGTGGCCGCTGCTGCCGGTCGTTGTCATGACCGGACACGGAACGATCGACGCCTGCCGTCGCGCGTTTCGCAACGGCGTATTTGAGTTTTTCACCAAGCCGTTAGACGCCGATAAGCTCATCGAAACGGTTGGGCTGGCCTTTGAGGAGAGTCAGCGACGGTCTGCCGCCTGGCAGGATATTTCGCAGATCAAAGCACGCTTTGAACAGCTAACCGCGCGGGAGCACGAGGTACTGACCGTACTGATGGAAGGGTGCAGTAATAAAGAGGTGGCAGCACGCCTGAATCTTTCCCCGAGAACCGTGGAAGCGCACCGTGCGGCGGCGTTTGCCAAGCTCGGCGTCACCAGTCTGGTACAGGCGAGCCGGGCGTACGACAAATTGCAATCCGTATAACTACCAGGTGGAGTGCGTAATCAACCGAATTACGTTTCATCGCGCCGTTAAGTAACCTCCGGGATGTCTAACAACACGCGAGGAAGTGCGATGAAAAAAGTCATGATGGTTGCGGCACTGGTCGCAGGTAGCGTAAGTCTGGCCGCACAGGCCGAGACGTTGACCCAAAAAAATCTCTCTCTGACGCAGGCTAACGCACTGGCAACATCCGCCATTCAGTCCTGTGCAGCGAAAAATTACCAGGTCGCGGTCACGGTGGTTGACCGTGCGGGCGTGGTAAAAGCGGTGCAGCGTATGGATAACGCCGGTCCTCACACGGTTAAAGCCAGCGAAATGAAAGCGTTTACGGCGCTCAGCGCAAAGAATGCGTCAGGCAAAGTGATGGAAGCGGCGCAGAGCAATGCGGGCGCACAGAACATGCGTGATATTCCTGGCTACCTGCTGCTGGCAGGTGGTCTGCCGGTAAAAGAAGGCGATGAGGTGATTGGGGCGATCGGCATCGGCGGCGCGCCGGGCGGTCATCTTGATGAAGCCTGCGCTCAGGCGGCCATTGACGGGCTGAAAAAGTAATATAAAAAAAGCACCGGTTTACCGGTGCTTTTTTTATCAAATCTTGCAGGCATCACCGCAGTCGTCATCGGCAACAATCGCCTGCGCTTTTTTATCCGCGTCGTCCAGACGTTCCGCGTTACGCTCTTCCGCTTCATCCAGACCGTTAAAAACTAAGTTATCGAGATCAATTTCCATGTTGCACCTGCTCTGTTCGGTTTTTGATACTGGCACAGTATAGGGTAAAAAACGTCGGCAATGTACCTCGCAGCACATAAGGATAATCCCTGCCATACTCAGTGCTTTATCACCGAGGAGCGCTCATGATTACACTCTGTAAAACCTGCGGTACCTCCTATGATGGAAAGCCGGAGAGATGTCCGATTTGCGAGGATGAACGCCAGTATGTCCCGGTCAGCGGTCAGGCGTGGATTGATTACGCGACGGTGACGGCCACGCACGTGAATAAATGGCAGCAGCTGGAGCCCGCGCTGTTCAGTATCAAAACGGTTCCCGCTTTTGCGATTAACCAGAGGGCGCTGCTTCTGCGCACCCCGCACGGCAATATTCTTTGGGACTGCATTGCCAACCTTGACCCGGCAACCCAAACGCTCATCGCCGCGCTCGGTGGCCTTCACGCCATTGCGATTTCGCATCCGCACTATTACACCACGATGCAGGAGTGGGCCGCGGCTTTCGATGCGCCAGTCTACCTGCACGCCAGCGACCGCGAATGGGTGATGCGCAACAGCCCGGCGATTCATTTCTGGGAGGGGGAGGCGCTGGAGATTTGGCCGTCCGTCACGTTGCTACGTCTCGGCGGCCATTTTGCGGGCGAAACGGTGCTGCACTGGCAGGAGGGCGAGGGCGTTTTGCTGGCGGGGGATATTTTGCAGGTCACCCCGGGGAAAGATGCGGTGTCGTTTATGTGGAGCTACCCGAATATGCTCCCGCTGCCTGCCCGTACGGTTGAGGTCGTTACCCGGCGCCTGGCGGGAAAATCGTTCGCTCGTCTTTACGGCGCGTTCGAAGGGCAAAACATCCCGGCGAACGCCGACGACATCGTGCAGCGGTCGGGCCAGAAATATATTGCTTGTCTCAGGTAAAGTACGGTGGGTAAACTTTACGAGTGTGATCGCGATCATACCTAAACGAAAACAGATAAAAGAGAAATTGCTATGCAACATATCATTGAAGGTTTTCTCAGCTTTCAAAAAGAGATTTTCCCGCAACGTAAAGAGCTCTTTCGCAGTTTAGCGTCCAGCCAGAATCCCAAAGCGCTGTTCATCTCCTGCTCCGACAGCCGTCTGGTTCCTGAACTGGTCACCCAGCAAGAGCCGGGACAGCTTTTTGTCATTCGTAATGCTGGCAACATTGTCCCGCCTTTCGGGCCGGAGCCGGGCGGCGTATCTGCAACTATCGAGTACGCGGTGGTGGCGCTGGGCGTGACGGATATCGTGATCTGCGGCCACTCCAACTGCGGCGCGATGAAGGCGATTGCCGATAACGCCAACCTGGAGCCAATGCCAGCCGTATCGCACTGGCTGCGCTATTCCGACGCGGCGAAAGCCGTGGTAGAGAAGAAAAGCTGGGACAAGCCGATCGATAAAGTGAATGCGATGGTGCAGGAGAACGTGTTTGCGCAGCTGAGCAACATCAAGACCCATCCGTCCGTCGCGGTGGGCCTGCGTAATAACTCGCTTCGTCTGCACGGTTGGGTGTATGACATTGAAAGCGGCAAAATCCTTGCCCTGGATAAGAACACCAAAACGTTCGTATCGCTGTCGGAAAACCCGGAGGTCTTCTTCGAGTAATCACCGATAGCAGGGCATGGAAGCCCTGTCAGTTCTCCACGTACGGTAACCGACGCCGTCTCCCCGAGGCAGGTTTTTCAGCCGCCTTCGCCATCGCCTCTGCAATCTCCGCACACTCCGCCAGCCCCTGAACGAAGGGACTATCGTGCATCAGCCACGGTATCGCACCGAAAGCAATGCGCCCGCGAACCGTTTCAGGCGCTTTAAGCGTGTAATCCTCGCCAACGTCGGGTATCTCGTCGCCCGTCTCTGCCAGCTGTTTACGCAGCGTCGGGAAAGGCAAGTCCTTTGTTTTGAGCGGCTTTTGTCCGCGCGCGTCAATAAACACGTCGAAACGATAAACGCTCTCTTTGGTGGTAATTACCGTCCGATCGCTGCCAGCATCGAGCGTGTAATCATCGCCGAGCGCCGCCACGCTAATGATGCCGGCCTCGCGAAGCGCAAGCAGCCTGCGGATAGACTGCGGCGGGATGGCGGCATAGTTGTCGATAAACACGCGGGCGAGGCCCTGCTTAAAGCGCTCTCTGTCCTCTTCGTTGAGGTGGGGCACAATCTCCTGAACCACCTCATGCAGTCGAAGGACGGTATAGCGCCAGGCCACGGTGCGCCGTTCGCGTTTGTTGCGTTCAACCTCGCTGAGGTTCTCCTCCGCCCAGGTAAAGGGCCCGTGCCGTTTACGGTCCTCAAACCATGCCTCACGAAGACTGTCGGCATCCTGGTTACGCAGAGAAATTTTCTCGCACCACGCCGGGTCAGCGAGCTCGAGCTCTTTCACCATCAGGGAAAATATGCGGTCAAGCAGGCCGTCCGATCCTTTGGCTATCTCGTGTTCAACCACGAATTCGGTCAATACCGACAGCGGTTCGTAAGGGATTGGACAGTAAAAATCGGCTTCCGGCAGAATGCCCGTGCGGGACATCAGCGTAATGTTTAACCCTTCGCTGCCCTTGTCGAGGAGGAATTTACCGTCACGAAACTCACCGTGCTGCATTACCACCGCCATAGCCGCGTCCAGACCGCTCAACGACGTTCCCATAATGCCCACGCGGCTAGGGGGAATGCTGGCGTCCATCAACCCCGACCACGGGCTGGGGAAGAATGTGCGCGTGGCTTCCTCCTCATCTGGCCAGACGTGGCCGGTGGCGATAACCGCCAGGTCGAACCGATCGGGCAAAGTGGTGTCGTTGACGGAAAGCGTTACGCCGGTTGTCGAGGGGATGATGTCCGTTACCTTTGCGGATTCGTGGACCGCGACCTGGAACCCCAGCTTTTTTGCCTCTTTCACGATTGAACGCAAGCTGTCGCGAAAATACTCTCCCAACAGGAGTCTGGGCAGGAACTGCCGGTCATGCAGGCTGGCTTTATCAACCTTAAAGCGCGCCAGATGGGCGTCGCTCTGTTCCTTGAGCCAGTCGAGGTAGGTCATAAAAATGGGCGGGATTTCTATGCTCGCAATGTTCGCCAGCATCAGCCGGGAATTATCGTCGTCGTTATAGGGCATGCCCACGCCGGCTTCATCGGCCTGTTCGAAGACGGATACGGTGAGCGGGGTGCTGTTATTAAGCAGATGATAAAAGGTGTAAATCCCTGTGGGGCCGGAGCCGATAATCGCGATATTCTTCATTGACGCGCTTCCTGTATTTATTCCATAAGAAAAGCGTAGCAGGAGAATAATGATGAAAATAAGCGATTAAGAAAATTCAGGGTAAAAGGAGAGAGTTTGCACCATTTCAGGACTGAAATGGTGCGTCCGAGTGGACTCGAACCACCGACCCCCACCATGTCAAGGTGGTGCTCTAACCAACTGAGCTACGGACGCAGAATGGTGCGTTCAATTGGACTCGAACCAACGACCCCCACCATGTCAAGGTGGTGCTCTAACCAACTGAGCTATGAACGCAACGTGTTGTCGGTGACAACGGGGACGAATATTAGCGGCACAGCATCAAGGAGGCAAGAGGGAAAACGCATTTTTCTCTCTGATTTCACGCGATTGCTTCATTACCGCGCAAAGTGAAGAGAAAGTAGCCGCCAGCTGGCGGCTACTGCGTAGTTAACGCGCAGCGCGCTGCAAAATTACCGTTGACGGCTGGCGCTGCAGGAAGCGCATGCGCATCATCATCATGATCGCCGCCGACGTCAGTCCGATGATAAAGCCCATCCAGAATCCGGCTGGCCCCATGCGATCAACGACCAGATCGGTCAGCGCCAACACGTAGCCAGTAGGCAGACCCAGCACCCAATAGGCGATAAAGGTAATAAAGAAGATCGAACGCGTGTCTTTATATCCGCGCAATACGCCGCTGCCAATCACCTGGATGGAGTCAGAAATCTGATACACCGCAGCCAACAGCATCAGGTGCGAAGCCAGCGCCACCACGTCCGGGTTGTCGTTATAGAGCAGGGCGATCTGCTCGCGCAGCGCCACCGTAAACAGCGCCGTACAGATGGCCATGCAAACACCGACGCCCAGCCCGGTGCGCGCGGCTGTTTGCGCATCCAGGGTGGAGCCCTGTCCCAGGCGGAAGCCAACGCGAATCGTCACCGCCGCCGCCAGCGACATCGGCAGGACGAACATCAGGGAGCTGAAGTTGAGCGCGATCTGGTGTCCGGCCACGTTAACAATCCCCAGCGGGGAGACCAGCAGGGCAACCACGGCAAAGAGCGTCACCTCAAAGAACAGGGCCAGCGCAATCGGCAAGCCTAGCTGCACCAGGCGCGTCATGATGCTCCAGTCCGGCGTGCTGAATCTGTTCTCGTTACGAATATCGCGCATTGAACGGGCTCGTTTCACATAAGCGATCATACTGAAGAACATTACCCAGTAAACCGCAGCCGTCGCGACGCCGCAGCCGACGCCGCCCAACTCCGGCATGCCGAAATGGCCGTAAATAAAGATGTAGTTCACCGGAATATTTACCAGCAGGCCGATAAAGCCCATCACCATGCCGGGCTTGGTTTTCGCCAGCCCTTCACACTGGTTACGGGCGACCTGGAAAAAGAGGTAGCCGGGCGCACCCCAGAGCAGGGCGCGCAGATAGCCCACCGCTTTGTCTGCCAGCGCCGGGTCAATGTTATGCATGGCGCGGATGATATGACCCGCGTTCCAGAGCACGACCATAATCAGCACAGAGACAAATCCTGCCAGCCAGAAACCCTGGCGGACCTGATGGGCAATACGCTCGCGACGACCCGAGCCATTAAGCTGAGCGATAACCGGGGTGAGGGCGAGCAGCAGACCGTGGCCGAACAGGATGGCCGGCAGCCAGATTGACGTGCCGATGGCAACGGCCGCCATATCGGTGGCGCTGTAGCCACCCGCCATTACCGTATCCACAAATCCCATTGCGGTCTGGGCCACCTGCGCGACGATCACTGGTATAGCCAGTGCCAATAGCTGGCGCGCTTCATTCATGTACTTCTGCACGTGAACACCTTTATTTTGTAGTTATATGAGAGACTAAAAAAGCCGCCGAAACGGGCAGCGAGAAGAAAATGCAGGGGGGTGCCAGCTATTGTAGCGGGCTTTAGCTATTTATCTAGTGAAAAAATCGCCAGAAAATGCGCTCCGCTGGCAACCTGTTTTTCCAACTGTTATTGTGGTGGGATTAAACGGTGTCACCACCGTCCGGAAAAAACAGGAGTTGTAAGCATGTTTACTGGTATTGTGCAGGGCACCGCCAAAGTGGTGTCCATTGATGAAAAACCTAATTTTCGTACTCATGTTGTAGAGCTGCCGGAATATATGCTCGACGGCATCGAAACCGGCGCCTCGGTTGCCCATAACGGCTGCTGCCTGACCGTCACCGAAATTAATGGCAACCAGATTAGCTTTGATTTAATGAAAGAGACGCTGCGTATTACTAACCTGGGCGAGCTGGTGGTGGGGGACACCGTCAACGTTGAGCGCGCGGCGAAGTTCAGCGACGAGATTGGCGGCCATCTGATGTCCGGGCACATCATGACCACCGCCGAAGTGGCGAAAATCGTCACTTCAGAAAATAACCGTCAAATCTGGTTTAAAGTGCAGGACCCGTCATTAATGAAATACATCCTCTATAAAGGGTTTATTGGCATTGATGGGATTAGTCTGACGGTGGGAGAAGTTACTCCGACGCGTTTTTGCGTGCATTTAATTCCCGAGACGCTGCAGCGCACCACGCTGGGTTCGAAAAAACTGGGGCATCGCGTGAATATCGAAATCGATCCGCAAACCCAGGCGGTTGTAGATACCGTTGAGCGCGTGCTGGCCGCAAAAGAAGCCGCAATAATTAAAGCTGTAGAAGAAGAATAAAAAATAACCCCGGCTGGCCGGGGTTATTTTTCTAGCGTGCGACCCGCAAGCCGTGTTCAATCCCACGGCTAAAAACAACCTGCCAGAGCTGAATATCTCGCGCGCGAAACGCCCCCGCGCAGGCATTCAGATAATAGCTAAACATCCGCTTGAATCGTTCAGAATAGTTGTCCGCAATTTCAGGCCAGGCTTCCTGAAAACGTGCATGCCACGCCATTAACGTGGTGTCGTAATCCGCGCCGAAGTTATGCCAGTCTTCCATCACGAAATGGGATTCGCTGGCGTTGGCAATCTGGCGTACGGACGGTAAACAGCCATTCGGAAAGATGTATTTGTTGATCCACGGGTCAACGTTATTGTCGGTCCGCTTAGAGCCGATGGTGTGCAGCAGGAAAATACCATCCGGTTTCAGATTACGGTCCACCACCTCGAAATAGGTGTCGTAATTTTTCGGCCCGACGTGCTCGAACATGCCCACGGAAACGACCCGGTCAAACTGTTCGTTCAGATCCCGGTAATCCTGCAGGCGGATATCCACATCAAGCCCCAGGCACCGCTCCTGCGCCATTTTTTGCTGTTCAGCGGAAATGGTGACGCCGACCACGCTGACGCCGTAGTGCTTCGCCATAAAATACGCCAGCCCGCCCCAGCCGCAGCCGATATCCAGCACGCGCATACCGGGCTGCAACTGCAATTTCTCGCTAATCAGGCGCAGCTTGGCCTGCTGAGCCTCTTCAAGCGTCGACGCCTCTTTCCAGTAGGCGCAGGAGTATTGCATGAAGGGGTCCAGCATGCGGCTGAACAGATCGTTGCCGAGATCGTAATGCTCTTTGCCGACGATCCAGGCACGCTTTTTACTTTGCAGGTTAAAGAGACGGGCAGAGGCGACACGCAGGGTGTCTTTAAGATTACGGGGGAGCTGTTTTTCCAGACCAGCACGCAGCACGCTGGCGAAAAAAGTATCCAGCCGTTCGCATTCCCACCAGCCGTCCATATAGCTTTCCCCCAGGCCTAGCGACCCCTCGCGCAACACGCGTTTAAAAAAATCGGGATGTTTAACCTGAGGATCCGATGGGGATGATCCGTTGATAGTGATGCCTGCCCGACCTAACAGTTCACTGACGATCCGGGACCAGTTATCGTCCGGAACGCTGACTTCTTCTATACACGATGAACTCATAGCTTCTCCATCACCCTACTGTGATCAGAACCTTAAAACAGCGTAGACGCTTTTTTGGTTTGTGAGAAATCTCACGGTAAATACCGCGAGGCTAGTATCCGACGTAGAACAGAGGAAGGGAGATAACCCTTGCCGAAATGCCTTCCATGGTAAAACGGGAGCACTCCGGCTCCCGTTAACACATAATATTTATCGTATTTAATCGAACCAAATTTAGTATAGGCCTCAAAATTTGGTGATTCAATAGAAAATTCTTAGCAACCTAATCACTGAAAATTAACATAGTTTCTGGCGCGATTAGGCATGCGAGGTTTCTACCTGCGTGCTCTCATCCTGAGCGGAAGCCTGCATGCGATAGCCTATGACGGCCAGCGCAACGGTAGCCAGCATCACGCTGGTTGTCGTCAGCAGCGGCGTGGCGATCAGCGCGGAGACCACCAGGCTTGCCAGGAAGCACAGCCCCAGCTGCAGGGTGTTCTGCAGCGCAGCCGCGCGGCCTGTCGCCTGCGGGAACGGACGCAGCGCCTGCGCCACAACGATAGGGTAGATCGCCCCGTTCGCGATGGCCATCACGCAGAATGGAATCAATATTTCGGCCAGACCCGCGCCCGGAATAAAGCCAACGGCCCAGGTGCCGATGACGCTCAGCGCATAGAGCACCAGCAGCCACGGCAGCATCTGCTGGCCTTCCCATTTTTGCAGCGCCGCGCGACAGCCGTACCCGCCCACCAGGAACGCGATGGTCTGCGGAACGTAGCTCAGGCCAATGGCCGCCGGGCTATAGCCCATATCGTGCAGAATAAAAGGCGAACCGGTCAGCCACGCGAAGAAGCTCGCCGAGCAGGCGGCATAGATCAGAACGTTGCCGCGATACGCTTTCGCGCTCAGCAGGGAGGTGAAGGTAATCGGCTTCGCGTCTGCGTGCGCCTCTTTTTTATGCGCGGGCTTGAGGGCGACCGCCGGCAGCATCAGCACCAGCGTGATGGCAAACAGTGTGGCAAAGATGGCCTGCCAGTCAAAGTGCGCGAGGATCCAGCTTCCCAGCAGCGGGGCGAGGGCCGGTGAGAGCCCTACCAGCGGCATGATGGTGGCGAAAATACGGTTAGTGCGGTTCGCCGGATAGTAATCGGTGACCAGCGCCTGCCAGGTCACGGCCGCGGCACAGACGCCGACCGCCTGAACAAACCGCAGCACCAGCAGCCAGGTGGCATCGCGCACCCATAGCATCCCCAGGCAGCCCACGGCAAAAATGGCCAGCCCCAGCAACAGCACCGGTTTACGCCCAAAGCGATCCGAAAGCGGTCCCCAGAGCAGCTGCGCGAAGGCAAAACCGGCCAGGAACAGGCTCAGGCTGGCGCTGATGGCGGCAGCAGGGGTTTGCAAATCTTCCTGCATGGCGGCAAACGCCGGCAGGTACATATCGGTGGCCAAAAAGCCCAGCACGCTTAAGCCGCCGAGCCAGACTAAAAAACCTTTCCTGGGTTGCACTGTTTTATTCTCCTGAGGAGGCAGGTATACGTTGGCGCTGAGTGTAGGGAGTGCAAAGCCGCTTGTGAAACGCTAATATTTGGCGGGTGCATTCAAATTTTTTGCAGGCAGAAAATGTGGTCAGATTATTCTCTTGAGGTGGTCGATGCTGTCGCGCGTAACGGCAGCTTTAGCGGAGCGGCGCAGGAGTTGCACCGCGTCCCTTCAGCCATCAGCTATACGGTGCGACAGCTTGAGGAGTGGCTGGCGGTACCGCTGTTTGAACGGCGGCATCGTGATGTTGAATTAACGCCCGCAGGGGCGTGGTTTTTAAAGGAAGGGCGTTCTGTTATCAAAAAAATGCAGATCACCCGCGAGCAGTGCCAGCAGATCGCGAACGGCTGGCGGGGGCACCTTTCCATTGCGGTGGATAACATCGTTAAGCCCGAGCGCACCCGGCAGATGATTGTCGATTTTTATCGACATTTCTCTGACGTAGAACTGCGGGTCTCGCAGGAGGTGTTCAACGGCGTCTGGGATGCGCTGGCGGACGGCAGGGTAGAGATGGCGATTGGCGCGACCCAGGCTATCCCGGTCGGGGGACGTTACGCCTTTCGCGATATGGGGATGCTGAGCTGGAAATGCGTGGTGGCAAGCGATCATCCGCTGGCGGCGACGGAAGGGCCGCTGAGCGACGATACGCTGCGCAGCTGTCCGTCGCTGGTGCTGGAAGATACCTCCCGCTCGCTGCCGAAGCGAATTACCTGGCTGCTGGACAACCAGCGGCGGGTTGTCGCCCCTGACTGGGGATCGTCGGCGACGTGCCTCAGCGCCGGGCTCTGCGTAGGCATGGTTCCCGCCCATTTTGCACGTCCGCGAATCGACACCGGTGAGTGGGTTGAGCTGACGCTGGAGAATCCGTTCCCGGATGCGGCCTGCTGCCTCACCTGGCAACAAAATGATGTCTCGCCGGCGATGGCCTGGCTGCTGGACTATCTGGGGGACAGCGAAACGCTTAACCGGGAGTGGCTGCGGGAGCCAGACTGACTGGCTCCGCAATGAGATTAACGACGGTAGTCGCGGAACGGGCCATCCGCAACGGAACGGCGTTCGATGAGGCGAGGATGAACTTCAATGGACTGCGACTCTTCACGCTTGTTGACGATCCTGTCCAGCAGCATATTGAAGGCGGTTTCACCCAGCGAATCTTTCGGCTGGTGAATGGTGGTCAACGCTGGCGTGAAGAAGCGCGCGTTGCGCACGTTGTCATACCCGATCACGGAGATGTCCTGCGGTACGCGCAGACCCAGCTCGTCGGCCGCACAGAGGGCGCCCATCGCCATGATATCGCCCCCGCAGAAAACGGCGGTTGGACGGTGCGGCTGGGAGACGATCTGCTGCATCGCGCGGTAGCCTGATTCCGGCTCAAAGTCGCCCTGCACGATCCAGTTTTCCGGCACGGTGATTAGCGCTTCTTCCATCGCTTTCATAAAACCAGCCAGGCGGCCCGCGCCGGTGTTGCGTTCCAGCGGGCCCGGGATCACGCCAATCTCGCGGTGGCCGCGTTCGATCAGATAACGGCCCGCCATGTAACCGCCTTCGAAGGCGTTATCGATAACGGAGTCGGTGAAGTCGGCGCGCGCTTCGCCCCAGTCCATCACCACCATAGGGATATGGCGATACTCTTCCAGCATCGACAGCACGGATTCCGGGTACTCTGAACACATTACCAGCAGGCCGTCCACGCGCTTTTGCGCCATCATCGACAGGTAGGCGCGCTGTTTTTCAATGCTGTTCCAGGCGTTGCCGAGAATCAGGGTATAGCCTTTCTGGAAGCAGTTTTTTTCTACCGCTTCAATGATCTCGGCAAAATAGGCCGCTTCGCTGCTGGTCGCCAGCAGACCAATAGACTTGGTGTGATTAACCTTGAGGCTGCGCGCAACCGCGCTTGGCGAGTAGTGCAGCTCTTTGATCGCTGCCCAGACGGCGTTGCGCGTCTCTTCCGCCACAAAACGGGTTTTGTTAATTACATGTGATACGGTTGTAGTGGAAACGTTTGCGCGTTTTGCTACGTCTTTAATTGTTGCCATTAAATGTCACTCCAGACCATATCCTAAACTCCTGAAAAACTTGAAGGTAAACGTTTGCCTTCTCTCACCCTTATCACGCAATTTTGAATTGCGGCACGCCGGGAAAACGACACGGGACGTCAGGAGGGGGTCAATGGCCGGTACGCTAATAAATTTAGCGTGGAATTTTGGCCTATCTTGATGAAAAGGGGAAGAGGTAAAGTGTTTATCAGCTTAAATCCAGGAAGATTTTTGACGTAAACTGTGCAAAAATGAGCAAGCTCACTTTTCGTGGGGGGATTAAAAGGAGAAAAATTGATGAGTTCCGATCTGAAGTTTTCGCTGTTCACCACCGTTATTGTGCTGGCGCTGATTGTGGCGGCTGGCCTGACGGCTGCGCTGCATTGATTTACGCGGGGGGAGAGCCTTCTCCCTCCCGAACGCTCGGATTGTTACTTCTCTGGCAAAAATCTTTTGCCATTTTGTTAACTTCTCATTTTTTGTGATTGATGTCATGCTTTCCGCTTCTTTGTTCTGTGTCACCACATGACACGGCATCCGGAGTTGACGTATGAAAATCAATTTTCCCCTGCTGGCCCTGGCGATTGGCGCTTTTGGGATTGGCACCACTGAATTCTCCCCGATGGGGTTACTGCCCGTTATCGCCCGGGGCGTGGACGTCTCGATCCCGGCCGCCGGGATGTTAATCAGCGCCTACGCCATCGGCGTGATGGTAGGAGCGCCGCTGATGACGCTTCTGCTTTCGCACCGTGCGCGCCGCAATGCGCTGATTTTCCTGATGGCGATTTTCACCCTGGGCAACGTGCTTTCGGCCATTTCGCCGGATTACACCACTCTGATGCTGTCGCGCATTCTGACCAGCCTCAACCACGGTGCCTTCTTTGGTCTGGGCTCGGTCGTGGCCGCAAGCGTGGTGCCAAAACACAAGCAGGCCAGCGCCGTGGCGACCATGTTTATGGGGCTGACCATCGCTAACATCGGCGGTGTTCCTGCGGCAACCTGGCTGGGCGAGGTCATTGGCTGGCGGATGTCCTTCCTGGCGACGGCCGGACTGGGCGTGGTCTCGATGGTGGCGTTATTCTTCTCCCTGCCAAAAGGCAGTGCGGGTGAACGCCCTGATGTACGCAGAGAGCTGTCGGTGCTGATGCGCCCGCAGGTACTCTCCGCGCTGCTGACCACCGTGCTGGGGGCAGGAGCGATGTTTACCCTCTACACCTATATTTCGCCGGTCTTACACGACATTACCCACGCAACGCCACTCTTTGTTACCGCGATGCTGGTGCTGATTGGCGTCGGCTTCTCGATTGGCAACTATCTCGGCGGGAAATTTGCTGACCGTTCCGTGAGCGGCACGCTGAAGGGCTTTTTAACCCTGCTGATTGTCATTATGGTCGCGATCCCGTGGCTGGCGCAGAATGAATTCGGCGCGGCGATTGCGATGGTTGTCTGGGGCGCTGCCACCTTTGCCGTGGTGCCGCCGCTGCAGATGCGCGTGATGCGTGTCGCCCATGAGGCGCCGGGTCTCTCGTCTTCCGTGAATATCGGGGCATTCAATCTCGGCAATGCGCTGGGCGCCGCCGCCGGAGGCGCCGTGATTTCAGGCGGTCTGGGGTACAGTTTTGTGCCGGTGATGGGGGCGATTATTGCCGCGCTCGGCCTGCTGCTGGTGATGATGTCCGGCCGTAAACAGCCTGAAGCGGTTTGCACGGCTGAATAAGCAAAAACGCAGAAGGGTTACCCCTTCTGCGTGTGTCTTACGCGGCGAAGTTCTTCGCGACAAAGTCCCAGTTAACCAGAGCCCAGAAGTGCTCCAGGTAGTTCGGGCGCGCATTACGGTAATCAATGTAGTAAGCATGTTCCCACACGTCCACGGTCATCAGCGGCGTAGCGCTGGTGGTCAGCGGGGTGCCCGCGTTAGACGTGGACACGATAGCCAGTTTGCTATCCGCCTCTTTTACCAGCCACGTCCAGCCAGAACCGAAGTTCTTGATGGCGGCATCGGTAAACTTCGCTTTAAACTCTGCAAAGCTGCCAAAGGCGGCGTTGATGGCGGCTGCCAGTTCACCGGCAGGTTCGCCACCGGCATTCGGCGCCAGGCAGTGCCAGTAGAAAGTGTGGTTCCACACCTGAGCCGCGTTGTTAAAAACGCCACCCTCTGAGCTGCGAACGATCTCTTCCAGCGTTTTGCCTTCAAAATCGGTGCCCTTGATGAGGTTGTTCAGGTTAGTGACGTACGTCTGATGATGCTTGCCGTAGTGGTATTCCAGGGTTTCCGCTGAAATGTGCGGTGCCAGGGCGTCTTTTGCATACGGTAGTGCAGGTAATTCGAACGACATTGCTTCTCTCCTTATTGTATTTTGTGTTGCCAATAACCCTACAGACAACAAGGACAGGATAGCAAATTGAAAGGGTATGCAAAAGAGGAACTTACCCTGCCGCAGATGCGGCAGGGCAGGGATTAACGAATGGTTTTTGGCGTCATGACGCGACGCGCGCCGACGTAGTGACGTACCCAGTAATCTTCGCTGAGCGAGGTGATCTGAATGTCCTGACCGCTGCGCGGAGACTGGATGAATTTCCCGTTGCCGACGTAGACGCCCACGTGGTCAGCCGTACCGCGACCCTGCGTGCGGAAGAAGACCAGGTCGCCGTTTTCCAGCTCACCCCGGTTAACCGGTGACGCATCGCGCAGGTGATACATCTCATTGGCGGTACGTGGAATACGGAATTTAACCAGATCTTTATAGGCGTAATAGACGAGGCCGCTGCAGTCGAAACCGGTACGCGGCGAACTGCCGCCCCAACGATAAGGTTTGCCAATCTGCCCCATCAGTTTATTCATCGCGGTTTTTTGCGCTTTTTGCACACGCACTTTATGCACATCCGCCAGCTTTGTTACCTTCGTGCATTTTGCTTTATGGCCTTTACGGGTAATGCATTTTTCTGTAACGAGGTTAGCGGCGGTCTGCGAAGCTTTATTTTTGGCGGTGCGGGTAGTGCGGGAAGATTTTGTTTTCGTCTTGCTGGAAGCGGTTTGTTTAGTCTGAGCGGTGGTTTTTTTCTTGTCGTTCTTGTTGCTGGTTTTTTTCTTACGTTCTGTGGCTTTCACCAGATGGCTTTTTTGTACAGCAGATTGCCGCGCCTGCTGAGAGGCGTTTGCCGCTGGCGTTAACGTGAGTGATGTAAACAGTAAAGCACAGAGCGTGATCGAGATTTTAGTTATCCGCGCCACTGGGCAGTCCCCTGATATATGCAGGTCATCAATAATACCCGCGTGTGATTTACAAAGCCCGTCGATTCTAATCCATAAAAACCCGAGAAGTTAATAGCATTTTTCAATCTAAAAACGTGTTTCGTTAGCAAGTGCAAAAAAATTCATCGTTCTGACGCAGAATTGTTCACTCCCTAAGCAAAACCCTGACGGGCGAAGGGGTAAACACCATTTGCAATGCAACTTTTGTGGAGTCGGGGTAAAATATATAAACGTGATGAAAATGTTATTTTCCGATGCCAGCCTGACCCGCTACAATGTCAGACTATTGCCGTAACAGAAGTTAAAGGAAGCAAGACATGAGCACCACTATTGAAAAAATCCAGCGCCAGATCGCTGAAAACCCGATTCTGCTGTATATGAAAGGTTCTCCGAAGCTGCCAAGCTGCGGCTTCTCCGCGCAAGCGGTTCAGGCGCTGTCAGCCTGTGGTGAGCGTTTTGCTTACGTTGATATCCTGCAGAACCCGGACATCCGCGCTGAGCTGCCAAAATACGCTAACTGGCCGACCTTCCCGCAGCTGTGGGTAGACGGCGAGCTGGTGGGCGGCTGCGATATCCTGATTGAGATGTATCAGCGCGGCGAACTGCAGCAGCTGATCAAAGAGACGGCGGCGAAGTACAAAACGGAAGAGCCGGACGCTGAATAAATTTCTGCGTTAATAAAAAAGCGACCTGAAGAGGTCGCTTTTTTTTATTCTTCACTGTCGCCCATCGGCAGCGGCCAGCCGCCCAGACGCTTCCAGCGGTTGACGATCTCACAGAACAGCTCTGCGGTGCGCTCCGTATCGTATAAGGCGGAGTGCGCCTGGGTACCGTCAAACGGTATACCCGCAGTAATGCAGGCTTTGGATAAAACCGTTTGTCCCAGCGCCAGGCCGCTTAGCGCGGCGGTGTCGAAGGTCACGAACGGGTGGAAAGGGTTGCGTTTGAGCGACGCGCGTTCGGCTGCGGCCATGGTAAAGCTGTGATCGAAGGTGGCGTTATGGGCTACCATGATGGCGCGGCTGCAGTTGCTCTCTTTCATGCCTTTACGCACCATTTTAAATATGGCGTGCAGCGCATCATATTCACTGACTGCACCACGCAGCGGGTTATGCGGATCGATACCGTTAAACGCCAGCGCCTCCGGCTGTAAGTTTGCCCCTTCGAAAGGTTCAATGTGGAAATGCAGCGTGGTGTCCGGTGTAAGCCAGCCCTGTTCATCCATCTTCAGCGTGATGGCGGCAATTTCGAGCAGCGCATCGGTTTTAGCGTTAAATCCGGCTGTTTCTACATCAATGACAACGGGATAAAAACCACGAAAACGGTCGCACAGACCGCTAAATTGAGCGTTATCGGACATCAGGGTCTCTTACAAGGGGAAAAAGCAGTGCGCATTATGGCAAATTTTGCAGGGTGATGCAGTAAAACTACGGGCGCATGTTGCGCCCTGAGGGATCAGTTGCCCAGACCGCGACCCGCGTCTTTGGCTTCAATCAGCTCGATCTTGTAACCGTCCGGATCTTCTACAAAGGCAATAACGGTGGTGCCGCCTTTTACCGGGCCGGCTTCGCGCGTGACGTTACCGCCGTTGCTGCGAATGCGTTCACACGCCTCGGCCGCGTTGTCCACTTCCAGCGCGATATGGCCGTAGGCGGTGCCCAGTTCATAGCTGTCCACGCCCCAGTTGTAGGTCAGTTCAATGACCGCTTCATCCGTTTCCGGGCCGTAACCCACGAACGCCAGCGAGTATTTGTATTCCGGGTTTTCGCTGGTGCGCAGCAGCTTCATGCCCAGGACGTTAGTGTAGAAATCGATAGAACGTTGCAGATCGCCAACGCGCAGCATGGTGTGAAGTAGGCGCATAATTTCCTCATTAACCAATGGAATAGACTATTTTTTTGAACAGAAACGATGTTTTAGTATAGCGGCGAAGTGTCGCCGCTATCAATGAACAATGGCGAGATTACAGTGAAGGGTAGTCGGTGTAGCCTTCCGCGCCGCCGCCGTAGAAGCTCTCAGGACGTTGCGGGTTCAGGGCCGCTTTCTGCTGCAGTCGAGCAACCAGATCCGGGTTGGCAATATAGTCGCGGCCAAACGCCACGGCGTCGATCAGCCCTTTATTAATCAGATCTTCGGCTTTCTCAGGGGTATAAGCACCCGCACCGATGATCACCCCGTGGAAGCGCTCGCGCACTTTCTGACGGAAGGCTTCCGTATAAGGCTTACCGCCGGCCCAGTCCGGCTCGGACATGTGCAGATAGGCAATGCCGCGTTTCGCCAGCTCTTCAATCAGATACAGCGCGTCCGCTTCTTCATTCGGACCGTTGTCGACGTTCTGGAACGTACCGATTGGGGAGACGCGGATACCGATACGGTCCGGGCTCCACTCCTGACAAACGGCGTCAACCACTTCCAGCACCAGGCGGGCGCGGTTTTCGACGCTGCCGCCGTACTGGTCGGTGCGATGGTTAGACGACGGTGACAGGAACTGGTGCAGCAGGTAACCGTGCGCGGAGTGCAGCTCAACCAGGTCAAAACCGGCTTCGCGGGCGTTGGCCACGGCCTGACGGAAATCGTTCACGATTCCCGGGATCTCATCCAGCTCCAGCGCGCGTGGCGTAGAGGTGTCGACGCGGATCGCGTTGCCGTTTTCATCGCGCAGGGAGGTGCGGGTGTTCGCGTTCAGGGCAGACGCTGAAACCGGCGCCTGACCGCCAGGCTGAATGCTGCTGTGGGAGATACGACCGGTATGCCACAGCTGGACCGCAATGCGACCGTCTTCAGCGTGAACGCCCGCGGTGATTTTCTGCCATGCGGCGATCTGCTCCGGGCTGTGCAGCCCCGGCGCACCCGCATATCCCTTGGCCTGAGCAGAAATTTGCGTGGCTTCAGTGATGATCAGGCCAGAGCTGGCGCGCTGACGATAGTATTCACCCATCAGTGGGGTTGGGATATCACCCGGCTCAATACTGCGCAGACGGGTAAGCGGAGCCATAAACACGCGGTTTGGCGCGGTTACGGCACCCACTTTTAAGGGGGTAAATAATTTTTCAGCTGACATAACGACTCCTGAGTAGACCAGTCGACTAGTAATAACGTAAATAAAAACGCCTGCTAAGCGCCAGGCGCAGTAATCGTACTTTTCACATGTGCCAGCGCGCTTTCGAGCGGCACGGCACTGCGAGAAATTTTAGCCTGCAGGTTGGCGCCTAACCAGAGGGAGTAGAGCACCTGAGCCTGCGTTAAGGGATCCCCGGGGAAGGCGAGCGTATTTTCTTCGCGCCCCTTCGCCAGCGCCTGCGCCAGCAGGGCGATAACGCCGCTGGCGCCTTTATCCATTGCAGTGCGCATATCTTCTGAGAGATCGCACACTTCGGCAGAGAGTTTAACCGTCAGGCATCCGCTGATAATGCCCTGCTGACAGAACTGGTTCAGCGTTTCCTGGTAGTAGTTCAGAACACGATCCCGATAGTTACCTTCCCCCGTGGCGAAGTGGGTCGCGAGGCGCTGGTGGTAAGCAGCATAGTGCCGCTCCAGCATCGCCACGCCAAAGGCCTCTTTGGATCGAAAGTAGTGATAGAACGACCCTTTCGGTACCTCAGCGGTTTTTAATAGCTCGCTCAACCCCATACCGGTGAAGCCGCGGTGCATGCACAGCCGCTCGCCGGTCGCCAGGAGATGTTCGCGCGTGTCGTGTTCAGTATTTCTGCTCATGGATTCACTCTAATAGACCGTTCGGTCTAATGCAAGCGCTGTTACCGGCGACACGCATTCAGAATGTCCAACTGTTGCTGATAAACGCTTGATTTAACGTCCATCATGCCCAGCACCGTCGAGAATAAATTGTCCTGCGAAACCGCATTTTTTGCTGCTTGGTCGCGTAAACACTGCGCGTTGATGCCAAAGTTTTTCGCATAGTCCGGGGACAGCCAGAACATAAACGGAATGTGCGTCTGCTGCTCCGGCGCCAGCATGTACGGCGTGCCGTGCAGGTAAATACCGCTTTCACCGAGCGATTCCCCGTGATCCGAGAGGTAAATCAGCGCGGTGTTCATGTTCGCCTGACGGGCTTTCAGCGCATCAATGGTTTTGCTGACCATGCTGTCGGTATACAGGATGGTATTGTCATAGGTGTTCATCAGCGCCTGATGGTCGCAATCCTGAATTTCGTTGGTGTCGCAGGTGGGGGTAAATTTACGGAAATTATCCGGGTAACGGCGATAGTACGCCGGGCCGTGGCTGCCCATCAGGTGGATAACCAGCACCGTGTCCTGCTTCAGACCGTCCAGCACGTTGTCCAGGCGGTAGAAATTCACGTCATCAATACAGGACTGGTCTTTGCAGAACTGATCCAGCTTCCACTGCGTCATGTCGGTATGGGGAATACGATCGCAGGCACCTTTACAGCCACCGTCGTTGTCGCGCCACAGGAGGTTGATACCCGCATGGTTGAGCACGTCGAGCAGCCCTTCCTGATGGTGCGCCAGGTCGGCATCATATTTGCTGCGCGTCATACCGGAGAACATGCACGGAACGGATACGGCGGTTTCAGTGCCGCACGAGGAGGCCTGCGGGAAGTTAATCACATCCTGCTTTTTCAGCTCGGGGTTGGTTTCACGCCCGTAGCCATTGAGGGAGTAGTTCGCCGCGCGCGACGCTTCGCCGATGACCAGCACCAGAACGGTTTTCTTCTGCTGACCCGTAATCAGCGCGCCTTTGTGCGCATCTTCGCCAATCCGCACCAGCGTTTGATCGCCGGCAAACCAGCGCATCTTGCTGTATTTCACCACGGCGCTGACGTAGTTCGCCGGAGTGACCATTTTGACGATGCTTTTGTTATTGCGGAACAGCGACGCGTAATCTTTATAAAACACTGCAGCGATAAGAATAATCACCAGCAGGGCACCTAGCATCGCGGCAACACGCGTCAGCAGGGCGTACCACCATTTGCCGGTACGAATGCGGGTCAGCGCCAGCACCAGGGATGGAACAAGACCGGCTATGACAATCCACAGAATCATCTGCGGGGTCACCAGCGCGGTGGCTTCCTGGGAGTTAGTTTCGAACACGTTCACAATCATGTTCTGATCGATGACCGCGCCGTAGGTAAACATAAAGTAAGTTGCCGCAGCGCACCCGACAGTTAAGACGATCAGCAGCGGCTTACGGATATACGGGATATTGAGCAGGCTAAATACTATGACCCAGCCACAAAACAGCACCACCGGTACGGATGCGGCGAAGAGAATATCGTGCAGATGCGCAGGGGCAATAATGGCCCAGCTGCGCTGTATAAACAGCCCGTTAAGCAGAGTAAAAAAGAGTGCACAGCCCAGAGTAAATTTTATGTCGTTACATTGTAACTTTTTACTTAACCACATCGATCGTAAAACCTGTCATTGTCATGATGTGGCGAGTATAAAGAGGGAAGATTAGTGAAACCTTAATGCCACAAAACTGTGGTAAAGCCCTTGCACGGGGCGCTTTTAGCGTCTTCACTGTAGGTGAGAGAGGTTAACCGGAGGTGAGTGTGGCAGAGCAACTGGAGTTTTTCCCCATCCAGAGCCCGTGCCGGGGGATTTGTCAGTCCGATGAACGCGGTTATTGCCGCGGGTGCATGCGTACCCGTGACGAGCGTTTTAACTGGCAAAACTTCAGCGACACGCAAAAGCAGGAGGTGCTGCGCCTCTGCAGACAGCGACTTCTGCGCAAAATCCGCGCAAACAAAGCCTCTGAGACCGAAGAACCCCAGCAACCTTCACTGTTTTAATGCGGTAATTGCGTATACTCATGACATCACGTCCTTGATGAAAATGTTATGGTTCAGCGTATTACCCTTGCCCCCCAGGGGCCAGAATTCTCCCGTTTTGTGATGGGCTACTGGCGCCTGATGGACTGGAATATGTCCCCCCTCCAGCTGGCAAGCTTTATTGAAGAGCATATCGATTTAGGGGTAACAACAGTCGATCATGCGGATATTTACGGTGGCTATCAGTGTGAAGCCGCCTTTGGCGAGGCGCTCAAGCTGGTTCCGGCACTCCGGGAGCGCATGGAGATCGTTACCAAATGCGGTATTGCCACCACGGCCAAACCGGAGCATGCCCTCGGCCACTACATCACCGACAGCGCCCATATCATCAAGAGCGCCGAGCAGTCGCTGGTCAATCTGGCAACCGATCGTATCGACCTGCTGCTGATTCACCGTCCGGACCCGCTGATGGATGCCGATGAGGTGGCGGAAGCCTTCCTGAGTCTGCATCAGAGCGGGAAGGTGCGTCACTTCGGCGTCTCCAACTTTACCCCGGCCCAGTTTGCGCTGCTTCAGTCTCGTCTGCCGTTTACGCTCGCCACTAACCAGGTTGAGATCTCCCCGGTGCATCAGCCGCTGCTGCTGGATGGCACGCTCGACCAGCTGCAGCAGCTGCGCATTCGCCCGATGGCCTGGTCGTGCCTCGGCGGTGGACGCCTGTTTAATGATGATGCGTTCCAGCCGCTGCGCAATGAGCTGGAAACCATCGCCCGCGAGCTGAACGCCCAGAGCATAGAGCAGGTGGTTTACGCCTGGATCCTGCGTCTGCCGTCAAAACCGCTGCCGATTATTGGCTCAGGGAAAATTGAACGCGTCCGTTCCGCGCTGGCCGCCGAAGAGTTGCAGATGACCCGCCAGCAGTGGTTCCGCATCCGCAAAGCCGCGCTGGGTTACGACGTGCCTTAAACCGCAAGAAGGTGACTTTCCGGTGAAATCTGTGCCCCTGGTATACACTTAAGGGGCAAAAAATAACCAGCGGAGGTCATATGAAGCGTTTTACTCTGGCATTGGTCACGCTGGTTGTTTGCGCAGGGGCGCAGGCAGCCAGCGACGAAGTAGAAATGAATCTCGTCACCTCACAGGGTGTGGGTCAGTCCATCGGGACGGTGAAAATCACCGAGACCGATAAAGGGCTGGAATTCGCACCCGATCTTAAAGCACTCCCGCCGGGCGAACACGGCTTCCATGTTCATGCCAAAGGGAGCTGTCAGCCAGCCATGAAAGAGGGTAAACCGTCGGCAGCGGAAGCAGCAGGGGGCCACCTCGACCCGCAGAATTCAGGAAAACATGAAGGGCCTGAAGGTATGGGACACCTGGGCGACTTGCCGGTGCTGGTGGTAAACAATGACGGTAAAGCCACGGATCCGGTCGTGGCCCCGCGGCTGAAAAAGCTGGATGAGGTTAAAGGCAAAGCGCTGATGATCCATGTGGGCGGCGATAACATGTCCGATCAGCCTAAACCGCTTGGCGGCGGCGGGGCGCGCTATGCCTGCGGCGTAATCTGATCCCCAATCGTTCCTGGCGGAGGCGCCTGTTCCAGCTGCGACAGCGAGCAGTGCAGGCGCCAGATTATCGAGGCCAAATCGCGGGCTGCGGGAAGATGATGCCGGGCAAGGGTGTCGCAGATCCGCTGCAGTTCAGCCAGCGTGGCCTCCAGAGGCCGCTGCTGAACGCCGCGCTCGCTCATCACATCGCGTAGCAGAGAGATACACACATCACGTACCTGCGACAGCGGATCGGAGCGCGTTTCCCATGCGCGAAGTTGCCAGACCACGTGCGAGCAGTTCAACAGCACCACCCCCCAGCGCAGCAGCCAGCGTCGGGACAGCGCGTCCTGGCTGTTATTTAACTGGCTAACGTGGTGATAAACCAGCGATTCATACTCGCTTTCTTGCAGATGCGGCTTGCGGCTGAGCTGGTCGACAAACCCTCTGCGCAATTCACGGATATGTCGACGGCTTTTGCGTGCGTCAGAGCCGGGACGCAACACCGCGAAGGCCAGCCACGCCAGCCCGACGCCAAGAATCTTTGCCAGGTTGTCATTCAGAAAAGCGGCGTAATCATAAACCGGCGGATTCGTCACGGAGATAAACGAGCCCATAAAGACAATCAGCTGTCCCCACAGACCCGCCAGTTTCGGCATTTGCAGCTTAAGGAGCTGCATCGTAGTTAACAGCGGAAACAGGAACAGCAGAAACTGCCAGAGATCGCTTATCTGCACCATCAGGCCAAACTTCACCACAAAACTGAACAGTGATAGCAAAACAAGCGTTCGCAGCAGCAGCGTAAGCGAGTTAAACGGCGAGGCCGCGACGGAGTAAAGCACGCAGCTGATAGCGGCAAGCGTTAACGCCGCCGAACCTGACTCCCACTGCGTGGTAATGCTCCACGCCCCCACCAGCATCAGTGCGCTGAAGGTGCGAAAACCGCTCCACAGCGCTTCCAGATAATCGGTGTGACGTGCGAGAGCCGGGCTGCCGGGAACGGCGAACTCCGTGACCGGGGTAGCATTCTCTACCGCCTTAATCCAGCGGCTGCTGCGCAGGTATAGCCGACAAAAGTAATTCAGCCGCTGCCAGAAGGCGCGATGGCGATAATCAAACTCATCCACCGGGGCGAGCGGGGCGATGATCTTCGCGACGGTATAGATGTCCGCATCCGGTCGCGCGAGCGCCGCGAGCAGGGTTTCGATTACCGCGCGGGTGTTTTCTGGCGGTGTCGGCCAGTTGAGCAGCATTCGGCGCAGGCTGGAGATAGCGCTGGTCATGCGCAGCTGCTGGTGCAGCAAATAGTTAAGCAGCGTGTTCTGACGGCGAAAACGGTAATGGCTCCAGAACGCCTGAATTCGCAACAGATTCATGGTCAGGATCTGCCCGATAACCTTTTCATGCGCGAGGCGGATGTCATCGCTGGTATCCGGTTGCCACAGCAGGCTCGCATGTTCCAGCAGCCGGGTATGCATGGTTTTCAGCGCAGTGATAAGCGCAGTGCCGTCAGAGGTGCTGGGCAGGATCATCATCATAAATCCGCCGCAGAGGATCCCGACAATGACTTCGCAGACGCGCGCCTGTGCGATATCCCATAGCTCGGTGGTGTCGAGCACGTTGACGACCGGGAAGGCGATAATGGCGGCGGTATAGCCCGCCAGCTGGAAAGCATAGGCCACGTTATTGGTGAAATGGGCGCAGGCCCAGGTACAGCAACCCAGCCATGCCGCCATGCTCAGCAGGAACAGCCATGGATCGTTCAGCGTGTGGCCCGCGATAATTAACGCCGCGGTGGCGCCCAGCAGGCTACCTGCGATACGGCCAAGGCTTTTGCTGATCACCCCGCCAACGGTGGGGAAGCTTACCACCGCCGCGGAGGTCATCGCCCAGTAGGGTTCATCCAGGTTCAGATAATAGGCAACAGTCAGCGCCAGGCACATGGCAATGCCGTTACGCAGCGCGTAGCGCCACTGGGGGCGCGTCGCTTTCATCCACGGCGTGTTTTGCCAGGAGAGCGCCTGCAGCTTCATTAACGGGTTCCGATAGAGACAGTGCAGGTGGTGCCGGAAACCAGCGTGATGTCCTCGGGTAAACGGTCAAACTCCACGCGCACAGGCACGCGTTGAGCCAGGCGCACCCACGGTACGTTCGGCTTGATGTCCGGCACCAGCCCGGAATCCGTTTCAACGCTTTGATCGTAAATGGCGCGGCCAATGCTGGAAACGTGACCCTGTAACTTTTGCGGGCCACTATACAGCGTTATGGCGGCGGGTGCGCCTTCACGTATATGACGAAGCTTGGTCTCTTCGAAATAGCCCACGACGTAGAACGAGTGGCTGTCGACGAGAGCAAAAACTGGCTGACCGGCGGTGGCATAATTTCCCACCCGGGCGGAGAGGTTGGTCACCCATCCGTCGACGGGTGCGGTGACCACGGTTTGGGTTAATTCCCACTGCGCCTGCTTCAGCGTGGCCTCAGCCACGTTGACGCTCGCCTGCATGGCCTTGACGTTGATATTGGCGGTATCTAAATCTTCCGCGGAGATGTAGTTTTTCGACAGGTGACGGCGGCGATTGGCCTCATTATTGGCCTTAGCAAGGTCAGACTGGGCTTTTGCCAGCTGCGCCTGGGCGTTCAGAATTGCAATGTGATACGGGGTGTCGTCGATGCGGAATAACACCTCTCCCTTTTTAACGTACTGGTTATCCTTAACCATCAGCGTTGTGATACTTCCCGATACCTGGGGGGTGATGCTGACCTGCTCAGCGCGAACTTTGCCGTCACGGGTCCAGGGGGACTGCATATAATAATTCCACAACCACCATCCAGCAGCCAGGGCGAGGACAAGAACGAACAGGGTGGAAAAGTACTTCAGCGTTTTCAGAGGCATATTCACCACACGATCAGAACAGCAAGGCCCAGGCATACGGAGAGGGCAAACAGGGAGAGATCCATCAGCATGGGGTGCCAGATTTCGCCGGAGTACATCCAGTCGCGAAGCAGGCGATGCGCGATGAGCCAGAGAACAAAGCCCACCAGCACGGCTTTAAACAGGGGAGGAAAGTAGACTGACGCACCGAAGATCAGGTCCTGAAGGGGTAAACCTTCTGAGCGATGAAAAAAGATCACAGGCAGAAATCCTTTGCAGTGAACAGAATGCCGCGTTGGCTTGTCTGAGTATGAAGAAGCATCATAATTCAGTGTAAGTCATACTTTTGAGTCCGATGAATGCAGTATTGCATTTGTTTTGCCAATACAAATGCTGCACACTATTCTAAAATCAGTATAATAACTTAGCAAGCTAATTATAAGGAGATGAAATTGGAATCGCCATTAGGTTCTGATCTGGCAAGGTTGGTACGCGTCTGGCGTGCTCTGATTGACCATCGCCTGAAACCTCTGGAACTGACGCAGACGCATTGGGTCACGTTGCACAACATTCATCAGCTGCCGCCCGACCAGTCGCAAATTCAACTGGCTAAAGCGATAGGCATTGAGCAACCGTCGCTGGTGCGCACGCTTGACCAGCTGGAAGAGAAGGGACTGATCTCCCGGCAAACCTGCGCCAGCGATCGTCGCGCCAAGCGCATTAAGCTGACGGAGAAAGCGGCGCCTATCATCACTGAAATGGAAGCGGTGATCACCAAAACGCGCGGTGAAATCCTTTCAGGCGTTTCACCGACGGAGCTGGAAATGCTCATCAGCCTCATTGCGCGCCTTGAGCAAAACATTCACGAGCTACAGTCTCGCGACTGACCAGACAACACGGCCTTGCATCTGCAAGGCCTTGTTTTTACTTAAATACAACGACGCGGTTACGGCCCGTCTCTTTCGCTTCATACATCGCCTTATCGGCACTTTCCACGCACGCTTCTGCGCTTACCGACGAAGAGGTTGCCGTAAACACCCCCATGCTT
Source organism: Enterobacter cloacae complex sp. P1B (assembly GCF_014982345.1). NCBI lineage: Bacteria > Pseudomonadati > Pseudomonadota > Gammaproteobacteria > Enterobacterales > Enterobacteriaceae > Enterobacter > Enterobacter cloacae complex sp. P1B. The sequence continues at coordinate 697,950 of NZ_JADCLF010000013.1, read as the reverse complement.
ATGGTAATCGGCTCTGGTAACTGACCCTCGCTGCTAATTTTATCAAAACCGCTTAGCTTCAACCGAATGCGCTCCGCCACCTGATATGCGTCTTCTGCGGAGGTGTTTGCCAGCATCAGGACAAACTCTTCGCCGCCGATTCGCGCTGCGATATCCTGCGGACGTACGGAGTCCATCAGCAGATTGGCGACAAACTGCAGGACTTTATCTCCCTGCAGGTGACCGTAGTTGTCGTTGATACGCTTGAAACGATCGAGATCGCTGACGATAACCGAAACCGGGCGACTGGGTTTGGCGATGCCCAGCGCCTGGTTTAACGATTCATAAAAATAGCTGCGGTTATAAAGGCGCGTGAGCGGATCGCGAATCGAATTTTGATACGACTGCTGATACTTCAAATGGGAGTCACGATACAACCTGAAGACATCATAGAGCAGCACAAAAATAATAATCAGCGTCGCGACGGTTTCAAATAATCGGGCGCGATACCAGGATATATCTTCTGCATGTCCGCCTACCAACAGCATAGAGAGCGTGACGACATAGCAGACACACAGAAAATTACCGCCTACCCAGAACAGATTACGCACGCGCGTAATAAACATCAGCGTGGCTAGTGTCACGACCCAGAGAACGATTAATGAAATATTAATGCTGTGGCTCCAGAGAACCATAAACTGCCGCGTTTCATTATCAACCAGATCGAGGGATAAAAACGGGGAATGGCTGGAATACATCCAGGCCAGAATCACCATACATGCGGTAAAAAGAAATGAACCGCTAACGATGATGATATGCGCCAACCGTGAAAGGGGCAGATTGCGCGTGGGATAAAGTAATGCCGAAACGATCATCAGCACCGCCATTAAGAGGTGGCGGAACATATAGTAGATCATCGCATCGTTGTAGTTCACAACGTTGAACTGATAGAGATCCAGCCATGCCGGAAAGCTGGTCAATGTTCCGACCATCAGCAAGGCCGAACCGGCAAAGGCAAATGAGATGGCAATCAGATAGAGCCGCCGCTTATCACACCAGTATTTCATTGCCATAAAACAGGCAATAAACAGGTGAAACACGAGTAAAAAAATGGTGAGTGTGGGGAACAAAAGAGGCGAAAAGGACGGAACCCAGTCAACCAGTTTTGAAAATAAAGCCTGTAATATTCCGATGACGACCAAGCAACCGAAACAGAACGAGATATAACGACCTTTTACAGAACGACTATTCGCAAGCATATAAAGTTATACAAATTAAAAATAATTATGAAGAGATGATTGCGAAGAGTTTAATCAATTAGCACGCTAAATACTTTGCGCAGAAACAATATATGACGCGTTTAATAATGTGTGGGATGAATGTATTCTGTAAATATATTTGTGAGAGTGATATATATTGTAAATGGATGTGGCCTGATGACCACATCCATTTTTAATTAACGCGGAGAAACGGTAACCTGGCTCCCGTTGCTCGCCAGCACGACGCGTTGACCCGCAGAGAAGCGGGTATTGCCCTGCTTCTGAACAACCATAATGGTGCTGCCGTCGTCTTTACGAATTTCCAGCTCTACGCCCTGGGTTTTGTTCATCGCGCCCTGAACGCCCTGACCCGCGACACCACCCGCTACAGCGCCCGCTGCGGTTGCCAGAGAACGGCCCGTGCCGCCGCCAACGGTATTACCCAGGAAACCACCCAGTACAGCACCGCCGATTGCGCCCATCACGTTGTTTTCATCACCACCCTGAATTTGTACAGGACGGGCGTTAACAACGGTACCGTAAGTCACGCTCTGAACCTGTTTTGCTTCAGAAGCGCTGTAAACGTCGCCAGACAGCGAGCTGTCGTTCACACAGCCAGCCAGGGTTAAACCAATCAGCGAAACGCCCAGTACACGTACAATCATTTGAATCTCCTGTTCACCAAAAACGCCCATCTGGAGGCATCCGTTATGGCTAAATTATATGGCATAAAGAGCCATAGTTCATATCTTTGCACTAACAATAAGAAAATTGTACTTGAATTTGACTTAACGAGACATAAACAGGAGCCACTCGCCATACCGGCAAGACATTGTTAAAAAATATTATCGTCGGATGGCAAAGGAGCGCTGTTTATGGTTGAGTGGATATCCTTAGCCCACGCAACGTAAGGAAAGCGCATGAAATCGGGTCGCTACATTGGTGTGATGTCGGGCACCAGTCTGGATGGGGTAGATGTCGTTCTGGCCGCCATTGACGAACATATGGTGGCACAGCAGGCGAGCCTGACCTGGCCAATCCCCCTTTCGCTGAAAGAGGACATTCTGAGCATCTGTCAGGGGCAGCATTTAACCCTCTCCCAGCTTGGTCAACTTGATGTTCGGCTGGGTGCGCTGTTTGCGGATGCGGTGCAGGCGTTAATGCAAAAAGAACATCTTCGTCCCCAGGATGTGGTCGCCATCGGGTGTCACGGACAAACCGTCTGGCATGAGCCGACTGGCGACGCGCCGCATACGTTGCAAATCGGCGATAACAACCAGATTGTGGCGAAGACGGGCGTAACGGTCGTCGGGGATTTTCGTCGTCGCGATATTGCCCTTGGCGGACAGGGCGCACCGCTGGTGCCTGCCTTCCATCAGGCGTTGCTGGCGCACCCTACAGAACGCCGCATGGTGCTCAACATAGGCGGGATTGCTAACCTCTCGATGCTTATTCCGGGGCAGCCCGTTCGCGGCTACGATACCGGCCCGGGGAATATGTTAATGGATGCCTGGATCTGGCGGCAGTGCGGTCAACCGTATGATAAAAACGCCGAGTGGGCGAGCGAGGGTAAAGTGATTCTCCCGCTGCTGCAGTCCATGCTCAGCGACCCTTATTTTGCCTTACCGGCGCCGAAAAGCACGGGACGAGAATACTTCAACTTTGGCTGGCTCGAGCGCCAGCTTGCGCTGTTCCCGGCACTCGCCCCGCAGGATGTCCAGGCGACGCTTGCCGAATTAACGGCCGTGTCGATCTCTGAGCAAGTGCTGCTCAGCGGCGGCTGCGAACGCCTGCTGGTGTGCGGCGGGGGAAGCCGAAACCCGCTGGTGATGGCTCGTCTTGCCGGGCTGCTGCCGGGCACTGAGGTGACCACGACGGACGAGGCCGGCATCAGCGGGGATGATATGGAAGCGCTGGCTTTCGCCTGGCTTGCCTGGCGCACTATCGCAGGGCTGCCAGGGAATTTGCCGTCGGTAACCGGCGCGCGCGAGGCCAGCGTCCTCGGGGCGATTTTCCCTGCAAATCCTCGTCATAATCAGAGTTAACTGAAATTCAGCGCGGCGCCTCGTCGTTAGAATGGAATAAAACAGGGGGGCAGCCATGCCCTCCAGGACCAGGAAAGTCTTCGGAATACGCCCATGAAAAAACTTCTTCTTGTTGCCGCGCCTTTATTGCTGTCAGGATGCAGCGTCTATAACCAGTTCCTTGAGCGCATGCAGACCGATACGCTGGAGTATCGCTGCGATGAAAAACCGCTGACCGTGAAGCTGAATAACCCGCGTCAGGAAGCCAGCTTCGTTTACGATAACAAGCTGCTAACCCTTAAGCAGGGTATCTCGGCCTCCGGGGCGCGTTATTCGGACGGCATCTATGTATTCTGGTCGAAAGGCGACAGCGCCACGGTCTACAAACGAGACCGCATTGTGCTGAACAACTGCCAGCTTGAAAATCCGAAGCGTTGAGATTTTTACAGGGGCGGCGCACAATAGCGCCACCCAATCTCAAGATCAGCTAACGCCATGTCAGATAACGACGAACTGCAGCAAATTGCGCATCTGCGCCGTGAATACACCAAAGGCGGCCTGCGTCGCCAGGATCTTCCCGCTGAACCCCTCGTGCTTTTTGAGCGCTGGCTGAAACAGGCCTGCGACGCGAAGCTGGCCGACCCAACGGCCATGGTCGTCGCGACGGTAGATGAAAACGGTCAACCGTATCAGCGCATCGTCTTGCTTAAGCATTACGACGAGAAAGGGCTGGTGTTCTATACCAATCTGGGCAGCCGCAAGGCGCACCACTTAGAAAACAACCCGCGCATCAGCCTGCTGTTCCCGTGGCACATGCTGGAACGTCAGGTGATGGTCATCGGTAAAGCGGAACGTCTCTCGACCCTTGAGGTGGTGAAGTATTTCCACAGCCGCCCGCGCGACAGCCAGATTGGTGCCTGGGTGTCAAAACAGTCCAGCCGGATCTCTGCCCGCGGCGTGCTGGAAAGTAAATTCCTGGAGCTGAAACAGAAGTTCCAGCAGGGGGAAATTCCGCTGCCGAGCTTCTGGGGCGGCTTCCGCATTCCGATTGAGCAGATGGAATTCTGGCAGGGCGGTGAGCATCGCCTGCATGACCGCTTTTTATACCAGCGCGAGAATGGCGGCTGGAAAATCGACAGACTGGCCCCGTAATCCCCGAAATTTGTTGATTTAAGCGCTAGCGCACACCGCGCTTGCGCTTTATTCTATGGTCCTTTCGCATCAGGCGAAAAGTCGTGTACCGGCAAAGGTGCAGTCGTTTATACATGGAGAATTTGATGGCAAGCAGTAACTTGATTAAACAATTGCAAGAGCGGGGCCTCGTGGCCCAGGTGACGGACGAGGAAGCGTTAGCAGAGCGACTGGCGCAAGGCCCGATCGCGCTCTATTGCGGCTTCGATCCCACCGCTGACAGCTTGCATTTGGGGCATCTTGTTCCATTGTTATGCCTGAAACGCTTCCAGATGGCGGGCCATAAGCCTGTTGCCCTGGTGGGCGGCGCGACCGGTCTGATTGGTGACCCGAGCTTTAAAGCCGCGGAGCGTAAGCTGAATACCGAAGATACCGTGCAGGAGTGGGTGGATAAGATCCGCAAACAGGTTGCACCGTTCCTCGACTTCAACTGTGGTGATAACTCTGCCATTGCTGCTAACAACTACGACTGGTTTGGCGGCATGAACGTGCTGACCTTCCTGCGTGACATCGGCAAGCACTTCTCTGTTAACCAGATGATTAACAAAGAAGCGGTTAAGCAGCGTCTGAACCGTGACGATCAGGGTATCTCCTTTACCGAGTTCTCCTACAACCTGCTGCAGGGCTATGACTTTGCCTGCCTGAACAAGCTGCACGGCGTCTCTCTGCAGATCGGCGGCTCTGACCAGTGGGGGAACATCACCTCCGGTATCGACCTGACCCGTCGTCTGCATCAGAACCAGGTCTTCGGCCTGACCGTTCCACTGATCACCAAAGCAGACGGCACCAAATTCGGTAAAACCGAAGGCGGCGCGGTGTGGCTCGATCCGAAGAAAACCAGCCCGTACAAATTCTATCAGTTCTGGATCAACACGGCGGATGCCGATGTTTACCGCTTCCTGAAGTTCTTCACCTTCATGGACATTGCAGAGATCAATGCGCTGGAAGAGGAAGATAAGAACAGCGGTAAAGCGCCGCGTGCCCAGTACGTGCTGGCGGACGAAGTGACCAAACTGGTTCATGGTGAAGAGGGCCTGGCCGCGGCAAAACGCATCACCGCAAGCCTGTTCAACGGTACGCTGAGCGATCTGAGCGAAGCGGACTTCGAACAGCTGGCGCAGGACGGCGTGCCGATGGTCGAGATGGAAAAAGGAGCTGACCTGATGCAGGCGCTGGTGGACTCTGAGCTCCAGCCTTCCCGTGGTCAGGCGCGTAAAACCATCGCCTCCAACGCTATCACCATCAACGGTGAAAAGCAGGCTGATCCGGAATACACCTTCGTTGACGGCGACCGTCTGTATGGCCGCTACACGCTGCTGCGCCGCGGTAAGAAAAACTACTGTCTGGTCTGCTGGAAGTAAGTAAAAGTCTCGAGGGGCGTGGGAAACCACGCCCTTTTTGTTTGTTCAGGGTTTGGTAAGAAAAAGATGAAGAACATCCTCGCCATTCAGTCCCACGTTGTGTTTGGACATGCTGGCAATAGCGCAGCGGAATTCCCGATGCGCCGCCTCGGTGCCAACGTCTGGCCTCTCAATACCGTGCAGTTCTCTAACCACACGCAATACGGCAAATGGACCGGCTGCGTGATGCCGCCTTCGCATCTCACAGAGGTTGTGCAGGGTATTGCGGATATCGACCAGCTCAAGCGCTGCGACGCCGTTCTGAGCGGCTACCTCGGCTCAGCGGAGCAGGGGGAACACATCCTCGGCATCGTGCGTCAGGTGAAAGCGGCAAACCCGGCGGCAAAATATTTCTGCGACCCCGTCATGGGACACCCGGAGAAAGGCTGCATCGTGGCGCCTGGCGTAGCGGAATTTCACGTTCGCCATGCGCTGCCCGCCAGCGATATCATTGCTCCCAACCTGATTGAGCTGGAGATCCTCAGCGAGCATCCGGTTAACAGCGTAGAAGAGGCTGTACGTGCGTCTCGCGAGCTGATAGCCCAGGGGCCGGAGATTGTGCTGGTAAAACATCTCGCCCGCGCAGGGCTGACCCAGGAGCGTTTTGAGATGCTGCTGGTGACGAAAGATGACGCATGGCATATCAGCCGTCCGCTGGTGGATTTCGGCACGCGTCAGCCGGTGGGCGTGGGTGATGTGACCAGCGGGCTACTGCTGGTGAAACTGTTGCAGGGTGCAACGGTGAGAGACGCGCTGGAGCACGTGACGGCAGCGGTGTACGAAATCATGATTGCGACGAAACAGATGCAGGAATATGAACTGCAGGTGGTCGCGGCACAGGATCGTATCGCGAAGCCGGAGCACTATTTCAGCGCCACACGGCTATAATCGTTCAGAGTTCGTAGGCCGGGTAAGCGTCAGCGCCACCCGGCAACACAGACGGCTCGCTTAATTCAACCCTTCCGCTTTTAGCGCCGCGGCCACCGCTGGACGCTCCGCCACGCGCGCCATATACGATGCGATGTGGTCCAACCCTTCCAGGTTCAGCTTAACCGCACGCGCCCAGCGCAGTACGGTAAACAGGTACGCGTCGGCAATGGTGAAGCGTGAACCACAAATCCACTGATCGTCTTTCAGCGATTCGTTAACATACTGCAGCTTTTTCTCCAGCAGAGCTCGCACGGTCGGCTTGTACTCTTCCGGCGTATCCGGGCGGAAGAGGGGGGTAAAACCTTTGTGCAGCTCGGTGGCGATATAGTTCAACCACTCCAGCGTTTTATAACGTGCGACGCTGCCGGTAGGGGCAAGGAGCTGGCGATCCGGTACGTTGTCCGCCAGGAATTGCATAATCGCCACGCCTTCGGTCAGCAGAGTTCCGTCATCCAACAGCAGGGCCGGAACCTGCCCTTTTGGGTTAATCGCAAAAAAGTCATCCCCGTTTTCCAGGCGCTTTTTCATCAGATCAACGCCATCCAGCGTGAAATCTTTGCCGCTCTCGCGCAGGGTGATATGGGAAGCAAGAGAGCACGCGCCCGGTTTGTAGAACAGTTTCATCGGTAACTCCTTTTTGCTGAGGTTTCAGCTATGTTAGTGCGCGAAGGGACAAAAAAAAAGCCGCTAATCTCTTAGCGGCTTCTGTTCTGTCGTTTCTCTCAAATATCACGCGGTAGCGGTTTTGTTCGCTTCCGCCGTCTTGTCGTCGTCCTGAGTCATTCGATTCAGTTTCGGCGCGGTCAGCAGCATCAGCGCCGCGATAACCGCCGTAGCGATACCAATCTGCATGAACACGGTACCGTAGACGTTCAGGGAGAGCAGCGGATCGGTCACGTTTTCTGGCACAGCCATCAGGTTCGCGATCTTACCGGCGATGATCGCCGCACCGGCAGTGGTCAGGAACCAGCTACCCATAATGAAGCCCATCAGACGCTGTGGAACCAGCTGTGCAACCATCGCCAGACCCAGACCGGAGATCATCAGTTCGCCGATAGACTGCAGCGCGTAGCTCAGGATCAGCCAGTTAACGGACACGATACCGGCGTCGGACGCAAACTTAGTCCCCAGCGGCAGCACCAGGAACGCACCAGAACAGAGCACCATACCCACCGCGAACTTGTGCGGCATTGGCAGACGATCGCCCATCTTGTTATAGATTGCGGCCAGAATCGGGGAACCGATCATGATCCAGAAGGGGTTCAACGCCTGGAACTGCTCGGGTTCGAATGCGATACCCAGGATAGAGTGCTCAACGTTACGAATAGCGAAGAAGTTCAGAGAGGTTGGCATCTGGCTGTACAGCACGAAGAAGATAATCGCTTCCAGCATCAGAATGAACGCCACAATCATCTTACGACGGGCTGCACCCTTCATAGCGAACGCTTCTTTCGCGAAGATGACCACGATGCCCAGCGCAACTACGCCCAGAACGGCACGAGCGATACCCTGGTTGTGCAGCAGCCAGGTGGCGATCGCCGCCAGGACGACAACGCCCACGATGGTAGCCAGCAGCTTGCCCATGTGTACAGGCTCGAAGTCAGGTTTTGAACCGTAGTCTTTCACCCAGTTGCGGCAGAACAGGAAGTTTACCACGGTGATCAGCATACCCACGAAGCTCAGCGCAAACGCCACGCTCCAGCCGAATTTCGCGGCCAGCCATGGGGTTGCCAGCATGGAAAAGAAGGAACCGATGTTGATGGACATGTAGTACATGGTAAATGCACCGTCCAGACGTGGGTCATCTTTGCTGTAGCAGGTTGAGAGCAGGGAAGACGGGTTCGCTTTGAACAGGCCGTTACCCACGGCGATGGTTGCCATGCCCATGTAGACCACAGCCGCATCATGTCCTGACCATGCAACCAGACCATAGCCAATAGCCAGAACAATGGCACCCAGCATAATGACGCGCTTAGTACCGAGAACTTTATCACCCAGCCAGCCGCCGATAGCAACCAGACCGTAAACGAGGGCACTAAAGGAGGAGAACAGCGTGATGGAATCGGCTTCGGACATACCCAGCTGTTTAACCAGGTAAACCGCCATGATCCCTTGCAGGCCGTAGTAACCAAAACGCTCCCATAACTCGATAGAGAAGATGAGATAAAACGCTTTCGGTTGTTTAAAAGCGTTCAGACTCACGCTTTCATCTGTTGGTTTATTGTTTGCAGTCGACACATATACCTCTTTTTTTACATCCCATATTAACGGGGGTGTTCATAGCGTGATGGCCGTAGCCCATCCGCCTTATAGTTATATTGGGAGGAGAAACGGCGGGTAATGTTCACTATCCTGCCCCGTCTGGCAATACGTTTGTAATAATCTGTTACATATATCTTGAACGGTATAATTGTCGGTTTCTACAAATGTTATTTAGCGTTAAATTTTATACGATAACTAAAGGTAGTTTTTTCGACTGGCATACACCCAGTGCGATGGGGTTTTGGCGATATGTTCTGCTATTTGCCGCTTGTTGTAGTGATATAGCCCATATTCTGAAAAATAGCTGGTCTTATCTTCCGGGTAAACGCATTTAAATCTTGCCCGGCAAAGGGTTTGCGATGACTTTGACTACAAAAAATCAACATGACGTTATCAGAGTGATCGCGATCACAGATGTATAGAAATTTTTGGCTATGAAAAAAGTATTAACCTGTTTGAGCGTTATAGAGCCGAACAAGTGACAAGTCAGAAGAAAGTAAGAGCGGACAAATAACGGCCAAAAGAAGAACGAACGGTAGTCCTTCTTTTGGTAGGTGATTATGACGGTCAGGGATAGACTTTTTCTTTATATTCGCAAAGATCTTCAATAACGCAGGAGCCGCAGCGCGGCTTTCGGGCTATGCAGGTATAACGACCGTGCAAAATCAGCCAGTGGTGGCAGTCAACCTTGAATTCGGCAGGAACCACTTTTAACAGCTTCTCTTCTACCTGCTCGACATTTTTCCCTGGGGCGAAATTTGTCCGGTTTGAGACGCGGAATATATGCGTATCAACGGCGATGGTCGGCCAGCCAAACGCGGTATTGAGCACAACGTTCGCGGTTTTACGCCCCACGCCCGGCAAGGCTTCCAGCGCGGCGCGATCTTCCGGTACTTCGCCTCCGTGCTGTTCCAGCAGGATCCGACAGGTCTTAATTACGTTCTCGGCTTTGCTGTTAAACAGGCCGATGGTTTTGATATAGGACTTCACACCTTCCACGCCCAGCTCCAGCATGGCCTTCGGCGTATTGGCGACCGGATAGAGCAGGGCAGTGGCTTTATTGACGCTCACGTCGGTAGCCTGCGCAGAGAGCAACACCGCGATCAGCAGCTCAAACGGGGAGGTAAAATTCAGCTCCGTCGTCGGGTGCGGGTTCTCGTCCCGCAGACGGGTCAGGATCGCAATGCGCTTTTCTTTATTCATGAGGCCTTCTCGGGTGTCCCTTCCAGAACGCTGCGCTCAGCCGCGCGGCGCTTACGTTTCTCATCAATCAGGTATTTTATCGCCAGCATCATGCCGAGGCCAATAAACGCGCCGGGCGGCAGCATCGCCAGCAGGAATGGCGTATCGGTGTGAAACACCTCAACGCGCAGCGCTTTAGCCCAGCCGCCCAGCAGCGCATCTGCGCCGTCGAACAGCGTACCGTTGCCGAGGATTTCACGCAGCGAGCCCAGCACGAACATGGCGCACGTGGCGCCCATGCCAATGGAAAAACCATCCAGCGCCGACATGGCCGGGCTGTTTTTTACCGCGAACGCTTCCGCACGCCCGACCACAATACAGTTGGTGACGATAAGAGGAATGAAGATCCCGAGCGACTGGTACAGACCAAACGCGTAGGCGTTAATCAGCATCTGGACAATACTGACCACCGACGCAATGATCATGACGTAAATCGGAATACGAATTTCCGACGGCGTCCAGCGTCGCAGGGCAGATATGGAGAGGTTGGTCAGGGTCAATACCAGCGTGGTTGCCAGACCCAGACCGAGCGCGTTGGTGGCGGTGGATGTCACCGCCAGCAGGGGGCACATACCCAGAAGCTGTACCAGCGCGGAGTTGTTCTTCCACAATCCCTGGACAATAACCTCTTTAACCTGGCTCATGATTACTCCTCACAGGCCGGAAGATTGTTGATCTGCGCGGGCAGCGTTTCAGCGTACAGCCCGGCTCGTTTTACAGCGTTTACCACCGCCCGCGGGGTGATGGTTGCGCCCGTGAACTGGTCAAACTCGCCGCCGTCTTTCTTCACCGCAAACGCGGTGTCATCTTCACCATGGATCACTTTACCGGCAAAGTGCAAAATCCAGTCGCTCAGACGGATTTCGATTTTATCGCCCAGGCCCGGCGTTTCATGATGTTCCGTCACGCGGGTGCCCAGGATGGTACCGGAGAAATCGCTGCCCACGAGCAGCTGAATGGCGCCGGAATAGCCGTCAGGCGCGGTCGCTTCCATCACCGCGCCGACCGGTTTATCCCCTTTGCGGGCGATAAAGAGGCGGTGCGGGCCTTTCCCAAGCTGCGGCGCGTCTACCACAAAGCAGCTTTTTTGCAGGTCATTATCGTAGAAATCGGACGGGATCACCTGATCGAACAGCGCCTTTTGCTGCTTCGAGGCCTGTTCTTCGATGGTCGTTTTGGTCAGCGCATTAACCAGTGCCGTCAGCCCCGTCAGGACCGCGGCGAAGACAGCCAGCGTGACGCCGTGTTTTTGCATCGTTTTTAACATGGCGAAACCCTTAGCGATGGCCGTACACGCGCGGACGCGTGTAATAGTCGATGAGCGGAACGGTAATATTGGCGAGCAGGACGGCAAACGCCACGCCGTCCGGATAGCCGCCGAAGCTGCGGATGAGCCAGACCAGCAGGCCAGCCAGCGCGCCGAAGATCAGGCGACCGCGGTTGGTGGTGGAGGCCGTCACCGGATCCGTCAGGATAAAGAAGGCACCCAGCATGGTCGCGCCGGAGAGCAGGTGCATCTGCGGGCTGGCCAGCGATTCAGGAGAGAATACCCAGCCCAGCGTGGCGCAGACCGCCAGCGTTACCAGGAAGCTGACCGGAATATGCCAGCGGATGGCCTTCTGCTGCAACAGGAACAGGCCGCCCAGCAGATACGCCAGGTTGACCCACTGCCAGCCGGCTCCCGCCAGCACGCCGCTGTAGATGGCGGACTTCATGATTTGCTCAACGCTGTGCCCGGCGTGCAGGGACGTTTTAAACGTATCGAGCGGCGTCGCCTGGCTGATACCGTCCACGCCCATACGCAGCGCGTTCATATCAGCACCCAGCGCCGTATGGCCGGTAAAGATCACCTGCAGAGCATCCATAATGCCGGGAACCGTGGCCGCAATCTCGTGCGGTGGCAGCCAGCTGGTCATCTGTACCGGGAAGGAGATCAGCAGCACCACGTAGCCAATCATCGCCGGGTTAAACGGGTTATGACCGAGGCCGCCATAGAGCTGTTTGGCAATAATCACGGCAAACACGGTGCCGAGCACCACCATCCACCACGGGGCAAGCGGGGGAATGCTGATGGCCAGCAGCAGGCCGGTCAGCAGAGCGGAGTTGTCCGCCAGGATGCGGGAAACCGCCATCTTGCGCAGCTTCAGCACGAGGGCTTCCGCGGCGACGGCGCTGGCGCATCCAAGAGCTATCTGGAACAGAGTTCCCCAGCCGAAAAACCAGCACTGAACGGCAATGCCCGGCAGCGCGGCCAGGCAGACCAGCATCATGATGCGCGAGGTCTGGCGCTGATTGTGGGTGTAAGGGGAACTTGCGATTCTGAAAACCATTTAATCCTCGTTTACGGCTTGCTGTGCGGCTTTCTTTGCCTGAACGCGCGCAATGGCGGCGGCGACGGCGGCCTTGCGCGGGTCATCGTTGGCGGCCTGCGGCTGCTCTTCCTGCTGTGCTGCTTTGCGCGCTTTGGCGCGGGCTATCGCCGCTTCAACGGCGGCTTTACGTGGGTCGACCGGTGCTTCAGGTTCTGCGGCTGGCGCCTGCTGCGCTGCTTTGCGCGCTTTGGCGCGGGCAATCGCCGCTTCAACGGCAGCTTTACGCGGATCGACCGGTTCCTGTTCAACCACCACTGGCTGCTCCCCAGCCTTGCGCGCTTTGGCACGGGCAATCGCCGCTTCGACGGCGGCTTTGCGTGGATCGATTTCAGCTTCCGGCTGCGCAGCTTGCGCTTTTTCCGCCTGACGGGCGCGGGCCGCAGCTTTACGCGCTTCGCGGGCGGCAATCGCTTCGCTGTTATCCGGTTTTTCACCGGCCTGGATCACCAGCGTCTGGGCGGCACTGGCTTTTTTCTCGCGAACGCGCGCCAGTGCGGCGTTGATTGCATCCTGATCCTTCCCGACAGGCTGAACGGCGGCCTGCTTATGTCGCTCCTGACGAGCCATCTTCTCACGTTCGAGACGCGCCTGACGCGCTTCGAAACGTGCCTTGGCTTCCGCGGCGCGTTTTTCTTCCATGGAGATGGCATAAATCTCGGCCTTCTCCTGGCGGAAGTACTGCACCAGCGGAATGTTGCTTGGGCAGACCCAGGCGCAGGCGCCGCATTCGATGCAGTCGGCCAGGTTATGGGCTTTGGCTTTATCGTGCTGCTGGCCTTTGCTGTACCAGTACAGCTGCTGCGGCAGGAGATCCGCCGGGCAGGCATCGGCACAGGCGCTGCAGCGGATGCAGCCTTTCTCTTCCTGCTCCTCCCCCATTTCGGTTGGGGAAGGGGCGAGCAGGCAGTTGGTGATCTTCACTACCGGAACGTCGAGCCACGGCAGGGTAAAGCCCATCAGCGGACCGCCCATGATCACCATCTGGTCGCTGGCAGGGCAAAATTCAGCCTGTTCCAGCAGATGGCGCACCGGCGTGCCGAGGCGCGCCCAGACGTTACCCGGACGAGAGACAGACTCTCCGGTCAGCGTTACCACGCGCTCGGTCAACGGCTCGCCGTCAATCACCGCACGCTTGACGGCGTAAGCGGTGCCGACGTTTTGCATCAGCACGCCGATATCCGAAGAGCGTCCGCCGTGCGGGACCTGCTTGCCGGTGAGGATTTGCGTCAGCTGTTTTGCGCCGCCAGAGGGGTACTTGGTCGGAATAACGCGCAGGGCGATATCATGGCTACCGGCCAGTACGGCGCGCAGCATTGAAATAGCCTGCGGTTTATTGTCTTCGATACCAATCAGCACTTCTCGCGGCTGTAAGATGTGGGCAAGGATGCGGATGCCTTCCACCACCTGGGCGGCGCAATCCTGCATCAGACGATCGTCGGCGGTGATGTACGGCTCGCACTCGGCGGCGTTGATAATCAGCGTCTGAATCTTATCGCCACCGCCGCGCAGCTTGACGCCGGTCGGGAAGCCCGCGCCGCCAAGCCCGGCGACGCCGAACTGATGAATACGCTCGATGAGCGCTTCGCGGCTCTGGCTGCGGTAGTCGCTCCAGCCGTCACGGTCAATCCAGCGATCTTCGCCGTCGGCTTCAATAATCACGCTCAGTTCCGACAGCGCGGACGGATGCGCCACCGTATGAGGGGCAATCGCCACCACTTTCCCGGAAGTAGGGGCGTGTACCGGCAGCATACGTCCGCGTCCGAAGGTCAGCGGCTGACCGCGCAGCACCGTATCGCCTTCTTTCACGCACAGCTCGCCCTCAGCGCCAATATGCTGCTTGAGCGGCATGACGTAACGCGTCGCCAGCGGAATTTGACGCAGCGGCGTGCCGTTGGACTGGGTTTTCATCTCTGGCGGATGGATACCGCCGTCAAAGTCCCAGATCTTCTCTTTTCTGAAAGCAGAAAATAACTTAAGCATGTTGTTCCACAGGAATATTGCGAACCGGAATGGTTTGAAGATCCCACTTCCAGCTTTCGGTAGTCGTTTCAACCGGGCGCAGCTCTATACATTGCGTCGGGCAGGGGGCCACGCAGAGGTTACAGCCGGTGCAGAGATCCGCCACAACGGTGTGCATGGCGCGGGTCGCGCCAACAATGGCGTCGACCGGACAGGCCTGAATACATTTGGTGCAGCCGATGCAGTTTGCTTCGTCGATCACCGCGAGGGCGCGAACCGGCTCCTGGACTTCCGCATCGCCATCAACGGGCTGCGGATCGACGTTAAGCAGGGCGGCAATTTTCAGCATCACCGCTTCGCCGCCGGGCGCACAGCGGTTAATTTTTTCACCCTGAATGCCTACCGCTTCAGCGTAAGGGCGGCAGCCCGGGTAGCCGCACTGTCCACACTGACTTTGCGGCAAAAGCTCATCAATTTTTTCAACAACAGGATCGTCCTCTACCGCGAAACGGCGGGAGGCGTAACCCAGGATAAGGCCAAACACCAACCCCAGGACGCTGATAGAGGCGATGGCAATCCAGATAGCACTCATTACAACTTCACCAGACCACTAAAGCCCATAAAGGCCAGAGACATTAAACCCGCGGTCACCAGCGCAATGGCATTACCGCGAAATGGCGCAGGGATATCCGCTGCTGCCAGACGTTCGCGAATCGACGCGAACAGCACCATAACAAATGAGAAACCGACAGCGGCGGAGAAACCGTACAGCGCCGATTGCATAAAATTATGGCCAAGGTTGATGTTCAGCAGCGCCACGCCAAGCACCGCACAATTGGTGGTGATCAGCGGCAGGAAGATACCCAGCAGGCGATAGAGCGCCGGGCTGGTTTTGCGTACCACCATTTCGGTAAATTGCACTACAACCGCAATGACCAGAATAAACGCCAGCGTGCGGAGATAGATTAACCCCAGCGGGATGAGGATCCAGGTGTCAATCAACCACGCACAGATAGACGCCAGCGTCATGACGAAGGTCGTCGCCAGCCCCATGCCCATCGCTGTTTCCAGCTTTTTGGACACGCCCATAAACGGGCACAGGCCAAGGAACTTCACCAGAACGAAGTTGTTAACCAGCACGGTGCCGACAAAGAGCAGTAAGTAATCGGTCATTATTTAGCCTGAAATAAAAAAGCCGCCTATTATCGGACAAACCGGGGCAGGCGACAACAGGTTATCTGTAAGGTTATTACGGGTTCACGAAGGTGTTTTTCACACGCGTTGAACGTTTGAAATAGGGCACCAGCAGCGCCGCGGCCAGTAACGGGAAAAGCAGCTGGCGGACAGCAAGCGCGTCAGACACGGGCGAGAAAGCAAACGCTTTAACCGCCAGCAGGACCGAAATGAGCAGCCAGATAATGTAGTGCTTAGGCACACTCTTGCGGCGCTTAAAGAAGGCGATAGTCAGCCACAGGGTGTAGTACCACATCCCAATCGCGAAAACGAACGACACAAACCACATCGCTATATTCAGCACGCTTTGCGACATCAGGGTCTGAATAGCGTGAGGGGTAATCAGTGCGGTGGTATAAAGCAGCAGCGCAAGCGATGCGCTTAATAAGGCAACCAGCAGCCATGCCAGTGGGGCGATTAACCAGCCTCCGATGCGTTCTCCAGGCGTTGCGGTCATGAACTCTCCCATTATCTGCGCGAAATGTTGTACAGCCAGTTTGCAGGGCGGAGAGTATATAACATTTCGCGCGGATGGCTACTTTCTTATAAAACGTAACGCCATACGGACTTCGGCACCTCGCCGACGTTGAACAAGCGACCGCCGGAGACCAGCTCCGCACGGCGATGGTCAGCGGCGCGATACATATTGATGATGTCCTGATTATCCGACAGGGTGTAGTTCAGATGGTCAAACAGTTTTTCCAGGCTCTCAAGCGAATTGATCTTGCGAAATTTTAATAAATAGTCCTGAACTGTCATATTAATAATTTTCCATATAAAAGTGAGTAATACCAGTTAAGGTAATTCGGTCGAATAATAAACGGATTAATACAGACGTAAACAGCCCACTCAGATAACGCGACGAAATTAGGAGTTTTCTTTGCTGAAATTCAGGCACCGAAGGTGATGCCTGGAAGAGAAGGTTAACCGCGTTCACCAGGGCTGGCAATACGAAACTGACACATTATGTCACTCTTTAAAGCAGCAACCGGTTACTTAGGATGGGTGACGGCAGCAGGCTCCGGCGGCTGGTAGTTATCAATATGGCTGGCTACGCCGAGCAAAATGACCGAAACCCCAAGAACAATCCATCCCGCTAATTCAATGATTCGATTAATAATTGATGCCATGATTCACTGTTGTAATTTATCCATAAATACAGGTCGCAAATGTTACAGCGCTGTTTCTCTGACGGCAAGCGCTTTGGGAACGATTCCCTTAAACAAAATCAGAAGGTTAATACTATGTAACAAAAATAGCCGGTACAGCCTGCTATTTTAAGCGCCATGGCTCATTATTAATGAGGACAATGCCAGAAAAGCCAGTATGAAATAAGAAACGCAAAAAGAGGACAACACGATGAGTGATAACATCCGCGTCGGGCTTATAGGCTACGGGTACGCGAGCAAAACGTTTCATGCGCCTCTGATAGCCGGAACGCCGGGAATGGCGCTGGCGGCGGTATCCAGCAGCGACGCCGCCAAAGTCCACGCTGACTGGCCCGCAGTGCCGGTTGTCTCCGAGCCTAAACACCTTTTCAACGATCCGAATATCGATTTAATTGTTATTCCCACCCCGAACGACACGCACTTCCCGCTGGCGAAAGCCGCGCTGGAAGCCGGGAAGCACGTCGTTGTTGACAAACCCTTCACCGTGACGTTGTCACAGGCGCGTGAGCTGGAGGCGCTGGGAAAAAGCCTGGGCAGAGTGCTGTCCGTTTTCCATAACCGCCGCTGGGACAGCGACTTCCTGACGGTTAAAACGCTTCTCGGGGAAGGCACGTTAGGAGAGATTGTTTTTTTTGAATCACATTTTGACCGCTTCCGTCCGCAGGTGAGAAACCGCTGGCGCGAGCAGGCCGGTCCGGGCAGCGGCATCTGGTACGATTTAGCCCCGCATCTGCTGGACCAGGCCGTGAATCTGTTTGGGCTGCCGGTGAGCATGACGGTCGATCTGGCCCAGCTGAGGCCCGGTGCGCAGACAACGGATTACTTCCACGCGGTGTTGAGTTACCCGCAGCGGCGGATTGTGCTGCACGGCACGATGGTCGCGGCCGCGGAATCTGCCCGCTATATCATCCACGGCACGCGCGGGAGCTACGTGAAGTTTGGCCTCGATCCGCAGGAAGACCGCCTCAAAAACGGTGAACGTCTGCCGCAGGAAGACTGGGGCTATGATATGCGCGACGGCGTCGTGACACGGACGGAAGGTGAGGAGCTGGTTGAGGAAACCCTGTTAACGATCCCGGGTAACTATCCGGCTTATTATGCTGCCATCCGCGATGCGCTTAACGGCACGGGGGAGAATCCGGTTCCGGCCAGCCAGGCGATTCAGATTATGGAGCTGATTGAGCTGGGGATCGAATCTGCCAAACATCGCGCCACGCTCTGTCTGGCATAAGTTTTGACGTTGTTGTAGGCCGGGTAAGGCGTAGCCGCCACCCGGCAAAAGGGTTTACGCGGTTGCCACCTTATCCCGCAGCGCCTGCTTCTCTGCAGGCGTAAGGAAGGCGATCTCCAGCCCGTTGATCTGCGCCTGGCGGATCTGCTCGCGGCTCAGGCCCGCCTGCGGTGCGGCGATGTTGTACTCGTGGATGATATCCACGCCCTGAACCGCCGGGTCGTCCGTGTTCAGCGAGGCCAGCACGCCGTGCTCAAGGAACGTTTTCAGCGGGTGCTGCGCCAGCGTTGCCACGGTGCTGGTCTGAATGTTGGACGTCAGGCACGACTCAATGCCGATGCGCTGCTCCGCCAGGAAATCCATCAGCGCGCGGTCTTCTACCGCCTTCACGCCGTGGCCGATACGCTCGGCGCCCAGCTCGCGGATGGCCTGCCAGATGCTTTCCGGGCCCGCTGCTTCACCCGCATGGACGGTAATGTGCCAGCCGGCATCGCGCGCGCGGTTGAAGTGGGAGAGGAACAGGCTGCCGGGGAAGCCCAGCTCATCGCCGGCGAGGTCGACGGCGGTGATGGCATCGCGGTGCGCCAGCAGCGCTTCGAGCTCCTGCAGGCAGGCGGCTTCGCCGAACGTGCGGCTCATAATGCCGATCAGGCGGGCCTGAACGTCGAACGTTTTACACCCTTCGCGGACGCCTTCAATGACGGCTTCCACCACGCCTGCAACGGGCAGGTTGTGGGTCATCGCCATATAGCCCGGCGAGAAGCGCAGCTCAACGTAGTGCAGGCCGTTACGGGCCGCGTCTTCAATGTTCTCAAACGCCACGCGGCGGCAGGCATCCAGCGAGGCCAGCATCTTCACGCCCCAGTCGAGTTTGCTCAGGAAACTGACCAGGTCCGGTTCATTGGAGGTGACCTGTACGTGTGGGATCAACGACTCAAGCGTCTGAGCGGGAAGCGTTAAGTTGAACTGGCGGCCAAGATCGAGGATGGTTTGGGCACGAATGTTACCGTCAAGGTGACGATGAATATCAGTTAAGGGCAGGCGTGTATCAATCATGGTCGCACTCTTTTCGGGTTAAAGTGCGCCATATTATAAAAACAAAACGGGGTAAAAAGCTATTTGCGCAAGGGAATATTCCGTTGCGCAAACAAATTACAGGAGCGTGTTGATCCCGGCGATGAGGCGCTGAACCCCTTGTTCCAGCTTGCTGCGTGGGCAGCCGGCGTTAAGGCGCACGAAGCCGTTACCCTCGTTTCCGTACGTGTATCCCGGCATGATGGCGACTTTTTGCTGCTCGATCAGCACTTTTTGCAGTGCCCTGTCGTCAATGTTCAGCGGGCGCAGGTCAATCCAGGCCAGATAGGTTGCTTCTGGCGGCTGCCAGTTCAGTTTCGGAAAAGCACTGTTTAATTCCTGTGCGATATAAAGCAGATTCTCTTCCAGATAACGACGCAAGGCATCCAGCCATGGCTCTCCCTGCTGATAGGCGGCGATATGGGCCGTCAGCGCCAGCACTGAAGGGGAAGAGAGCCCATCCCGTCCTTTTAGCGCGCTGAGATAGCCGTTACGGCTCTCTTCATCGCCGATCAGGCCGTATGCGCCCGTCAGTGCCGGAATATTAAAGCTTTTCGAGCCGGAGGTGAGAAGCGCCCATTTGCCGCGTGCTACCGCATTCCACGGGATGTGGCGATGTGCCCCCCAGACCATGTCCATATGAATTTCATCGCTGATAACCGCCACGTCATAGCGCTCACAGAGTTCCGCCATCTGCGTCAATTCACCCCGCGTCCAGACCTTGCCGGTCGGGTTCTGCGGGCTGCACAGCAGCAGAATTTTATTTTCCGGTTTCGCCAGGGCCGCTTCAAGCGCCGCCATATTGCCCTGCCAGCCAGTCGCCTGCTTTTCCATCTCAACAGCCACAACCTGACGCGCATTGCCTCCAATGGCGTTGTAAAACGCATCGTACGCCGGGGTGTGAACCACCACGCCGTCACCGGGCTTTGACCAGAGGCGGATCAGCTCTGACACCATGTAGATGACGGAAGGGCCATAAACGATGGTTTCTTTATCAATGCGGCTGTTAAAGCGCTGCCGAAACCAGTGCTCAACAGCGGCAAGAAACTCGTCGTTTTTCCAGCGGCTGTAGCCCAGCACGCCGTGGTTGATGCGCTGATGCAGCGCGTCGGTAATGCAGGGGGCGGTGGCGAAGTCCATATCCGAGATGGTGAAGGGCAGCAGATCCGCCGCGCCAAAGCGGTCGGCGACGTAGTCCCACTGCGTACACCAAGTGCCGTGACGATCCACGACGGTAGAAAAATCAAACATGACGTTAATCCTTAAAGTAAAACCCCCTCATGAGAGGGGGTTGAGGCATCAGGCTTCTACTGTTCGCATCAGGGTTGCCAGCTCATCTTTCACTGACTGAACCTGCGGGCCGATAACCACCTGCAAATTGTGCTGATTTAACTGTACCACGCCGATGGCCCGGTTGGCTTTCAGGGCGTTGGTATCTACTTTTGACATATCCGCCACCGACAGACGCAGGCGGGTGATGCAGTTATCCAGCGAGGTAATGTTATCCGCACCGCCCAGCGCAGCCAGAATGGCAGGGGTGTTATACCCGGATTTGCCCACAGTACCGGCCACCGCCTGCTCAACGCTGGTGGCGGTATCGGTATCGCGGCCCGGCGTTTTCAGGTTAAAGCGGGTGATGGCGAAGCGGAAGATACCGTAGTACACCGCGAACCAGATAGCCGCCACGACCGGCACCAGATACCACTTGGTTGACAGGCCGTGCAGGATCCCGAACACCACGAAGTCAATCACGTTGCCGTCGGTGTTGCCGATGGTGACGCCCAGCACCGCCATCACGGTAAAGCCCAGGCCGGTCAGCAGCGCGTGGATGAGATAAAGCACCGGCGCAACAAACAGGAACAGGAATTCGATAGGCTCGGTGGTACCGCCCACGACGCAGGCAATCACGCCGGAGATCAGCAGCCCTTTAATTTTATGTCGGTTTTCCGGGCGCGCGCAGTGGTACATCGCCAGCGCGGCACCCGGCAGGCCGCCGAGGAAGGCCGGCATTTTACCCTGAGACAGGAAGCGGGTGGCGCTTTCAGAGAAGCCGTGGGTAGTCGGACAGCTCAGCTGCGCCTGGAAGATGGTCAGCGCACCGCTCACGTCGTGACCGCACACCTCCATGGTACCGCCCGCTTCGGTGAAGCGAATCAGGGCCACCAGGATATGCTGCAGGCCGAACGGCAGCAGCAGACGCTCGCCGGTGCCGAAGATCATCGGACCAAAATCTCCCGCGCCGTTGATGATGCGGCCAATGCCGTTGATGCCCATCGCAAAGACCGGCCAGATCAGCGGAATGATCAGGCCGAACAGACCCATGACCACCAGGGTGACAATCGGCACGAAGCGGGTACCGCCGAAGAAGGCCAGAGCATCCGGCAGGCGGATATTGTGGAAGCGTTCGTGCAGCATCCAGATAATCACCCCGGCGATCACCGCTCCGAGGATCCCGGTATCAATAGACTGGATGCCAATCACGCTCTGAATGTTGTTGGCCTTCAGCACGGCAGCATCGGTCGTCGGCAGAATGCCTTTCGCGGTCAGCCAGAAGTTAACCGCCAGGTTCATCACGGCGTAACCCACAAACCCGGCAAACGCCGCGACACCTTTATTCTCGCGGGCCAGGCCCAGCGGGATGGCGATGCAGAACATCACGGGCAGGAAGCTAAACGCGAAGGAGCCGACCTTACTCATCCAGATAAAGATCGCCTGCAGCACGGGAGTACCGAGGAACGGGATCAGCGTGATGACGTCTTTACTGCTCAGCGAACTGCCGATCCCGAGCATGATCCCGCAGAACGAGAGGAGCGCCACGGGCAGCATAAAGGTTTTACCCAGTTGCTGGAAAAACTCCCACAGCGATATTTTTTGTGCTGTTTTCGCCGTCATAAAACGACTCCTTTATTGTTAAAATCAGTTTGCCTGCTTCAATGCTGCGAGAAGATAAAACGTTTTATCAAAGTTTAGTGCGCGCTAAATCACATTCTCAGGCTTTGACTGGTAGTATAAAGATAACGTATTGATAAAACGTTTTACCGATCTCATTTCAGGGAGTCACGCTGACACATGGCTGTAGCGAAAAAAGTCACCATCAACGATGTCGCACTGGCGGCGGGGGTTTCCGTCAGCACCGTTTCTCTCGTGCTCAGTGGTAAAGGGCGCATCTCGCCCGCAACCGGCCAGAGGGTGAACGAGGCGGTTGAACAGCTGGGCTTTGTGCGTAACCGTCAGGCGTCGGCGCTGCGCGGCGGGCAAAGCGGGGTGATTGGCCTGATTGTCCGCGACCTGACGTCACCTTTCTATGCGGAGCTGACCGCCGGGTTAACCGAAGCGCTGGAAGCGCAGGGGCGGATGGTCTTTCTGCTGCACGGCGGGCGCGAGGCCGGGCAGCTTCTCTCCCGTCTCGATATGCTGCTGACCCAGGGGGTTGACGGAGTGATCGTCGCCGGAGCGTCGGGCGTGGGTAGCGAACTGTGCGAGCGTGCCGCCGAAAAAGGCGTGCCGCTGGTGTTCGCCTCGCGCGCCAGCTATCTGGACGAGGCCGATACGCTGCGCCCGGATAACATGCAGGCCGCGCAAATGTTGACCGAACATCTTATTCGCCGCGGGCATCAGCGCATTGCCTGGCTGGGAGGGAAAAGCTCCTCCCTGACGCGCGCCGAGCGGGTCGGCGGCTACTGCGCGACGCTGATTAAATACGGCCTGCCGTTCCACAGCGAATGGGTCGTGGAGTGTGAATCCAGCCAGAAGAAAGCGGCGGAAGCGATAGGCGCGCTGCTGCGAAGCAATCCGACGATCAGCGCCGTGATTTGCTACAACGATGTGATTGCCATGGGTGCCTGGTTTGGCCTGATCCGCGCCGGGCGTCAGAGCGGCGAGGGCGGGGTGGAAACCTTCTTCGGCCATCAGGTGGCGTTAGGGGCGTTCGCCGACGTTGGTGAAAACGCGCTGGATGACCTGCCGATAGTCTGGGCTACCACCCCTGCGCGGGAGATGGGCTACACGCTGGCAGACAGAATTATGCAGCGCATCGACAACACGGATGTCCAGTCCGGGCACCAGATTGTGGCGGCGCGGCTGGTGACGGTGAAATAACTCAGCTCTGCTGCGTTAGCGGGTTGAGCGTCAGATGTGTCTCCAGGGCTTCTACAAATTTTCGTACTTTTGCCGGGATCAGCCGGGAGGTCGGGTAAACCGCCCAAATGGCCAGCGATTCCGGCTGAGCATCTTCCAGGACGATCCGCACGAGTTTACGCTCAGCAATGGCGGGCTCTACGTACCAGCGAGATAAATTTGCGATGCCGAGTCCCCCCAGACAAGCCTCGAAAATCGCCTCAATAGAGTTAGCCGAGAATCGGCCTGACACCTTTTGTTTGTAGCGCTGTTCACCCTTCTCAAATGACCAGTGTGTCGTATCTGAGGTGGTCAGGCAGCTATGCCCAGCCAGATCGTTAAGCAATTTCGGTGAACCGTACGCGGCGAGATACTCCGCGCTGGCGCAAAGCTCGCGGGGGTTATCACAGATGCGGTGTGCAACTAACCGGTTATCGCGCAGCGGTGCAATGCGTAACGCCACGTCTATGCCTTTCCCGACAATATCAATTTGCTCATCGGTTGCCAGCAGGTCGACCTGCAGGGCAGGATGTTGCTGCATAAACAGCGGCAACATCGGTGCAACGATCTTGCGTCCAAACGCCGCTGAGGCGGTAATGCGAAGGCGTCCGGACAGGTGCGTACCATCAGGAAACAGATCGGCCAGCGCGTTATTTTTATCTTCCAGCAACGCCTGCGCATGCGGCAAAAAAACGTCACCATCGCTGGTCGGTGAGAGGGATCGCGTGGTGCGATGCACCAGCCTGACCCCCAGCTCAGCCTCAAGATTGTTAAGAGAGCGTGACGCCGCCATGGCGCTCATTGAGAGCCGACGCGCGGCGCCCGCCAGGCTACCCGCCTTAATCGCTTCGACAAACACTTCAACGTCTTCCAGTTTCATTATATCGTTTTTCGCTATGCTGCCTTATCAAAGTACATATCTACAGTATTTATCGTTACGCTGCCATAGTCTCTTCACAACCTGAAAAATATCAATCTGGAGTGAAGATGAAAAAGTTGAAAACGGTTCTGGCATTCAGCAGCCTGTTGCTGGTAAGTGCCGCCTGGGCTGACGCACCTGCGCAGGTGATGCAGCAGGTCCCCGGCTATTATCGTCTGGCGGTAGGGGAATACGAGGTCACGGCGCTGTTCGACGGCTATAACGACCTTTCGCCGTCATTACTACACGGTCTTTCAGACGACAAGGTTCGTAAACTGCTGGCTCAGCATAAAATCGATGCCGACCGCATGCCGACCGCTTTTAACGCTTTCCTGGTTAATACCGGTAAACATCTGGTCATGATTGACAGCGGAGCGGGGCACTGCGTGCCGGAAACGGCCGGCCAGCTGGTTAACAATATGAAAGCATCAGGCTATCGTCCTGAGCAGGTTGATACCATTTTCCTGACTCACCTGCATCTTGACCACGTGTGTGGCCTGAGCGATGCAGACGGTAAAGCGTTGTTCCCCAATGCCACCGTCTACGTACCGCAGGGGGAGGCCGACTACTGGCTTGATCCTGCAAAAGAAGCGAGCGCGCCGGCTAATGCGAAAGAGTATTTTGCTATCGCCCGAAAAGCATTGTCTGATTATAAAGCCTCCGGACATCTTAAAACCTTCGTTCCGCCAGCTTCGCCGATCCCGGAAGTCCAGACGGCCTATGCCGTTGGCCATACGCCCGGCAGTACCGTTTATCGCTTTGCGTCGCAGGGGACGGCTATTAACTTCATTGGGGATCTGATTCATGCGCCAGCCGTCCAGTTCCCGCATCCTGAAGTGTCTATTCGCTTTGATGTCGATTCGAAAAAAGCCATCTCGTCCCGGGCGCAGGAATTTAACGCCCTGGCGAAAGACGGCGAGTGGATGGCCGCTGCGCATCTGCCTTTCCCCGGTATTGGGCATATCACCGCCTGGCAGCAGGGCTATAACTGGAACCCTGTAAATTACGGTCCTTATCAACGTGCGGCCAACGTGCCTCTGCTGAAATAAAGTGAGGTTACGAATATGAAAAGTTACACCGTAACGGCAAACGACATTCGCCAGTTTGTGGTTGAAGAGGGTGAAGGCGCGCCGGTTATTCTTCTGCACGGTTTTCCTGAAACAAACTATGCCTGGCGCTACCAGATACCTGTATTGTCCCGGCACTACCGCGTCATCGCGCCGGATTTGCGAGGATATGGCGAAACGGATAAACCGGCTTCTGGCTATGATAAACGGAACATGGCCCGGGACATCCGGGAGCTGATGCGTGCGCTGGGGTTACAGAAGGCGGTGCTGGTGGGGCACGATCGCGGGGCGCGCGTCGCGACGCGGTTCGCAAAAGATTACCCTGAGCTGGTGGATCGTCTGGTGGTCATGGATAACGTGCCAACGCGTATCGTGGCGCGCGATTTGAATGCGTCCATCGCCCGCGCATACTGGTTCTTCCTGTTCCATCTTGTGCCCGATCTACCGGAAGCGCTGATTGCAGGACGTGAAAATATCTGGCTGCGCCACTTTTTCTCGGACTGGACCTACGATCCGTCAACCATCAGCGGCGAGGCGTTTGACACCTATGTTCGCGCGTATCAGGCGCCCGGAGCCGTGCGAGGCGCGATGGCTGACTATCGCGCCAACGCGGAAGACGTGGCGCAGGATCTTGCCGACGCTGACGTGAAAATCGCCTGTCCGGTAATGTCGCTGTGGGGCAATGATTTTCACGCGGTCGGAAAGCTCTTCGATATGCAAAGCGTCTGGGCTGAAATGGCGGATAACCTGCGGGCGCAGGGTATCGACGAGTGCGGCCATCTTCCTCAGGAGGAACAGCCTGAGAAAGTTAATGCCTTGCTGCTGGATTTCCTGCAGGGATGGAAAGGATAAGGGCAATAAAAAACCCCTCTTGCGAGGGGTTTTGACGTTTACTGCTGCGGTGCCGCCGGTACGGCTGGCGCTGCGGGTTCAGCCGGTTCCGGCATTCCCAGCGTCGGCATACCAAACATGCCAACAAACTCTTCCAGCGTCATTTTGTCGCCGTTCAGCGTTACCTGGCCGTTGGCATATTGCAGGCTGGTGGAAATGGTGTTGTCTTCCACTTTGGTGATGCGGAACATCTGACCCATCGCCGCCAGACCTTTCACCTGCTGGTTCGCCAGCTTGCCGGCATCTTCATCGCCGTAGCCTTCCAGCTTCGCAATCTGGGTCATAAACTCGGTCGCCATATCCATCGGGATGGTCAGCTTGCTGTCGAGCGACTTCACGCTGCGATCCACTTCCTGCGCCAGCGTCTGCGGTTCACCCGTGGCGGCTGCAGGATCTTTCAGGAACAGCGACAGGTTAAAGCTGGTTTCGCCTTTGCTGTTTTTCCAGCTCAGCGGCGCAACGGTGACCACCGGCTGGCCTTTCAGCAGGATTGGCAGGTTATTGAAAAGCACCGCCATCGCCTGCTGCTGGTACACTTCCGGGTTCTGCTGCAGCGCGGCGTCGGTCAGCAGCGCCTGGCTCTCTTTGCTGTATTTCTGGCTAAATTCGTGCCATGCCTGGCCGTCGATATTGCCGATCTTCAGCGACAGCTTGCCGGTGCCCAGATCCTGATTCTGCACTTTCAGGCTCTTCAGCGTGTAATCCAGCTGGGTATTGATGCTCTTACCGTCTTTGGATACGTCGGATTGACCGTTAACGTCCATGCCTTCCAGCACGGCCATCTCTTTTCCTTCAATTGCGATAGCAATTTTATCCACGGAGAGCTTCTGATCGCCGATACGCTCTTTAAAGTCGGTCATACGGCTGTTGCCGTCGGCTTTCAGGTTGTTGAAGGTGAGCTGAACTTTTTGGTTATATTCGTTCACGGCGTTGACCAGGCCGCTTTCCGCTTCACCCGTCATGGAGAAGACGTTGCCGTCCCGATCCGCATCAAGTTTGAAATGGCCGCCGCTGAAGGCGACTTTTTCGTTCTCTTTCTCGTAGTTCAGCGGTTTCAGCGCGATATCAGAGCTGGTATCACCGGAGTAGCTAATACGGGTGTTAATGTCGAAAGGTGATTCATTCTTCGCCAGGTCAAACAGCGGTTTAGTGACGTCGTTATTCACCAGTACGGTATGAACGGACGCCATGGACGGGATCAGGTTAAACGACTTTAGCTGCGCCAGCGGCAGCGGACCGTGGCTTACCACTTCATCCAGCACCACGCTCTGTCCCGGCTTCAGCCAGCCGTTTGCCGCACCGGCCACCGGCTTCACCACCAGCTGCATGCGGCTGGTGAACACGCCGCGCTGATAGTTCTGGTAGCTCAGCTCCAGACCCGCCTCCGGCGCGCTGCGCTTAATTTCTCCGTTAGCCTGCGCCACCATCTCAGCCAGACGGCCTTCCAGCTGTTTCCCGGTAAACCAGGAGGCACCCGTCCAGACCACGCCTAACGCTACAATCACTCCAACCGCTACGACCGATTTTTTCATTGCGACTATCCCTAAAATGAAACCAGGCGGTAAAAACCGCCCGGAGATATTAAGCCTTCAACTAGCTTAGCAAGAGTTGTTAAAAAATTCAGTAAGTGCTTAAAGCTTATTAAAAACGCGCGCCAGGCGACCGGTGCCGCTTACGCTGACCGGGGACTCATTGGCTGCAACGAATGCTGACTCGCCAGGCTGGAGAACCAGACGCTGCTCGCCTTTGCGCAGCGTTGCTTCGCCCTCGACGCAGAACAGGATCGCCGCGCTTTCCTGTGCGATTGTCGTTTCCGTCTGATTGAGGTCGTGCAGGGAGAACGCAAAATCCTCAACCGGAATCGGGAAGTCCAGCTCTGCACCGTTTTTCACCGGCTGAGTCAGCAGCTCCGCGGCAGGCTTCGCTACAAACTTCACGTTGGCAACCAGCTCAGGGATGTCGATATATTTCGGCGTCAGGCCCGCGCGCAACACGTTGTCAGAGTTGGCCATCACCTCCAGCGCTACGCCCTGCAGGTAGGCGTGCGGGGTTTCCGCGAACAGGAACATCGCTTCGCCCGGGTTCAGCTTCACCACGTTCAGCAGCAGAGGGGAGAACAGGCCGCTGTCGTCAGGGTAAAACTCGGAAATCAGGCGGATGGTCTCCCACGGTTCCCCTTGCTGGCTGTTCAGGGCCGCTTTCAGCACCGCCAGCGCGTGAGATTTCTCTTCACCCTGCATATTCAGCAGGCTGGCAAACAGCTGGCTGAGCGCGTCCGCGTTTGGGTTTTCGAGGAAGTGGGCAATAGCCTTGTTGGCACCCGCGACCGGCTGCAGCAGGGAGATAATCTCTGAAAACTCGCGGAAGGCGTTCATCGCCAGGAACGGCGTCAGTGCGAACACCAGCTCCGGCTTGTGGTTAGGATCTTTGTAGTTACGCTCGGCGGCGTCCAGCGGGATGCCCGCCGCGTTCTCTTTGGCAAAGCCGATTTCAGACGCTTTCTTGTTCGGGTGAACCTGGATGGAGAGCGGCTGGTCGGCGCACAGCACCTTAAACAGGAACGGCAGTTCGCCAAAGCGCTGAGCCACCTTGTCGCCCAGCAGTGCGGCTTTATCGGCATCAATCACGTCACGCAGGCTGCGTACCTGGCCGCTGGCGTCTTCAATTTTTGAGCTGCTCTTCGGGTGCGCCCCCATCCATAGTTCCGCCATCGGCAGGTTGTTCGGGTTCGCGATACCGTAGAGATCCGTTAACGCAGTTTTACTTCCCCAGGCGTAGTTTTGCACTGAGTTAATGAGTTTTTGCATTATCAAGCCCTGATTCAAATGTGGAATTAACTCCGGGTATTAAAGCAATAAACTACGTGGAAGTAACCTGTGGATGTAAAAAGTCGTACTAGTCTCAGTTTTTGTTAAAAAATTGTGTAGGATAAGCTGACTCGCTTTTAAGCCGGGCAGCGGAACATCTGCCCTGAATAAACAGACCGAAGCAGTAAGTGAGAGAACAATGTCGAATAAACCCTTCCATTATCAGGATCCTTTCCCCCTCAGTAAGGATCAGACCGAGTATTACCTGTTAACCCGCGATCACGTTTCCGTCTCTGAGTTTGAAGGACAAGAGATCCTCAAGGTGGATCCGCAGGCGCTGACGCTGCTGGCGCAGCACGCTTTCCACGATGCCTCCTTTATGCTCCGCCCCGCGCATCAGCAGCAGGTTGCCGATATTCTGAGCGACCCGGAAGCCAGCGAAAACGACAAGTACGTTGCCCTGCAGTTCCTGCGTAACTCCGATATCGCGGCGAAAGGCATTCTGCCAACGTGCCAGGATACCGGCACGGCGATCATCGTCGGTAAAAAAGGCCAGCGCGTCTGGACCGGCGGCGGTGACGAAGCGGCGCTGGCTCACGGCGTCTACAACACCTACACCGAAGACAACCTGCGCTACTCGCAAAACGCGGCGCTCGATATGTACAAAGAGGTCAACACCGGCACCAACCTGCCCGCGCAGATTGACCTCTACAGCGTCGACGGTGACGAGTACAAATTCCTCTGCATCGCCAAAGGCGGCGGTTCGGCCAACAAAACCTATCTCTACCAGGAAACCAAAGCGCTGCTCACTCCGGGCAAGCTGAAAAATTACCTGGTTGAGAAGATGCGCACCCTCGGCACCGCGGCGTGCCCGCCGTACCATATCGCGTTTGTGATTGGCGGTACCTCGGCGGAAAGCACGCTGAAGACCGTCAAGCTGGCCTCAACCAAATACTACGACGGCCTGCCAACCGAAGGTAACGAACACGGTCAGGCGTTCCGCGACGTGCAGCTTGAACAGGAGCTGCTGGAAGAAGCGCGTAATCTGGGACTCGGGGCGCAGTTTGGCGGTAAGTACTTCGCCCATGACGTGCGCGTGATCCGTCTGCCGCGTCACGGTGCCTCCTGTCCGGTCGGGATGGGCGTCTCCTGCTCTGCGGATCGCAACATCAAGGCCAAGATCAACCGCGAAGGCGTGTGGATCGAAAAGCTGGAAAATAACCCGGGCAAATACATCCCGGAAGCGCTGCGTAAAGCGGGTGAGGGTGAAGCGGTTCGCGTTGACCTGAACCGTCCGATGAAAGAGATTCTGGCGCAGCTTTCTCAGTATCCGGTCTCGACCCGTCTCTCCCTGAACGGCACGATCATCGTGGGTCGCGACATTGCGCACGCGAAGCTGAAGGAGCGTCTGGACAACGGCGAAGGGCTGCCGCAGTACATTAAAGATCACCCGATCTACTACGCGGGCCCGGCGAAAACGCCTGAAGGCTATGCCTCCGGCTCGTTAGGCCCAACCACGGCAGGGCGTATGGACTCGTACGTTGATCAGCTGCAGGCCAACGGCGGCAGCATGATCATGCTCGCTAAAGGCAACCGCAGCCAGCAGGTGACGGACGCGTGCCACAAGCACGGCGGCTTCTACCTTGGCAGCATTGGCGGCCCGGCGGCGGTACTGGCGCAGGGCAGCATCAAGAGCCTGGAGTGCGTGGAATACCCGGAGCTGGGTATGGAAGCGATCTGGAAAATCGAAGTGGAAGACTTCCCGGCGTTTATCCTGGTGGATGACAAAGGCAACGACTTCTTCAAGCAGATCCAGTCGTCCCAGTGTTCGGCGTGCGTGAAGTAAATTGAAAAAAACGGGTGGCGCAGCCGCCACCCGACATCAAAAAGAGCGCACAAAGCGCCATACCGTTTCTCAGAAGTCATCAATACTTATCCCTTAAGCATGTGAGCAATCCCTCTTTTGTTATCAAGGAGAAAGTAATGACCACGGTACGCCATGAGAAAGACTCGATGGGCGCCATCGACGTCCCGGCCGACAAGCTCTGGGGCGCGCAAACCCAGCGTTCGCTGGAACACTTCCGTATTTCGACCGAAAAAATGCCCGTCTCGCTGATTCAGGCGCTGGCGCTGACCAAACGCGCCGCCGCGAAAGTGAACCAGGATTTGGGCCTGCTGGACGCCGATAAAGCCACCGCCATTATCAACGCCGCAGACGAAGTGCTGGCGGGCAAGCATCCTGACGAATTTCCCCTTGCTATCTGGCAGACCGGTTCCGGTACCCAGAGCAACATGAACATGAACGAAGTGCTGGCGAACCGGGCGAGCGAGCTGCTGGGCGGCGTGCGCGGCATGGAACGTAAGGTCCACCCGAACGATGACGTCAACAAAAGCCAGAGCTCTAACGACGTCTTCCCGACGGCGATGCACGTGGCGGCGGTAATCGCCATTCGCGAGCAGCTTATCCCGCAGCTCAACGTGCTCAAATCCACGCTTAACGAGAAAGCGCAGGCCTTCCGCGACATCGTCAAGATTGGCCGTACGCACCTGCAGGACGCCACGCCTTTGACGCTCGGCCAGGAGATTTCCGGCTGGGTGGCGATGCTGGAACATAACCTGAAGCATATCGAGAACAGCCTGCCGCACCTGGCGGAGCTGGCGCTCGGTGGGACGGCGGTCGGTACCGGGTTAAACACCCATCCAGAATACGCGGTGCGCGTGGCGGAGGAGCTTGCTGCCATCACCGGACAGCCGTTCGTCACGGCGCCCAATAAGTTCGAAGCGCTGGCGACCTGCGATGCGCTGGTCCACACCCACGGCGCGCTGAAGGGGCTGGCGGCCTCGCTGATGAAAATTGCTAACGATGTGCGCTGGCTGGCCTCGGGCCCGCGCTGCGGCATCGGTGAAATCAGCATCCCGGAAAACGAGCCGGGCAGCTCCATCATGCCGGGTAAAGTGAACCCGACCCAGTGCGAAGCCATGACCATGCTCTGCTGCCAGGTTATGGGCAACGACGTGGCCGTCAACATGGGCGGTGCGTCCGGCAACTTCGAGCTGAACGTCTATCGCCCGATGGTGATCCACAACGTGCTGCAATCTGTTCGTCTGCTGGCGGACGGGATGGAGAGCTTTAACGAGCATTGCGCGGTGGGGATTGAGCCCAATCGCGAACGCATCAGCCAGCTGCTCAATGAATCTCTGATGCTGGTCACCGCGCTCAATACCCATATTGGCTACGACAAGGCCGCCGAGATCGCCAAAAAAGCGCATAAAGAGGGGCTGACGCTGAAAGCCTCCGCCCTGGCGCTGGGCTATCTCACGGAGGCGGAGTTTGACGCCTGGGTTCGCCCGGAAGCGATGGTCGGTAGCCTGAAATAATCATCCCGCCACGTACAGGTGCAGCCGAGGAATAATCAGCTGTAGCGGCTGCGCCTGAGGTCTGTAACGGTGCTGAACATTGTCAGCATCGTAATTCAGCAGTTCCCCGATATCGGGTACCACCGCGCCCTGATCGGCATCGTAAAGCGCAATCAGCGGCGTCGGGCAGGCATACTGCACCTGCTTTTGCTGACCGGAATACCAGACGCGAGCGATAGGCTGCACCTTCACCGGGCGCTTTATCTTCAGGCGCGCATCCGCCGGCAGCGAGGCGATGCTGTGGTACTCCTGCTCCAGGCGCTCAATCCACTGCTCCCGCGACCACGGCGCGACGGTGCGCGGCGTCTTCAAGCTTTTTTCCAGCTGGGCCAGAATCTCATCCCGGGTGAAGTTTTTAATGATGTGCTTATTCGCCCAGCCGAAGCGCAGCGTAG
This sequence comes from Enterobacter cloacae complex sp. P1B, assembly GCF_014982345.1. NCBI lineage: Bacteria > Pseudomonadati > Pseudomonadota > Gammaproteobacteria > Enterobacterales > Enterobacteriaceae > Enterobacter > Enterobacter cloacae complex sp. P1B. Next base: position 665,013 of record NZ_JADCLF010000013.1, on the reverse strand, counting down.
CGGGGTGACGCAGTACCGTCAGCGTCCGATAGGCATTCAGGGTAATCAGCCCCGGAAGCTGGCGGTGCACCCACTCAAACCGCGCGGCAGGGGCGAGGCCGGACTCTTCGGTGATGATCTTTTCAAAGGCCGCTTTCAGGGTGTTGATATGCGCAATCTGGCTTTCCAGCGCTTCGCGCGATGTCGCATCGGTTTGCAGGCAGATGACCCCCGGCAGGCGCACGGCGGCCTTGCTGCTGCGGTTTTCTGACTGCTGCTGGATAAACAGGCGACGATAGTGTTTTAGCGCCAGCTCAAGGGCCGCGCTGCCGATGTGCTGTTCGACCTCGATGGTGTCCAGCGGATCGTGCTCGGCTCCCTTAGCCACTTCCGGCAGGGTAAAGACGCGCGCGGCCAGCAGGCGGCAGGCCTGCAAACGCTCGGTCAGGGTCAGGAGTTCGTGTTCTATTTCCCGAAACGTGCCGTTAAGCCGTTCGATGAGATCGTAGTTCGCCATAAACACTCTCATTAGTTACAACATACTTATCATATAGCACAGCACGCCGGGTCAGGCCAGCGTGCGGTTGAGGTCAGGCAGGAACGGGAAGGGCGATGTTATGGTACACCGGCCAGCTAAAGCAGAAGCGCGCGCCGCCGAGCTCGCTCTCCTCGCAATGCACCGTGCCGCCCATCGCCTGCGCGATAGAGTAGACAATCGCCAGCCCCAGGCCGCATCCGCCGGTGGCGCGATCGCGGCTGGGATCGAGGCGGACAAACGGTTCAAACACGGTTTCTCTCGCTTCCGGGGCAATTCCCGGTCCGTCGTCCTCCACCGTCAGGCTGGCCCGGTTGCCCTGTAAATCCAGGCCAATCTGGAGCGTACTTTCGCTGTAGCGCATGGCGTTGTTCATCAGGTTGTCCAGCACGCGCTCCATCAGGCGCATATCGAGCGCGCCGTAGTCACCCGGCGTGACGCGCGTCAACAGCGTGCGCTGCGGGTTTACGCTCTGAACGTCATCAATGTGGGTTTGCAGCCAGGCGGGCAGATCCGGCGTGGTGAGGTTCAGCTCGTTTTGCGGGCGGTCGAGACGCGCGTAGGTCAGCAGCTCCTCAATCAGCGCTTCAAGCTGGCCAATGTCGCGGTTAAGCGCCTGATTCTCTGCCTCGGTCAGATTCTCGCTCATCTCCAGACGGTAGCGCAGGCGAACCAGCGGCGTGCGCAGCTCGTGCGCAATTCCGTCGATCAGCTGCTTCTTACTGGCGATCAGGGCGTTGATGTTATCGGCCATCTGGTTAAAGGCCACGCCCAGACGCTCAAAGCTGGAACCGCTGTCGAAGTGAATGCGTTCGGTAAAATGCCCCTCGCCAAAACGCTGCGCGGCAGATTCCAGCTTCAGCATGTCCTGCCAGTGGGGCCGCATCCAGATAAAGACCGGAAATGCGAGCGAAATGGCGATAAAGGCCATCAGCGCCATGTCCAGCAGGCGCATCTGGTGCAGATAATAGAGATAGGGCACCGGCCCGACGGCCAGCACGTAATGGCTGCGCGGAATACGCTGGATAAAGGTGTATTTCTCATCCAGCGCGACGATGTCCCCGTCGCGCAGACGCTGCATGGCGGGCGGGTCCAGATCGAAATCTTTTAACGGCTCAATGCGTAAATCGAATGACAGATTGAGATCCAGCTCTTTCAGGGTTTTCGCCCAGTCGTGTGGCGGGATCTCTCTCAGCTCGCTGCGCATCAAATAGAGCGAGCTTTTCATCAGATCGTCCAGCGACTGCCGGCCCGCACGTTCGGCGGTGAATTTATAAACCAGGCCGACCAGCATGGTCATCACCAGGAAGCAGACAAACAGTAAAAGATAAAACTGCACAAACAGCTTTTTCATTAAATATCACCGGGACATCAAGTAATTAACTACTTTGTTTTTACCTTCAGGGGCACTATAGGGGCATTTGCATATCCGCCAAAGCGCTGATTCAAAAATGCTACCTGATCGCTCTCGAGAACCTTTATCCTCGCAGAGTACACATGGAAGACCATCTCTGCATTCTCATCACCCATCTGATTCGCTATAAAAGCAGGATTAGCATCTGCCGACAACATCCAGCACGCGTATGTATGACGCAGCTGATAGGGGCGTCTGCGGCGAATGCCCGATCGTTTTATCATTCGGTAGGCCTGTCTTCTCTTTCAGTTTTGAAGCAATTTCTCGGCTGAACAAGCTTGATCATATTATTAATACCGAAACGAAAGAGGTTAGTCATTGCGCCAGCAAAATGGCCCGGTGGGAAGCTGGTGGTAGGAAACAATTTCTTCATATGGCTCGTGAGTGGATGATGAGCGAAGTTCAGATTTATTTGCCAGGCTTCAAATAAGTATTCACAGAGAGCCATTTTCACAACGGCTTCCAGATAAAATTACTTCCTGTAAAGGTCGCCTTGACCGGACCTTGCTCTTTCCCAGATTTCATCATCAGAGAGTGAAGTTTCTATCAGTTCAATCGGTGCGCCATTGTCATTAATCATGGCAACAAAGAAACCGTCAATGGGCTCATAGGGACCAAGAATGACTTCTTCATCTTCGATAGCTCTTAACAGGTTGTCCACTTTGAAGGCGACGTGAGGCACAGTTTTTATCAGATTGTGGAGTGGGGAACTATCTTTAAATCTATGCCACTGCACACGAAACTGACCTGGGTTATCAACTGTATACATCCCGGCTTTTTCGCTGTATGCACCTTCAAAAACGCCATCCTGTAACGGGATGCCGAAGTGATGAAAAGTATACTTTACATTTGATTTCATTCTTATCTCGCTAACTAATTAATGACAATGTAATTGAGCATAGGATGTAACTACTGTGGGCAATGTACTAAATATAAACAACAAAAGAATACCATACATGAAATTCTTCCAACACGAGCGCATTTGTAAGTGGATTTAAAAGGGATATCCCTACAGCGGATAAATCACCTGCTATTCCCTTGAGTGGATAAATAGACGTTCATGACTTACATCGACAGATGCATTAAACCTGTAAGGGAATCGATTTAACTGCTGGTAATTTTGAAATGTTCAATCTGATGCGAGCGTTTGTTTCTGAATGTGTTGAATTTTTTTACAAACTTATGCAGCAAGCGGTTTGGTTCAGTTTGTACGGGGGCATTACTCCTGGCGCTCACCGGAAAGCTAAATGGAAAAAGAGTGACCACGCATTGGACATGTGCGAAAACCCTTTCCGCCAGGCATCCCCAAATAATCGTAGAGGCAGATGCGTTGTAACGAGCCGTTAATAGCTTTGCGAACGGGAGAGAAGCTATAGCCTTTCCAGTAAATTGCAGATTTTCTGCACACTAAACTGCACAAACAGCTTTTTCATTGGATCTCACCGAAAAAACGCTATGTGCAGAATATACATGAAAACCCTTCGGGTTTTTCACGTCTGTCGAGCGTGTTATATGGCTTTCGCGCTGTTTTTTACCTTGGCGATGAGTTTTTCGGTCACGGCCAGGCCTTCCGCAATGTGCGTATCAATCACATCCACCCCGTATTCGCTGATGAGATCCAGCAGTATTTCGTAAGACTGGATGAGTTCCAGCAGGTCAAAGAGCGCTTTTTGATCGGTGCGTGAGGGGGAGGTGTGGTTAAGGGTTGCCTGATTAACAATCCACTCAAGATTGGTTTTAATCGCTTCTACCTGACCGTAGCTATACATAATTCATGGGCTTAAATCCTCATTTCAAGATTTCTGGGAGCGATGTCGTGAAAGCTTCACGGCGAAAATGAGTAAAACGATCGCAAGAGCGGGATGAGCTGAAGAAAGGAGAGTCGAGAAGCTAATTATGGAATAGTTTGCGTGCTTAGCAAGTTAAATGTTGCGCAAACGTAAAAATAAATGCGCGAAAAGAGGGCGTTTCGCGCAATGCCTTCAATTCGCGCAGATTATCCTCTCCGACGATCAGGTTTCCCAGGCGTGTGGGGCAAACAGATAACCCTTGTTACGCACGGTTTTAATGCGGTAGGGCTCGGTGGCGTTATCCTGCAGTTTTTTTCGTAATCGCGAAATCGCCACGTCAACGCTGCGATCCATACCGTCATAGCTCACGCCACGGAGGTTTTTCAGCAGCGCGTCGCGGTCCATGATTTGCCCGGCATGCGTGGCCAGCTCCCAGAGCAGGTCAAAGTCTGCGGTAGAAAGGGCGATAAGCTCGCCGGAAAGCAGGACCTGGCGGTTAACCGGGTCAATAGACAGCGTACCGAAGCGCAACGCTTTGTGCGGCGTCAGGGACGGCGCGGGCGCTTCGCGTTCGATGCTGGCGTGCTGGCGCAAATGCAGGCGCAGGCGGGCCAGCAGGACGGCAGGCGGTGTGGTTTTCAGAATGTAATCATTGGCGCCCATCTCCAACGACAGAATATGGTTCATATCGCTGTCCAGTGAGGTAAGCAGAACGATAGGACCGTCCCAGCGGGCTCGCAGGTCCCGGCAGAGCGTCATGCCGTCTTTGCCTGGCAGCATGATGTCCAGCAGCACTAAATCCGGGTTTTCACGGACGACCACCTCTTCGGCACGATCGCCGCGAGGCTCAACAATGACGTCCATATCATGTTTACCCAGATAGGCGGCGATCAATTGCCCGACTTCGGGTTCGTCTTCAACATATACAATCTTATTCATACAGCGTCTGTTTTCGTGAAAAAAGCCAAAATACACCGCGGAACCTTAACCTTCCATTAATCTTTCAAAATTAACGCCGCTTCCGTTATTCTGACGTTTCTTGTTATTTGATTGTTATAGGAAAAAATATGGGGCTGGTGATCAAAGCCGCGCTGGGGGCGCTGGTGGTGTTACTGATTGGCATTCTGGCAAAAACCAAAAACTACTATATTGCCGGGCTGATCCCGCTGTTCCCGACCTTTGCGCTGATTGCCCACTATATTGTGGCCTCTGAGCGGGGTACGGAAGCGCTACGCACGACCATCGTGTTTGGCATGTGGTCAATCATTCCGTACTTTCTCTACCTGCTTTCCCTGTGGTATTTCACCGGTTTTCTGCGGCTTCCCCTGGCGCTGGGCGGGGCAGTGGTCTGCTGGGGGCTCAGCGCCTGGGTGTTAATCTTCTTCTGGAGCCGCTTTCACTAGCGCAGCGGGCGGCCGCCGTCCACGGCAAAGGTTCTGCCGGTGACGTAGCAGCTGGTGAGCAGATAATCTACAAGGTCGATCACCTCTTTCTCGCCTGGGGCAATTTTCATCAGCGACTTATTCAGCGCCTGCTGGCGGTATTCCGCATCATCGTGTTCGTTAAACAAAATCATCGCCGGGGCGATGGCGTTCACCTTTACCTCGGGCGCGAGCTTGCGGGCAAAGGAGCGGGTCATGTTATCCAGCGCGGCTTTGCTGGCCGCGTAGGCGATATGCTTGTCGCTGCCGCGCTCCACCACATAATCGGTAAAGTGGATAATGTCGCCCGCCGCATGCCCGTGGCCGCGCAGCAGATCCTGCAGCGCGTGGTTAAGCAGATAAGGGGCGTTAACGTGGATCTGCAGCATGGCGGAGAGCGTATCGCTGAGGGACGTGCCGGGCTTCTCGGCACACCATGCGCTGGCGTTATGGATCACAGCGCGCAACCCCGTCGCGGTGGATTTAACCTGTTCTGCAAAGGCCAGAATGCCTTCGTCGGTGGAAAAATCAGCCTGAATGCAGACCGCTCCGGCCTTGCGCAGCCCCTCAATCGACGGGTATTCCGTACGGTAGCTGACAATAACCGGATGGCGAAGGTTGAGAAAGTGATGGGCGAGGGCGAGGCCGATACGGCGGCCTCCACCGGTGATCAGTATTGGGCGAAGCGGTGCATTTCCCATCGTATTCTCCTTTACAGTTCAACAATGGGAAAGACAGTGCTATCCCATTAACATCCAGGTTGCCGGTACGGCAGCAACCAGTAACAGCCCGATTAAAGCCATTTCACGGCGTTTCAGCGCGTTCTCCAACTGATGCGTGCGGCGGGCATAGATAAACACCAGCAGACCCGGCGCATACAGCACAACCGACAGCAGCAGATGCATCGGCCCGGAAGCATACAACAACCACAGGCCGTAAATACAGGCCCCTACGCCCACAACATAGTGCGCCGGACGCGTGGCGATTTTTAACAAATACGCACCCACTAAGAAATAGGGTACCAGAATCATCTCCGAGGCGATGGTCAGCAGGGTGTTATAGTCTGAACCTGTGAGCCAGATCAGCACCAGACAGACCTGAACGCTGATGTTGGTCAGCCAGAGTGAGGCTGATGGCGCATTATTTTGGTTTTGACGGGCAAACAGGCGTGGAAACGCCTTGTGCGTCGCGGCCAGGAACGGCACTTCAGCCGCCATGATGGTCCAGCTCAAATAAGCGCCGCAGACGGAGACGATCAGCCCTGCGGCAATCACCACGTCGCCCCACGGGCCGAGCATTTTCACCATCAGTCCTGCCATGGACGGGTTACGCATTTCGGCCAGTTCAGGACGCGCCACCACGCCCAGCGACAGCAGGGTCACCAGCAGATACACGCCCAGCGCCGCCAGGACGGCCAGCAGCGTGGCGCGGCCCACATCGCGCTTATTACGCGCGCGGGCAGAAACCACGACGGCACCCTCAACGCCGATAAATACCCACAGGGTAATCAGCATCGTGTTTTTCACCTGCTCCCAGACCGGAACGCCCAGCGCAATGCCGCTGAAATCAAGCGAAAACACGTCGAGACGGAAAGCAATGAAGGCCAGCACGATAAACAGGCCAAGCGGCACCAGCTTCGCCAGCGTCGCCACCAGGTTGATGCTGGCGGCGGTCTGGACACCGCGCAAAATCAGCCAGTGAACAATCCACAGCAGCACCGAGGCGCCGACGATAGACTGCCAGGTATTGCCGTCGCCAAACAGGCGCAGCTCAGGGGTATCGGTAAAGAAACTGAGCGCCGAGAAGACAATCACCAGATAAGAGACGTTGGCGATGACCGCGCACAGCCAGTAGCCCCAGGCGGAACAGAAGCCGATCAGCTCGCCGAAACCTTCACGTGCATAGGTGAAAATGCCGCCGTCCAGATCCGGGCGAATGCGCGTCAGCAACAGCATGGCAAACGCCAGCAGCAATATCCCGACACCGGTAATGCCCCAGCCAATGAGCAGGGCGGCAGGGCTTGCGACGGCCGCCATGTTCTGCGGTAAACTGAATACGCCCGCGCCCAGCATTGAGCTCAATACAAGTGCAGTTAAAGCACTCAGGCCAAGTTTCTTTTCCATTGGCTTCCTGTTATGAAAAGTCCCAATCCAGAATAATTATTTCGCTAAGGCGCATAAAAATGGTGGATCACACTAAGGCGCGGGATTTTACGGAGTGTAACGAAAGCATGCAATGATGTGTGGCAGATTTTCAAAAAAAGTAACAAAAAAGGCGGCATTGCGCCGCCTTTCGTCAACGGTTTTGTTACTTGTACAGATCGGCGCTGATGGTCACGTTGTTACCACGTTCCTGCCACTGGCGGGTGATGTGGTAATACTTCGCCCCTTTCTTCGCCGCACGCTTCGCGACCTGATAAGAGACTTCCGTCATATTGCCGTAGTTGCCGGTAAACTTGATGCTGTCGAACGGCACCATCTGCGCGGCAGTGGCTTTGTTCAGCTCTTCAATTTTGGTGCCGTCCGGCAGCGTCACGGAGTAACGGCCACCTTTCGTGGACTGCGTTTCAAAGAAACGGCCCACTTCAGCGCTTGGCGCCGCAGAGGTCGCTACGCCCGGAATTTCAACTTTCTTCGCTTCTTCGCCGCCTTTGGCTATCGCCGCGCGACCCGCTTCAGAATCCGCAGGGATGGCATCCGGGCTCTGCAGAACGCGTTTTTTCGCATCTGCTTTGTAGATGAATGCGGTAATGCGCTGGTTGCCGCCCTGGTTAGCATCCACCTGACGCACGATATAGAAAGAATAGGCACCTTTCTCTTTCGCGGCTTTGGTGATGGCATCGTTCACTTCTGGCTGGCTGCGATAGAAGCCCTGAACGGTAACGGTGTCGTAAGGTTCCAGCTCAATGGCCTGGTCTTTCGGCAGCTCAACGATACCGTTGATCACGCGGTTTTTCGGCGCGTCAGCCTTTGGTGCATTATCTTTATACAGCGCAATGGTCACGCGCTGGTTACCGCTGTTGCCGTAATCGGACTGGTCAACTACGTAAAACGAGGCCGCCCCGTTTTTATCCGCGGCTTTTGATGCGGCGGCGACGGCATCGCCAATAGAATTATAACGACCCACAATGACCGTATGGTCAAAAGGTTTTAACGCTGCCGCTTGCTCTGGCGTTAACTCTGTTGCGGCATTCGCAGACAGGGCGGTCGCACAGAGAAGTGCGGACGCCAGGAGTGTGTTCTTAAGCTTCATAAAAATAATCCTTCGCCTTGCGCAAACCATGTACTGGTATTGTTGTTAATTTGAGACGGCCCCGATTATGGCATTTAAAACCCGTCGCTGTCTGCGCCATTTTTCACTGCCTGTGCTCACTCAATTACCGAATTCGATAACATTTAGTGATATGTTGAAAAAACAGGCGTTTGACAAGCAAAACTGATAAAGCATATGACTTTTACAAGTTAATTTAATGTTAATAACTTGTTCTCTTATGGCGCTATATCATGTTTTTATCGCTTCGCTTGCGCGATTTATCGGTTCTGGCGATGAATTTAAGGTAAATATCACTGTCAGTGACGCCGATCGCTTATTTTTCACAGATAAAGTAAGAAATAGTGTTTTCTGGCGGTAGATCACAAGCGCTATTTTCAGTAGGTTATAGACAGTTTGTTACTGTTTTATTTTGCGGGGTTACTCATTTCTCGTCGCTATCATGCTGGCGAAAATTGATACAAACCGCGGGCATTTATCGACAAACCATCATCAAAAACCGATGGAAGGGAAAACTATGCGTATTGGGGTACCAAAAGAACGGTTAGCCAATGAAACCCGCGTAGCGGCAACACCGAAAACGGTGGAGCAACTGCTTAAGCTGGGTTTTACCGTCGCGGTTGAAAGCGGCGCAGGCAAGCTGGCGAGTTTCGATGACGAAGCCTTTATTCAGGCTGGCGCGGAAGTGGTGGACGGTGCTGAAGTCTGGCAGTCGCCCGTGATTCTGAAGGTCAACGCGCCGGAAGAGAGTGAGATTGCGCTGCTGAATCCAGGCACCACGCTGGTGAGCTTCGTCTGGCCTGCACAAAATCCTGAACTGATGGAGAAGCTGGCGGCCCGTGGCGTGACCGTGATGGCGATGGACTCCGTGCCGCGTATTTCGCGCGCGCAGTCGCTGGATGCGCTGAGCTCCATGGCAAACATTGCCGGCTACCGCGCCATTGTTGAAGCAGCCCACGAATTTGGACGCTTCTTTACCGGCCAGATCACCGCGGCGGGGAAAGTCCCACCGGCGAAAGTGATGGTGATTGGCGCGGGCGTGGCGGGTCTTGCCGCAATCGGTGCGGCAAACAGCCTGGGCGCTATCGTGCGCGCGTTCGACACCCGTCCCGAAGTGAAGGAACAGGTTCAGAGCATGGGGGCCGAATTCCTTGAGCTGGACTTTAAGGAAGAAGCGGGCAGCGGTGATGGTTACGCGAAGGTGATGTCCGAAGCCTTCATCAAAGCCGAAATGGAACTCTTCGCCGCGCAGGCGAAAGACGTCGACATTATTGTTACCACCGCGCTTATTCCGGGTAAACCGGCGCCGAAGCTGATCACCCGTGAGATGGTCGACTCCATGAAGCCGGGCAGCGTGATTGTCGACCTGGCGGCGCAAAACGGCGGTAACTGCGAGTATACCGTTGCCAATCAGGTGACCACGACCGCTAACGGCGTGAAGGTGATCGGCTATACCGACCTGCCTGGCCGCCTGCCAACCCAGTCGTCTCAGCTGTACGGCACCAACCTGGTTAACCTGCTGAAGCTGCTCTGCAAAGAGAAAGACGGCAACATCACCGTCGATTTTGACGATGTGGTGGTGCGCGGCGTCACCGTCGTTCGCGAAGGTGAAATTACCTGGCCTGCGCCGCCTATTCAGGTTTCAGCCCAGCCCCAGGCAGCGCCGAAAGCGGCACCCGAGCCAAAAGAACCGGCAAAACCGGCTTCTCCGTGGCGCAAATACGCCATCATGGCGCTGGTCATTATTCTGTTCGGCTGGCTGGCTGACGTCGCGCCGAAAGAGTTCCTCGGCCACTTTACCGTCTTCGCACTCTCGTGCGTTGTGGGTTACTACGTGGTGTGGAACGTCTCCCATGCGCTGCATACGCCGCTGATGTCGGTGACCAACGCTATCTCCGGGATCATCGTGGTAGGGGCGTTGCTGCAGATTGGACACGGCGGCTGGATCAGCTTCCTGAGCTTTATCGCGGTGCTGATCGCCAGTATCAATATTTTCGGTGGTTTCACCGTGACTCAGCGCATGCTGAAAATGTTTCGTAAAGGCTAAGGGGTAGCATATGTCTGGAGGATTAGTGACAGCCGCATACATTGTTGCTGCAATCCTGTTTATTTTCAGTCTGGCGGGGCTTTCCAAACACGAAACGTCTCAGCAGGGAAATAACTTTGGTATCGCCGGGATGGCGATTGCGCTGATTGCCACCATCTTCGGGCCGGATACCGGCAACGTGGCGTGGATCCTGGTGGCGATGATCATCGGCGGCGCGATTGGTATTCGCCTGGCGAAGCGCGTGGAAATGACCGAGATGCCGGAGCTGGTGGCGATTCTGCACAGCTTCGTGGGCCTGGCAGCGGTGCTGGTGGGCTTCAACAGCTACCTGTATCACGAACCGGGCATGGAGCCGATTCTGGTCAACATTCATCTGACCGAAGTGTTCCTCGGTATCTTCATCGGTGCAGTAACCTTTACCGGTTCTATCGTAGCGTTCGGCAAGCTGCGCGGTAAGATCTCTTCTAAACCGCTGATGCTGCCTAACCGTCACAAGCTGAATCTGGCGGCGCTGGTGGTGTCGTTTGTGCTCCTGGTGGTCTTCGTGCGTACCGAAAGCGTGGGCCTGCAGGTACTGGCGTTGCTGGTGATGACCATCATCGCGCTGGCGTTTGGCTGGCATCTGGTGGCGTCCATCGGCGGTGCGGATATGCCGGTGGTTGTCTCGATGCTGAACTCCTACTCCGGTTGGGCAGCGGCGGCTGCGGGCTTTATGCTGAGCAACGACCTGCTGATCGTCACCGGTGCGCTGGTCGGTTCTTCCGGTGCCATCCTGTCTTACATCATGTGTAAGGCGATGAACCGTTCGTTCATCAGCGTTATCGCCGGTGGCTTCGGTTCTGACGGTTCTTCTACCGGCTCTGACGAAGAAGTGGGTGAACACCGTGAGATCAGCGCGGAAGACACCGCGGAAATGCTGAAAAACTCGCATTCTGTGATCATCACCCCAGGCTACGGTATGGCGGTGGCGCAGGCGCAGTATCCGGTGGCGGAAATCACCGAGAAGCTGCGCGCGCGCGGTATCAAAGTTCGCTTTGGTATTCACCCGGTGGCCGGACGTCTGCCGGGCCACATGAACGTACTGCTGGCGGAAGCGAAGGTGCCATACGACATCGTGCTGGAGATGGACGAGATCAACGATGATTTCGCCGACACCGACACCGTGCTGGTTATTGGTGCTAACGACACCGTTAACCCGGCGGCACAGGACGATCCGCGCAGCCCAATCGCCGGGATGCCGGTTCTGGAAGTGTGGAAGGCGCAGAACGTCATTGTCTTCAAACGCTCGATGAACACCGGCTATGCTGGCGTGCAGAACCCGCTGTTCTTCAAAGAGAATACCCACATGCTGTTTGGCGACGCCAAAGCCAGCGTGGATGCGATTCTGAAAGCGCTGTAATTCGCTTTCTCCTGACAAACCGCCTTTCGGGGCGGTTTTCCTATTTCTGCGGCCAGCGTTTCTCCTCTGTCTATACTTTACCCTTTGTGTAATACGAGGAGGTGTAATGCAATTTCTGTCCCGCTTCGACATCATCGCGCTGATGATGACGCCGACATTCTGGATAGGCGCCGCCACGGTTGTCTTTGTGACGCTGCTGGTGTACTGGCTGCTAACGCGCCTGATCGCATTCGTTAAGAAAGGCATCACCACCTGGGGCGACAAGCACCCGACCACCAACCGGATGCGTTTTATCCTGACCGATATGCTTAACCGCACCAGCCGCTTCCTGCTGTTTGTGGTGGCGCTGCTCTTCAGCCTGCGTTTCGTTGACTTGCCGGATCATCTCTTTGGCACTGTGAGCCACGCCTGGTTCCTGGTTTTCGCCATCCAGGTGGCGCTGTGGATGGATCAGGGGGTGGTGTCGTGGCTTCGTCACGTCATGCTGGCGCCCGGAAGCCATAAAAACCCGGTCACGCTGGTGATCACGGGGCTTATTCTCCGTGCCATCGTCTGGTCAGTGATGCTGCTGTCTATCCTTGCTAACGCGGGCGTCAACATCACTGCTCTGGTTGCCAGCCTTGGGGTAGGGGGTATTGCCATCGCCCTCGCCGTACAAACGATCCTCAGCGACGTGTTTGCCTCGCTCTCTATCGGCTTTGATAAGCCGTTTGAAATTGGCGATTTTGTGGTGTTCAACGACGTGGCGGGGACGGTAGAGCATATTGGCCTGAAAACGACCCGCATCCGCAGCCTGAGCGGGGAGCAGATCGTCTGCGGTAACGCCATTTTGCTTCAGCAGACGCTTCACAACTACAAACGCATGCAGACGCGTCGCATCGTCTTTACCTTTGGCGTTGCCAGCGACACGCCGCCCGATAAGTTGCGCTACGTGGGGGATATGGTCAGGCAGATCATTACCGATGTCGGCGAGACAAAATTCGATCGTGCCCATTTTCTGGGATTCGACCGCGACCGCCTGACGTTTGAAGTCGTCCATATCGTTAATACCGCGGATTACAATAAATACATGGACATCCAGCAGGAGATCAATATCCGTATTCTTGAAGGGCTGAACGCCCAGGAGATTAAGCTGGCGCTGCCCAGCATGGTATTGCACGCGCCGTGGATGCAGGATGAGTCAGGTGAACAGCCGAAGCCGGTAATGGAGAGCTGATGAGAAAAGCCCGCCGGAGCGGCGGGCTTTGATGTTTACGTTAATCGTCTTCCGGGTCGTCCAGCTCAATCGGCGTCTGATACTCATCCGGCTTGATGACCAGCAGGTCGCAGCGCAGATGGTCGATCACCTGTTCGGCGGTATTGCCGAGGAAGGCAGCAGAGATACCGGTCCGGCCAATGGTGCCCAGCACCACAATCCCGGCCTGCAGATGTTCGGCTAAATCCGGGATCACCTCTTCAGGCAGCCCTTTTTCCACGTGCGTCATGTTCTCGTCAATGCTGAACTTCTGGCGCAGCGCTTTCATCGCCAGCAGGTGCTGACCGCGGATCGCGTCGTTATAGACGCTAGGGTCAAATTCCGGCAGCTCAATGGCGATATTGATCGGGGTAACCGGATAGGCGCCCACCAGATGCACTTCGGTATGGTTAACCTGATCGGCAAGCTGGATGGTCTCCTTCACCAGCTTCTCGTTGAGCGAATTGTGATAATCCTCTTCGCTCGCGAGATTCACCGCCACAACGGCTTTCCCGCCTTCAGGCCACGGCTGGTCTTTCACCATCCAGACCGGGCAAGGGCATTTACGCAACAGATGCCAGTCGGTCGGAGTGAAGATTACGGACTCCAGCTTGTCGTGCTGGTGCGCCATCTTCAGCAGCAGGTCGTGCCCACCGGCAACCACTTCCTGGATAATGGCCTCAAAGGGTCGGTTATGCCAGACCACTTTAATATCAATAGGCACTCCCGCTTCCAGGTAATACTTCGCCTGTTCACGGATCCACGCGGTACGCTGGCTGATGACGCCCTGACGCATAGCGGTGCGCTCGTCAGGCGACAGAAGGGTGGTCATCTCATACGAGAAGTCATAGATCGGCAAAAACGCTTTGATTTTGCCACCAATCCTTTGATGTAAATACACAGCACGTCGTAATGCCGGCTGATCGTCCTGATTCGGATCGATAGCTACCAGCATGTTTTGATACTTGGCCATACAGGTCTCCTTACTACTGTCACCACAGTCTGTAATTAAAAGAGTAACCTATATATCCTGAATGAAACAGAGGGGAGCTTTTGCCAGATCAATAATTCATGAAAATTTATCAGAGGAAAAGCACGGTGGATGTCACCGCGATAAACGCAATGAACAGCAGCACCATCACCGCTATCGCAAAGGTCGTGGAATCCTGAACGTAGGTTTTTTCCTCCCCCTTCATCGGACCGACAAGCATGATCCAGATGAAGATAAAGGTCACTGAGGCGATCACGACTGAAACGAAAAACAAACTTTCTCTCAATTCATAACCTCAACGACAACCTTTCAGGCGCTGTGTGGGGAAGTGCTACGGTGAAAATGTCTTAAAGCGGAAGCGATGATACCAGACCAATAATTCACGTGAATTTATCAGTCTGGTTATCAACATGCGGAGAGTTACGCCACGTTGCGGGCGTGTCCGGCAAGAACGGCCAGCGCTTCGCCGTTTTCGATAGTGATGTATTTACCCTTAACGGCCAGCATTCCGCTCTTCTGGAAACGACCCAGCAGACGGCTGATGGTTTCAACGGTCAGGCCCAGGTAGTTACCGATATCGCCACGGGTCATGGTCAGACGGAACTCACGCGGCGAGAAACCGCGCTCGGCGAAGCGGCGGGAGAGGTTGTAGATAAACGCGGCCAGGCGCTCTTCTGCGTTCTTTTTAGAAAGCAGCAGAATCATGTCCTGATCGCCTTTGATCTCACCGCTCATCAGACGCATCATCTGCTGACGCAGGTTAGGCATCTTACCGGACAGATCGTCCAGGGTTTCAAACGGAATTTCGCAAACCATTGAGGTTTCGAGTGCCTGAGCAAAGCTCGGGTGGTGACCAGTGCCGATGGCATCAAAGCCCACCAGATCGCCTGCCAGGTGGAAGCCGGTGATCTGCTCGTCACCCTGTTCGGTGATGGTGTAGCTCTTGATGGTGCCAGAGCGGATAGCATAGAGCGATTTCAGTTCGTCTCCCGCTTTAAACAGCGTCTGCCCTTTCTGAATCGGCTTTTTGCGCTCGATGATGTTATCAAGCTGATCGAGTTCATGCTCATTCAGGGTAAACGGGATACAGAGCTGGCTGATGCTGCAATCCTGGCAATGGATAGCACAACCGCCAGACTGAATGCGTCGTATAATTCGCTTTTCCGGGATCATAGGTTTGCTCAAGCCTTAATTGATATTGGTCAATTTTAACATCTTTTTGGTAAGTACGTAAGCCTGACAAACCCTCAATAAGGACAAGAGACGGCAACGTGTTGCCATCTTCTTGAAATTCCACAGCTTGATTATGGATTTTTAGCCTAACCGGTAGAAAATTAAGCACAAAAAGCCTGGGATCTACAGCAAGAGATACCCTTCGTGACGCAGTAACCACTCCTTGCGCTGCACGCCGCCGGCATAGCCGGTCATGGTGCCGTTACGGCCAATGACCCGATGGCAGGGCACCACAATGCTGACCGGATTAGAGCCATTGGCGGCACCCACCGCGCGTGCGGCGCCTGCGCGGCCTAGCTGCTCCGCGAGCTGGCCGTAATGCATGACCTGCCCGCACGGAATCGACCGCAGCGCCTGCCACACTTCGCGCTGAAAAGGGGTACCTGCCGTGGCGGTTGGCAGAGTGTCAATGATGCTGAGATCGCCTTCAAAATACGCCGCCAGCTTGTCGCTCAGCCCGCCCGGGTTGGTGGCGCTGATGCGTTCATAACCCTGTGCGCGGTAATGAATATCAAGCAGTTCCTCCATGCGGTCGCTGTGCTCTTCCCACTCAACGGCGCGCAGGCAGAACTGCTCGTCCGCGATCACCCACAGCGGCCCGAGCGGCGTCGCAATTTTATCTTCGAGTAATCTCAGCATTTTCAATCCTTTAATTTAGCCTCGGGTATATCCCCGGCCCAATCGGCAGGCCGACAAGATACCATGCCACCAGCATCACCAGCCATACCCCTAAAAAGATAAGCGGGTAGGGTAAAACCAGCGAATAGTAGGTACCCAGTCTGGCCTCGGGCTTATAGCGCTGCAGGAAGCCTAAAAACAGCGGAACGAAAGGTGAGACGGGCGCCAGCGGGATCACCGAGGAGTCCGCGATGCGGAACAGGATCTGGGCAAACGCCGGGTGGAAACCGAGCATCATAAACATCGGCACGAAGATCGGCGCCAGAATTGACCAGATGGCGGAGCCGCTGGCAATAAACATGCACAACAGGGATGATAGCAGCGCCAGCCCGACAAACGCCGGTACGCCGCTTAATCCGGCAGCCTCCAGCGCGTCGGTCAGGCCCACGGCCATAAACTTGCCCATGTTGCTCCAGTTAAACATCGCCACAAACTGCGCCAGCGGGAATACCATCACGATAAAGCCCGCCATCTCTTTCATCGGCTCGATCATCAGCTGCGGCAGATCGCCCTGACGGCGGATTTTGCCGGTAGCGATACCGTAGGCGAGCGAAACGACAAAGAAGAAGAGAATAATCAGCGGCACGATGCCCTGAATAAACGGCGACGGCAGGACGGTATGCTTAACCGGATCGCGCAGTATGCCGTTTTCCGGCACCACCATCAGCGCCACCAGCGCGATAAACGCCAGCGAGACCAGCCCGGCCACGCGCAGGCCGAAGCGCTGCTCTTTGCTCAGCGTCTCCAGCTTTTCATCGCTACGGCCTTCCCATTTGCCCAGACGCGGTTCGACGATCTTATCGGTAATCAGCCCGCCGACAATCGTCAGGACAATCACCGAGCTGGCCATAAAGTACCAGTTGTCGATCACGCTGACGTGCATGGCCGCATCAATGGTTTTCGCCGCCTCCGTGCTGATGCCCGAGAGCAGCACGTCGGTGGTGACGATCAGCAGGTTGGCGGTAAAGCCGCAGCCCACGCCCGCAATGGCCGACAGCAGACCCGCCACGGGATGGCGCCCGACGGCGAGGAAGATCAGCGCCCCCATTGGCGGCATAATCACCAGCGCGGCATCGGATGAAATGTGGCTAAAGAAGGCGATAAACAGCACCATGTAGCTGGCGTAGCGCGCGCTGACGTGGGACGCCATTTTTACCATCAGTGCGGGTAACAAGCCCACGCGTTCAGCCAGCCCGGCGCCCAGCACCAGCGCCAGAATGGCCCCCAGCGGAGCGAAACCGCTGAAGTTTTTGATCACGTTCGGTAAAAACCAGTGCAGCCCGTCAACGCTGAGCAGGTTTTTCACCGCCACCAGGCTGCCGTCTGCCGGGCTGCGCACGCTGACGTCAAAGGCCGAGAGCACGGCGGTGGCAACCATCAAAATCACAATCAGATAGATAAACAGCAGGAAAGGGTGCGGCACTTTATTGCCGATCCTTTCAACCCAGCCATAGAGCTTACCGGATGGGGAATGCGAAGGTATGGATGACATACTCATGGGCGTTCCTCGGGAGTGTTGTGTTGTTGTGTTGTGTTTTTTTATTTTAAAGGTGACGGTGTCACGCCCGGTGGGATCGGACACGCGTACGGTTTTTCTTCTATTTGTTGTTCGAACTCTTCACGGCATGTTTTCAGCAGGTCTGCATCCTGCAGCAGATTGAGCGCGGTTGCGCCCATCACTTTCCCGGCCAGCAGCATGCCTTTGTGGGCGATGGAGGTTCGTCCCTGCGCCACCAGTTGCCAGGTGTGCAGCGGCGTGCCGACGGTAAAGCAGGGGCTGAAGCACTGGGCGACCGGCATTTTCCAGCTGACGTCACCCACGTCCGTTGAACCCGCCAGCACGTTATCGGTGATGGCATAGGGCGCGACTTCATCCACCAGCAGCGTCTCCTGATGGCGGCGGGCAAAGGCTTTGCCTGCTTCTCCCCCCGTGGCGGCAATGTTTTTCAGGCTGTTCTGCAGATCGTTGGGCGTCAGCGTGGCGCGGATTTCGCGGGCAAAGTCGCGCTCTTCATCGGTCCACTCCGGCGTGCCGTAGTGCTGCAACGCGCGGTACATCGCAGCCTCAAGCGTGCGGTTTGGCAGGTAGCTGGAGCAGGCCTTATCAAAGCGGCATTCCACGGTGGTTTCGGTCATCATCGCCGCGCCCTGGGCAATTTTTTCGATGCGTTGGTAGATCTGCTGCGCGTCGGCCATCTCCGGGGCGCGGATCAGGTACAGCACTTCAGCCTGCGCCTGCACCACGTTGGGCGAAATCCCGCCGGTGTCGGTGATGGCGTAATGGACGCGCGCTTTCTCTATGATGTGCTCGTTAAGGAAGTTGGTGCCGGTGGTCATCAGCGTCACGGCGTCCAGCGCGCTGCGCCCTAAATGGGGCGAGTTGGCCGCATGCGCCGCCACGCCGTGAAAACGCCAGGCCGCCTGAATGTTGGCGAGCGTGCTGACGTTAAACATCCCGGCAAAGGCCTCCGGGTGCCAGGTGACGGCGGCATCAACGTCATCAAACAGACCTTCACGTACCATAAATGTTTTCCCGGAGCCGCCTTCCTCACCGGGACAGCCGTAAAAACGCACCGTTCCGCTGCCGCCGTGCTGCTCCAGCCAGCTTTTTACCGCCACCGCGCCCGCAAGCGCCGCGGTGCCCAGCAGGTTATGCCCGCAGCCGTGGCCGTTCGCCCCCGGCGTGGCGGATTGCGCCGTCGCGCAGTGCGCCTGCTGGCTTAGCCCGGCCAGCGCGTCGTACTCGCCCAGCAGAGCGATAACCGGTTTTCCGCTGCCGAAGCTGGCGATAAACGCGTTTGGGATACCGCCTGCCTCGCGGGTCAGCGTAAAGCCCTCGGCTTCCAGTTCGTCAGCGAGCCGTCTGGAGGACCAGAACTCTTCAAAGCGGGTTTCGGGATGATCCCAAATTGCGTCGGCAATATCGGTTAGCGTCTGACATCGCGTGTCGATGGCATCGGCAATAAAAGCGTAGTTCTCCTGCATTACACACCTCGCGTCCACGGGAAATTGAGCGCAGTTCGCGCCAGCGTTTCAATGGCGACAGCCATGACCTGCTCATCGAAGTCGAATTTTTCGTTGTGATGTCCGGCGCTCAAATCCGTGCCGAACACCATATACGATGCCATGCCGCCGTTCTGCTGCACGCGGGCCATCATCAGCGTGGCGTCTTCAGAGCCTGCTGGCGCTTTCACTTTATCGATTGCGTGCACAATTCCCGATACCTGGCTCGCCTGTTCACGCAGGTAATCAACCCAGGCCGGCGTCGGTGCGCTGGAGGTGGCGGCCCCCATCAGGCGCATCTCCGCGCTCACGCCATAGAGCGCGGCCGCGCCGGTAATGACAGCCTGCGCGCGTTCAAAGACATACTGGTTTATTGCTTCGCTTTCGCCGCGGGTTTCAACCTTAATCAGTGCATTTGCGGGCACCACGTTGCGGCCGCTACCCGCCTGCATCACGCCGACGTTGACGCGGGAAGCGCCTTCGCTGTGCGGGGCGATGCAGTGCAGGGCGAGGGCGGCCTGCGCGGCGGCAAGCAGGGCGTTACGTCCATCCTCCGGTTTGCCGCCCGCGTGTGCGGCAACGCCGGTAAAGTTCACGTCGAACTTGGTGGTTGCCATAAAGTTATCGCTGCCGCAGATCGCCGTTCCGGCGGGGACGCCGGTACCAATATGGATGGCGGTAAAATAGTCCACGCCGTCCAGCGCCCCGGCGGCGACCATGGCGCGCGCGCCGCGGGTGCCTTCTTCGGCAGGCTGGAAAATCAGCTTGACGGTACCGTTGAGCTGCGCTTCGTTCTGCTTAAGCACCTTTGCCAGCCCCAGGCCAATGGTAGTGTGGCCGTCGTGCGCGCAGGCGTGCATCATTCCCGCGTTGCAGGAGGCAAAACCGTCGCGGAACGGGCGATGGCTGTCGTCGAGGGCTTCGCTTAAATCAAGGGCATCCATGTCGACGCGAAACGCCAGCGTCGGGCCCGGTCGTCCGGTATTCAGGGTCGCCACAATGCCGGTAAATCCGCCTTCAAACGGTGCCAGCCATTTCTCAGGCGCGCCCTGTGACCGCGCACGGGCAAACTCTCGCGAAAGGGTAGCGTCATCGGGCAGCCCCATACGGCTTTCGGCATCGATCACGTCGCGACCCATCGTCAGTTCGTAGCCCAGGGAGTCAAGGATTTCCGCAACCTTTGCGGCGGTACGGAACTCTACCCAGCCGGATTCCGCAAAATGGTGAAAATCGCGACGCCATGCGATCAGCTGGGGGGCTAATGTCTGGATGTACTGCGCCAGTGTGTCCATATCTGTTCCTGTCATCATTAAAAAATGTGAACTGCTTCACGCTGTGATAGTTTTTACTTATCACTAACCGTTTTTTCACAGTTTTAACCGTTCAGGAATTACCCTCGCACATCCCTTTCCATTAAAGTAGATGACAGTTTCTTTACTCTGATAAACAATGGTTATCGGTTGGGCTATGTCATTTCAGATTAAATTTCATCAAATCCGGGCGTTTGTTGAAGTGGCGCGTCAGGGCAGCATTCGCGGTGCCAGCCGGACGCTGAATCTCTCGCAGCCGGCGCTGACCAAATCCATCAAAGAGCTGGAGGAGGGCATGGCGGCGCAGCTTTTTGTTCGCCGGAGTAAAGGCGTTGCGCTGACCGAGTGCGGGGAAGGGTTTTACCAGCGCGCCAGGCTGATTCTGGAAGAGCTGCGTGCGGCGCAGGATGACATTCGCCAGCGGCAGGGGGATCTGGCCGGGCAGATCAATATCGGGATGGGGGCCAGCGTGTCACGCAGCCTGATGCCCGCCGTCATCACCCGTTTTCACGCCCAGCACCCGCAGGTTAAAGTGCGAATTATGGAAGGGCAGCTGGTGTCGATGATCAATGAATTACGCCAGGGCGAACTTGACTTCACCATCAACACCTATTATCAGGGGCCTTACGACCATGAGTTTACGTTTGAAAAACTCTTCGAAAAACCATTTGCGGTATTTTGCCGGGAAGGGCATCCGGCGACAGGGGCAACATCCATTAACGATCTGCTGCATTATAACTGGACAATGCCAACGCCGCGGGGAAGTTATTATAAGCAATTAGAAGATCTATTTAGCCACCGCTCGCAAATACCGCGGATTGGCGTAGTGTGCGAAACCTTTTCTTCCTGCATTAGCCTTGTTGCGCAAAGTGATTTTTTAAGTATCCTTCCGCAGGAGTTAGGCTGTGATCCGCTGCTGGCGCACCGTCTGGTCATTCTGCCGGTTGCCGAGTCGCTTCCAAAAGCCGCATATTATTTAATTCAGCGCCGGGATTCTCGTCAAACTCCGCTTGCCGAATCATTAATTACGCAATTCAGAAGGGAAGCGAGAAAAATAATTTCAGGGTGAGTGTCGCATAATAAAAAAACAGAGTCTGCCCGACATCAGACAGACCCTATAGTACACACAGCAGTGCGTCCTTTCGCAAGTCCTGGGTATTATATCCATGAGGCAGGTAAATTTAGTTATAACACCTTTCCCGAAAAATGAAAGGAAGGTGAATGACTGATTTTAGAAAAATTTAACGCAAATCACCTATTTTACTCTTGCTGGGGTTTTAGTTAAGTCAGGTTTAAGTGCATTTTATAATGACTATATATATTCATCGGGTTAATATTTATCTCGTGCCTCATCTTCTAAGGGTTATTGAGACACCTGTCTGGCGCAGGTATAGTACAAGCCCAGATGTAGCCGGAGGATTTCCATGAACCCTGACGACAAATCCCTTTTTCTTGACGCCATGGAGGATGTCCAGCCCCTGAAACGCTGCACCGATATCCACTGGCAGCAAAGCCGTAATACCCGGGCTCGCCAGGACATCGATACCGAACAGCTCGACAACTTTCTGACCCTGGGTTTCCTTGAGCTATTGCCGCTTGACGAGCCGCTGGCGTTCCAGCGCGAAGGCGTCCAGCAGGGCGTTATTGATAAGCTGCGTTCGGGTAAATACTCCCGACAGGCCAGCTTAAATCTGTTGCGTCAGCCCGCTGAACGCTGCCGCCAGATGCTGTATTCCTTTATTCGCCAGGCCAGTCGTGACGGATTACGTAACCTCATCATCATCCACGGGAAAGGGCGCGAGCAAAATTCGCATCCTAATGTGGTGCGTAGCTATCTGGCACGCTGGTTAACCGAGTTCGAGGAAGTGCAGGCGTTCTGCGTGGCGCTGCCGCATCACGGCGGCAGCGGGGCTTGCTATGTTTCCCTGCGAAAATCTGACGACGCGAAGCAGGAGAACTGGGAACGGCACGCCAAGCGCAGCCGTTAGCGGGCGATATCTTCGCCCGCCTGAGGCTTAGAAGGTTTCCCAGTTACTGTCGGGGGTGGCGTTAGCCGTTGCCGGACGCAGCAGCTGCGGCGTTTTAACGTTGGCCGGGCGCGGGGCGGTGGCGTTTGCTTTACCGTTCAGACGAAACGCGGCCACGGCCTGACGCAGCTGTTCGGACTGATCTTCCAGCGCCGCTGCCGCCGTGGCGGACTGCTGCACCAGCGCGGCGTTTTGCTGCGTCACGCTGTCCATCTGCGACACGGCCAGGCTCACCTGCTCAATTCCGCGGCTCTGTTCATCCGATGCGGACGAAATCTCGCCCATGATATCGGTGACGCGGGTGACGGCGGCGACAATCTCCTTCATAGTCGCGCCCGCTTCGCTGACCTGCTCAGAACCGGTGTTCACCCGGCTGACGGAGTTCTCAATAAGCCCTTTGATCTCTTTCGCCGCCTGCGCGCTGCGGCTGGCCAGCGTACGGACTTCACCGGCGACAACCGCAAACCCGCGGCCTTGCTCGCCTGCGCGTGCGGCTTCCACCGCGGCGTTAAGCGCCAGAATGTTGGTCTGGAATGCAATGCTGTCAATCACGCCGGTAATATGAGCGATTTGCTGCGAACTGTCGGCAATTTCGTTCATGGTGCGCACCACGTTATCCACGACGTGGCCGCCGCGAGCCGCTGTTTCAGAGGCATTCTTCGCCAGCAGCGTCGCCTGACGGGCGTTATCGGAGTTCTGTTTAACCGTTGCGGTCAGCTCTTCCATGCTGGCGGCTGTCTCTTCGAGCGAGGAGGCCTGCTCTTCGGTGCGGGCGGAGAGATCGTTGCTCCCTGCGGCAATTTCACCCGCGCCGGTGTAGATGGAGTCGGTGCTGCCGCGTACGGCGCTGACGGTCATCACCAGCGACTGCTGCATCTCGTGCAGGCCAGCCGCCAGCTGACCCATCTCATTGCGGCCAGAGAGGGTGATATCCTGCGTCAGATCGCCTCCCGCAATGGCGCGAATATGGTTCATGATGGCGTTGAGCGGTTTTAACAGCAGGTGCTGTAAACCCTGCCAGATCACCACCAGCACGGCGATAACGGCCAGGAAAATGGCTGCCAGCGTCCACTGCATCTGCGTGAAGCTGCTTTGGTTCTCTTCGGTTGCCGCCTTCAGCAGCGTGTTGTTCTCGGCGCGCCAGCGGTTATAGACCGCTTCCATGTCGTCCTGGGCCTGCTGAGCGTCCAGATCGCCATAGGCCTGGTAGTTGTCGGCACGCAGATACTCAATCGACAAACGCATCACCTCGTGCATCTGATTCCATGACTTCTGCATCTCGTCGGTTAACGCCGCATTCTGGCCGTTAACCTGCGGCATTTTCTGCCATTCTTTGTTATAGGCTTCAGCTTTAGCCAGCGAGTCGCCTGCGGTGCCGAGCAGTTTGTTAATCGCGGCAAGGGATGCCGGGTCGCGCTGGTTCTTCAGGTAGCGGATTGCCACGCGAGTGACGGTAACGCGCGTTTTCACCAGCGTGTTCACGCTGTCGCTCAGGCTTTCCTGCTGGGCATTCAGCACGCCGGAGTTCTGGAAGTTATGGCGATCGTTGCTGACGGCAGAGTAGAACAACCCTCCCGTGACAACTTGCAGCAGACAGAATATGGTGAGGGCAAAGATAATTCCGGTAATCACGTGCAGATTTTTCAGCATAGCGGTCGTCCGTTAGAAAAGATGCAGAGGTACACCCATACTATCGTCGTATAGAATTTAAACTTTAATTTAACTCGCGCTTAACTTAGGGCTTCGGTCAGGAACCTGTTGTAAATCCGGATCATTTTATGAGGAAGGTTAACATGAGCAGCATTGATAAAAGCGGGACGTACGCGCTCGGAACGCGAACGGTGAAACGACTGGGCTACGGGGCAATGCAGCTTGCCGGGCCGGGCGTATTTGGCCCGCCGAAGGATAAACAGGCCGCGCTGGACGTGCTGCGCGAAGCCGTGGCGGCGGGTGTGAATCATATCGATACCAGCGATTTTTACGGGCCGCATGTGACGAACCAGCTGATCCGCGAGGCGCTTCATCCTTACCGGGACGATCTCACCCTCGTCACCAAGATCGGTGCCCGTCGCGATGACAAAGGGGCCTGGCTGCCGGCCTTTTCCGCGCAGGAGCTGACCCAGGCGGTGCATGACAACCTGCGCAACCTGAAGCTGGATGTGCTGGACGTGGTGAACCTGCGGATCATGTTTAGCGCACACGGCCCGGCAGAAGGATCGATTGCTGAACCGCTTTCCACCCTCGCAGAATTACAGCAGCAGGGGCTGGTACGCCACATTGGCCTGAGCAACGTCACGGCCACGCAGGTGGCGGAAGCGCGGAAGATGGTGCAGGTCGTCTGCGTGCAGAACATGTACAACATTGTGAACCGCGGCGACGATGCGCTGGTGGATTTACTGGCGCAGCAGGGGATTGCGTATGTGCCGTTCTTCCCGTTGGGAGGCTTCACGCCACTGCAGTCCACCGGCCTGCAGGCCGTCGCGGATTCCCTGGGCGCAACGGCGATGCAGGTTGCGCTGGCATGGCTGCTGCAACGGTCGCCGAACATCCTGCTGATCCCCGGCACGTCATCCGTGGCGCATCTGCGGCAAAACCTCGCGGCGGGAGAGGTGCAATTGCCGCCTGAAGCACTTGAAAAACTGAATGCGCTGATGGGTTAATCACAGCATGGGCAAAGCCGGAAGGACACTTCCAGGCTTTGCCTGCTCAGACTCCGCATTGACTTTTCTGTCTGTGAAGCGCTAACGCTTCTGCCACAATTTCCTGCTTGCTTTTTCGCGTCTCAAAGGCGGTGATTCTGATGTATTCCATCAGGTCAGGCTCAATGCGGGCGCTCAACATCCTGAGATCGGCCTCCTTTGCTAAACCGCGGGCAACTCGCTTGTCGGGATAGTCACGGGCTGGCATAGAAAACGTCCTCCAAAAGTCTTGATAATTCGTGCCCTAAAATATGCGTCATTCTTATGTGTAAGTCAATTGATAGTGTTTCTATAGTGATTTAATGATCTTTTTTCACATGAAGTGATTTTAAAGTGTTGGTTAGTGACTTTTTTATGACTTTTGGTTGGCCCATCTGCGATCGCCAGCAGGAGAGGTTGCTAAATTAAATCCGCTCAAACTTCAACGCGTTTGCGGTCTTTGTCGGAAATGACCTTGATCCTGTGCCGTAATCCGTAATACTGTGTTTATATACAGTATCTGGCGGGAAAGGCATTTATGGACACTCTCTTTTCTTATCATCCAAAGCAACTTATTGAATTACCTTTATATCTTGAGCGTGTTGCCTGTGGCTTTCCAAGCCCTGCGCAGGATTATGTGGAGGATCGTCTCGATCTTAACCGGCTGGCGGTCAGGCACCCCAGTGCGACCTACTTTATCAAAGTGAGCGGGGACTCCATGATCGGCGCAGGGATTAGCGACGGCGATCTGCTGGTGGTAGACCGCTCGTTAAATGCCGAGCACGGGGACATTGTTGTGGCGTCGGTCGGCGGCGAGTTTACGGTGAAAGAGCTACAGACCCGCCCGGTTCTGCGGCTGCTGCCGCGTAATGCCCGCTATCAGCCGATCGCCTTTCAGTCCGAAGAGGAGCTGCAAATCTTCGGTGTCGTCACTCATACGCTCAAAACGCATAAACATGTTCGCGCTGGTTGATGTGAATAGCTTCTATGCCTCCTGCGAGAGGGTGTTTCGCCCCGATCTGGTGGGTAAGCCCATCGTGGTGGTGTCCAATAACGACGGCTGTATTATTTCGCTGTCGCGGGAGGCAAAGCAGTTCGGCATAAAAATGGGGGAGCCCTATTTTAAATTCAAAGAGAAGGGGTATCCGTCGCGGGTTTACGTCTTTAGCTCCAACTATGCGCTGTATGCCGATCTCAGCAGCCGGGTGATGCAGACGCTGACCGATCTCGCGCCGGCCATTGAGATCTACTCCATCGATGAAGCATTTGTGAACGTTTCGGGTGTCAGCAACTGCATCTCGCTGGAAGCATTCGGTCATCAGATGCGTACGCAGGTCTTTAAAAACACAGGCTTAAGTGTGGGCGTCGGGATTGCGCCGACTAAAACGCTGGCGAAGCTGGCCAACTATGCGGCGAAGCGGTGGTCAGCCACCGGTGGCGTGGTCGATCTCTCGGATCGTGGACGGCAGCGTAAGCTGCTGGCAAAGGTTCCGGTGGAGGAGGTGTGGGGCGTAGGACGACGCATCACGAAAAAGCTTAACGCGATGGGGATAACCACGGCGCTGGAGCTGGCGGAAGCGTCATCCTGGGTCATCCGCAAACATTTTAACGTGGTAATGGAGCGCACGGCGCGCGAGCTTCGAGGTGAGCCCTGCCTCGATCTGGAAGAGTTTACTCCCACGAAGCAGCAAATTATCTGTAGTCGTTCGTTTGGACACCGTATTACGCAGTACGAGGAGATGCATCAGGCCATTTGCGCCTATGCAGAACGTGCTGCGGAAAAACTGCGTGGCGAGCATCAGTATTGCCGCTTTATCAGCGTGTTTGTGCGCACCAGCCCGCATGCCGACAACGAAATTTATTACGGCAATCAGGCTTCCGTCACCCTGATGACGCCCACCAATGATTCGCGCGATATCATCCGTGCCGCCACGGAGGCGCTGGGGCGTATCTGGCTTGACGGATATCGCTATATGAAAGCGGGGGTGATGCTGGCAGACTTTTTCAGCAGCGGCGTTGCCCAGCTGAATTTGTTTGACGATAACCGCCCGAGCGCCAACAGCGCGGCGCTGATGGAAACCATCGACAGCTTAAATCATTCCGGCAAAGGGAAAATATGGTTTGCCGGGCAGGGGATTGAGAAAGCCTGGGCGATGAAGCGCGAGATGCTGTCACCGGCCTATACGACGCGGTACTCGGATTTACCGGTGGCGAGATGAAAGGCGGCTATGTGTGACAAAGAGCCGAAGACGGTTTACGGACGCCGCTTCTGTGCAGCGTCCATAGCATCAGGGTTAAGGGCTTACTCAACCGTTAACGCATCGACAACCTCGACCACGCTTCTCACGCTGCGGATATTCCCGATCCCCGTGCCGAGCGCGATATAACCTTCATCGGTGTTATTTTCCAGCATGCCCAGGCGCAGGCCCCGCAATCCTCCCATCGCCTTGCCCAGCGCTTCATTGCTTGCGCCAGCTTTATCCATCGCCGCCAGTTTATCCGCCAGCTTGCCGGGGAGAGAACGATAGTAGTGAGGGACGGTGCGGAAAAGCAGCAGGTCCAGGCCGTTGGCGGCAACAATTTTCTCTTTGACCTCCTGCGGCACGCGGCTTTCTACGGTACTGATAAAGACCGAACCGGCAAACACGCCTTCCGCACCTAACGCATGCGCCGCTCTGGCGGTGCGGCGATCGGTAATACCGCCCGCCGCCATCACCGGAACATGCTTCACGGCATCGGCAATCAGCGGCACGATGGAAAAGGTACCCAGCGCCGTTGCGGGTAGCGTCCCGCCCTCGTCAAAACCGGTGGCGACGATAATGTCTGCCCCCATTTCTTCAGCCAGAAGGGTGTTCTCCGGCGTGGGATTAATGTCGCGGTAGATAATGGCGATACCCGCCTCTTTTAACTCATTGAACAGCGCAGGAATAATGCTGCCTTCACCATAGCCCGTATACACCACGGCCCTGACGCCTTCCTCTTTTATCACCTTAAGAATTGGCCCGGTCCAGACGTCATTAACGGCGGTGGGGATCAGGTTCACGCCGAAGGGGTTTTCGGTCAGCCGTTTGGTTTTGCGAATTTCTTCGCGCATTTTTTCGGCGGTCTCTTCCGGCGTGGAGACCGCGGTGTCGGCGGTTAAACCGGCATTAGGCCCCAGCACGCCGAGTCCTCCTGCATTGCTGACCGCGGCCACTAAACGGGCATCAGTAAGCCAGGATAACGGTCCCTGAATAACAGGCTTTTCGATCCCCAGGATCTGACAGATACGGTTATTTTTCATAGCAGAACATTCCTCACGTTTGAATGGAGGAGAGTGTAGGGCGGAAGATTGTTAGGAAAAATAGCCAAAAAGATTCATCACTGTTATAAAATAAGTAACAATCCTGACATTCCTGTGACGGCAAAAGAGACAACCAATGCAACTAAATCTCTTTGAATCAATTAGAGTTTTCATTGAAATTGTCGAGTCGGGCAGCCTGACTCAGGCGGCGGAAAATCTGCAGATCCACCGTCCGGCGGTCACCAAAGCGTTACAGCATCTGGAGCAGCACAGCGGCACGCGTTTGCTGCAGAGAACAACGCGGCGGATTAGCCTGACGCCGGACGGAGAGGCGTTTTATCGCCGAAGTAAACCCCTGCTGGCGCAGGCGGACGATTTACTGGAGTCGTTTGGCACTGGCCGGGCAATACACGGTCAGTTGCGGGTGGATATGCCCATCGCTTTTGCGGCGCTGAGGGTCATACCCAACCTGCCGGATTTTTATCGGCAGCATCCTGAGATCGACATCATACTGAGCAGCTCTGACCGCCGTCGGGATATGCTGCGCGATGGCCTGGACTGCGTGCTGCGAGTGGGGGAGCTGGACGATGGTGACTATGTCGCGCGCAAAATCGGGAACATTAAAATCACGACCTGTGCCAGCCCGGCCTGGCTGGCAAAACACGGTACGCCAGAAACGCTGGATGATTTATACAAACATCAGGCCATCAACTGGATTAATAACAACAGCAGAAAAATTCAACCCTGGACGTTTACTACGCCAGAAGGCATTGCGGAAATAACGTTGCCCGGCAAGCTGGTCGTGGATAACTCCGAAGCCTACATCGCGGCGGGCCTGGCCGGGTTAGGGTTAATACAGGGGATGAATCTTTTTCTGCAGCCCTATATTGACCGCGGCCAACTGGTTGAAGTGTTACCGGAGCATAGCTCCCCGGATCGTAAATTGTCGCTTCTCTATCCACACCGCCATCTCTCCCGCAAGGTGCGGGCCTTCACCGAGTGGCTGGAAAGTTTAGTGTAAAACCGCCACCGGAGAAGAGCCGCCAGTTCATGACACCGCGCGCCAATCTGTTCCATGGCATTCAGCAGGCGAGGCGTGGGTTCGTTTGCGCAGTTTAGCCGCAGCAGCTGACGGAGGATGAGATCCCCCGGATCCTGAGGAACCGTTTTGCGCTGACGGCTGTGTAATCTGCCGGGGAACGATTGAGCCTCAGCTCACCTTTCTTCTGCGGCTTTGCGCTGAGTCCCCCCACTGTAACAGCAGGCTAAACGACGCGGGTAATACGGTCAGCGTTACCAGCGTCGCGACCAGCAGCCCGCCGATAATCGCATAGGCCATTGGCCCCCAGAATACCTGATGAGAGATCGGAATCATGCCCAGAATGGCGGCGCAGGCGGTCAGACAGATGGGTCTGGCCCGATGCTCCGCGGCCGCCACAATCGCGGCATCGTTTGCCATCCCTTGAGTAAGATTACTGTCTACCTCGCTAATCAGTATCACCGCGTTACGCACGATCATCCCCGCCAGGGCGATGACGCCCAGCAGCGCGACAAATCCCATCGGCGTGCCGCCGGGTAGCATAGCCAGCACGATCCCCGGTAAACCAAACGGGGCCATCAGAAGCGCCAGCAGCATCCGGGAATATCGGCGCAACTGAAGCATCAGCAGCATCAACATGATGACAAGCGTCACCGGAAGAACGCTAAAAACGGAGCTGTTCCCCTTATCTGATTCGGCAACCGCGCCGCCTTCTTCTATGCTGTAACCGGCAGGCAGCTCCGCGCGCAGCGTGTCGATCGCCGGACGCAGCGCCGCCGATACCGCTTCGGCCCTCAGCCCCGGCGCGAGGTCAGTTTGCACCGTAATAAAAGGCAACCGCTGTCGACGCCAGATGACCGGATCGTCCACGTTCCAGACCAGCGTCGCGACGGCGCTGAGCGGAATTTTTTTACCGTCATTCCCCTGAACGGTCAGCGAGGAGAGGGTGGCGGTGCTGTGACGTTCATTGTCCGTGGCCCGTAGCACCACGTCGACAAGGCGATCGTTATCCCTGACCGAGGTGACAACGCTGCCGGACCAGAGGGTATTCAAGGTGCGGGCGAGAGCTTCTGACGATATTCCTGCCGCCCTGGCCGCCGTCTGATTCACCTTCAGAGTAATGATCCTCTCCGGCTCTCCGGCCGTCTGGTTAACCTCGCGCGACAGCGGCGATTGGCCAATCGCGTCGGCCAGACGGTTCGCAAGCGCCCGGACCTGCCGATAATCAGGCCCGCTCACCCGGTATTTGATTGGCCAGCCGACGGGCGGCCCAAGCTCCAGGGGCGACACGCGCGTGATGATGTAGCTAAACTGCGCCGCCAGCAGCCTGTTCAACTGCCCATGCAGACGATCCCGCGCCTGAAGATCCTTCGCCACCACCACAATCTGGGCGATGTTTTCATTTTCCAGCAGCACGTCCATCGGCAGGTAAAAACGGATGGCTCCTGACCCGACGTACGTCGAGTAGCGCTCGATATTGCTGTTGCCGGCCAGCGCGTGTTCCAGCTTTTCCACCTCTCTTAACGTTTCGGGCTGCGACGCGTTGGCCGGAAGCGTCAGGCTGACCAGCAGCTCAGGCCGGTCCGACGCGGGGAAGAACTCACCCTGCATAAACGTCGTGCCGTACACGGACAGCCCCAGCGCGGAAAGCGCAATCAGCACGGTGGCGAGCCGGTGACGTAGCGCCAGCCCTAAAAGCCGCCCGTACCCGCGCGCGATCCTTCCAGGGCCTGCCGCGCGATGTCTGACCTTCTCCGGCAGCAGCCACGTGCCCGTCAGCGGCGAAAACAGGATCGCGACAACCCAGGAGCAGAGCAGGGCAATCAGCACTACCGCAAATAGGGAAAAACAATATTCACCGGCGCTGGAGGCCGCAAAACCAACGGGAATAAACCCGGCAATCATCACCAGGGTTCCGGTGAGCATCGGGAAGGCCGTCGTTTTGAATGCATGGGTGGCTGCATGCCGACGGGAATCCCCGGCTTCCAGTCGGGAGACCATCGTTTCGACGGCGATCATGGCGTCATCCACCAGCAGACCCAGCGCAATGATCAGCGCCCCAAGCGAGATACGCTGAAGCCCGATGCCGGCGAGCATCATGCCGGCAAACGTCATGGCGAGCACCAGCGGAATGGCCGCAGCCACCACCAGCCCCGCCCGCAAACCCAGCGAGACAAATGAAACCGCCAGCACGATAACAACAGCTTCAATAAGCACCCGGACAAAACCACTTACCGCGTCACTGACCACCGCCGACTGATCGGCAACTTTCACCATCTCAATACCGTGCGGCAGCCCGGCGCTGAGGACTGTCATTCTGTCGTTCAGCGCGGCGCCAAAACGCAGCATGTTGCCCGTTGGCGCCATTGACACCGCCAGTCCGATGGCCGGTTTGCCGTTTACCCGGTACGCGGGGGGCGGCGGCTCGGCGGCTTCCCGGGCGACGGTGGCGATATCGGTCAGCGGAATATAGCGATTGTTAATGTGCAGCGTGATGGCGCGTAAACTCTCTTCGGACGTGAGCGCCCCGCTGACCTTGAGCGCGATGTTCTCCTGCCCGGTACGCATAACGCCAGCCGGGACAACCGCGTTTTGCGCCCGCAGCGCATCGGCGACCGCCTGAATATCCAGTCCCATACCCGCCAGACGGGCCGGAGAAAAGGCGAGAACCATCTGATCCTGCTGTTCGCCCAGAAGGGTGGTTTTGCCGATATCTGGCAAGGAGGCGAGCTCACGACGTATTGTCTCAACGCGATCCCGCACTTCCCGTAAGGTGTAGCCGTCGGGAATAAAGCCGTAAATCGTGCCGAACGTATCGTCAAATTCGTCGTTCACGGCCGGGCCCTGAACGCCTTCCGGTAAAGACGGCGCGATGTCCTGCATTTTTTTGCGGACCTGATACCAGATGTCCTGCACCTTTTGCGGCGGGGTATTGTCACGGAGATTCACATGGATAACCACGCTCCCGGCACGGGTTTCACTTTCGAGATAATCAAGCCAGGGCGTTTCCTGCAGCTTTTTTTCAAGCGTATCGGTCAGCAGACGGGTGGTGTCCGTTACGGACGCGCCCGGCCACTGCGCGGAGACGACCGCTGTTTTGATGGTAAAAACCGGATCTTCATTACGCGGCAGTTTTTCATAGCAGAACACGCCCATCGCCACGATCAGCAGCATGAAGAAACTGACCATCTGCTGATGGTTAAGCGCCCATGCGGACAGGTTAAATTTCGCTTCCGGTTTCGTGTTCATGGCTGAACCTCCCCGGGTACCACCGGCTCTCCGGAACGGAGTTTGCTCACGCCAGCCGTAATCACCCGGTCGCCTGGCTCAAGGCCGGAGGCGATAATCACCGAGGAGGCCGTATAGCAGGCAGGCACCACCGCACGCAGCTGCGCCTGCGAATGCGGGTTAATCACAAACACCGCCGGTCTATCTCCTGTTCGGCTCAGCGCCGATGCGGGAATGACGTAACCTCGCGGGCCAGTCGAGGGCAGGGTGACGGTGACGCTGGCACCCAGCGCTATCGCCGCTGGCGGGTTTATCAGGGTGGCTCTGACGCGCCAGGTGCGGGTCTGAGGATCGGCCTGCGGGGTGATATCCCGCAGCACGGCAGATGCCTGTACCGACGGGTCGCTGAGCAGGGAAACCCGCAATTCCGCCTTATCCAGCGGCGGTATCGCATCGGGCGTGGCGATATCAAACGCTACATCGCGGGCTTCGCCGGTTGCCAGCGTAAGCACCGTCTGTCCCGCGCTGACAACCTGGCCCGCAGAGGCGCTCACCTCGGTGATCGTGCCGGTTTGTGGAGCGATAAGGCGCGTCCAGCCAAGGCTTTCGCGGGCGTTACGCAACGCGGCCTCGCTGCTTTTTAATCGCGCGCGGGCGACAAGCCAGTCCGCGCGGGCGCTGTCGAGTTGCGTGCGGGCTATTGCGCCCGTCGGCATGAGCTTTTGCATTCGGCTGACGTTAAGCGCGGCAACCTGCGCTGAGGCTTTGGCCCCTTCATAGTCGGCCGTTGCGCTGTCGAGCTGATTTTGTCCGGTGGTATTTTCAAGTGTGGCCAGCAGCTGTCCGGCATTAACCCGATCGCCAATATCAACGCTGCGCGTCAGTATTCGCCCCCCGGTTTGAAAGCTCAGCGTCGTTTCATCGCGGGCATGGATCTCACCGGTCCTTTCCAGCGCGGGGAGGGTTTGGGCTGTACGTACGACGACGTAGCGCACCTTACGCACTGGGGCAGGCTTATTTTCCTGTTTGTCACCGCAGCCGGTGAGCGGAAAAATCACCAGCGCGAGCAGGACCAGAGGGAGAAAATTTACCCAGGAAAGAGTGCGCGCCACGCCGTACAGATGGTGCAGGCAGTGGCGGAGGGAGAGAACAAATTCGTCTGACATAACGCCGCTCCATAAAGATGAGGGCGTTATTAAATGCGCGCTACGTCGAGAAAGATTCGATGTTCTGTCAAGGGTTTATCAAGAGTGGATATTTTCATTACCGGACGGCTGCCAGGGTAACAAAATACGCACAGCAAGGCCGCCCGTTTCCGGTAATGAGGCCTCGATCGTGCCCCCATGGGCCTGACAAATCGCCCGGGCGATAGACAAACCGAGGCCGCTGCCGCCGGAATGCCGCGCGCGGGACTGCTCCTCACGGCTAAAGCGCTTAAACATGTCCGGTAAGAACTGGGGGGATACGCCCGGTCCGTCATCGTGAAATTCAATGGCGTAATGCCCACTGGAGTAGTGCAGCGCCACCTCAAGATGGCCGCCTTCGCGACCGTAGCGTAGTGCATTTTCCATAAGGATAGTAAATACCTGCCCCATGCGGAACGCATCGCCTCTGAACGGGAACGTACGCGGGTTACGCAGCGTAATCGTAAAATGATGCGCTTCGGCCTGCGGCATGATCCAGGCCGCCCGCTCCTGAATAAGCTCATCCAGAGAAAAGGTCTGCTCTTCCAGCACCAGATTTCCCGCGTCCGCTAACGAGAGAAGGTGAAGCTCATCGGTCAGGCGATTGAGATGCTGAAGCTGTTTCATCACCATTCCCAGCTGCACCGGGCTGGCATCAAACACACCGTCCAACATGCCCTGCAGACGACCAATGGCGGCCGTCAGGGGCGAGCGCAGCTCGTGCGCCATCGCGACGTGCGAGGCGCGGAGCTCTTTTTCATAGCGGGCGAGTTGCCCCGTCATGGAGTTAAAGTCGTTTGCAAAGCTGACCATTTCCACTGGCGCATCCTTGACCAGTTCAGCCTGACGGCCAAACTGCCCGTCGGCGACATCTTTGGCGGCATCGCGAAGACGGCTGAACTGCAGCGCCAGCGGTCGGGCGTGTTTTAACCCCATCACCACAATAAACGGGATCATCACCAGCACCAGCAGGGCCACCGTAACCCAGTCCGCAGAGGCGATGGATGGCGTGGAATAACTCAGCCCCCACCAGGTATCCACAATGCTGTGGAAGCGGGCCGGATCGGCCTGTGGGTTCTGGCTGAGCGTCAGAAATTCCTGCCGGACCGCCGCTGGCATTCTGCCCATTATCCAGTAGTTCTGTACCGCATAACGTAGCCACATGCAGGTGGCAATGACGATCACGCTGCCGATGGCCAGTGCCAGGATACGCGCGCAAATCCAGCGCCAGAGAGAGGAGTGCCGGTTTTTTATCATGGTTGTCTGAACCTGTATCCCACGCCGCGAACGTTAATCAACACGCCGGAAATACCCGCCGCTTCGAGTTTTTTACGCAGGTTATAAATATGGGTGTCCACCACGCGCTCCAGCGCCTCGCTTTCCGGCAGACAGTGTTCCAGCAGGTACTGACGGGAAAAGGGGCGAGCGGGAGAGCGCAGCAGCGTTGCCAGAAGCGAGAATTCCGTTGGCGTAAGATCGAGCATCACGGGCGCGTCGCCGCCGTTATCCACGCTCGCCACAATGGCGGCCACATCCACCTCCAGCGTTTGCCAGCGAAGGATCTCGTCGTCTGTCTCTTTTTTACTGCTGCGTCGCAGCACCGCCTGTACGCGAGCCACGACTTCTCCCGGATGATAGGGTTTCACAACATAATCATCGGCACCGTACCGCAGGGCACCAATGCGATCGGGGGTGTCGCCCATGGCGGTGACCATGATCACCGGTACATCGCTTTTACGACGCAGTCCGGCCAGCACTTCGGTGCCGTTAAGCCCGGGCAGCATCACGTCCAGCAGGATGAGGTCGGGTTTCCACCGCTGCGCCATATCCAGCCCGGAAAGACCGTCTCCGGTAATGGTGACATCGTAATTTTCACGACGTAAATAGGCTTCAAGCACGCCAGCCGCATCGGCGTCATCTTCAATAATCAGCACTCTTCTGGACAACATCCGTTCACCTTGACCGTTTCTTAACACTATCCCGACGATTCATTGATTTAGCCAAACCATACTGCGCCAACATTGTGTGGCAGACCCTGAATCAGCAGACGCCAGCGTCTGCGTGGAGAACAGTATGATAGCGATAAAAAAAGGCCTGTATATGACCGTTCCGCTTCTGATGGCCGTTGCCTCAGGTGTGCAGGCGGATGATGACGCCGCTTCCGGCTCTTTAACCGTCGGGCTGGGCGGTCACTATGCCCCCCGTTATTCAGGCTCAGACAAGCAGGTGTGGCAGGTGGTTCCTGTGCTGCAGGGGCGCAAGGGTGCTTTCTTTATTGATGCACAAAAAGGAGTGGGATATGACCTGCAAAACGACAGCGGTTGGTACCTGGAACATACGCTGGGTTACGACCTCGGGA
Organism: Enterobacter cloacae complex sp. P1B; assembly: GCF_014982345.1. NCBI lineage: Bacteria > Pseudomonadati > Pseudomonadota > Gammaproteobacteria > Enterobacterales > Enterobacteriaceae > Enterobacter > Enterobacter cloacae complex sp. P1B. The sequence goes on along the minus strand of NZ_JADCLF010000013.1, from coordinate 628,911 downwards.
GGGCAGAGAAAAATTCTGGCTGGCGTGAGGGCGCAAACAATCTGAAGGGGATGGGGGACATTGATGCCACCCTGAATACCGGCCTGGCTGTCGGCTGGCAGGCTGCGTCCTGGCTAAGCGTTGAGGGTAAGGCGACGCTACCGTTAACGGACAGCCAGGGCGTAAGTTATCAGGCGTCCGTTACGTTGATTCCCCTACAAAACAGCGAGGACACGATCGCCGTTCAGTCTGCGGCTCTGTTTGGCGACAGCCGTTATCTGAATACCTGGTATGGGGTCAGCGAGCAGCAGAGCCGCCGCACCGGCTATCGCCGCTATTCAGCGCCGGGGGGATTTTATGGCGTCGACACCAGCCTGACCTGGAGCCATCAGTTCGATGCTCACTGGGGAACGGTCCTGAGCGCGGACTATACCTGGCTTGGCGACCATGCGAATGAAAGCCCAATAGTGATGCGGCGCAATGAGGGGTCTGCAACCGCCGCTATCACCTGGACATTTTAAAATTGCGGAGCACGAGCGGACGAGAAGATTATTTCTTCTTATCCATCATCGCTTTTAAATCGGCAAACGGGTTAAACGTGGCGACACCCACGTCTTTTTGCGCGTCTTCACCGGCGACCACGGTGGTGCCGTACTGATCCGCTTCGGTGTATTTCGAATGCTCGTGATCGTGGCAAAACAGGCACAACAGCTCCCAGTTGCTGCCATCTTCCGGGTTGTTAGTATGGTCATGATCGATATGGTGAACCGTCAATTCACGCAGGTTGGAATAGACGAACTCCCGCGAGCAGCGTCCGCAGACCCAGGGATAGATTTTTAATGCTTTCTCGCGATAGCCGCTTTCCAGTCGCGCGTAGTTTTTAGGGATCAGAGCCATTGCCGGTTTTACCTGCCATGAAAAAAGTGGGGGATATTATATCCATTATGGAGCGGAATGACGAACCCCGTTATTCCGTCAATTTATTTGATGCTTTCCGTTAAATAAACGGCATTTATTCTTACCGGGTAATGCGTAAAGTGGACAGAACGCAACGCATTATCAGGACACAGGGTTATGAAAAAGATCGGTTTTTTATCGTTTGGTCACTGGACGCCTTCTCCGCAGTCCGGAACGCGCTCGGCGGCAGACACGCTGCTGCAGTCCATCGACCTGGCCGTGGCCGCTGAAGAGCTGGGCGCGGACGGCGCCTATTTCCGCGTGCACCACTTCGCCCGTCAGCTTAGCTCGCCGTTCCCTCTGCTGGCGGCAATAGGCGCGAAAACGAAAACCATTGAAATCGGTACGGGCGTGATTGATATGCGCTATGAAAACCCGATGTATATGGCCGAGGATGCGGGCGCGGCAGATCTGATCTCCGGCGGCCGTTTGCAGCTTGGCATCAGCCGCGGCTCCCCGGAGCAGGTCATTGATGGATGGCGTCATTTCGGCTATGTCCCGCAGGAAGGAGAAAACGAAGCGGACATGGCGCGCCGTCATACCGAGGTGCTGCTTGAGGTGCTGCGCGGCGAAGGGTTTGCAAAGCCGAATCCACAGCCGATGTTCCCCAATCCGCCTGGGCTGCTGCGCCTGGAACCGTATTCTGAAGGGCTGCGGGAGCGTATCTGGTGGGGCGCCGGTTCGAATGCGACGGCGGTATGGGCCGCTAAGCTCGGCATGAACCTGCAAAGCTCAACCCTGAAAGACGACGAAACCGGCGAACCGTTCCATATTCAGCAGGCAAAACAGATCCGCGCCTATCGTCAGGCGTGGAAAGAGGCAGGGCATGCGCGCGAGCCGCGCGTCTCGGTCAGCCGCAGTATTTTTGCCCTGATGGACGACCGCGACCGGATGTACTTCGGCGCCAGCCGCAACGACAGCGATAGCGTGGGATATCTTGATGAAAAAACGCGCGCGATCTTCGGGCGCAGCTATGCCGCGGAGCCTGACAGGCTGATTGAACAGTTGAAGAAGGACGAGGCGATTGCCGAGGCTGATACGTTATTACTGACCGTACCGAACCAGCTCGGTGTGGATTACAATGCGCACGTGATTGAGTCCATTCTCAAACATGTCGCACCGGCAATGGGCTGGCGCGATTAGGTATTCCGCCGTCAGCCGTGAGATCGTAATGGAAAATCTGGCCCTCTGGTATCGCCGTTTTGGCGAGCCAGAATCTGTTCTGCAACCTGAAACCGCGCCGCCGGGCGTGCTTGCGCCGGGACACCTCCGCGTGCAAATGCTGTATGCGCCGGTGAACGCGTCCGATCTCATTCCCATTACCGGCGCTTACCGCCACAGAACCCCGCTGCCCGCCGTCGCGGGCTATGAAGGCGTCGGCGTTGTCATTCAGGCGCCCGCGTCTTTTGCGCATCTGCAGGGTAAACGCGTTCTGCCGCTGCGCGGGCAGGGCACCTGGCAGCGCTATGCGGATTGCCCGGCAGAGTATGCGATACCCGTGCCGGACGATGTCGATTCACGCCTGGCCGCGCGGGCCTATATCAACCCGCTGGCGGCGCAGATGATGTTGAGCCACTATCCACCGCGGGGAAAGCGGGTGCTGCTCACGGCCGCCGGTTCGGATTGCGCCATTCTGCTCGGGCAGTGGGCGCGTCTGGCGGGGGCAGAGGCGGTGTACGGTATTCATCGTTCGCCCGCTCACGCTGAACGGCTGGCGGCGATGGGGATCGTTCCTGTCGCACAGCATGACATGCAGCGGATTCTCTCCGTTGCCGCGCGTGCCGACGTCGTTTACGATGCAACCGGCGGGGCGCTGGCGGAAGCGATCCTGAGCGTGCTGCCGGAGCAGGGCATATTTGTCTGCTACGGGCTGCTCTCCGGGCAGACCTTCCGCCAGCAGCGGCCCCTGCCGCGCGTGGCGTGGTTCCATATTCGTAACTATCTGGATGGGCTCAGCGCAGAGGTGTGGCGCGCGGAGTTCGATCAAATCTGGCCCCGGATGCGCGCCAGCGCGTACAGCCCCGGAACGGTGTACCCTCTGACGGACTGGCAGAGGGCGCTCAGGGCTTACCGTGAAGGAGGAAGGGCAAGCAAGCCCCTCATGTCGATGGCGGAATGACGGCTATTGATGGCTCATATCGCTCAGCAGCACGGCGATGCTTTGCCCGCCCGCCGTCTGTTCCAGACCAATCTTCACGATGATGGTCAGCGGAACGGAGAGCAGCATGCCTACGGGACCGAGCAGCCAGCCCCAGAAAATCAGGGACAAAAAGACGACCAGCGTCGAAAGCCCCAGCCCACGCCCCATCATTCGTGGTTCAAGAATATTCCCGAATACCAGGTTAATCGCCAGATAGCCGGCCAGCAGAATCAGCGCATCATAAAATCCACTGAACACCAGCACCTGAAGAATAGGGGGGATTGCCGCCAGCACGGAGCCGATGTTAGGAATGTAATTGAGCGCAAATGCCAGTAACCCCCAGACGAACGCAAAGCGGACGTCCAGCGCCACCAGCATTCCCCAGACCACCACCCCGGTGACCAGGCTGATGACGGTTTTCAGTACCAGATAGCGTGAAACGCTGTCCAGCGCGCGCTGAATAGCTCCCATTCCTTCAACCGGACGAACCATGATTTGCTGTAACTTTGCGGGCAGCTGTGGCACCTCCAGCAGCATGAACACCACCGTTAAAAACAGCAGGAAAATGGAGGTCATGGCATTGGAAAGCTGCGTCAGCAGGCCTGTGACGATGGTCATGGCCGCATTAGGGTCGATATATTTAAGAAGCTCCTCAACCGAAACTTCTATTCCCGCGCGCTGAAGCCAGGGCTCAAGCTGCAGCAGCGGTATCGCCAGCGAGGAACGGTATTTCGGCAGCGTTCGCGCCAGTTCGTTCAGCGAGGTACCCAGATACGCAACCAGTAACACCATGGCGAAAATAATGACGCTAATTAGCAGAGTAATTGCCAGCACGCGCGGGATGCGCAGCCGCGTCATGCGCTGGACCAGTGGGTTAAGGATCACCGCAACAAACAGGGCCAGAATAAAGGGCACAATGATGTCGGCGGCAAAACGAACGCCCGTGAGTATGATCACCAGCATGCCCAGCATGATGACAATTTTTAACCCGTTCAGGGTAATAATGGGTTTAGCCATGGTGACTCCAAAAAACGCTTTTTATTTATAATAGAGGGTAAACGTCCTGCAATAAACTAACCAAAATCAAACGGGATGGGTAAAGAATTGAAAAGACTTTGAGTAAAATCTTCAGTTATGGTACAAATTTGGCGTGTTCAACTACCGAGGACAATTTTCATCCGCAAAGACGAGAAGCAACAACGCGGATAATTGTAATTTTATGGACAATTTGTTCAGGACCTATTCTTCAAACAACGCTGCTCTATTTTCTACCTCCTTCTGCCTGATTGCTGGTGAGCAACACTGGCGCACTGCACTATAGTCACCTCTTCTGCCTGAGCTGGCGCTACGCGCTTAGCTGTCTGATTTAATTTCATATTTTTTGGGTTTGCTGCATGCAGCGGGCCACGATGGATTATATTCTCAAGCAGGAGAAAAACATGTTTTACTGGATCTTATTAGCCCTGGCTATCCTCGCTGAAATTACCGGCACGCTGTCAATGAAATGGGCAAGCGTCAGCGAGGGCAATACCGGTTTTATTTTAATGCTGGTGATGATATCCCTTTCCTATATTTTCCTCTCATTTGCGGTGAAGAAAATTGCGCTGGGTGTGGCCTATGCGCTGTGGGAAGGGATCGGTATTTTATTGATTACGCTGTTCAGCGTTCTGATATTCGACGAAACATTAACAACAATGAAGGTCGCCGGGTTAACGACGCTGGTCGCGGGTATCGTGCTGATTAAATCAGGTACCCGTAAACCGACAAAACAGCAGAAGGAGCAGAACCATGCAACAGTTTGAATGGGTTCATGCGGCCTGGCTGGGCTTCGCCATCGTGCTGGAAATTCTGGCGAACGTGCTGCTGAAATTCTCTGACGGTTTTCGCCGTAAGGTTTATGGCCTGATGTCGATTGCCGCAGTGCTGGGGGCGTTCAGCGCCCTGTCACAGGCGGTCAAAGGTATCGATCTGTCCGTGGCCTATGCGCTGTGGGGCGGTTTTGGTATCGCCGCCACCCTGGCCGCAGGGTGGGTGCTTTTCGGGCAGCGTTTAAATAATAAAGGCTGGATAGGACTGATTTTGCTGCTGGCGGGCATGATCATGATAAAACTCGCCTGATCAATCGGTAACCCTGATCCACAGACGGCCGCGCTGGCTTACTCTTTAGCCAGCGCTTCCAGCTTATCGCGAAAACCGGTGACGGATAAGGCCCGGTTATCGGCTCGCCAGCGGTCTTTCGCTGCCGGGGCGGAGCTTTGAACCCCAATCAACTGCCAGCCGTTATCGGTTTTCAGCATCAGCGGTGACCCGCTGTCGCCCGGCAACGTATCGCACTGATGGGAAAGCACGCTGGTCTGCGCCCAGCCCGTCACGATACAGTCCGTGTGGGTGTAAAGCGCATCCAGATGATCGACCGGGTAGCCTGACTGCGTTACCTTGCGGTCGGCGGCTTTCAGCGCGGCGGTGAGCGCCGCTTTATCGCCGTCAAACAACGGCAGCGGCGTAATGCCCGAAGGCGGGTAGCGCAAAATAATCAGGCCAAAATCCCACGAGGCTGCCGCGGGCGGCACAATCCAGCCGTCGCCATCCGGTTTAAGACGCTTCCCAAGAGAAGCATCAACCCGGCCTTCAATGCCGTGGATTTCATAGCGCCAGATCCCTTTTTGCGACACAAATCGTAAGACAACCGCTTTGTCTGGCTTACCGTTGGGTGGCGTCAACAGGCAGTGGCCCGCCGTCAGCGCTAATTGCGGGGTGATTAACGTCGCGGTACACAGGTTGCCGCTGGCGGTTTCCAGTTGGCCTATAGCGTCCCAGGGAGCCTGGGTAGGATCGGTGACGCGAGTACGATCGTCATGACCGAAAAAAAGCGTCTTTAGCTCTTTCGCGCTAATGGCGTTATCACCGCCATCATCCGCCTGTGAAAATCCAGAAAAAAGGCCAAACGTTCCCAGCAACAACACAACAGATTTACGCATATCACACTCTGGTGGGGGTAATTATGATTATTAAAAGTGAACCCTATGAAAATACTATAGACGGGACGGCGCTAAAGTGGGAGTAAAATCAGCGTGCTACAGTCAGGAAAGATAAAAGCGGCTGGCGATGAGCGCGCATAAAATAAGCAGGATAAGAATCAGCTCAAACCGATAGCGTCGCAGCATACGCCCTCCGGATAAAAAAAACGGCGCAGAACCTTTTCCGGTTCAGCGCCGGTTTACCAACGTGCCCCGCAGGGCACGGTTAAGCTTGTACGCTTACGCAGCTGGCTGTGCAGCTGGTTTAGCAGCTTCGTGTTTTACTGCTTTTTTGTGATGCTTTTTCGCAGCCTGGGCTTTCTGCTCTACGGCTGGTTTAGCGGCTTTCTTGTGGTGCTTTTTCGCAGCCTGAGCTTTCTGCTCTACGGCTGGTTTAGCGGCTTTTTTGTGGTGCTTTTTAGCTGCCTGCGCTTTTTGCTCTGCAGCCGGTTTAGCGGCTTTGTGGTGTTTCTTGTGATGTACGGTTTTTGCTGGCGCCGCGGTGGTCGTTGCAGCAGGCGCAGCAGCAGCTGGTGCAGCAGTGGTTTCAGCAGCAAACGCAGCAGAAGACAGACCCATAGCAGCGGCAACAACCAGAGCTAATACTTTTTTCATGTTCATACCCTCGAATTTGGTTTTTCATTTAACCCCACTGCGGGGCCGTTGAAATAACTATATCCCTGTAAATTCGGGGTTTCCGTGAGTGATTGGTATCGGCGTGTAACCATATGTACAAGGCCGGGGAAGAACCCCGGCCTTATCATTACAGGTAGCGTGAGGTCAGGTGTTCGCGGAAGTAGCGGATATTCAGATCTTCACCCGTCGCCTGGGTAATTAACTGCGACGTGCTAAAGCGGCTACCGTGCTGCCAGATGTTCTGACGCAGCCACTCAAAGAGGGCGGAAAAATCCCCTTCAGCGATGGAGGACGCTAGTCCCGGAAGCGCGGTCTTTGCAGCATGGAACAGCTGCGCGGCATACATCGCGCCCAGCGTGTACGACGGGAAGTAACCAAACCCGCCGTCGGTCCAGTGGATATCCTGCATGCAGCCGTTGCGGTAGTTATCTTTGGTGGATAATCCGAGCCAGGCCTGCATTTTCTCATCCCACAGGGCGGGGATATCGTCCACCTCAATCTCGCCGTTGATCAGCGCCCGCTCAATCTCATAGCGCAACACCACGTGTGCCGGGTAGCTCACTTCGTCGGCATCGACGCGGATATAACCTGGCTTCACGCGCTGGTTCCAGGCGATAAAGTTCTCTTCGCTAAACGCCGCCTGACTGCCAAAGCGGGCGTGAACGGCTGGGAGGAGGTGCTTGAGGAAGGCTTCGCTGCGTCCCAACTGCATCTCAAAGAACAGGCTCTGGGATTCGTGGATCGCGGTTGAGCGGGCCAGGGCAATAGGCTGGCCTGCCCACGCGCGCGGCAGGTTTTGTTCGTAGCGCGCGTGTCCGGTTTCGTGGATCACGCCAAACAGCGCGCTGAGCAGCTCGTCCTCATCATAGCGCGTGGTAATGCGCACGTCTTCCGGTACGCCGCCGCAGAACGGGTGCGCGCTCACGTCCAGGCGACCGCCGTTGAAATCGAAGCCGAGCATCTTCATGGCTTCCAGACCCAGTTCGCGCTGGGTTGCCGTCGGGAAGGGGCCCTGCGGCGGAACGAACGACCGCTGAGCCTGTTTCTCCACCGCGCTTGCCAGCAGGTCCGGCAGCCAGGTTTTCATATCACCAAACAGCACGTCCAGGCGCGCGCTGGTCATGTCCGGTTCAAAAATATCCAGCAGCGCGTCGTACGGCGTACAGCCTTTGGCTTCTGCGCGCAGACGGGCTTCTTCACGGCTGAGTTTCACCACTTCTTTCAGGTTGGCGGAAAAGCCCTGCCAGTCGTTCGCGGGACGCTGCGTACGCCAGGCGTGCTCGCACCTGCTGCCCGCCAGGGATTTGGCTTCAACCAGCGATTCCGGCAGCAGGGTAGCCTGCTGATACTGTCGCGTCATTTCACGCAGGTTGGCCTGTTCGACGTCATTCAGATCTTCCCCTGCTGCGGCCGCTAACAGGTCGCCGACTTTTTTATCGGTCAGGATCTGATGTTGCAGGACGCTCATCTCTGCCAACGCTTCACCGCGTGCGGCGCTGCCGCCTGGCGGCATCATGGTGAACATGTCCCAGCTGGCGATGGAGGAGAGATGCGAGAAGCGAGAGAGGCGCTGGAAGGTTTTCACAAGCGACTGATAGGCGGATGTTTTTTGCAATTCTTATTTCCTCTTGCCGGGGATGTGTTTCAGGGAGCATACAATGAAACAGACCAAATTCCCCAACATTTCCCACACGGAGGAAATCTATGCCGATCTCCTCCGTTGAAACCGTCTCCGGAATGCCGGGAGACGGTTTTCGGTGGGCACTCAGGACTTATCGCGCATAACCTGTTGCAGGATCGCCAGTGCCTGGTTGAACTGAGCATCCGGAATGGTCAGCGGATAAAGGAAGCGGATCACGTTGCCGTACTGGCCGCAGATCAATAACAGCAGGCCCTGGGCGAGCGCCTTTTGCTGGATCGCCTGCGCGATGGCGGCCGAAGGCTCACGGCTCTCGGGATCAAAAAACTCCGCCGCAATCATCGATCCTCTTCCCCTTATCGCCACGAGCGCAGGGAAGGTGCCCTGAATCTCCTCCAGCGTGGCTTTCAGTCGATCCCCCAGATGGCAGGCGCGGGCGCACAGTGACTCGTTGTCGATAATATTCAGCACCGCGTGCGCGGCGGCCACCGCAAGCGGGTTGCCTGCATAGGTCCCCCCCAGACCGCCGGGCGCCGGCGCGTCCATGATTTCGGCGCGACCCACCACGCCAGACAGCGGCATTCCGCCTGCCAGGCTTTTCGCCATCGTCATCAGGTCGGGCTTGTCCACGTAGTGTTCCATGGCAAACAGTTTACCCGTACGGGCGAAGCCGCTCTGCACTTCGTCGGCAATCATCACGATCCCGTGCTCATCACAGATTCGGCGGATGGCGGCCACCAGCTCTGGCGGGGCGACGTTGAATCCGCCTTCACCCTGAATGGGTTCAAAAATAATCGCCGCCACCTGTTTCGCCTCAATATCCGCTTTGAACAGGCGTTCTATCGCCGTGATGGCATCCTGCGTCGTGATGCCGTGCAGCTCGGAGGGATACGGCACGTGATAAACCGACCCCGGGAAGGGGCCAAATCCCAGCTTATAAGGCGCGACCTTGCCGGTTAAGGCCATGGTCATATAGGTTCGGCCGTGGAAACCTCCGCCGAAGGCAATCACGCCCGGTCTGCCGGTGTGGGCCCGGGCGATTTTAATGGCGTTTTCCACCGCTTCCGCGCCCGTGGTGAAGAACGCCGTTTTGGCCGGGCTCTGGACAGGGGCCAGCTCGTTAAGTTTCTCGGCTAATGAAACATAGCTTTCATACGGCACAATCTGGTAGGCCGTGTGGGTGAACTGGTGAAGCTGTTTTTCCACTGCGGCCACCAGTTCAGGATGACGATGGCCGGTATTCAGCACCGCGATCCCGGCGGCGAAATCAATATAGTCGTTGCCTTCCACGTCGGTGAGGGTGGCATTCTCCGCCGTGCGGGCAAAGAAATTACACATTACGCCTACGCCGCGCGGGGTGGCAGAAAGTCTGCGCTGATGAAATTCCTGGTTACTCATGTCAGATACCCTTTTGTCGAAACGATCATACGCCAAGACGATCGCGCAGGCTGTAGTACGCCGCGCCCATCGCCGTGAATGGAATCCGCAGGCTGCGGCCGCCCGGGAAGGGGTAGTGCGGGAGGTTAGCAAACGCATCAAAGCGCTCAGCGTCACCGCGCAACAGTTCCGAGATCAGCCGTCCGGCCAGGTGGGTGCAGGTCACGCCGTGGCCGCTATAGCCCTGCATGTAATAGATGTTTTTGTCCAGACGGCCAAACTGCGGCATCCGCGACAGGGTCAGCAGGAAGTTGCCCGTCCAGCGGTAGTCGATTTTGACGCCTGCCAGCTGAGGGAAGGTTTTGAGCAGCTTTGGCATCACCAGGCGCTCGACATCGTCCGGATCGCGCGCGCCATAGACGACGCCACCGCCGTACAGCAGGCGGTTGTCGGCGGTGAGGCGGTAGTAATCCAGCAGATAATTGCAATCTTCCACGCAGTAGTTATTGGGGATCAGCGTGCGGGCGACCTCCTCCGGCAGCGGGGCGGTGGTCACCACCTGGGTGCCGCAGGGCATGCTGCGTTTTGCCAGCTCCGGTTCTATCTTATCGCCCAGATAGGCATTCCCGGCGACGATCACGTAGCGGGCCGTGACCTGGCCATGCTGCGTGCTTACTACTGCCGGGCTGGTGTGCTGAATGGCGGTCACCGGAGACTGTTCATATACACGCCCACCGTTCAGGCGAATGGCGTCCGCTTCGCCGATCGCCAGGTTCAGCGGATGAATGTGCCCCCCGCTGCGGTCCAGCAGTGCACCGGTATAGCGGTCGCTGTCGACTTCCCGGCGGATGGCGCTGGCGTCCAGTAGCTCCAGCTGGGTGTTGCCGTAGCGTTCCCAGTTGGACTTTTGCTCCTCCAGCGTCTCCAGCTGCTTATGGTTTAGCGCCACAAACAGCCCGCCGGGACGATAGTCGCACTGGATCTGATAGCGCTGGATACGCTCCCGAATAATTTCCCCGCCTTCAAACATCATGCTCCCGAGCACTTTGGCGGCATCGGGCCCGTAGTTTTTCTCGATCACGTCGATATCGCGGCTGTAGGAGTTAACCAGCTGGCCGCCGTTGCGTCCGCTGGCGCCGAAGCCGATGCGCGCCCCCTCAAGGAGCACCACGTCGTAGCCCATTTCGGCGAGATGCAGCGCGGAGGAGAGGCCGGTATAGCCGCCGCCCACCACGCACACGTCACAGCTGATCGACTCGTTAAGCGTCGGGAAAGGTTCATAAGCATTCGCGCTGGCCGCGTAGTAGCTGGTGGTATGTTCGGTCATGATTGAGGCTCCAGGGCAATCCAGATGGTTTTCAGTTCGGTAAATTTTTCCAGCGCGTGCAGGGACTTATCGCGACCGTTGCCGCTCTGCTTATAGCCGCCAAAGGGGACGGTCATATCACCGTCGTTGTAGTTATTGACGAAGACCGAGCCGGCTTTCAGGCGGCGGCTCATGCGGTGCGCGCGGGAGAGATCGCGGGTCCATACCGCCGCGCCAAGCCCGTATTCACTGTCGTTGGCCAGCGTTAAGGCTTCCTCTTCGGTTTTAAAACGGGTGACAACCAGCACCGGCCCGAAAATCTCTTCCCGGCACAGCGGGGAGGCAGGGTCGATGTCGACAAAAATGGTGGGACCGACTGCGGAAGGCCATGTTTGTTCCCGCCCGTCCAGCAGCAGCGTACCTTTCCGGGCTCCCTCGCGAATAAACGTGTGGACGGTATCGGCGTGCGCAGCGTCGATGAGCATGCCCATCGTGCTGTCGGGGTCGAGCGGATCGCCAGGCTGCCAGCGGTGGGCCTGCGCTTTCAGCCTTGCCAGAAAATCATCGGCGATGCTGTCTTCAAGCAGCAGGCGGGTACCGGCGATACAGACTTGCCCCTGGTTGTAAAAAATCCCGGCGGCGGTCGCGCTCACGGCCTTGTCCAGGTCCGGACAGTCGGCAAAGATAATGTTGGCGCTCTTGCCGCCTGCCTCCAGCCAGACGCGCTTCATGTTGCTTTCTCCCGCGTCCTTCAACAGCTGCTTGCCGGTACGGGTAGAGCCGGTAAACGTCAGCACTTCGACCTCCGGATGCAGTGCCAGCGCCTGGCCCGCTTCGTGGCCGTAACCGCTTATCACATTCAGCACGCCGTCCGGCAGGCCCGCCTCTTTCGCCAGCCCGGCCAGGCGCAGGGCGGTGAGCGGTGATTTCTCCGACGGTTTTAATACCACGCTATTGCCTGCGATCAGCGCCGGGCCCAGCTTCCAGCAGGCCAGCAGCAGCGGGAAGTTCCAGGGGACGATGGCCGCGACAACCCCGATCGGCTCGCGCACGATCATCGCCAGCTCGCCCGGACCCGTAGGCGCCACTTCGCCGTAGACTTTATCCGCCGCTTCGGCGTACCAGCGAATGGCGCGAGCCGCGCCGGGAATATCGTCGCGCAGGCTGTGGCGGATGGGTTTACCGGTGTCCAGCGTTTCCAGTAAGGCCAGCTCTTCGCCGTGGCGTTCCATTAAATCGGCGAGCTTATTGAGCACGGCCTTGCGCTGCGCCGGAGACGCCTGTGACCAGTCGCCGCGCTCAAATACCTCACGTGCGGCCTGAACCGCGCGGTCCACGTCCGCCTGCTTGCCCCGGGCCACGTTCGCCAGCGTCTGTTGGGTAGCGGGATTGACGGTTTCAAACGTGGCATTATCGGCGGCGTCACAATAGGCACCGTTAATAAATAACCGGGTCTCAATGGCGCTGTTTTTTGCTTTATCCTGCCAGTAAGTCAGGTGCTGAAAATGCATATTCACTCCTTTCTTTCGCAATCAGATAAATAAAGGCATGGCCGTTTCAGGCAATACGAAGCCGTGGGGCATCCCGGGAATTAACCCGTTGAATGCCGACATTGATCGTTTTTATTTGTCCCGGCGTAAGCGCGCTTACGCCGGGACTGAGTGGTAATTAGAACGTGGTGGGGGTGTGGGCACTGATAATGCGGCAGATGCCTGCCGAGGTATTGCTGAAGCTGTGCGGTATGCCGGTATTGATGGCATAGCTCTGCCCTGCAACCAGGTGATAAGGCTGGCCATTAATGGTCAGCACTATTTCACCTTCCAGTATCGTACCGATCTCCTCACCCTGATGTTTGATCCTCTCTCCGGTCGTGGTTCCAGGCTGGTAAGTTTCAAAAATCATCGCCAGCGTACGGTTCGGATTTCCGTTATGAACCAGCTTCATCGAAACCCCCTGACTGCCTATTTCGATAAGGTCTTCCTGATTAATAACCACCTGCGGTTCATCAGGTTTTTCCGGTTCCGAAAAGAATTCCGAGAGCGACAGCCCATAGACTTTCAGCAGCTTTTGCAGCGTACTGATGGCAGGACTGACTTTGTCCTGCTCAATGGTGCTGATGGCACTGTGTGTTAACCCAGACAGTTCGGCGGCACGCCGCTGCGAGAGACCCAATTGCTGGCGGATCTCAGACAGACGTTTCCCTGGCGCCAGTCCGTCATCGCTCATAGTTGCATTTCCTTTACGGTAGTGGTCAAAGCCGTTGCTTCTCGGCAATGTGGCTTTGACAGGCGGTGATAAAACCATCAAACAACATACGTGAGAGGGCGTACTCGCTGCTGTTCCATTCGGGGTGCCATTGCACGCCGAGGGCAAAAGGGTGGTCATGAACGCTGACCGCTTCGACCAGCCCGTCCGTCGAACGGGCCTCCACGCGAAGCCGTGGTCCTAACGTTCGTGCACCTTGCCCGTGTAACGAGTTTACCCAAAATGTGTTACAGCCTGGTATTAATTGAGACAGCAGTCCTCCCTCCTGAACCTGAACCTCATGAGAAGGGGCGTATTGTAGCTCAACCGGCAGTTCAGGATCTTCCCGGTGTTCAAGCAGGTCGTTCTGCTCGAACAGGCGGCGATACAGCGTCCCTCCCGTCGCAACAACCAGTTCCTGCAGCCCCCGGCAGATGGCGAAAATGGGGATGCGCCTTTCGAGCGCGGCGGCAATCAGCGCCATACTCAGAAGATCTCGCCCGGGATCGGCGTCAGGCTCATCGCCGTTTTCACCATAAAGGTGCGGCTGCACGTTACTTGGGCTGCCCGGCAGGTAAATCCCGTCCAGGGTTGGCAGCAGAGCGGTAAGTAGCTCTGGCTCTGCCAGCGCATGGGGTAAGGCAATCGGTAAGCCCCCCGCGTTAATAATGGCATTCAGGTACTTTTCTTGCAGGGTCTGGGTCTCATGACCCTTAAGCCTGTTTCTGCACATCACTACGCCAATAACTGGCTTGTTCATTATATTTTCCATGATCGCCCTCACAAAGTGGACTAAATTTAGGCCATTCTCGCCTGTGAAACGGCCTTTTCGTTCAATATTTTCTCAATCTAGCAACGGGATCTGCCTTTTGCAAACTTAATTTAACATTTGACAAACAATTTGTTTGCATACAGATTCGATAGAGTGGACATTATATTTGACAGTCCAGAGCAGCGAACGCAAATCCCAAAAACGGTGGTAAATCATGGAAACCAATATCGTAGAAGTTGAGAACTTTGTGCAGCACACGGATGAGAGGCGGGGCAGCGCCTTTACGCAGGAAGTGAAGCGCTATTTAGAAAAGTATCCTGACACCCAGTTTATTGATGTCCTCCTGACCGACCTGAACGGCTGTTTTCGCGGCAAGCGCATCCCGGTTGCCGGACTGAGCAAGCTTGAAAAAGGCTGCTATTTCCCGGCATCGGTTTTCGCCATGGACATTTTGGGTAACGTCGTGGAAGAGGCGGGCCTGGGGCAGGAGCTCGGCGAGCCGGACTGTATCTGCGTGCCGGTACCGGGTACCCTGACGCCGTCCGCCGCCGACCCGGAATACATTGGTCAGGTGCAGCTCACCATGGTCGATGAAGATGGCGCTCCCTTTGACGTTGAGCCGCGGAACGTACTCAACCGACTCTGGCAGCAGCTGCGCCAGCGCGGTCTGTTCCCCGTGGTAGCGGTAGAGCTGGAGTTCTATTTACTTGACCGTAAGCGCGATGCCGACGGCTATCTGCAGCCACCCTGCGCGCCGGGCACCGACGTACGCAACACGCAGAGCCAGGTCTACTCGGTTGATAACCTGAACCACTTTGCTGACGTGCTGAACGACATTGACGAACTGGCGCAGCTGCAGCTGATCCCCGCCGACGGGGCCGTGGCTGAGGCCTCCCCGGGCCAGTTTGAAATTAACCTGCATCATACGGAAAACGTGCTCGACGCCTGCGATGATGCGCTGGCGCTAAAACGTCTCGTCAGGCAGATGGCGGAAAAACATAAGATGCACGCCACGTTTATGGCAAAGCCGTATGAAGAGCATGCGGGCAGCGGGATGCATATCCACATCAGCATGCAAAACAACCGAGGCGAAAACGTGCTCGCAGACGCCAGCGGCGAGGATTCCGCGCTGCTGAAACGCGCGCTGGCCGGGATGATCGATCTGATGCCTGCGTCCATGGCGCTGCTGGCGCCGAACGTCAACTCCTACCGCCGCTTCCAGCCGGGAATGTACGTACCGACGCAGGCGTCATGGGGACACAATAATCGCACCGTTGCCCTGCGTATCCCCTGCGGCGATCGCCATAACCATCGGGTCGAGTACCGCGTGGCGGGAGCAGACGCGAACCCGTATCTGGTGATGGCGGCGATTTTTGCCGGCATTCTGCACGGGCTGGATAACGATTTACCCCTGCAGGAAGAAGTGGAAGGCAATGGTCTGGAGCAGGACGGACTGCCGTTCCCGATTCGTCAGAGCGATGCGCTGTGGGAATTTATGCAAAACGATCATCTTCGCGAGCGGCTGGGCGAACGTTTCTGCCACGTCTATCACGCCTGCAAACATGATGAATTACTGCAGTTTGAACGCCTGATTACCGAAACAGAAATTGAGTGGATGCTGAAAAACGCCTGATGACGTGCCCCGGTTAGGGGCCGCTTTGTTTCATCGCATACGTATCACCAAACGGCCTGCGCGGAGCCTGGCCGAAACGTTCGCTGGCACGCCAGCTATCTCCCGGGAGTCGCGTTATGGAGCGCAGGCGGCACAGGGACTTTCTTAACGACACTGTGTGACGAGGTAGGAAATGATGCAGATGTTCAACTATCCGCAGGGCGAAGGGGGCCAGTCAGGCGCCTGCTGTGAGTGCGAGCGAGAGACGCTGCGCTGGTACGATCGCGTATGTTCTTTACAACTTCCCCCTTTGCTAAGCAGGTTTGCGTTACGGTCAGCGCGATTGCAAACCACGGTAAGCATGGGGGGGACGGTTTATGGCGACTAACACCTCTCTTGACTCGCCGCGTATGGCCGGAAGAACCCGGCTGCGCAGTTCCCTCAAACTCTGGCAGGTGGTCATGATGGGGCTGGCTTATCTCACCCCCATGACCGTGTTTGATACCTTCGGCATTGTGTCCGGTATCAGCAACGGCCACGTGCCCGCCTCGTATCTCCTGGCGCTGGCGGGCGTCATGTTTACCGCCATCAGCTACGGCAAACTGGTACGACAGTTCCCGGAAGCGGGCTCTGCTTATACCTACACGCAGAAATCGATCGGCCCCCACTTAGGCTTTATGGTCGGCTGGTCATCGCTGCTGGACTATCTCTTCCTGCCGATGATCAACGTGCTGCTGGCGAAGATCTACCTTTCCGCGTTGTTCCCTGAAGTCCCGCCCTGGGTCTGGGTGGTGGGTTTTGTAACGATCCTGACGCTGGCGAACCTGAAAAGCGTTAACCTGGTCGCCAACTTTAACACCCTGTTTGTGCTGGTGCAGGTCGCCATCATGGTGGTCTTTGTCATACTCGTGGTGCACGGCCTGCACAAGGGTGAGGGGGTCGGCACCGTCTGGTCGCTCCAGCCGTTTATCAGCGAGAACGCGCACCTGCTTCCTATCATTACCGGCGCGACTATCGTCTGCTTCTCTTTCCTCGGCTTTGACGCAGTCACCACGCTGTCGGAAGAGACGCCAAACGCGGCGCGGGTTATTCCCAAAGCCATTTTCCTGACCGCACTGTATGGCGGGCTGATATTTATTGTTGCCTCGTTTTTCATGCAGCTCTTTTTCCCGACGATCGCGCGCTTCAAGAACCCGGACGCCGCGCTGCCGGAAATTGCGCTGTACGTGGGCGGCAAGCTCTTCCAGTCGGTGTTTCTGTGCACCACGTTTGTGAATACGCTCGCTTCAGGCCTGGCCTCGCACGCCAGCGTCTCACGCTTATTGTACGTGATGGGGCGTGACAACGTCTTTCCTGAGCGGGTGTTTGGCTACGTGCATCCGAAGTGGCGCACTCCGGCCCTGAACGTGATTATGGTAGGGATAGTGGCGCTGTCGGCCCTGTACTTTGATCTGGTGACCGCGACGGCGCTGATCAACTTTGGCGCGCTGGTGGCGTTTACGTTTGTTAATCTCTCGGTGTACAACCATTTCTGGCGGCGTAAGGGGCTGAACAAAACGTGGAAAGATCGGCTCCACTATTTCCTGCTGCCACTCATTGGTGCCGCAACGGTCGGCGTGCTCTGGATCAACCTCGAAGCGACGTCCCTGACGCTTGGCCTCATCTGGGCGGCACTGGGTGTCCTTTACCTGACCTGGCTCACGCGCCGCTTCCGAAAACCGCCTCCACAGTTTGAAGCCGGTAAGATAGAGCAGGCCTGGGATTCCTGAACGTGAAACGGCACCAGTAAGCTGGTGCCGTTTATCTGGATCGGGCATCAGCCCGCAGGATGATTATCTCAGGCGTTTATGAAGGCTTGCGCCCACCAGCAGTGCGGCACAGAGCATCAGCGCGATAAACCCGCCCACGCCGTTCCAGCCGTAGTGATGCCAGAACACGCCGCCGAGCGTCCCGGCGATGCTTGAGCCCAGATAATAGCTAAACAGATACAGCGACGATGCCTGGCCTTTGGCGCGACGCGCGCGCGGGCCAATCCAGCTGCTGGCGACGGAGTGAGCGGCGAAGAACCCTGCGGAGAAGAGCAGCATCCCGGCAAAGATAAGCCACAGGGAGGAGAAGAGCGTCAGCAGCAGGCCGAGCAGCATCACCGCGGTAAACACCAGCATCACCGGCCCGCGGCCAAAGCGTGCCGTCATCGCCCCGGCTTTCGGCGAACTCCACGTACCGGTGAGATAGGCCACGGAAAGCAAACCCACAACGGCCTGATTCAGATGCCACGGCGAGAGCATCAGGCGGTAGCCAATATAGTTAAACAGCGTCACGAAGGAACCCATCAGCAGGAATCCCATCAGAAACAGTCGCGGTAAACCTTTGTCACGCCAGTGCAGGCGGAAGTTGATAAACAGCGTTTTCGGGCGCAGAGACGTCGGGCGAAAATGGCGCGATTCTGGCAGGATTTTCCAGAACATCAGGGCCGATGCCAGCGCAAAACAGCCGATCACCGCCAGCGCAATGCGCCAGCTAAAGAAGTCCGTGAATACCCCGCTCAGCAGACGCCCGCTCATGCCGCCAATCGAGTTCCCGCTGATGTACAGCCCCATCGAAAAGGCAACGAAGCTCGGGTGGATCTCCTCGCTGAGATAGGTCATCCCGACTGCCGCCACGCCGCTGAGCGATAGCCCGATCAGCGCGCGCATCATCAAAATGCCGTGCCAGCTGGTCATCATCGTCGAGAGTAACGTACAGACCGAGGCCAGCATCAGGGCGGTTACCATCACCTGTTTACGGCCAACGGCGTCGGAGAGCGGGCCGGTAAAAAGCAGGCCAATTGCCAGCATCCCGGTTGAAATGGAAAGCGAAACGCTGCTGCTGGCAGGAGATACGCCAAACTCGTGGGAGAGAACGGGCAGGATCGGCTGAACGCAGTAGAGCAGGGCAAACGTTGCCAGACCGGCGGAAAAGAGCGCCAGCGTGACGCGCATAAACTGGGGGGTACCACGTTTGATGAACTGAACCGGCTGCGATGCTACAGGCAAATCATTAATATCTCTGGCCGGCTCGATATCAATGGTAGATGTACGACTCACACAGTTTCCTTGCTTAAACATCCCCGTGATTTCTGGTGACGGGTATGACCACACGTTCAGGGTAGGAAAATGTAAATATTCTGTCTAATATATTAATAATCTCAAATGATACTTTAAAAATATGAATATCGAGCTGCGTCATCTTCGCTACTTTGTCGCCGTCGCCGAAGAGCTGCATTTTGGCCGCGCGGCGGCACGGTTGAACATTTCTCAGCCGCCCTTAAGCCAGCAGATTCAAATCCTCGAACAGCAGGTCGGGGCGCGTCTTCTGGCCCGCACCAACCGCAGCGTGAGCCTGACGGCAGCGGGTAAGCAGTTTCTGATCGACAGCCGACAAATTCTGAGCATGGTCGACGACGCCGCTGCCCGGGCGGAACGGCTCTATCTTGGGGAAGCCGGGGAGCTGCGGATCGGGTTTACCTCGTCCGCGCCGTTTATCAGCGCCGTCTCGCAGACGCTTTCGTCATTCCGCCGTCATTTTCCGGACGTGCATATTCAGACGCGCGAAATTAATACCCGCGAGCAGATTGCGCCGCTGAACGAAGGTGCGCTCGATCTGGGGCTGATGCGTAATACCCAGCTGCCGGACACGCTGGCGTGGGAGGTTATCCTGCGCGAACCGCTGATGGCCATGATCCCGAACGATCACCCGCTGGCGTCGCGTCCGGCGGTTTCGCTGGCGGAGCTGGCAAAAGAGCCGTTTGTCTTTTTTGACCCGCAGGTCGGGACGGGCCTGTATGACGATATTCTGGGGCTAATGCGCCGCTACGATCTTGCGCCGGTCATTACCCAGGAAGTGGGAGAGGCGATGACCATTATCGGCCTGGTCGCCGCCGGGCTGGGCGTGTCGATACTCCCGGCCTCCTTTAAGCGGGTACAGCTGCGTGAGATGCGCTGGGTTGCTATCGCCGAGGAGGATGCCGTTTCGGAGATGTGGCTGGTGTGGTCAAAACATCGCGAACAGAGTCATGCTGCCCAGCGCTTCAAACAGCGGTTAATCCAGGCTTCCGCGGTCTGATATTTCCCTGGAAAACGGGTAAAAATGTGCGGTAAATCACATGGCTAAGTAAATATTTGACGACACCCATGGAAGTGCTTCACCATAGCCAACAGTTTATTTCGAAGCTCGAAAA
This sequence comes from Enterobacter cloacae complex sp. P1B, assembly GCF_014982345.1. Classification (NCBI taxonomy): domain Bacteria; kingdom Pseudomonadati; phylum Pseudomonadota; class Gammaproteobacteria; order Enterobacterales; family Enterobacteriaceae; genus Enterobacter; species Enterobacter cloacae complex sp. P1B. The sequence continues at coordinate 609,013 of NZ_JADCLF010000013.1, read as the reverse complement.
TAAGGGAGTACGAGGTGGTTGCTGATAGTCAGCCAGGGCATATTGATCAGATTAAGCAGACCAACGCTGGCGCGGTGTATCGCCTGATTGATCAGCTTGGTCCGGTTTCGCGTATCGATCTGTCGCGCCTGGCACAGCTGGCACCTGCCAGTATCACCAAAATTGTCCGCGAAATGCTGGAAGCGCACCTGGTCCAGGAGACGGAAATCCAGGAGCCGGGCAGCCGTGGTCGTCCGGCGGTCGGCCTGGTGGTCGAGACGGAAGCCTGGCACTACCTCTCGCTGCGCATCAGTCGCGGAGAGATCTTCCTTGCGCTGCGCGATCTCAGCAGCAAGCTGGTGGTGGAAGACCGGCTTGAGCTGCCGCTCAACGCCGAGGAACCGCTTCTCGATGCGATTGTCTCCCATATCGATCGCTTCTTTATTCGCCATCAGCAGCGGCTTGAACGCTTAACGGCGATTGCCATCACCATGCCCGGCATTATTGATACCGAAAATGGTATTGTTCACCGCATGCCGTTTTACGACGATGTTAAAGAGATGCCGCTGGGCGAAGTGCTGGAAAACCATACCGGCGTGCCGGTCTATATTCAGCACGACATCAGCGCCTGGACGATGGCGGAAGCGCTGTTTGGCGCGTCGCGCGGTGCGCGGGATGTCATTCAGGTGGTCATCGACCATAACGTCGGGGCGGGGGTGATCACCGACGGACGGCTTCTCCACGCCGGGAGCAGCAGCCTGGTGGAAATTGGTCATACCCAGGTCGACCCGTACGGTAAACGCTGCTACTGCGGGAACCATGGCTGTCTGGAGACGATCGCCAGCGTGGAAAGCGTGCTCGAACTGGCGCAGGTGAGGCTCAGTCAGTCCATGAGCTCCTCGCTTCACGGCCAACCCTTAACGGTGGATTCCCTCTGCGCCGCCGCGCGTCAGGGGGATCTGCTGGCGAAGGACATTATTACCGGGGTGGGTAATAACGTAGGCCGCATTCTGGCGATTATGGTGAACCTCTTCAATCCGCAAAAAATCCTGATCGGCTCACCGCTCAGCCAGGCGGCGGAGATCCTTTTTCCGGCGATTACGGCCTGTATTCAGCAGCAGTCGCTTCCCGCCTACAGCAGAAATATTGCGGTAGAAAGTACCCAGTTTTCCAACCAGGGCACAATGGCCGGCGCGGCGCTGGTCAAAGATGCCATGTACAACGGCTCGCTGCTTATCCGCCTGTTACAGGGTTAACTCTTTTCCGCAGATGTAAGAAAAATTGCGCTATCTCAAGCCGGGTAGCGCACGCATCCCGTAGACTTCCTCCACTGAATTATTTACCTGGTTGATATTTTCGAAGCATACCCAAGAGGTGGAGTGAGTCATGCTTAAGCGTTTCTTTGTTACTGGTACAGATACCTCTGTCGGCAAGACCGTTGTATCCCGCGCATTGCTGCAGGCTCTGACAGCAAGCGGTAAACGCGTCGCTGGGTACAAACCGGTCGCAAAAGGGAGTAAAGAGACGCCAGAGGGATTGCGAAATAAAGACGCCCTGGTGCTGCAAAGCGTCTCGTCGCTGGAACTGCCTTACCACGCGGTCAATCCTATTGCGTTAAGCGAAGATGAAAGCAGCGTGGCGCACAGCGGCCCGATCAATTATTCCCTGTTATCCGACGGGCTGGCGAACCTGAGTGAGCAGGTCGATCACGTAGTCGTCGAAGGAACGGGCGGCTGGCGCAGCCTGATGAATGATTTACGCCCGCTGTCTGAATGGGTCGTGCAGGAGCAACTGCCGGTAGTGATGGTAGTGGGGATCCAGGAAGGGTGTATCAACCACGCGCTGCTGACGGCGCAGGCGATTGCCAATGACGGCCTGCCGCTGGCTGGCTGGGTGGCAAACCGTATTAATCCAGGCCTCGCGCACTACGCGGAGATCATCGACGTACTGAGCACCAAACTGCCTGGCCCGCTGGTGGGCGAGCTGCCTTATCTGCCTCGCGCCGAGCAGCGCGAGCTAGCGCAGTACATCGATCTCTCTGCCCTCGGTGGCGTGTTGACCGTAGATCGAGTCGTGGCGTAACGTCCGCGACAGTACGGACGCTATCACGCAGGCGACCAGTAAACCGGGCAGTAAAAAATACTGCCCGGTCATTTCACAGACCATCAGCGCCGACATAATCGGCGCATGCGTGGTCGCAGCGAGCAGCGTTGCCATCCCGGCCAGCCCCAGCAACATGGCCGTCTCAGAACCCGGCAGCCACAGCGCGAAAAGCTGCGCGAACAGCATCCCCGTAGCCATACCGACAAACAGGGTAGGCGTAAATACCCCGCCCGGCGCACCCGAACCGCTGCTTGCCAGCACCGCCAGCAATTTACAGATGAACACGCCGGCAATCACCGACAGCAGCGGCGGGGCGAGCAGAAAAGCCTGAACCACGCTGTAGCCGTTCCCCCAAACCTTCGGCGTCAAAAGAGAAAGCAGCCCGACAATCAAGCCGCCGAGCGCCAGCTGCCACGGCGGCGAAAGCCTGAGACGCAGGAAAAGCCCGTGGCTGAACGCCATTAGCCACATCAGCAGCGGTCCGCAGAGACCTGCCAGCAGCCCCATCGCGACCAGCAGGGCATAATCTGCCGCGGTGAGAATGCCGCTCAGATGGACCTCGTAGAGCGTACCGGCACTCGGTGCCAGGAGTTGCGTCGTAAGAAGCGCCACCACCGCCGCAATCACCACGGGGCCGAGCGAGGCCAGCATCAGCGTGCCAAACAGAATCTCTGCAATGAACAGGCTTCCCGCTAACGGAGCATGGTAGGCGCTGGCCATCCCGGCGGCGGCGCCACAGGCGATCCAAAGCTTCCATTCCGATTTGGGCGTAAAGCGCCGGGCAAAAAAGGAGGCGGCGAGGGCGGCAAGCAGGATCATGGCCCCTTCGCGGCCGATGGCGCTTCCGCTGGCAACGACCAGCAGCGAAGCAAGAGATTTAACGAGGCTCGCGCCGTAATCAAACTGACCGTCGCCGGTCTCCAGCGCTTCCATATAATCGGTCGGCGCGTGGGGACGCTGGGCGTTCAGGCGCTGCCATCCCCAGAGCAACAGCCCGGCAGCCAGCCCGCCCAACGCGGGTGTCAGCGCGCGCCTCCAGGGGGAGAGCGACGCGGCGGCATTCACCAGGCTGCCGCTGTCATTGCTCAGAAGCAGCCACTCCAGCAGGTACATGCTGTGGCGGAACACCGCAACGGCCAGCGCGGCCAGCACGCCGGTGACGGTGGCAATCAGGAGTCGGCGAAACATTGCGCGGATGTCGGGGTACGTATGAAGACGTTGCATGGGTCGCGAGTAAACGGGGACGATGTCCTATTGTGGTTGGAACTCAACCAGTATGCAAATGAGCTTTTATAGGGTGTTCTATATATATTATTTATTTTTCTTTGTCATTTATTTGATTATTAAATATTAACCAAAAGTGCTGAATAAATCTGGTGAACTCGTCTTCATAGTAAAATTGCTTTTTTATTTACAGGAAGGAAAAGGAAATTCTTTATGAGTAACGAACTCACTAATTACCGGAGCGTAATGCATGGGTTACCGTACCGATAATTATGGTCGGGGGCAGGCGCTTGAGAATGATAAAACGACTACCGGTGCCAGGTGTATTGCGTCTATAACGGACAGCACCGAATTTGGCCGCAGAATACTCCGGGTAGGCGATAAAACCACACCCTGTCCCAAATGCGGGAAACAGGGCGTCATTGTATCAGGTGAAGAACGCGTGACATTTCACGGGGTGCCCGCAGCCGTTCACGGTTCAAAAGTACACTGTGATTGCCCGCCGGGTTCGAACCGGGTGATTGCTCCGGCAGGTCAGTGGCTGGGACGGGGACGGGACCCGGTTGAGGTTGCCAGGGAAGAACACGCTGCCAGGCTGGTTGCAGAAAAGCAAGCCGAAGAAAAACGCAGGGCGGAGGAAAGGGAGCATAACCGGGTATTCGCAAAATCCTGCCTGCGCGGTGAGGGGTGTAATGATGCCGGTGACCAGCGCGAGCCTCACACCAATTTTGCTGATATGGCTTTTTTTCAGGCCATGCCCGCCAGCGACCCGGCAACCGATTCAGACGCCCCGCAGCACGCTCAGACCGCAAAAAAGAAAAAGCCAGAGGATATCCCCAAACCGAAGAAGCGCAGCGCCCTTTATCGCTGGTGGAACGGTAACCATGAGGAGATGGATTATCAGGCCGCCGTTGCTGCCGCAGCTGCTGCTTCACGCGCGCAGACAGCCACGGCAGGCGCAAGCCTGCTGGAGCTGATAAGCGGCAGGGCGCTGACCTACGGCACCTGGGCGGTGCGTGGTGCCGCCGGGCTGGGGGAGACAGCCGCCGCCGGAGCGGGTGCATCCGTGGCCGGGCTGCTGGTGGGAATGATGCCCGGCAGGCTGAACGACGGCGAACAGGATTTTATCGACCGTATGCGCCTGGAGCAGATGCGTGAAGCCCCGAGCCGGGTGCGCTATACGTGGGAGAACGACAGCAGCGGGAACGCGGTCCCGCGTGGCTGGCACACGCCACCCGGCCGGGACAGTGTTCGCGTCAGAAAAATGGAGTATGACAGCAGCGCGCAGGCGTACACCTTCACCACGGAGGAAGAACCGCGCGTCACCATCGTCTGGACGCCTGATCGGACAGGTGAAGAAAAACCGTGGAATACCGGCAACCAGACGCGGCCAGTGTTGCCGAACCCGGTGATAGTGGACCCGCTGCCGGATAACACCGGCATAACGGCGACCACCAGCCCGGCACCGGAGGAAAAACGTTTCGCGGATTACATTCTGATCCTGCCGTTCCCCGACCTGCCGCCGATTTATATTTACCTGAGCAAACCGCCGGTGGAGTTTCTGGAGGTTGAGTTATACAGTGACTTCAAACGCCGTTCTCGACAGGGGATTTACGAGGCTGATCACATGCCGTCGAGGGCTGCCGTTGATGCATATCTAAAAGCTAATTATCCGTTGCTAGATGATGACGAGATATTTGCACTGACTGATAAAGTTGCAGCCATCGTGATCCCGAAAGATATTCATCAAAAAATAAGCGAGACATATGGTGGACGTAATACGCCTACACAAATTGATCTTGACTCAAGGAACCTCAGGGCAGCAGTGGATCGCAATCTGGATGCCATAAAACCGGCATTGAAAGAGCATGGAGCGACCGAAATCCAGATCGAAGCAGCAAGGGTGAAAATACATACAATTAACAGTGAAGCGGGGCTTTACAAATGACGATAGACGTTGAAGCGCTGATATATAGTCTTGGTAAGTCTTATCAATATATGCTTGATAAGGACTTAATTCCGTATAAGTCTCCTCCAAAGGGATCTTCTGGAACACCGACCCTCAACCTCGAAATGGCTCAGGAAGGGATTTTTCTTTCTTTTTGGCGAGAGGGGCGGATTTTGAAATCTGTCACACTCAGAATTCAGCACGAACCTGCTTCCAGTTGGACATTTCCTAATGAACTACCAGCACCCTTGCAGGCGTCTATGTCTCGTAAATGGGTTAATGAAACTCTTGGTGAGCCGCTAAGAAGTGCGCCGCCTTACACTGTGATGAATAAGGATTATGGTTGGACAGACCTTTATGAGGTAAAGGATCACGATATTCCTACTAGCATGCAGATTAACTATGACGTAGAGGATCGCGTGAGGTCTGTAACCTTCATGCCAACCTCAGAGCTTCGCTGGTAATTCGCAACACAAGCCCCGGGAGGGGCTTTTTTGTGCTCGCGTGCAATTAAACCACAATTAAAAAAGCATGGTGCGACGGAAAGTCAGAATGAAGCTGCAAAGGGTAAAATTCACGAATTAAATCGTAATGTGGGGTTATACAAATGACCGTAATTGTAGAAGCACTGAGCCGTAATTTGGGCAGGAGCTAAAAAAATTAGTGGACAATGAAATAATCACTTATAAAACTGACACTAAAGAGGCAGTAAGTTGTGGAATGGTAACGATGAGGAGGTGGATTATCAGGCTGCCGCAGCTGCGGCTAAAAGGCGAGTAGATGAAGCCTGCCGACCAATCCAGAAAGGTTGAAAAAAGAAGATTGTCTAAGCTATTGATATTTATAGTAAAGAAACAGAAATCTTGCTTTTCGAGATAGAAATTCCATCTGAAAAAGCACATGTAATGGCAGATATTTTGGGATTAAATGCGAGAGACCGAGAAGAATTTATGTGTGGAATTGGAGTGTACAACTTGACAAAAAACCAGGCTCACGAGTTTGAATTATTGGTAGGTAAAACGTTTTATTCAGATGATGTGACCTTGCAAATTTCTGGTGGAGAAATATGAGGGCCGGGTTCTTCAACCCACCAGCGAATTGTTGCTGGTGGGTTGAAATTGCCGGGAAGAAATTACGTTGTCTCTTCAGCGTGATGACGTAAAGGGATGAGGCTTCACGAATGAACTCCCTACACAGCTCCTACCGAACCTGTCTCGCGCATGGATTCAAAAATATAATTCTCAGCTCTCGCTATGAATATTCAGCGCCCGGCGCGTACGTCCTGAGCTCAAGTATTCGGCAATATAATCCTGCGAAATCTCGCCATTGTAGCGCCCGTCCTCATCCACGATCGGCATCCAGCTGGTGTTGCTCTCATACAGGCGTGACAGCACCACGCGCAGGTTGTCTTCGGCTTTGCCGGTCATGCGGAACGGATGCAGGATGTCGGCGCAGGTCCCGCTGGCGTTACGCGCTTCGCGACGCTTCACAAAGCCCAGCGGCTTGCCGTGCTCGTCAACCACGGTAATCGCGCGAATATCGTTATCATCCATGGTTGCAAAGGCTTCCGGGAGCGGAGTCGAACCCCGTACCGTAATGGTCGGCTGCTGGTCGGTGACGTCGCCGGCCGAGACCAGCAGCAGGCGCTTCAGCGTGCGGTCCTGACCGACAAACGAGCCGACAAACTCGTTCGCCGGTTTCGCCAGCAGCTCGTCCGGGCTGGCGCACTGGACGATTTTTCCCTGACGGAATACCGCAATGCGGTCGCCGAGCTTCAGGGCTTCGTCGATATCGTGGCTCACCAGCATGACGGTTTTTTTCAGCTTGCGCTGCATCTCGAGGAACTGGTTCTGGATCACCTCACGGTTGATCGGGTCCACCGCGCCGAAGGGTTCATCCATCAGCAGTACCGGAGGATCCGCCGCCAGGGCGCGAATAACGCCAATACGCTGCTGCTGGCCGCCGGACATCTCGCGCGGATAACGGTGGAGGAACTTGTGCGGATCCATTGCCACCATATCCATCAGCTCTTCGGCGCGGGCTTTGCAGGGCGCTTTATCCCAGCCCAGCATGCGCGGCACGACGGTGATGTTCTCTTCAATGGTCATGTTCGGAAACAGGCCAATCTGCTGGATCACATAGCCGATGTTGCGGCGCAGGGTCACGGTGTCCATCCCGTTGGTGTCTTCGCCGTTGATCAGGATCGTCCCGCTGCTGGGTGTTATGAGACGGTTAATCATCTTCAGGGTGGTGGTCTTTCCGCAGCCAGACGGGCCGAGCAGGACGCACATTTCCCCTTCTGGCACGTTCAGGTTGACGTTATCGACGGCCTTAAAGGTCTGGCCGTGCTTCTGTGAAAATTGTTTGGTGAGGTTTTCCAGTTTTATCATTATCGAATCCCCTTTGGAGTCAGAACCACCTGCAGACGGTGCAGCAGCCAGTCGAGCACAATCGCTAAAAGACAGATCATCAGCGCGCCCGCAATCAACATACGAATATCGCTTCCGCCGATGCCGTTAAGCAGCAGCAGGCCAAGTCCGCCCGCGCCAATCACGGCGGCAATCGCCATCACGCCGATGTTCATCACCACGGCGGTGCGGATCCCGCCGAAAATCACCGGCAGCGCCATCGGAATTTCCACCCAGCGCAGACGCTGCCAGAACGTCATGCCGATGCCGCGTCCGGCTTCGCGCAGGCCCGGCGGCAGGCTGTCGAGCGCCGTGTGGGTGTTACGCACGATCGGCAGCAGCGAGTAGAGAAACACCGCCGTGATTGCGGGCAGGGCGCCAATCCCCTGACCGATCAGCGAAAACAGCGGGATCATCAGGCCAAACAGGGCAATGGACGGGATGGTCAACACGATGGTGGCAATCCCCAGCACCGGCGTCGCCAGCCACTTGTGGCGCACAATCAAAATGCCCAGCGGGACGCCGATGATAATTGCTAAGCCCACGGCCAGCGCCACCAGCCACAGATGCTGCAGCGTCAGGGTTAACAGATAGTCCCAGTTGTCCAGAATGTAGTGAACGGTATCCATAGCGCCTCCTACAGCAGCTGTTTGCTACGCAGGAAATCGCGGGCGACCTGCTGCGGTGACTGATGGTCAATATCCACCTTCTTGTTCAGCTCGGTGATAACGTCGTTGTTGAGCTGGGCCGAGAGGGTATTAAGCGCCTCTTCCAGACCGGGATTGGCCTCCAGGGTGTCCTTGCGCACCACCGGGGTGACCGCGTAGCTCGGGAAGAAGCCTTTATCATCTTCCAGCACTTTGAGATCAAAGCCCTTCACGCGCCCGTCGGTGGTATAAACCAGCCCGGCGTCGACGAAGCCGTCGCGCACAGCGTTATAGACCAGACCCGGGTCCATCTGGCGGATTTGCGGACGGTCCAGATCCATCTTATAGGCCTCCTGCAGTGGCTTCATGCCGTCGCTGCGCCCGGCAAATTCAAGGTCTAAGCCCAGCAGCCAGTTTTTGTCCGGGTTGGTTTTGCGAACCTGTTCAATTTTCGCCACCATCTCCGACATGGTGTTGATATGCTCCGCCTCGGCGCGCTTGCGCTGCATGGCGAAAGCGTAGGTGTTGTTCATGTCGGCGGGTTTGAGCCACACCAGACCGTGCTTCGCATCCAGGCGCTTCACCGTCTCCCAGGACTCCTGCGGCGACATGCGCTTGTTGATGTGGTTGAAGATGATCAGCGACGTGCCGGTGTACTCCCAGGTCATATCAATCTGCTTGTTGATCATCGCGTTGCGGGAGATCACCGTGGCGATATTGGTTTTTGGCTGAACCTGAAAACCTTTCTTTTGCAGGTACTGTACGGTCATCGCCGAGAGAATGTGCTGTTCGGTAAAGCTCTTGGTCGCCAGAATCAGCGGGGCTGCCATCGCCTGGCCGGTGAACAGCGCCGCGGCACACAGCGCCGTCAGGCTGGAAAACAGTCTCATAAAAGCTCCTTGTTATTGTTATCGAGCGAGATGGGGACTCATCACGCGACCCAGCGCCGCCAGCAGGGTGTCGAGGATCAGGGCGAACAGGGCGGTGGCCGCCGCGCCGAGGATCAGGGTCGGGAAATCGTTCAGGTAAATGCCCGGGAAAATCAGCTCGCCGTAGCTGCTGGCGCCAATCAGGAACGCCAGCGGCGCGGTACCGACGTTAATGGCGGTGGCGATGCGGATCCCCGAGAGCATAACCGGCCAGGCGTTGGGCAGCTCAACCTGGCGCAGGCGCTGCCATTTGGTCATCCCAATCCCGTTTGCCGCTTCCAGCAGCGACGACGGGACCGAGCTCAGCCCGGCGTAGGTATTGCGCACAATCGGCAGCAGCGAGGCGAGGAACAGGGCGATGATGGCGGGCGTATCGCCGATACCAATCACCACCATCGCCAGCGCCAGCACGGCCAGCGGCGGCAGGGTGTTGCCGACATTAAAGATTTGCATCACGTATTCGGCGACGCCCCGCGCGGCCGGACGGCTCAGCAGAATACCGGCCGGAATGCCCACCAGCAGGGCAAAAAACATCGACGAGAAAACCAGAATCATGTGCTGTTGCCCGAGGTAGACCAGGTCAACCTGACGCGCCTTGATTGTCTCAAGCCCGATTCCCCAGACGAGGAGGGCGAGGACCACGAGAATGGCGCCGACAAATAGCAGCGAGCGTTTGAGTAATGGGTGCATTGCGGTGTGTCTCCCTGTGCGCATGCGTTATAGCAACCACCGGTTGCCTGTTGTTATGCCATGTTTCGGCAGGGGTAATTGACCTATAGCAAGCGTTTGGGAAGGGTTCCAGCGAAGGGGGGAAATCAGTAACCCTATGAAATTAGTGACAACCTTAATTAAAGCCTTATGGCGTAAGGGCTGGTTGCGTGCCGGGCAGAATAGTCCTAAAGCGAATTTTCAATAGTGACAGTGTCACATATTAAAGGGCACCCTTACGCCGAGAGTCGTTCGTTATTTAGATAGAGGCACGAACCCGGCGAACGCGAACCGAGATGCTAATGATAGAAAAAATGGCAACAATCGCGAGCAGCAGCCCAAGCGCCAGCATGGCGTTAAACCCAATCCATCTGAACAACAGCAGCCCAGCAATCCCTCCGCTCATAAACGAGAAAATGGTGGTTAAGTGAGTTTTCAGCTGACTTTTTTGTGCCGCGGTATCCTTCGAGTAATCCCTGCGAAGCATCGCCACCAGCACGGAGGCCAGTGATATGCCTGCATCCGTTAGCGTGCCGGTAATGTGCGTCGATCTCACCCGCCCTCCGGAGAGCTGCGTGGAGGTTGAATTATGAATGCCCATCAGGCCGCACAGAAAAATAATAATCTCGCGGTTGCTCGTGAGGGCGTGGAAATACATCTCGTAGAGAGAGATGCCGGTCAATAGTACCCCCTCGACAAAAAGGATTTGGCAAAAAACCAGCCTGATATTGTGGATAATGCCCCAGAGTACAATAAGACGAGCAAGGATGGCGCCGGTGACAAAAGAGAGAATAATCGAGCCAAAGAAAATCATATCGCTCAGATTGGTGGAGGAGACTTCGCTGGATAATTGTGAGGTATTGCCGGTCATGTGAGAGGGGAAAAAGCCAAATGCCCCAAGGGCGATGGCGTTAAGCAAACCTGCCGAGGTCGCCAGCCAGAGGGCAAGCCGACGATCCTCCTTATGCGTTCGTTCTTTCTTGAGTCTAATCAGCAAGAATACCTCCGGGTTGAGCTTTGCCTGAATAGTCAGGCTAGCAAAGCGGTGCAACGGGCTGTCCAGGATATGGCTTAATTATTATTCCCTCTGACGCTAATCAGGGTTTAGTAATTAAATAAAATATCCTTACTCAAGGTGTGGGCGTAAATAATTTATATCATGCCGTTATTACCGTGACGCAAAAACGCCGGGCGCTGGTTGAGGCGCTCATACCAGGCCTCAATCGCCGGCACGTGGGGCTTGTCAAACGGCGTCATCTTCCAGCGATTCACCGACAGCCCAAGCACCACGTCCGCAAGGGTAAACGTCTCGCCCGCCGCAAAGGCCCCGGTGCGCTGCAGCTGGTTTTCCAGAATGGTGATGCAGTGGTTCCACTCTTTTATTCCCGCCGCAATGCGCGCAGGGTCGTTAAAGTCCGGGTTTTTTCGTCCCAGCGCCGGGAAGACATAGCGCCAGGCGTTATTGAATTCAGTTGCCTGCCAGTCCATCCAGCGCTCAACGTTGGCGCAGGCCTGCGGCTCTGCAGGCAGCAGATCGTGACGTCCGGCCTTGCGCGCCAGATAGCGGCAGATGGCGTTGGACTCCCACAGCACGAAATCGTCATCCATCAGCACCGGCACCATGGCATTGGGGTTCAGCGCGCGGAAGTCATCCGTTTCTGTTGAGGCAAAACCGCTGCCGTAGTCTTCCTGCAGGTAAGGGATGCCCGCTTCTTCACAGGTCCAGAGCACTTTACGAACGTTGATGGAGGTGGTTTTACCGAGGATATTAATCATGACGCTGCTTCTCTTCAGGGGGATTAAACATTTAAAAACAATACACCCTTTGCGCGAAGAGGGAGGGATAATATTGAGTGAGGAGTGCTCTGTACGGGCAGGTCAGCGCGTTTTAAGCGGAAACGTTACGTCTTCAGGGTGCGTAATGGCGGTTATTCCGCGCCGTTTTCTCCAGAGGCGCCTGCTTGCTTAATGCCTGGAAAAAATTTAGGCTAACATCAGAGATATGCTTGCTCATTAAAGGCTTAGAAATGGAAAAAATAACCCCTGAATATACGTCCGTTGACTTATCTCGTTGGGCAAGGAAGGAACATTTTGAGATTTTTCAGGGGTTCGCTCAGTCGACGTTTAACCAGACGGTTTTAATCGATATTACTGCGCTGTTAAAACATATCAAAGCGGTCGGCTGGAAATTTTACCCAGCTATTATTTTTCTCATTTCGAAAATCGTCAACAGTCATCCGGAGTTCCGTATGGCCATGAAAGACAATGAGCTTATTATATGGAATGAAGTTCATCCAAATTATACCATTTTCCATAATGAAACAGAGACCTTTTCATCATTATGGAGCCATTATGATGGCAATATTCAGCACTTCCAGAAGACCTACGCTGAAGACATTGCGCGCTACGGTAATAATTTTTCTTATTGGCCTAAAGAAGATTCCCGGGAAAATATTTTTTTCATATCGGGTATTCCCTGGGTGAGTTTTACCAGCTTTAACGTCAACGTTGCGCACATGAAGAACTTTTTTGCCCCTATGTTTACGCTTGGAAAATACTATGAACAAGATGGCAAAGTATTATTGCCCCTTGCCGTTCAGGTTCATCATTCCGTGTGCGATGGTTTCCATGTGGCAAGACTGTACAATGAACTACAAGAGATGATTGATGCCTTGCCGCAATCCGGCGCGTGACGTTAATAAAAAAGCCGCAAGCAGCATGCTGCTTGCGGCGTCAGGCTCGGTGATGATGTGGCAATCAGGCAGCTTTTACCGCTCTGATTTTTTTACTGTCAGCCGCAGGGGCATCGAGAGCAGGGAGCTTGCTGGTGCGCAGAATATGCTGCACGGTCTCTTTCTGCTCGGCGAGATACAGACCAAGATTTTCAGCCTGCGTTTCATCCATCTGCATTCCGCTTTGCAACAGCCAGTCGGTGAACGCGTCTGCCATATCGAGCAGCTTGTCGTGAGCGTCAGCCTCTTTCTTACTGGCAAATGTCATTTTCTCTTCACCTTTTCTTACGACAACATATTTTATTTCAACAGCCATCACGCACCTCTCATACTGTATTTATATACAGTATAACAGCTTCGGGATGATGTTGCAGTAAAAAGTGAGCTACTGGTGCATCAGCTGCGTTTCACGGCCGCCGATACTGCGTCGCCATGCGCCAGGTGCCTGACCGAATTGGCGCTTAAAGCTGCGGTTGAACGACTGCTGAGAGTCAAACCCGAGCGCGATTGCCACGTTCAGGATGGGCTCATCGCTGTGGGCTAAGCGCTCAACCGATTTTTGCAGCTTTTGCGCGCGAATATAGCCGGCGAGGGGATAGCCCGTGTGCTCTTTAAACAGGCGCTGGAGGTGCCATTTCGAGTAGCCGGAGCGCCTGGAGACGGTCTCAATGTCCAGGCGACTGTCGAGGTTGTTATCAATCCAGTCGAGTAAATCATGCATAAATGCGCCAGTGTTCATCAGGTTTCCCCCACGCAGCGATAGAAAGGTATCTTTGTCTGTTGCATTTTAAGGTGGCCTGGTTTCACGATAATTGCAAGTTTTATTGTTGCATTAAAATCCTTGCCCGAAACGGGCCTTTTAACGCCGCCTCAAATAGCACATAAAGTGCAACAATTATTCTTGCACTTAGTTAGGCGCATTCCTACAATCGCCGCGATAGTGTATTCGAAACTGTTACAGTTTTGTGGCGATGAACGACACAAATGGCCTTAAGCCAGCCCGGACAAAGGAAGTGGCGCGGCACCTCCCGCTGCGTCTTGCCCGGCGGCTACAATTACCGGAATAAAAATAATGAGCCTGCAAAAAACCTGGGGAAACTATCATCTGAATGCGCTGGGAGCGATGCTGCTCTCCGTGCTGCTCGTCGGATGTGATGACAGCGTCGCGCAAAACGCCGCGCCGCCCGCGCCCGCCGTTAATGCTGCAGACGTGGTTGTGAAATCCATTAGCCAGTGGGATAGCTTTAACGGCCGGATTGAAGCCGTGGAAAGCGTGCAGCTTCGTCCCCGTGTCTCTGGCTACATCGACAAAGTGAATTTCACCGACGGCCAGGAGGTGAAAAAGGGTGAGGTGCTGTTCACGATTGATGACCGAACCTATCGCGCCGCGCTGGAGCAGGCGCAGGCGACGCTGGAGAGAGCCAAAACGCAGGCCGGCCTGGCGCGAAGCGAGGCTAACCGTACCGATAAACTCATTAATACCAACCTGGTATCCCGTGAAGAGTGGGAGCAGCGCCGTTCGGCCGCCATTCAGGCGCAGGCCGATATTCGCGCAGCCCAGGCTGCGGTAGACGCCGCGCAGCTGAATCTCGACTTCACCAAAGTGACGGCTCCTATTGATGGTCGCGCCAGCCGGGCGTTAATCACCAGCGGCAATCTGGTCTCCGCGGGCGACAGCGCCAGCGTGCTCACCACCCTGGTCTCGCAGAAGACGGTTTACGTCTACTTTGACGTGGATGAGTCAACCTATCTTCACTATCAAAATCTCGCCCGCAACGGGCAGGGGGCGTCCAGCCACCATACGGCGCTACCGGTTGAGATCGGCCTTGCCGGCGAGGAGGGCTACCCCCATCAGGGTAAAGTGGATTTCCTTGATAATCAGCTCACGCCGAGTACCGGTACGATCCGCATGCGCGCGCTGCTGGATAACGCGCAGCGTCAGTTCACGCCGGGACTCTTTGCCCGCGTGCGCCTGCCGGGCAGCGCGGAATTCCAGGCCATGCTTATTGACGACAAGGCGGTACTGACTGACCAGGATCGCAAGTATGTCTATATCGTAGATAAAGAGGGTAAAGCGCAGCGTCGCGATATTACGCCGGGGCGTCTGGCCGACGGTTTACGCATCGTGCAGCAGGGGCTGAAACCTGGCGATAAGGTCATCGTTGACGGTCTACAGAAAGTGTTCATGCCGGGTATGCCGGTGAACGCGAAAACCGTCGCCATGACCGCCAGCACCGCCCTCAACTGATCACTTGACCTGAGAATCCTTCCCATGGACTTTTCCCGCTTTTTCATCGACAGGCCGATTTTCGCTGCCGTACTGTCGATTCTGATTTTTATCACAGGATTAATCGCCATCCCGCTTCTGCCGGTGAGTGAATATCCTGACGTCGTACCGCCAAGCGTACAGGTGCGCGCGGAGTATCCGGGCGCCAACCCGAAAGTGATTGCCGAGACCGTGGCGACGCCGCTGGAAGAGGCGATCAATGGCGTCGAGAACATGATGTACATGAAATCCGTTGCCGGCTCGGACGGCGTGCTGGTTACTACCGTCACGTTCCGTCCGGGTACCGATCCGGATCAGGCGCAGGTGCAGGTGCAAAACCGCGTAGCGCAGGCCGAGGCGCGTCTGCCGGAAGACGTGCGGCGCCTGGGCATCACGACGCAGAAGCAGTCGCCAACGCTGACGCTGGTGGTGCATCTGTTCTCGCCCAACGGCAAGTACGATTCACTGTATATGCGCAACTACGCCACGCTGAAGGTGAAGGACGAGCTGGCGCGTCTGCCCGGCGTCGGCCAGATTCAGATTTTCGGCTCCGGTGAATACGCGATGCGCATCTGGCTGGATCCGAACAAGGTCGCGGCCCGCGGGCTGACCGCCTCGGACGTGGTCACGGCAATGCAGGAGCAGAACGTGCAGGTCTCCGCGGGCCAGCTTGGCGCCGAGCCGCTGCCGAAAGAGAGCGATTTCCTGATCTCCATTAACGCCCAGGGTCGTCTGCATACCGAAGAAGAGTTTGGCAACATTGTCCTGAAAACGTCGGAGGACGGTTCGGTCGTCCGCCTGCGCGACGTGGCGCGTATTGAGATGGGTTCCGGCAGCTATGCGCTGCGTTCTCAGCTTAACAATAAAGACGCGGTCGGGATTGGTATCTTCCAGTCACCGGGGGCGAACGCCATCGATTTGTCTAACGCGGTGCGCGCCAAAATGGACGAGCTGTCTACCCGTTTCCCGGAAGATATGAAGTGGGCGGCACCTTACGATCCGACGGTTTTTGTGCGCGACTCCATCCGTGCGGTGGTGCAAACCCTGCTGGAAGCGGTGGTGCTGGTTGTACTGGTGGTGATCCTGTTCCTGCAAACCTGGCGCGCGTCGATCATTCCGCTGATCGCGGTGCCGGTGTCGGTGGTGGGGACGTTCAGCATTCTCTATTTGCTGGGCTTTTCGCTTAACACCCTGAGTTTATTCGGGCTGGTGCTGGCGATTGGTATCGTGGTGGACGATGCCATCGTGGTGGTGGAAAACGTCGAGCGAAACATTGAAGAGGGGCTTGCGCCGCTTGCGGCGGCGCATCAGGCGATGCGTGAAGTTTCCGGGCCCATTATCGCGATTGCACTGGTGCTGTGCGCGGTGTTCGTGCCGATGGCGTTCCTCTCAGGCGTAACCGGTCAGTTCTACAAGCAGTTTGCGGTGACGATAGCGATTTCCACGGTGATCTCCGCCATCAACTCGCTAACGCTCTCTCCGGCGCTGGCCGCGCTGCTGTTAAAACCGCACGGCGCGCCGAAAGACTTCCCGACCCGGCTTATCGATCGCCTGTTTGGCTGGATTTTCCGTCCGTTTAACCGCTTTTTCCATCGTAGCTCTAACAGCTATCAGGGGCTGGTGGGCAAAACGCTTGGCCGACGCGGCGCGGTGTTTGTGGTGTATCTGCTGCTGCTGTGTGCCGCGGGCGTCATGTTTAAAGCGGTACCCGGCGGGTTTATTCCGACACAGGATAAGCTCTACCTGATTGGCGGCGTGAAGATGCCGGAAGGCTCGTCGCTGGCGCGCACCGACGCGGTGATCCGCAAAATGAGCGAAATCGGCATGAATACCGAAGGCGTGGACTACGCGGTAGCTTTCCCGGGGCTGAACGCGCTGCAGTTTACCAACACGCCGAATACCGGGACGGTGTTTTTTGGCCTGAAGCCGTTTGACCAGCGCAAGCACTCTGCGGCGGAAATTAACGCGGAGATCAACGCGAAAATCGCGCAAATCCAGCAGGGCTTTGGTTTCTCCATTCTGCCGCCGCCGATTCTGGGGCTGGGTCAGGGGTCAGGCTACTCGCTGTATATTCAGGATCGCGCGGGTCTGGGCTATGGCGCGCTGCAAAACGCGGTGAACACCATGTCTGGTGCGATTATGCAGACGCCGGGAATGCACTTCCCGATCTCAACCTATCAGGCTAACGTTCCGCAGCTGGACGTGCAGGTTGACCGCGATAAGGCGAAAGCGCAGGGCGTGTCGCTGACCGATCTGTTCGGTACGCTGCAAACCTATCTGGGCTCGTCGTACGTGAACGACTTCAACCAGTTCGGGCGCACCTGGCGCGTGATGGCGCAGGCAGACGGGCAGTTCCGCGACAGCGTGGAAGATATTGCGAATTTACGCACCCGGAATAGCCAGGGCGAAATGGTGCCAATTGGCAGTATGGTGAAAATCACGACTACCTACGGACCGGATCCGGTGATCCGCTACAATGGCTACCCGGCGGCGGATCTGATTGGCGATGCCGACCCGCGTGTACTCTCGTCCGCGCAGGCGATGACGCAGCTGGACGCGATGTCTAAGCAGATCCTGCCAAACGGAATGAACATTGAATGGACGGATCTGAGCTTCCAGCAGGCCACGCAGGGCAATACGGCGCTGATCGTCTTCCCGGTCGCGGTACTGCTGGCGTTCCTGGTGCTGGCGGCGCTGTATGAAAGCTGGACGCTGCCGCTGGCGGTGATCCTCATCGTTCCGATGACCATGCTTTCCGCGCTGTTTGGCGTCTGGCTGACCGGGGGCGATAACAACGTCTTCGTGCAGGTGGGGCTGGTGGTGTTGATGGGGCTGGCCTGTAAAAACGCGATTCTTATCGTGGAGTTTGCCCGCGAGCTGGAAATTCAGGGGAAAGGCATCATGGAAGCAGCGCTGGAAGCGTGCCGCCTGCGTTTACGTCCGATTGTGATGACCTCCATCGCCTTTATCGCCGGGACCATTCCGCTGATCCTCGGCCACGGCGCGGGCGCAGAAGTACGCGGCGTCACCGGGATTACGGTCTTCTCCGGGATGCTGGGCGTGACGCTGTTTGGTCTGTTCCTGACGCCGGTCTTTTACGTGACGCTGCGTAAGTTCGTGACGCGCGGCAAAGTGGAAAGAGAGGTTCTGCCTGCGTAGGGATATCGCAGATAACAAAAAACCGCACTCACTATGAGGGCGGTTTTTTTTGCGTAAATTACTGGGCTTTTTTGTACTGGGCAATCAGTTCAGGTAAAGGATCGCACCCGCTGGTATCGGCTTTCTTGACCTCGTCCAGCGCGCTTGCCACGGTGTGGCGCGCTAATACCGCGAGCGAGGCCTGCTCTGCTTCTTCGGAAATAGATTTGAAGTACCAGCAGGCGTTCGCGCTGACCACGCAGCGGGCCGGCACGTCCGGGCGCGACGCCCAGAGTTTTTTATCTTCGGTGACTGAAAGGTAGATATCGCGCAGGGTAATCTCTTCCGGCGGACGTCCAAGATGAATTGAGCCGTTGCGGCCAAGCGTTGAGACGATAATGCCGTCACGCGTGAGTGGAACCATCAATTTGCGGATAAAGCTCGGGTTGGCTTCCAGGCCGTAGGCCAGAATCGCACTCGTCGAACGTTCACCTAGTTGCTCCGCCATCGCTACGCTGAGAACCATCTGCAAAGCTGTCGGGAAGCGGTAATCTAACATTTCTCTTTCCTGGGTTGCGGTGAATCTTGTTCTTTTTGGCACCGCAGAGGTGAATAAGCAATAAACAACAATATAACAAATACGGTAATTTTTTTGAAGCAATCTGCGGCATTTGCGATCAAACACCCTGTTCCGGTTTAGCTATACGTGCGGTTCGGGAAGTCAACCGTCACCAGGAGGCCACCTTCTGCGGAAGTACTCAGGTTTACGCTGCTGCCGTGCTGCTGTGCAACGGCTTTGACAATGGCAAGCCCTAGTCCGCTCCCGCTTTGGAGCTGATTGGGATCGCGGAAAAACCGGTCGAATACGCGCTCGCGCAATTCAACCGGGATACCCGGCCCCCGATCGGAGACGCGTAGCTGGGCTGATGTATCTGCTGAGCATACCTCCACCTGAATCCGCCCGCCCTCAGGACTGTACTTCACGGCGTTTTCAATGAGATTGTCTATAAGCGACATCAAACGCTCCCTGACGCCAGCGATCCAAATCTCATCCACAGCGAAGAATTCCAGCTCAATCTTGCGCCCGGACGCTAGCGGCTCCAGCGCAGCCATCCGCTCTTGTATGAGCGAGGTTAGCGGCACGGGCTCCATCGCGGTGTCAATGCGCGCTTCACTGTGCATCATCAGCAGCAGCTGGTTGACAAGACGGGCCGCCCGGCTATTGCTGCGCACAATCCCTGCAAGCAGCTGCCGCTGGCTCTCGCTGCTCACCCAGGACTGCAGCGCCTCCACGTTGATGCGCATCGCGGCCAGCGGCGTACGCAGCTCGTGCGCGGCGTCCGCAATGAAAACCCGTTCGCGTTCAGCGCTTTCCCGCACTCTGGCAAGAAAGTCATTGATCGCGTCCACCATCTGGCGGAGTTCCTTATGCCCGGGAACAGCCTTTAAAGGGGAGAGATCGTCAGGCGAACGTAATGAGATCTCATTAACCACCTTGCTCCAGGGGCGCATCGCAATGCGGATTGACAGCCACGCAGGAAACAGAAGAAAAGGAATGCATACCAGCAGCGGCATAATGTAGTAGCCCCGCGAGTTCAGGTAGATAAAGAAGTTCCAGCTTCCGGCAGGGGTGAAAAGGGTAACCTCCACGTTGGAGTGGGGGGATTTAAGCGTGCGGCTCGTCCAGGCGTGACCTTCACTCTGAACGCGCTGCATTTCGCCCAGTCTGGTGTTTTTTACCCCCGTAGGTGCACCATCAGAAGAGAAAATAACCTCGTTGTTTTTGCGAACGATCAGGTTAATCGACAGCTCCGGATCTTCACCGCCGCCATAGCCTTCCCGCAACGCTTTGCTGAATGCTTCCAGGACATCATTACGATCCTGCGGGCGCTCGTCACTGAGATCAACCAGAGTAAAAATGGTTTCGTAAGTCTTACTTCCCGTGAGTATCGGAGGGCTACGCAGGTCTTCCAATAAAATAAAGGTTAAAAAAAGACACCACAGCAGGGTAAGCAGCAGCATCTGGGCGATGATAATTCGCCGTACCAGCGTTGGGCGCCTCAGTTGGTGCCAGACATTTCGCATTAATCTGTCACCTTCTGGATAGCGACGGTATCAATGACATACCCGACGCCCCGCACCGTTCGTACATAGCCGTCACCAATTTTTCGCCGCAAATTCCCCATATGCACGTCGAGCGCATTGCTGAGATTTTCCTTCGCGCCAAATATCCTCTCTTCCAGGAACCGCCGCGTGGTCACCCGGTCAGCGCGCAGCATCAACGTTTCAAGCAGCGCATATTCACTGGCCGTCAACTCAACGTGACGCGCGTTCACCGTTACGCGACGCGTCGGGATATGAAGCGATAAGCTCCTGATTTCTATCGCTTCATTTTCAAAACCGTAGCTGCGTCGCGCAAGGGCTCTGACTCGCGCCAGCAGTTCGGCGAGAACGAAGGGTTTGACAAGATAGTCGTCTGCGCCAGCATCCAGCCCGCACAGGCGATCCTGCAGGGTGCCTCGCGCCGTCAGGATAATGACGGGGATCCCCTTAAGCTGCTGGCGCAAACGCGTCATCAGGCTCATGCCGTCGCCGTCGGGCAGCCCCAGATCGAGCAGAATAAGTTCCGGCACGCCGACCTCAAGCTGATGCAGCGCATCCTCTTTACGGCGAACCCATATGACATCAAATCCTTGATCTGAAAGGGCGATACGTACGCCATTGCCGAGATCCAGGTCGTCTTCGATTAGTAAGATTTTCACATTGGTAACTGTATCAACAGTGAATGAAGAACAACTTAAGAAAAAAACGGTAGCAGGAAATCCGTTCGGTTGACAGCGCCCGCACGCGCTTCAGCCTTTCTTCATTTTCGGCTCATAAGAACCTCAGGGTGAGTATTCAGAATGAGTGCTCTGGCGTGTAAACCGCTTGCATTGCAATCATTTGAATCCAAAGGACTTCTTCAATGAGTAACATCGAACTGCGTCATTCTTTCCCCTATTTACTTCCGAGCCGCAGACTGAAAAACATCGTGCCGGGCGTTATTCTGGCGTTACTGGCTACCCCGGTACTGGCGGCAGAGCAGAAACAGGGCAATGTCTTAACCCTGGGGGGAGGCGTGGACGTCGCGCCACGCTACTCGGGTTCGGATAAAAGCCGGGTCTCGGCAGCTCAGGTAGTAGATTATTCCATGGCAAATGGTTTCTTTATCAGCACCACGCGGGGTATCGGTTACGGAAACAACATTGGCAACCTGGATTACAACGCCGCAGTGAGCTACCGAACAGGCCGTAAAGATAAAGACGTGAGCAGTGATTCGATCAGCTCCGGCAGCGACTACCTGCGGGGGATGGGCGATATCAAAGGTTCCGCTATCGTGGTGCCGGGTCTGGGGTATAAGGTGACCGACTGGCTCAATCTGCAGTTGCAGGCTGAGATCCCGGTTTCTGAGAGAGACAACGGTGAGGCGGTGCATTTCGGCATTTCCAGCCCGCTCTACACATCGTCGAAAAATGCGGTGACGCTGGGGCTGACGGGCAGCTGGGGTTCCGGCAAGTACATGCAAACGTACTATGGGGTTAATGCTGCCCAGTCCGCCGCATCGGGATTTGCCCGACATGACGCCGGAGCGGGAATTTACGCCTGGTCGATGAACCTTGACTGGACCTACAGGCTCACCTCACGCTGGAGCGTTCTCACCTCCGCGGGCGTAACGCAGCTGACGGGGGATGCGGGTGATAGCCCGATCGTGCAACGTAAAACGTCGCCAACGGGAAGCCTGAAGGTGACGTACAGTTTCTGATTGCAGGTTGCTTATAGATATGAGCGCGCAATAGCGACGAATTTGAACCGCCCCGGAAAGATGATGGGGCGGTAGTTTTTAAATGATGTTTAACAGCAGTCAGAATAATGAGTTGACTGACGTTTTATTAAGAACTGAGAGGCATCGACCTGACTCCGGAGCATTTGGAAACCAGAACCTCACTGAGAAGTGTGCCAATATTACGTGGCTATCATCCCTGTCCGGAGAATAAAGTGCTCGGAAAATTATTGTTAAAGTACATGCCAGGGTTACAAAATTTGTTAGCCTACGATAAAAGCTGGCTAAAACATGATGTTAAAGCTGGATTATCCGTTGCGGCTGTAGCGCTACCCGTTGCTATTGCTTATGCTGAATTGGCGGGTGTTGGGGCAATAGTGGGGCTCTATTCCTGCGTTTTACCGATGATAGCTTATGCACTGTTTGGTTCTTCACGTCAGCTTATTGTTGGCCCTGATGCAACGACCTGCGCCGTGATTGCAGCCGTCGTGTTTCCTCTTTCTGCAGGCAATCCTGAACTGCACTGGCAACTGACGATCGTCATGACGTTGATGATGGGCGGGTGGTGCCTGCTTGCCAGTAAATTTCATCTGGGTGCACTTGCCGATCTCCTTTCTCATCCCATTCTTACAGGGTTGCTTAATGGCGTAGCCGTGACGATTATTGTCGGTCAATTAGGCAAGGTTTTGGGGATCAAGCTCGATGAAGCGCAGGTTATTGAGAAAATACTGGCCTTGCCAGGCCAACTTTTAGACAGCCATGTATTAACAATAGGGATATCACTTTTAACGTTAATTATTTTAATGGTTATCAAAACGTATCGCAGCCACTGGCCAGCACCTCTGATTGCCATTGTGATAACAACGATACTGGTATGGGGAACATCTGCGCAACAGTATGGTATTGCCACGATTGGGGGGATGGCTTCCAGCCTGGTTTACCCGTCGTTAACTGGGGTGCGTTCCAGCCCGGTCCGATGCGAGAATTAGTGATCCCGGCGCTGAACCTGGCTTTAGTGAGTTTTGTCAGTCTGATGCTGACCGCCCGCAGTTTCGCCGCGAAAAATGGCTATGAAATTAATGCTGATGCAGAGTTCCGGGCACTGGGTATTGCGAACATTATGTCTGGGCTATCTCAGGGATTTGCCATCAGTGGAGCCGATTCCCGGACCGCGGTTAATGATTCCGTTGGGGGGAAAAGTCAGCTGGTTTCCATAGTCGCGGCCTTACTGATAGGTTTAGTGGTGGTATTTTTCACGCAGCCATTACAATTTATTCCGGTATCTGCATTAGGTATTGTTCTAATGTATGCATCGTGGTCATTAATTGATTTACGTGGGTTATGGAATCTGAGGCGAAGAAATAAACAGGCTTTTCGCCTGGCCTTCTTCACGTTTGGCTGTGTTTTAATCATTGGTGTAATCCAGGGGATCGGCCTTGCGGTATTGCTTGGCCTGTTACAGTTCCTGCGTACGGTATTTCGTCCCTCTGAGCACTTACTGGGGACTGACGAAAATGGAATGATCCACTCATTAGGGAATACAACCGATATTAAAATGGTCCCGGGCGTGCTGATGTATCGATTTAACTCACCGTTGACCTATTTTAATGTGGCTTATTTTAAACGTCGGGTATTGAACCTGGTTGATGGTGCAGCATTACAACCTAAATGGGTGGTTATTGATGCCGTGGCTTGCTTCACCTATTCAGATATCAGTGTCCTGGCAACCATTAATGAGTTAAAGCGTGACCTTAAAGCCCGACAGATTGTGTTAATCCTTGCGGGCAGGAAAACGGAATTAACACGTTGGTTTAAAGAAAGTCGGCCAACGATGAATGATGATGACATGATTCTGGCGCCAGACCTCTATTTGGCACTCCGGTTCATTCAAAGCAAAGAGAGTGTAAGTGAATCAGGTGGTGATGCACAACCAAACCCTGGTTAAAGGCTTGCTCGCCACCCGCGAGCAAGCCATATCCCTTAGCGGTACAACGTCTTTTCCGCAACCGGAATAACCAACGCCGATCGCCAGTCCGCCAGCGTCAGCTGCGCAAGCCTGCCGAGCGCGATATAGAACGGATGCCCGGCGTTGTCGACAAACACCGACAGAAAGCGGGTGCTCCACGGCAGCAGATGCCACGCCAGAAGCCGATCGCACTCCGACTCGCGGCCATTCTCGGCCAGCCATGCCGCAAGCAGCAGCAGGGTGCCGAAATGATCTTCCGGTTCATTTTGCTGCATCTGAAACGCGATATTGTTTTCCCGCATCCACTGGCGCAGCGCGAGGGTCGAATCGCCAAACAGCACGGATTCACGGTCCAGCCAGACGGAACCCCACGGCGGAGCGGGCAGGGCATAAGGACCAATAAACAGCCGTTGCCAGGCATCCGTCAGCGGCTCATCGGAAGATGAGGCAAAGGTTTCGGCAACGGGCAGCAGCGTTTCCGGCGGCAGGGGCCAGTCCTCTATCCATTCGCCAGCGGTAAGTGCCTGCACCAGCGGGGCTGTCTGCTCGCTGTCTGGGGCGAAGTAAAATAGCGCGCCCAGTACGCGGGCGCTGAACGCGAACGAGTCACGGTGTGAGACGTCTTTCATTAAACCTTCCTTGCTCGCGCGGTTATGTCCGCGCGACGTGATTAACCATTAATACAGACCAAAGCATAAACCAGGGTCATAGAATTCACCCCTTACACCTTCTCAATCTGCACCAGATTGGTGTGCTGCGGGTTGCCTTTTGCCAGCGGTGACGGGCGGTGCGTGGTCAGGGTGTTGATACACGAGCCGTGGTCGATACGATCGCCATTCATATTGGCATCGTGCCAGGCTCCCTGGCCCATGGCGCTTACGCCTGGCATGATGCGCGGCGTGACTTTCGCTTCTATTCTCACCTCACCGCGATCGTTAAAGACGCGCACCATATCGCCGTTTTTAATGCCACGTTTCGCGGCATCAACGGGATTCAGCCAGACCTCCTGGCGGCAGGCCGCTTGCAGCACGTCGACGTTACCGTAGCTCGAGTGAGTGCGGGCTTTAAAATGGAAGCCAAACAGCTGCAGCGGGAACTGTGCGCGCTCGGGCGCATCCCAGCCGTCAAAGGTGGATGCGTAGACGGGCAGCGGGCTGATGGTCTCATCTTTTGCCAGTTCCCAGGTCGCCGCAATATCCGCCAGCTTGCTGGAATAAATTTCAATCTTGCCTGAGGGCGTTTTCAGCGGGTTGGCTTCCGGGTTCTCGCGGAATTTTTTATAGGCCACAAAGTGTCCGTTCGGATCTTTGCGCTTATAGATGCCCATTTTTTTCAGCTCGTCATAGGACGGCAGTGTGGGATCTTTTGCGAGCATTTTGGCATACAGATACTGCAGCCACTCTTCCTGCGTTCGCCCTTCGGTAAATTTCTGATGGATATCCGGTCCGAGGCGTTTCGCCACTTCGCTCATGATCCAGTAGATAGGCTTGCGCTCAAACTTCGGCGCGGTCACAGGCTGGAGAAAAATCAGGTAACCCATGTTCCCGGCGTAATCGTTAGGGATAATGTCTTCCTGCTCGACGGTCATTAAATCTGGCAGCAGGATATCGGCGTATTTCGCCGATGAGGTCATAAAGTTGTCGATCACCACGATGGTTTCGCACTTGCTTTCGTCCTGCAGAATATCGTGGGTTTTATTGATATCGGAGTGCTGGTTAATAATAGTATTGCCCGCGTAGTTCCAGATGAACTTAATCGGTACGTCCAGCTTATCTTTACCGCGCACCCCGTCGCGCAGAGCGGTCATTTCCGGGCCACGGGCGATGGCGTCCGTCCAGCTGAAGCAGGAAATTTGCGTTTTGACCGGGTTTTCCGGCAGCGGCATACGTTCGATAGTGATGGTGTAGGTCGACTCACGGGCGCCGCTGTTGCCGCCGTTGATCCCCACGTTGCCAGTCAGAATCGGCAGCATCGCGATGGCGCGGGAGGTCAGTTCACCGTTCGCCTGACGCTGTGGTCCCCAGCCCTGGCAGATATAGGCCGGCTTCGCGGATCCAATCTCGCGGGCCAGTTTAATGATGCGGTCTGCAGGAATGCCGGTGATGCGCGAGGCCCACTCCGGCGTTTTCGCCGTGTTGTCCTCACCCTGGCCGAGAATGTACGCTTTGTAGTGACCGTTAGCGGGGGCACCTTCCGGCAGCGTTTTTTCGTCGTAGCCAACGCAGTATTTGTCCAGGAACGGCTGGTCAACCAGGTTTTCGTCGATCAATACCCAGGCAATCCCCGCCACCAGGGCGGCATCGGTACCCGGACGGATTGGGATCCACTCGTCTTCGCGTCCGGCTGCCGTATCGGTGTAGCGCGGGTCGATGACAATCATACGTGCGTTAGAACGCTCGCGGGCCTGCTCCAGATAGTAAGTAATCCCGCCGCCGCTCATGCGCGTTTCCGCCGGGTTATTGCCGAACATCACCACCAGTTTGGTATTTTCGATATCCGAGGTGCTGTTGCCGTCGTTGCTGCCGTAGGTATAAGGCATCGCGCAGGCGATTTGCGCCGTGCTGTAGGTGCCGTAGTGGCTCAGGAAACCGCCGTAGCAGTTCATCAGGCGCGCCACCAGCGAAGCGTAAGGGGAGGAGCGGGTGATATTGCCGCCGACAATCCCGGAGGAGTAATTAATATACACCGCTTCGTTGCCGTACTTGCTGACCACGTCTTTCAGGCTGGTGGTGATGACGTTCAGCGCTTCGTCCCAGCTGATGCGCTCGAACTTGCCTTCACCTCGCTTACCCACGCGTTTCATCGGGTAGTTCAGACGGTCAGGGTGGTTGATGCGGCGGCGAATGGAGCGCCCGCGCAGGCAGGCCCGGACCTGGTGATTGCCGTAGATATCCTCACCGGTGTTATCCGTTTCGACCCAGTACACTTCGTCATCGCGGACGTGCAGACGCAGCGCACAGCGGCTGCCGCAGTTGACCGAACAGGCGCCCCAGACCACTTTATCTTCTGCCGGTTTCATTGCATTTTGTACCGCGGCTGCGGCGCTTTTCAGTCCAAAAGGCAACGAAATTCCGCCAGCGGCAAGCGCCAGAGAACCTATCGCCGTAGATTTCACGAGTGTTCGACGGCTAATCCCGCCGTGATGTTCGATATCGGACATGGCTCACCCCACCATTGTGATTACATATTATTTTTCCCGAAACGATAACCGGGCTAATGATGGGGTGAGTGTTACTTATTTGGAGGTATTAAATATTAATCCTTGTCAAATCAAAGGGGATTGACGGTTATTTACTGAGGTTCAGCCGGCGCATTATCCTGATTGCCGGACGCCGCCCCGCTGCCCGTACGGGTGTACAAAATTTTAAAGGTGTCGTTGGCACAGTGGCCCACCACCTGAGCGTCCGGCTGGTCAGCCTGATCGTTCGGCACAATGTTCAGCGTAAAACCTGACTCCGGCACGCCGTTGTTGATGATCTTCTGCTGAATGTCGCTTTTCACGCGCTCGCAGGAGTCCGGTGCCGCCAGCGCGGCCGTTGAGGCACTCATTAACAGCAGGGCGGTAATCCAGGGTAACCGTTTCATCTGTAGCTCCTTTTCTCTGTGTAGAGATTAATTTTAGCAGGCTTCGTGTAAACAACTGTATTTGCTAATATGATTGGGAATAATCTCTCTGTATTGGTAAAGAATGTGAAGAAATATGCAGCGATAACGCTCCTGGCAGCTACTCTCGCAGGGTGTGATAACAACTCCGCGCCGCTGTCGTTTACGCCCGAGATGGCGAGTTTTTCGAACGAATTCGATTTCGACCCTCTTCGCGGCCCGGTCAAGGATTTTACCCAGACGCTGTTCAACGAGAAGGGTGAAGTGTCCAAACGGGTCACCGGCACCGTGTCGGCGGAAGGGTGTTTCGATACGCTGGAGCTGCACGACCTGGAGGCTAACACGGGCGTAGCGCTGGTGCTGGATGCAAACTACTACATCGATGCAGAAACCCAGCAGCGTAAGGTGAAGCTGCAGGGCAAATGCCAGCTGGCCGAACTGCCGTCAGCCGGTGTGACGTGGGATACCGACGACAACGGCTTCGTGGTGGCCGCACATGGTAAAGAGATGGAGGTGAAGTACCGCTACGATGCGGATGGCTACCCGCTGGGCAAAACCACCGTCTCCGGGGATCAGCATTTATCGGTACAGTCGACGCCGTCTAAGGATCTGCGCAAAAGAATGGATTACTCGGCCGTGAGCCTGTTAAACGATAAGCCGCTGGGCAACGTGACGCAGAGCTGCGACTACGATCGCCACAATAACCCGGTGAGCTGCGATCTGACGATCACGGACGACAGCGTCAAACCCGCCGTTGAGCGCAAGTACACCATCAAAAACACGATTGAGTATTACTGAGAATGAAACCGCGCAGGCTACTGCGCGGTTGGTTTCAGCAGGCTGGCACCTGACGGCTTGTGACCGGCCAGATGCTGATGCTGGAAAATGCACATGCGGATGGTATTCCGGTATTCACCGTTGATAAAGAACTCATGAATCAGCTCGCCTTCTACCATAAAGCCCAGCTTGCGGTAGATATGGATCGCTTTTTCGTTCTCTTTATCCACGATCAGATAAAGCTTGTAGAGATTCAGGACG
Organism: Enterobacter cloacae complex sp. P1B; assembly: GCF_014982345.1. Classification (NCBI taxonomy): domain Bacteria; kingdom Pseudomonadati; phylum Pseudomonadota; class Gammaproteobacteria; order Enterobacterales; family Enterobacteriaceae; genus Enterobacter; species Enterobacter cloacae complex sp. P1B. The sequence continues at coordinate 580,504 of NZ_JADCLF010000013.1, read as the reverse complement.
TTAAATCCGTAATCCATCGCCAGCTTCGCCGCCCGGGAGGCCAGGCCTTTCCCCTGGTGCTCCGGCGAAATAATGATCTGGAACTCCGCCCGGCGGTGAACGTGGTTGATCTCAACCAGCTCCACCAGCCCGGCTTTGTCGCCTTCACACTCCACCACAAAACGACGTTCGCTCTGATCGTGAATGTGCTTGTCGTAAAGATCCGACAGCTCGACAAAGGCTTCGTACGGCTCTTCGAACCAGTAGCGCATCACGCTGGCGTTATTGTCGAGCTGGTGGACAAAGCGCAGGTCTTCACGCTCCAGCGGCCGGAGTTTTACGTCACAGGGCGCCGACATTATGGGGCTACCGTACGACCAGTGCGGCGATCCAGGCAGCGCAGGGTGTTCGGCTCCCAGTAGGCATTGACGTTCGCACTTTGCTGACACTTATCGCGTGCGTCAAAGGCGACATCTTCTTTGTCCCACTCTTTTTCAGCACGTTTGTTGACCTTCTGACGAAGGCTGCGGGTGTCATTCCATTGTTCTTTGTCCATCGCGGCGTTCTGGCGGCTTTGCGCGCTGTCACCAGACTCAATAATGAGCTTGCTGGTTTCCGCTGTCGCAGAGGCGGCAAAGGCGAACGATGACAGCGCCAGCAGGGCTGTCAGACAAAGGCGTTTGCTTAATGTAGTCATAGCGTTTCCTTTTAAATGGGTGCAGATGAGCAAGTTTCCCCGTTCAGATTCTACACCAAAGAGCAATAACGGCATACCCGCGGCACGGGTATGGAAAAGTAAAAGATATCTTCAGGTACGCTGCCTAAATGAATCGTCACCTGAAGTGAAACAGGCACAAAATGATGGGTTTTAGGGGGACGAGCAGGCGACCGTTTTTGTGATCGTTAGCCGATTTTATGATCATCATACTTGTATGGTAGTTATGTGAGTGCGTAAATTTCCGTCATCACAACGAACGATGTAAGGAAAGGAATTATGAAGATTGTCGCGGCTGACGTGTTTGTTACCTGCCCGGGGCGAAACTTTGTCACCCTTAAAATCACCACCGATGAGGGGATTGCCGGTCTCGGTGACGCCACGCTGAACGGGCGTGAGCTCTCCGTTGCTTCCTACCTGAAAGATCACCTCTGCCCGCAGCTGATTGGCCGCGACGCGCACCGTATCGAAGATATCTGGCAATTCTTCTATAAGGGCGCCTACTGGCGCCGCGGGCCGGTCACCATGTCGGCTATCTCCGCTGTGGATATGGCGCTCTGGGACATCAAAGCCAAAGCGGCCAATATGCCGCTCTACCAGCTGCTGGGCGGCGCATCCCGTGAGGGCGTAATGGTCTACTGCCACACCACCGGGCACACCATTGACGACGTGCTGGAAGATTACGCCCGCCATAAGGAGATGGGCTTTAAGGCGATCCGCGTCCAGTGCGGCGTGCCGGGCATGAAAACCACCTACGGCATGGCTAAAGGGAAGGGGTTGGCCTACGAGCCCGCCACCAAAGGCGACTGGCCGGAAGAGCAGCTCTGGTCCACCGAGAAATACCTCGATTTCACGCCAAAACTGTTTGACGCGGTGCGCAGTAAATTTGGCTTCAATGAGCATCTCCTGCACGACATGCACCACCGCCTGACACCCATCGAAGCGGCGCGCTTCGGCAAGAGTATCGAAGCGTTCCGCATGTTCTGGATGGAAGACCCAACGCCTGCGGAAAACCAGGAGTGCTTCCGCCTGATCCGCCAGCATACCGTCACGCCAATTGCGGTGGGCGAGGTGTTCAACAGCATCTGGGACTGCAAGCAGCTTATTGAAGAGCAGCTTATCGACTATATCCGCACCACTATCACCCATGCAGGGGGGATCACCGGGATGCGCCGCATCGCGGACTTCGCGTCGCTCTATCAGGTGCGTACCGGCTCGCACGGCCCGTCCGATCTGTCGCCGATCTGCCACGCGGCCGCGCTGCATTTCGACCTGTGGGTGCCGAACTTCGGCGTGCAGGAATATATGGGATACTCCGAACAGATGCTGGAAGTCTTCCCGCACAGCTGGCGCTTTGATAACGGCTATATGCACCCGGGCGAGAAGCCGGGGCTGGGCATTGAGTTTGATGAAAAGCTGGCGGCGAAATACCCGTACGATCCGGCCTATCTGCCGGTGGCCCGTCTCGAAGACGGCACGCTGTGGAACTGGTAACCGAGGAGCAAACGATGAAAAGCGTAGTGATTCAACAGCCGAACCATCTGGTGATTGAAGAGCGTCCGCGCCCGGAGCCAGGCGCAGGGGAAGTCCGCGTCAAAATCAAGCTGGCCGGGATCTGCGGGTCAGACAGCCACATCTACCGCGGGCATAATCCGTTTGCAAAATATCCGCGCGTGATTGGCCACGAGTTTTTTGGCACGATCGACGCCGTGGGCGAGGGCGTAGAACCGTCCCGGTTAGGGGAGCGCGTTTCGGTGGATCCGGTGATCAGCTGCGGGCACTGCTACCCGTGCTCCGTCGGCAAGCCTAACGTCTGCACCTCGCTGGTGGTGCTGGGCGTGCACCGCGACGGCGGATTCAGCGAATATGCCGCCGTGCCCGCTAAAAATGCCTGGCGCATCCCGGATGCGATCCCGGATAAACACGCCGTGATGGTTGAACCTTTCACCATTGCCGCCAACGTGACGGGGCAGGCTAGCCCTACCGAACAGGACGTTGCGCTGATCTACGGCGCAGGGCCGATGGGACTGGTCACCGTACAGGCGCTGAAGGGCGTCTACAACGTGAAGCAGGTTATCGTCGTCGACAGAATCAATGAGCGTCTGGCCATGGCCCAGCGCAGCGGCGCGGACTGGGTCTTTAATAACGGCGAAAAGTCGCTGCAGGCCGCGCTGGACGAAAAAGGCATCAAGCCGACGCTGATTATTGATGCCGCCTGTCATCCGTCGATTTTGCAGGAGGCGGTCACCCTGGCTTCCCCGGCGGCGCGCATCGTACTGATGGGCTTCTCCAGCGAGCCGAGCCAGATAGCCCAGCAGGGGATTACCGGTAAAGAGCTGGCGATCTTCTCCTCGCGCCTCAATGCCAACAAATTCCCGGTCGTCATCGACTGGCTTGAAAAAGGGCTGATCGACCCGGAAAAACTGATCACCCATACCTTTGACTATCACCATGTAACAGACGCCATCGAACTGTTTGAAAAAGACCAGCGGCAGTGCTGCAAGGTTTTACTGACGTTCGGGCAATAACCCTACACGCGGTTAAGAGCCCGCGGAGACGGGCTCTCAGTGGTACGCATCTTACTTTTAGAGATAGCCATTATGACGCAAGCACAACCTCAAAGAACCACCTCAGATCTGGTGAAAGCCGCCGTCTCCGGCTGGCTGGGCACCGCGCTGGAGTTTATGGATTTCCAGCTCTACTCGCTGGGGGCGGCGCTGGTATTTCATGAAATCTTCTTCCCGGAACAGTCGGCCGCGATGGCGCTGATTCTGGCGATGGGAACCTACGGCGCGGGCTACATCGCGCGTATCGTCGGGGCATTTATCTTCGGCAGAATGGGCGACAGCATTGGTCGTAAAAAGGTGCTGTTTATCACCATCACCATGATGGGGATCTGCACCACGCTGATTGGCGTGCTGCCGACCTACGCGCAGATCGGCATTTTTGCGCCCGTACTGCTGGTGACGCTGCGTATCATTCAGGGGCTGGGCGCCGGGGCGGAGATCTCCGGGGCCGGGACCATGTTGGCGGAGTACGCCCCGAAAGGGAAACGCGGCATCATCTCCTCGCTGGTGGCGATGGGGACTAACTGCGGGACGCTGAGCGCCACGGCGATCTGGGCCATTATGTTCTTCGCCCTCGATCGTGAACAGCTGCTCGCCTGGGGCTGGCGCGTGCCGTTCCTTGCCAGCGTCGTGGTGATGATCTTTGCCATCTGGCTGCGAATGAACCTCAAGGAGAGCCCGGTCTTTGAGAAAGTAAACAATGCAGAAACCGTGCAGCCGGACACCTCGCTGGGTTCAATGGTGAAAAGTAAATCCTTCTGGCTGGCGACCGGCCTGCGTTTCGGTCAGGCGGGCAACTCGGGGCTGATTCAGACCTTCCTCGCGGGTTATCTGGTCCAGACGCTGCTGTTCGATAAAGCGATTCCCACCGACGCGCTGATGATAAGTTCTATTCTCGGGTTTATCTCCATCCCGCTGCTGGGCTGGCTTTCCGACAAAGTGGGGCGCAGGCTGCCGTACATTATCCTCAATATCTCCGCCATTATTCTGGCGTACCCGATGCTGTCGATTATCGTCGATAAGAGCTATGCGCCGGGGACAATCATGCTCTCGATCATCGTTATCCATAACTTCGCCGTGCTGGGGCTGTTTGCGCTGGAAAATATCACCATGGCGGAGATGTTTGGCTCGCGAAATCGCTTTACCCGTATGGCTATCTCCAAGGAGGCGGGCGGTCTGGTGGCGGTGGGCTTTGGCCCGGTACTGGCGGGGATTTTCTGCAATATGACGGGTTCCTGGTGGCCGATTGTAGCCATGCTGGTGGCCTATTCCGTGATTGGGCTGGTTTCGGCGTTCCTGATGCCGGAAGTCCGCGACCGCGACCTCAGCGCGGCTGAAGATGCCGCCGAGGCCACGCCGAAAGAGCGCGTGGGTTACGGCGCGGTCTCCACGCGACGCTAGTGGTTTATATCTTTCGTGATTTATCACACAACTTTTTGTTTATGTCACACCACATGAGCAAAAGTTAATATAAATCAAAAACTCAAACGGCAGTATCAGTATGGTTGATGGCAGTAATTTTTTACCCCGACTGCCATTCTAGTTGGTGTAGTCAGCAGGCGCTGCCGCTCTGGACTGGGGGCGGCAGCGATCCACAGCTTTCTAATTAGCGAGTCTTAATCATGGAAAACACCTTATTACAGGCCAACGCGACGCTGCCTCAGTACGATCGCGACAGCCTTAAAGCACGCATTGTACATTTAGGCTTCGGCGCATTTCACCGCGCGCATCAGGCGGTGTATGCGGACATCCTCGCGGCTGAACACGGTAGCGACTGGGGGTACTGTGAGGTTAACCTGATTGGCGGCGAGCAGCAGATTGCCGACCTGAAGGCGCAGGATAACCTCTACACCGTAGCGGAAATGTCTGCCGATGGCTGGACGTCCCGCGTGGTTGGCGTAGTCAAAAAGGCCCTGCACGCGCAGGTCGACGGGCTGGAAAGCGTGCTGGCGGCAATGTGTGAACCGCAGGTGGCGATTGTCTCGCTGACCATCACCGAAAAAGGCTACTGCCACTCTCCGGCAACCGGGCAACTGATGCTCGATCATCCTTTCATCGTTGCCGACCTGCAAAACCCGCATCAGCCGAAATCCGCGCCGGGCGTGGTGGTGGAAGCGCTGGCGCGCCGTAAAGCGGCGGGGCTGCCCGCGTTTAGCGTGATGTCCTGCGACAACATGCCGGAGAACGGTCACGTGATGCGCAATGTCACCTGCGCGTACGCCCGGGCGGTAGACGGCGAGCTGGCGGACTGGATCGAGGCTAACGTCACCTTCCCGTCAACCATGGTGGACCGCATCGTACCGGCGGTCACACCCGATACGCTGGATAAAATCGCGCAGCTGACCGGCGTACGCGATCCGGCGGCGGTGGCCTGCGAGCCGTTCCGCCAGTGGGTTATCGAGGATAACTTTGTGGCCGGGCGTCCGGAATGGGAAAAAGCCGGAGCCGAACTGGTTTCAGACGTGATCCCGTTTGAAGAGATGAAGCTGCGCATGCTCAACGGCAGCCACTCTTTCCTGGCGTACCTGGGCTATCTGGCCGGTTATCAGCACATCAATGAGTGTATGGAAGACGAACACTATCGCGTCGCCGCGCACGCGCTGATGCTCAACGAGCAGGCGCCGACCCTGAAAGTGAAGGGCGTTGATTTAGAACGCTACGCTGACCTGCTGATCGCCCGTTACAGTAACCCGGCCCTGCGCCACCGTACCTGGCAAATTGCGATGGACGGCAGCCAGAAGCTTCCGCAGCGGATGCTGGATCCCGCGCGCTGGCACCTGGTGCACCAGACGCCTTTCCCACTGCTGGCGCTGGGCGTGGCTGGGTGGATGCGCTATGTCGGCGGCGTGGACGAGCAGGGTAACGCCATCGACGTGAGCGATCCGCAGCTGGCGGTGATTCAGGCGGCGGTGAAGGGAAGTGCCGAAGGGGAAAACCGGGTTAACGCGCTGCTCGGCATTGAGACCATTTTTGGGAAAGAGTTGCCGCGAGAAAAAGCCTTCACAGATGCCGTGATGAGCGCGTATCAGACGCTGCTGCAGAAGGGGGCAAAGACCACGGTGGCGGAGTACGTGTCGCACCTGTAATTCAATACATGCCGCCGTTCGCGGCGGCATGTCGGCGCACAATTTAGTGCATACCCAGACGAATCAGTTCAATTGGTTCGAACTTACCTTCGCATCCTTCCACTTCCACCGTTTTGCCACGGCGCACCTGCGCGGCATCCAGCCCGTCGCTGTGGATCGCCTTAATCACGCCGGTTTTGCCAGTGCCGCTAATCATGACGCGGCTGCCGGTGGTGATTGCATTGCGGTTACGGTCGTATGTCATCATGGTATTTTCTCCTCTCTAAACTTTCCGTTACGGCGCTATTTCAGGTTTTGCCGTTCACGGGGCACTATAAATACGCCTGTCTGCCAGTCATGTTTTTGTTTTTGATCAAACTCACACTTTTTTCTTTATTACATGGGGCGTTGACGCTTCACGACGGCAATTTACAAAGCAGACCGTTATTTTCACTTATTGATAGTTTCTACGGGGAAGCGTTGAGGATTGGTTTATATTCCCGATGCCATTCTGGTTGCAGGAAATAACCCTTCATCGGAATAAGGAGTCAGGCTTATGTATAAGAAGATTTTGATGCCTGTTGACGTGTTTGAAATGGATTTAAGCGACAAAGCGGTTCGCCACGCGGCTAACCTCGCGAAGGCCGAGGGCGCGTCGATTACCCTGGTCAATATTCTGCCTGCCAGCAGCCGGTCTCTGCTGCGCGGATTCAACGCCGATATTAAAAAGTTTGAAGAGTATATGAGCGCAGAATCCGGGAAGAAAATGAACGAGTTAAAACGACTGTTCGATATCTCCCCGGAGAATATTCACACTCTGGTTCGTTTTGGCAGCGTCCGCGATGAAATTATCAAGCTGAGCAAAGAAGGGGAATATGACGTGATTGTCATCGGGTCAAAAAATCCGGGCATCACCACCCATCTACTGGGGTCAAATGCGGAATCTATTCTGCGCTACGCCACAATTCCGGTGTTAGTCGTTCGCTAATTACGGCGCCGCCCGCGGAAAGGGCGGCAAATATCACTCTTCGCTAAACCACTCGCTATTTTCCTGACGAATAAGCTGCACGGATTCGCCTATCTCCTGCAGATGCAGAGTCATCGCTTTTTCCACGCCGTCCGGGTCGCGTTTTTCCAGCGCGCTGAAAATATCGTGATGCTGGCGGAGCAGCATTTCCGGCGGGGAGACGTGATCGAGGCTCATGTAGCGCACCCGGTCAATGGTGGCCTTGATGTTCTCAATGGTATCCCAGGCCAGCTGGCAGTCTGCAATTTGCGCCAGCTTCTGGTGAAACTCATCATCAAGCTGGAAGAAATCGTTGAGCTGTTTACGGTCAATCGCAATGCGCTGCTGATGCAGGTTTTGCTCCAGAAGGTAACACTGGTTGTCATTAATGAGCGTCGCGGCACGGCGCACCACCGCGCATTCAATTGCCTGGCGTACGAAACAGCCGTTGCGCACCTGTGAGAGCGAAATTTTGTTCACGTAGCTGCCGCGCTGCGGGCGGATCTGAATCAGGCCGTTCTCCGCAAGCTTAATAAACGCTTCACGCACCGGCTGACGGGACACGTCAAAACGCACGGAGACCTCTTTTTCAGAAAGCGGCGTTCCCGGTGGGATCAGGCAATGGACAATATCACGTCGCAAAATGCGATAGATTTGCTGGTTTACGGGCTGGGTGGGATTGAGTTGCGATTCAGCGGCCATGAGTTGTCATTTCTCAGAGAGTTAGCCCGAACATACTACCATTCTTTTATGACCCGAAACAGACCCGGCCCGCGGGCCGGGAAGGGCTTATTTAGCCACGATGGACGCTAAGTCCGGCAAAACTCTGGCTGACCGGCATCATTTCCACGGTATTGATGTTGACGTGTTTTGGCAGCGTCGCGACCCACCAGACCGTTTCGGTGACGTCTTCCGGCGTCAGGGCGTTGGCGTTTTCGTAGGTTTTATCCGCTTTCGCGTCATCGCCCTTGAAGCGCACGTTGGAGAATTCGGTGCCGCCTACCAGCCCCGGCTCGATATCGGTGACGCGAATGGCGGTGCCGTGCAGGTCGGTGCGCAGGTTCAGGCTGAACTGGCGCACAAACGCTTTGGTCGCGCCGTAGACATTACCGCCCGCGTAAGGCCAGCTCCCGGCGGTAGAACCGATGTTGATAATGTGGCCGCGGTTGCGCTCGACCATGCCCGGCAGCACCGCGCGGGTCATGTACACCAGCCCTTTGTTGTTGGTGTCAATCATGTTTTCCCAGTCTTCAACGCAGGCTTTGTGGGCAGGCTCCATGCCCAGCGCCAGACCGGCGTTGTTGACCAGTACGTCGATGGCACGCCACTCTGCCGGCAGGCTGGCAATCATCTCTTCAATGGCCGCACGGTTACGCACGTCCAGTTGCGCGGTCAGGATGCTGTCACCTAAATCGTCCTTCAGCTCCTGAAGGCGCTCCTGACGACGACCCGTTGCAATCACCTTATGCCCGTTGGCGACGAAGCGACGCGTGATGCTTTCACCAAAACCTGCCGTTGCCCCGGTAACTAAAATAATCATCTCACTGTTCCTCAACGCTTTTTGTGTGGTACTAACATAGCACGCCCGCAGAGGGTGCGTTAAGGCAACATTTGTATGACGGCGTTGCAGGCGATGGCGGCCTGGCCTACTCTGGGAAGATATTCGTTCGGAGGAGTGAAAGATGACGGCCACCAACCCCTTTTTTGACATCAGCCTGCTGCCTTACCAGGCTCCCCATTTTGATACCATCAAAGACGAGCATTATCGTCCGGCCTTCGATGAAGCGCTTCGCCAGAAGCGGGCGGACATAGAGGCGATAGTCTCTCACACCGCTGCGCCAGACTTCACTAACACCGTGCTGGCGCTGGAGAAAAGCGGCGTCATGCTTGCGCGCGTCAGCAGCGTTTTCTTCGCCATGACCTCCGCGCACACCAATGCGTACCTGCAGGAACTGGAGGAGCAGCTCTCCACCGAACTTGCCGCGCTGGCGAACGACATCTGGCTGAACGACACCCTTTTCGCCCGCGTCGAGAGCGTCTGGCAGGACCGCGCCGCGCTGGATGCCGAATCCCGTCGGCTGGTCGAGGAGACGTACCAGCGCTTTATTCTGGCCGGCGCGCGCCTGAATGAAGCGGAAAAAGCCGAGCTGAAGGCGCTGAATACCGAGGCCGCGTCCCTGACCAGCCAGTTTAACCAGCGCCTGCTGGCCGCTAACAACGCGGGCGGGCTGGTGGTGGATTACGCGCACCAGCTTGAAGGCCTTAGCGCCGAAGAGATTGCCGCCGCGGCGCAGGCCGCCGCGGAAAAAGGGCTTAACGACCGCTGGCTGATCCCGCTCCTGAATACGACACAGCAGCCTGCGCTAGCCGCGCTGCGCAATCGGCAGACGCGCGAAAACCTGTTCAACGCCGGCTGGACGCGCACCCAGAAAGGGGATGAAAACGACACCCGCACGCTGATCCTGCGCCTTACGGCGCTGCGGGCGCGCCAGGCCCGTCTGCTCGGCTTTGAGGATTACGCCAGCTGGAGCATCGCCGACCAGATGGCGAAAACCCCGGCCGCCGCGCTGGAATTTATGCGCGGCATTGTGCCTGCCGCCCGCGCCCGCGCGGAACGCGAGCAGGCCGATATTCAGAAGGTCATCGACGACGAGCAGGGTGGCTTCACCGTGCAGGCCTGGGACTGGGCCTTTTATGCTGAGCGCGTGCGCCAGGCGAAATATGCCCTCGATGAATCGCAGATTCGACCCTATTTTGCGCTCAATACCGTATTGCAGGACGGTGTATTCTGGGCGGCCAGCCAGCTGTTTGGCATTCGTTTTGTGGAGCGTTTCGACATTCCGGTTTATCACCCTGACGTCCGCGTATGGGAAATTTTTGACCATACCGGTGAGGGCATGGCGCTGTTTTACGGCGACTTCTTCGCCCGCGATTCCAAGCAGGGCGGGGCCTGGATGGGCAATTTCATCGAGCAGTCCTTTGAGTTTGCTGCCCGCCCGGTGATCTACAACGTCTGCAACTACCAAAAGCCGGGTAACGGCGGCGTCGCGCTTCTCTCCTGGGATGACGTGATAACCCTGTTCCACGAGTTTGGCCATACCCTGCACGGTCTGTTTGCCAGCCAGCGCTTCGCCACGCTGTCCGGTACCAATACGCCGCGTGATTTCGTTGAATTCCCGTCGCAAATCAATGAGCACTGGGCCAGCCATCCTCAGGTGTTTAGCCACTATGCCCGTCATTACGAAACCGGTGACCCCATGCCGGACGCGCTGCGGGAAAGCATGCTCAACGCGACCCATTTCAACAAGGGCTATGACATGACGGAGCTGCTGAGTGCGGCGCTGCTGGACATGAACTGGCACGGCATCAGCGAAGCCGTGTCGAGCGTTGAAGAATTCGAAGCCGCCGCGTTGAAAAAAGAGGGGCTGGATCTGCTCGCTGTACCGCCGCGCTATCGCAGCAGCTACTTTGCCCATATCTTCGGCGGCGGCTACGCTGCGGGATATTACGCCTACCTGTGGACGCAAATGCTGGCGGACGATGGCTATCAGTGGTTTGTCGAACAGGGTGGATTGACGCGTGAAAACGGGCAGAAATTCCGCGAGGCGATTTTGTCCCGTGGTAACAGTACGGACTTGGCTGAACTGTATCGCAGCTGGCGCGGGCACGATCCGAAGATTGAACCGATGCTGGAGAATCGCGGGCTGAGCGCATAAAGTCACTTTTAGCTAAGAAGATAACCGGGCCCCGCGCCCGGTTTTTTTTTAAGGTCTGAAAGCCCGAAAATGGTCAAAAAAAGAGCTAAAATTTACATTTGCTAACGGTTTGAAATATATTTATATTAAATGTGCTTAAATTTAGGCGCTTTTACCAATCTCAAATTTATAATGCTCGCAAGTTTATTTAATTATTTATGCTGACTGAAGCATGGCCTTTTATTGCATATAAGAATCATCGCAAAAAGATGATTTTAATATTTTTATCCCAGTCTAAAGTATTAATTTTCTCTGCCGATTAGCATGGGTGTGGTCGTGGTGGAAACCCATTTCCATTAACCACAAAAAATAAGCCGTTATTAAAATTCATCTCCGGAAGATGAACCTATGCTAATTATTAAGGAAGAGTCATGTTTAAAAATCTCAACATCGGCACCCGGCTTACCATAGCATTTGGCGCAATTGTGGTTTTAATGTCAGTCGTCTGCGGGCTGCTCTATTTGAGCTTTGACAGAGTGACTGCCGTCAGCAAGCTCAACGTTCATAGCTATAAAGTGGTGGATAACCTTCGCTCCGTAACCGAAAACCTAATCAACATGGAAACCGGCATTCGCGGTTTTGCGCTCACCGGCAATCAGGACGTTCTTCAACCCTTCACGCAGGGGGATGAGAGGTTTAAAAGCAAAGTTGACGAAATTGCAGGGCTTACGCGTGATAACCCGTCGCAGCAGCAAAAATTAACCACCCTCTCCAGGCTTGAAGAAGAATGGAAAAGGTCATTTGCGCTGCCGTTAATCCAGCGAAGAGAGAACGTATCCCGCGGGGGGGAAGATATGGATGCGTTCATCAGTAGCCTGGAGCGTAATACCGGAAAAGAGCAAATGGACGCCATGCGGGGTGTTATTCAGCAAGCGCTGAACGACGAGTACCGCATTATGGCTGAACGTCAAACCCGACTGGCTGAAGAACGCTTCCGTACGCGCATGATGATAATCCTGGGAATGATTGCGGCGGTTGTCACCGCGCTGCTGACGGGCATTTTGCTGTCGCGCAGTATTCTCCGACCGCTAAAGCAGGCCGTGAATACGGCGAACACCATTGCCGCCGGCGATCTCACATCAACCATACATATTACCCGGATGGATGAAACCGGCACGCTGCTTGCGGCTCTGGACAACATGCAGACCCAGTTGAAAACCCTTGTCACTGAAATCAAAGAGGCCGCGACGTCGGTGGATCTGGCTGCCGGTGAGATCGAGCAGGGCAATATGGAGTTATCGTCTCGTACCGAGGAGCAGGCGGCGGCGTTGCAGCAGACTGCCGCCAGCATGGAACAGTTGACGATGACCGTTCGGAACAATACCGAGGTCGCGGAGCATACGGCAACGTCAGCAAGAAAGACGGAAGCACTGGCACGTGAAGGTGAGTCTGCCGTGGGCGAAATGAGCGAAACGATGCAGAATATCTCGGCTAACGCCCTGAAGATAAAGGAAATCACCAGCGTTATAGAAGGGATTGCTTTCCAGACTAATATTCTGGCGCTGAATGCGGCGGTCGAGGCTGCACGTGCCGGTGAGCATGGTCGTGGCTTCGCCGTGGTGGCGACGGAAGTCAGAAATCTCGCTCAGCGCAGCGCAACGGCGTCCAAAGAAATTGGGGCGCTGATTGAGCATGCCGTTGAGGATGTCGATAACGGTGTGTCGGTGGCATCCAGAACGGCAGAGACGATTTTGCGGGCTGCGAGCAACGTGGCTACGCTGGCAGAAACTATGGACAGTCTTTCAATGGCCTCGGTTGAGCAAATGCAGGGCATCATGCAAATCAGCGCTGCTGTCACCCAGATGGATGGCGTGACGCAGGGTAATGCGGCGCTCGTTGAGCAGTCCGCAGCGGCATCGCAGGCGCTGACCGAGCAGTCCAGGGCACTGAAGCAGATGACGGAAAACTTTGCTATTTGAGCAGCAAAAGCATAATCAAAAGGTAAAGCTCCGGTGTTTTAAACGCGAATTTTAATCAAACCAGCAACGGGGGCGCTAATAAAAAGGGGCGTCCCCGTGAATAATGAAGAAAATAGCCGAGCGTCAGTGACAAATTAAAAATACTGACTACGATTTCGTAAAACGAAAATTTAAAAGGAGTTTCTGATGGCGATTGCTGTGGTGACAGTTTTACTCTTCCTGTTGATGTTCCCGGCGGCTATTCACATTTTGCTACAGCTCGTTGGAGGCTGGTGTGACGAGTAGCCTCCCCGGTTAATCCGGTCTTTTGGGCCGTCATCTGATTTTCAATAAGCAGCGCTACGCTACATTTTTAATTTTATTGTACGATCGTCTGGACGCGGGTCATCGCGAAACGCGAGCCGGATAATTTACAGGCAGGAAGTATGTCTCTTCGTTCGCTGCGGGCGTTATGCCTGACAAGTTTTTTCATTGCGGATGTCCGTGATGGCCTTGGTCCTTTTCTCGGTATCTTTCTGACAGAACCCCACTGGAGCCCCGATGATATTGGCATCCTGATGACTGCCGGTGGGCTGGCGGGATTGCTGGCTACGCTCCCGGCGGGGGTAATTACTGACACTTCGCGGAACAAACGCGCCGTACTGGCGCTGCTCTGCACTTTGATCACCCTGAGCACGCTGCTGCTCTGGTTTAGCCAGCAGACCAGCGTTGTTGCCGTCTCACAAATGGTCACCGGCATCTGCGCGGCGTTTGTCGGGCCGCTCATCGCCGGGATTACGCTGGGCCTGACCGGCCAGCGCGGGTTCAGCGCGCAGATGGGCAAAAATGAGGCGTTTAATCACGGCGGCAATTTTGTCACCGCAGTGATAGCAGGCGGTATTGCCTGGTACTGGGGCGTCGGGGGGATTTTCCTGCTGATGACCTGCACGACGCTGCTGACGCTCTGCGCGCTGCTTGCCATCCGCAACGGGGACATTGATAACGATGCGGCGCGAGGGCTTTCATCCTCAGGTAGCGTTCCTGTCCCCGGCTTCGCGGTGCTGATTAAAAACCGGGCGCTGTTTGTGACCGGGCTGACGCTGCTGCTGTTCCACCTGGCGAATGCCGCACTGCTGCCGATGCTGAGCATGAGGGTGGCCGCGGCACCCGCCTCGATCAACCCTGGCCTGTACGCGGCAGGCACCGTCATCATCTCGCAGGCGGTGATGATCCCCGTTGCCATCTGGGTTGCAGGCCGAATAGAACGCTACGGCTACTGGCGCTTGATTATGCTGGCACTGCTGGTTATGCCGGTGCGCGCGGCGCTGGCGGCATCGACCGACGCGCCGTTAATGATGATCCCGGTACAAATTCTCGACGGTCTCGCCGCCGGGATCCTGGGTGTCGTCGTACCGTCGTTTATTGTGGTGCTGCTGCGCGGAAGCGGGCACGTAAATGCCGGGCAGAGTGTGGTGATGCTGATGCAGGGAGTGGGGGCAGCCATGAGCCCGGCGTTAACCGGCACGATCGCCGGTCATTACTCGTTTGCGACGGCATTCAGTGTCCTGAGCGCGATTGCGCTGGCCGCCGTCCTGCTCTGGTGGCGCGTTGCTCACCGAAGCTGGGAAACAAACGCGCCGGATGAAGCTTAGCCCCACCCGGCGTAGCATTTAAGCCAGTTCGTTAGGGCACGGTTCACCCTTTTCTAACTGCTGAAGATTCCCCAGCGTGGTTTCCGAAATGCTGATCAGCGCTTCGGCAGTCAGAAACGCCTGGTGGCCGGTAAACAGGACGTTATGGCAGGCAGACAGACGGCGGAACACGTCGTCCTGGATCACATCGTTGGACTTGTCTTCAAAGAACAGATCGCGTTCGTTCTCATAGACGTCCATCCCCAGCGCACCAATCTTCTGGGTTTTCAGCGCTTCGATAGCAGCCTGAGAGTCAACCAGACCGCCGCGGCTGGTGTTGATGATCATCACGCCGTCTTTCATCTGGTCAAACGCCGCCTGGTTAAGCAGGTGGTAGTTTTCCGGCGTCAGCGGGCAGTGCAGGGAGATCACGTCGGACTGCGAGAACAGCGTTGGCAGGTCGACGTACTCCACGCCCAGATCCAGCGCTGCGGCGCTCGGGTACGGATCGAATGCCAGCAGACGCATGCCGAAGCCTTTCAGAATGCGCAGGGCAGCCACGCCAATTTTACCGGTGCCGATCACGCCCGCGGTTTTGCCGTACATGGTAAAGCCGGTCAGCCCTTCCAGCGAGAAGTTGGCGTCACGCGTACGCTGATAAGCGCGGTGAATACGACGGTTGAGCGACATCATCATGCCAATCGCATGTTCTGCTACCGCTTCCGGGGAGTACGCCGGGACGCGAACCACCTTCAGACCCAGCTCTTTTGCCGCGTCGAGATCCACGTTGTTAAAGCCGGCGCAGCGCAGGGCGATATACTTCACTCCCTGCTTTTTCAACTCTTCCAGCACCGGACGACTGCCGTCATCGTTAACAAAAATGCAGACGCCTTCACAGCCGTGCGCCGTTTTGGCGGTTTTTTCGGACAGCAGAAAGTCGAAAAATTCAAGCTCAAACCCGTAAGCTTCGTTAACATGTTGCAGATACTTTTTGTCGTACTGCTTTGTGCTATATACCGCGAGTTTCATAAGACTTTCTCCAGTGATTTTGCATTCACGTTAGCATGATTAAAATTATCTTACAATTTCTAAAATATTATTGAATTCAATAAGTTCTATCAATTATTCTAGAGCATATATACACCCTAACTCCATGATATTCATATCCAACGTTTTCTTAAGTGCGTGTTATACAAAAGACATGCCTGTTAGTTTCAATTTTCAGGAACGCAAGGGTTACCAAAGCCTGAAAACGTGGCTAAGCTTAGTTGTTGATATGACGTAGCTCTTTGAATGTATTAACATCAAAGGTAGTATTAGCATTATCGTTTAAAAATGACAGGGAGACCGAATGTACAACCATAATCGGGATAAAAGTCATTTCGAAGGGAAAGTAGTTGAGATTGAAAATCTCGCGCAACGTATTGCCACAAAGCATTTGCTTTATGGTACTTCAGGCATGTTTTTTGAAACTCAACAACTTGTTGATCATCTGAAACGAGAGATCGAATCGCATTGCCTGACGTGGTCAGGTGGGATTCAAATACTTGATGAACAGATTCATCATCTCAAGGATCAGGATGATTTACTTACCTTCAACAAGGCTAAGCTCTACATCGTTGTTGAAAAAAATCGGACCACAACGACGACCTTAGCCCTCAAACAAATTGGTTTCGTTGCGGGTGGGGCGCAAGTGTATGGTGGCGCTAGTTTATGCGTCGGATCGCTGGGACTGGCCTGCGCCGCATATGGTGCACCTATGATTACTCATGGGTTAAACAATATGTATGAGAATGGATACTATCTTCTTTATCGGGAAGATCGGTCAGGCACGCTAAGAGATGCTTATCGTTTCGCGGCAGCGAAGCTCGGCTATGGGAATAACGAAGCTGATATTGTTTATGGCGTTGTTGATATATCATTATCAGCCTACGGTGCTGGCAGGAGAGTTCTGGCTCCCAGAGAAAAATCGTGGAGTTTGTTTCGCAACATTGAATCTGATTATATCAGAGGATGGCAGGAAGCGTCTAAAACAGCGATGGCTCTGGATTTGACCAGTGGGAGCGTCACAGGTTGGCAGATGTACCAGATAGCTAAAGAGAATTAATTATGTCGCAACAGTTTGAGTTGTCATTAACTCCCCCCATTCTACCTGCTTTATGCTATTTCATTGTTTCTATTTTAATTTTTTTCCTGTTGTACGTTGGAAAACTCAAGGTCAATAGGCTCCGTAAATATCCATTGTTCATTGCCTATACGCTGTTTGTGATAGCGATTGCAGCCATCCAGATTAATGTTTTTGCCAACGGCTATGAGTTTGTTCGCGGTTTTTTACATATCGATTTTGATCCATGGCGGTACGATTCAGTGTATTGGGGGTCGTTGATATTTGCCATGCTCTACCTATTGGCAATGCCCAGGAACAGGTATTAGTTACGCAGTGTTTTCCCGTTTTTACGTCTGAGATAATGCGTAACCCACTGAATCTAAAATGTGTTCTGTAGGTTACGCATAGCAAAAAAGTTTTCTCATACTCTTTACAGCATCTATCCTTTATCTTGGGGTTAACTTCAACTCAACCGCCAAACATGCGACAATATTCGGCATTGCCGGCTTAATTCTTTCGAAAAATCAGGACATTAACTGCCCATGAAGGGTAAATACAAAGCCGCCATTGCGGTTTTACTGCTGTTGATTTTGGTGCCGCTGACGCTGCTGATGACGCTCGCCCAGTGGGTGCCGACGCTCGCCGGGATCTGGCTCCCCGTAGGGACGCGCATTGCTTTCGAAGAGAGCCCAAAACTGACTCGCCACGCGCTGGTGATCCCCGATCTTCGCTATCTGGTGGAAGACTGTGAAATTGCCCGCATCGATAACGTGACGCTGTCACATCCTAGCCGCTGGAAACTGGATATCGGCGCGCTGGATCTTAACACCGTCTGCCTGAGCAAAATTCCCCAGTCTGCACCCTCAACGGTCGCCCCCAAAACGCTGGCCCAGTGGCAGGCTGTGTTGCCCAATACCTGGCTCACCATTCACCGTCTGACGCTCTCGCCCTGGCAGCAATGGCAGGGCGAGCTTAATGCGTCACTGACGCCCTCCAGCCAGGAGATCGCTTACCGAGGCGAACAGGTCAGCATCAAAGGCACGCTTCGCGGCCAGACGCTCTCGGTCAGCCAGTTCGATGTTCAGCTCCCTGACCAGGCGCAGCCGATTAAGCTGGTGGGCGAGTTCACTTTGCCGCTGGTGCCGGACGGCGTGCCGGTGAAAGGCCATGCGGTCGCGACCTTTAACGTGCCACAGTTAACGTCTCTGGTCGATGCCGATCTCGACTGGGAAGACAATCAGGGACAGCTGGTGGTGATGGCGCGGGATAACCCCGATCCGCTTCTCGACCTGCCGTGGCAGATCACGGCGGAACAGCTGAACATCAGCGACGGGCGTTGGAACTGGGATCTTTCGGGTATGCCGTTGAGCGGGCGGGTGTCCCTTCGCGCCGACAACTGGCAGCAGGGGCTGGAGAAAGCCACCCTGAGCGGACGACTGAACGTGTTGACGCAAGGCGATGCGGGTAAAGGTAACGCGGTACTGAACATTGGGCCCGGCAGGCTCAGCATGGAAAACAGCAACATGCCGCTGCATCTGAGCGGCGAGGCGAAGCAAAACGATCTCATTCTTTACGCCAAATTGCCCGCCACACTGACCGGCAGCCTGTATGAACCGCAGCTTGCTTTTGAGCCCGGCGCGCTGCTCCGCTCGCGCGGGCGCATTATTGACTCACTCGATATCGATGAAATCCGCTGGCCGCTGGCGGGCGTGAAGCTCACCCAGAAGGGGGTGGACGGGCGTCTGCAGGCTATTCTGCATGCCCATGAAAACGAGATGGGCGGTTTTGAACTCCACCTGGACGGTCAGGCCAACGACTTTTTACCTGATAACGGCCTGTGGCAGTGGCGCTACTGGGGAAAAGGCGGCTTTACGCCGATGCATGCCCGCTGGGATGTCGCCGGGAAAGGCGAGTGGCGAGACAACCTTATTGAGCTGACGGCGCTCTCCACCGGTTTTGACAAGCTTCAGTACGGCACCATGGAGGTCAGCAAGCCGCGTCTGGTGCTGGATCGGCCTGTACGCTGGCTGCGCGATGCCGAAAAACCCGCATTCAGCGGCGCGCTGTCGCTGAATGCCGGGCAAACCCGGTTCTCCGGCGGCAGCGTATTACCGCCCTCGGTCCTGACCTTCAGCGTCGACGGTACCGACCCGACTGTTTTTCAGTTTAAGGGCGACCTCCATGCGGACAACATCGGCCCGGTACAGGTGAACGGACGCTGGGATGGCGTGCGCCTTCGCGGGCAGGCCTGGTGGCCGAAACAGTCGCTCACCGTCTTCCAGCCGCTGGTTCCGCCGGACTGGAAAATGACGCTGCGTGACGGTGAACTCTATGCGCAGGTTGCCTTCTCGGCGGCCCCCGATCAGGGCTTTGAGGCGGGCGGACACGGCGTGCTGAAATCCGGCAGCGCCTGGATGCCGGACAACCAGATCAACGGCGTCGATTTTGTGCTGCCGTTCCGCTTCAGCGAGGGAACCTGGTCCCTGGGCACGCGCGGCCCGGTCACGTTGCGCATTGGCGAAGTGGAAAACCTGGTGACCGCGCGCAACATTACCGCGGACCTGCAGGGGAATTATCCCTGGACGGAGGACAACCCGCTGCTGCTCACCAACGTTAAGGTAGAAACGCTCGGCGGGAAGATCACCATGCAGCAGCTGCGGATGCCGCAGCACGATCCGGCCCTGCTGCGCGTGGACAATATCTCCTCAAGCGAGCTGATCAGCGCCGTCAACCCGAAGCAGTTTACCCTGTCGGGCCCGGTGAGCGGGGCGCTGCCGTTCTGGCTGGACAATGAAAAATGGATCATTAAAGATGGCTGGCTGACCAACCCGGGGCCAATGACGCTGCGCATCGACAAAGATACGGCAGACGCCATCGTGAAGGATAATATGGTCGCGGGCGCAGCGATTAACTGGCTCCGCTACATGGAAATTTCGCAGTCGTGGACGAGAATCAATTTAGATAACCTGGGTGAATTAACCATGCAGGCGACCATCAAGGGGACCAGCCGCGTGGACGGCAAAAGCAGCTCCGTCAATCTGAACTACACCCATGACGAGAATGTCTTTACCCTGTGGCGCAGCCTGCGTTTTGGCGACAACCTGCAAACCTGGTTTGAGCAACACGCGGCGATTCCCGGTCTCCGCAGTTCGACTGGCAAGGAAAGTGAGGAACAACAATGAAAAAGATGGCTGGTGCGCTCACCGTTGCCGCGCTACTGACCGGCTGTACGCCGCGCATTGAAGTCGCTGCGCCAAAGGAGCCGATTACCATCAATATGAATGTCAAAATCGAACACGAGATCCACATCAAGGTCGATAAAGACGTTGAAGCCCTGCTGAAATCGCGCAGCGATCTGTTCTGAGGATGCCATGAAACGATTAGCGTTGATTTTACTGGCCCTGAGTATAAACGTGCAGGCGGCTGCGCTGACCTTAAACGATGCCCGCGCGCAGGGGCGCGTGGGGGAAACCCTGAGCGGCTATCTTGCTCCGATCCAACAGGATGCCGAAACGCTGGAGCTGGTGAATCGCATTAACGCAGCGCGCACGGAGAGCTATCAGAAGCTGGCCGACAGCAATAATTTGCCGGTTGATGAAGTGGCGAAAATGGCGGGGCAAAAGCTGGTGGCCCGCGCGCAGCCGGGCGAGTACGTGAAGGGCATTAACGGTAAGTGGCTGAAAAAATAGCTAACGGTAGCGCTTGCGGTATTCACCCGGCGAGACGCCAAAACGCTGCTTAAAGGCCGTTGAAAAGTGGCTATGGTCGGTGAATCCCCAGCTGTAGCCAATGCCCGCCAGCTTTTCATCGTCGCCGGTTGACTGCAATTCCTGCGCGCAGAGATCCAGACGACGGTTTTTAATGTACTGCGCCACCACCAGCCCCTTCTCGGCAAACATGCGGTAGAGGCTGCGTACGGACATTCCGCTCTCGGCGGCAATCCATTCCGGACGCAGCGATTCAGACTGAATATGGTTGTCAATCAGGGCCACAACGTGCTGGAACTGGCGCTCCTTGCGCGGCTGAATCACGTCGCGCTGCTGGAACGCGGGGCGCAGCAGGCAGACCATCGCCTCAAGCGCCGCTTCACTCTCCCGGTCACTCAGGTCGCGGTTGTTCATACTCTCCATCAGCAGGCGATGGCTCAGCTGTACCGTGGGTAAGGTGCGCGAAAGGGCGAGCGCGCAGCTTATCTCCTGAAAGCGGCACTGTTGCTCGATAATCTGACGGGGAACCAGCAGCGAAATCTGGCGGGACTTTTCCTGCCAGTTAATCGAGCAGGGACGAGAGGCGTCAATCAGCGTGATATCCCCGGTTTTGAGTACCGCGCGACGCTCGTCCTGCTCAATTTGCGCGCTGCCTTCAAGCTGGAAGACGGTGTAGAACCAGGCATCATTACTCTGTGCGATCTCCCGTCGGGAGCGGAACAGGTTGACGCCGCCGGCAGTGACGGTACTGAGCTTCAGGCTGCGCGCATAGCTGGTTTCCAGCTCGCCGAAGAATTTGCCTTCGGTGGGCTGGGCGTTAAAACGCCCGCAAACCTGGTTAATCTGCGCCAGCCACTGCTGATACTGTTCCTGCTCGCTTGCACACGCCATCGTTTCTCTCGCTGCACCGTCAACGTTTTCGCATTGTTGCATTTGTGTTGCATTTTGTCAGAGCTATGAGGCTGACTATAGGAAAGAACACTCACCGGTAACAGCGATATAAGCGGCGATTATCGCGATTTGCGGCACCTGTCACAGGTGGCAAAGCGAATGTCACAGAGACAAAAGCGAGAATGCAAAACCCCACATAGACTGGATGAACACCCTGCGAAGAATAACGAAGGAGTATCCTATGTCTGAATCACAGGTGGCTGTTCTGCCTGCCGTGCAGCAGTTTTTAGACCGACACCACGGCCTGTGGATTGAAGGGCGTCAGGCCGCGTCGGACAGTGAAAAGCGGCTGAACGTCTACAACCCGGCCACGGGCGATGTGATTGCCTCGACCGCCGATGCCAGCGTCGATGACGTTGACCGGGCCGTTATGTCCGGCTGGCGCGCCTTTGTCGCCCGCAGCTGGGCCGGAAAATTACCGGCGGAGCGCGAGCGGATCCTGCTCCATTTCGCCGATCTGGTCGAACAGCACGGCGAGGAGCTGGCCCAGCTTGAAACGCTGGAGCAGGGCAAATCAATTAACATCTCCCGTGCTTTTGAGGTGGGCTGCACCCTCAACTGGATGCGCTATACCGCCGGGCTGACCACCAAAATTGCGGGCAAAACCCTCGATCTTTCCATCCCGCTGCCGCAGGGGGCGCGCTACCAGGCGTGGACGCGTAAGGAGCCGGTTGGTGTGGTGGCCGGGATTGTGCCCTGGAACTTCCCGCTGATGATCGGGATGTGGAAAGTGATGCCAGCGCTGGCCGCGGGCTGCTCTATCGTCATTAAGCCGTCTGAAACCACACCGCTGACCATGCTGCGCGTGGCGGAGCTGGCCAGCGAAGCGGGCATCCCGGACGGGGTGTTCAACGTAGTAACCGGCAGCGGCGCGGTGTGTGGCGCAGCGCTGATCTCGCACCCGCATATTGCGAAGGTGAGCTTTACCGGCTCAACGGCAACGGGTAAGCAGATTGCCCGTGCGGCGGCGGACACGCTAACCGGAGTGACCCTGGAGCTGGGCGGGAAAAACCCGGCAATTGTACTCAAGGATGCGGACCCCGCATGGGTGATAGAAGGATTAATGACCGGCAGCTTCCTGAACCAGGGGCAGGTGTGCGCGGCGAGCTCGCGCATCTACATTGAAGCCCCGCTGTTTGACACGCTGGTGAGCGGGTTCGAACAGGCGGTGAAATCCCTGAGCGTCGGGCCGGGCATGTCGCCGGAGGCGTTTATCAACCCGCTGGTGTCGCGCGCCCACTGCGATAAGGTGCAGACCTTCCTCGACGAGGCGACGTCGCGCAATGCGGAGCTGATCGTCGGTAATCGCGGCCCGGAGGGCAAAGGCTATTACGTGTCGCCTACGCTGGTGGTGAACCCGGATGCCGCGCTGCGGTTAACCCGAGAAGAGGTGTTTGGTCCGGTGGTCAACCTGGTGCGGGTATCCGACGGAGAAGAGGCGCTCCAGCTGGCAAACGACACCGAATATGGCCTGACGGCCAGCGTCTGGACGCAGAATATCAGCAAGGCGCTGGAGTACACCGATCGGCTGCAGGCGGGCACCGTGTGGGTGAACAGCCATACGCTGATTGACGCCAACCTGCCGTTCGGCGGGATGAAGCAGTCCGGCACCGGACGTGATTTTGGCCCGGACTGGCTGGACGGCTGGTGCGAAACCAAGTCGGTTTGCGTGCGGTATTAAAAAACAAGCCGGGTAAGGCGTAGCCGCCACCCGGCTTTATTTACAGCGACCACCGATCCCGTCCGGCCTCTTTCGCCCGGTACAGCGCCGCATCGGCGCGGGCAATAATCTCGGTACCCGCAAGCCCCTCGACCATACCCGCAATCCCCATACTCACGGTGACACGATCGCTGACGGATGACGCGCTGTGCGGTATCGACTCCGCGCGCAGGCCGTCCTGAATGCGTACCGCAACTTTTTCCGCGATATTTTCCGGGCAGTTAAACAGGATCACCACAAACTCCTCGCCGCCGTAACGTGACACCACATCGTCGGGCGTTCGCACTGACTGCTTCAATACCCGCGCCACGCGCGTCAGACAGTCGTCACCCGCCTGGTGACCGTAGGTGTCGTTGTAGCGTTTGAAATAGTCAATATCCAGCATAATCAGCGAGAACGGTTTCTTCTGCTCAACCGCGTTCTCCAGCACCACTTCCATCTTCCGGCGGTTGGCGGTTGTGGTTAACGGATCCTGATGCGCCAGCGCATCCAGTCGTGAGATCAGCAGCTGGTTTTGCTGGTTACGTCGCCAGGCCTCGTCAAACCAGCTTAAGAGGATGAATCGCCCGCAGATCAGGATCAGCGAAAAGACGCTCCAGATGATAACGAAGTGAAGATTAAGGCCATCATTCAGTACCCAGCTTGCAATCGGCAGGGTTATCCAGAGCGGGAGCACGAAGGCGAGCAACCCCACAGGGTAAAAGTAGAGGGCCGTTAACCCAGCGAGTAATAAAATAACGCACAGCGGCCAGACGTGGGGCAGCAGTAAATCGGTGATAAACCAGAAGCATGATATCGACCAGATAGCGCTACAGATACACAGCACTACGCTGATACCGGCGATGCGCCGCCAGCCCATAAGGATCAGTGCAGCCGAGAGGATAATAATGCCGAGCATCGATGTGTCGACCATTTTCATCATATGCGGCAAGTGGGGATAAAGGGGATCGCTGGCGTTAAGCAGAACATGGCGCAGCAGAATCATCACGGCGAAGCTGATGTTGACGAAAGCCAGCCAGGGCAGGTTCATCGCCAGCCCGTGCATAACCATGGCGTGGCGCGTCGGCCAGGTTGCTCGCTCAAGTGTCGGTTTTTTTCTTTTTTCCATTGACGCTGTTTACCCCGTCCAGGGAATAAGTTAAGCAGAAAAGGGCGGGCAGGCCGCCCTTACGTATGCATCGTTACGGCGTCACAATGTTAAACCAGAAATCAAATTTATCCATATAACCGAGCATGGTGTCGAGTTTTGCACCGTCGCCAGCGATTTTCACATCACCGTTGTCTTGCGCCTGTTTGAGCGTCATCTCTTTGAGGATAATTTTGTTCAGCGTATCGCGGCTAAGGGTGATGGTAGCATCAGCATCTTTTGCCTCGGCGTTCGCCGTATGGTTCAGCACGCCATTTTCCAGTTCCAGCTTATATTTCCCGCCATCATTACCCAGATCAATATTAAACACCGATTTGGCATCGCCCGCTTTTTGTCCGTTGATGTGTACGGCAAGATAATCGAAGAACATCTCCGGGGTCATTGCCCGCACGGTATCCGGGCTGGCGGTATTCGGGGTTGGCCCTTTCACCACGCCATTACGCAACTCCTGCGCTCCGGTCAGATAGAAGTTACGCCACGGGCCGGATTCTGCCTGATAGCCAAGCTGCTCAAGCGCATCCGCTTCCAGGTTGCGTGCAGCCTGGTTGTTCGGATCGGCAAAGACCACTTTGCTCACCACCTGCGCTACCCAGCGGTAGTTTCCTTGATCGAAGTCGGTTTTCGCTTTGCTCAGTATGGCATCCGCGCCACCCATATACTCCACGAATTTCTTCGCGGCTTCTTCCGGCGGCAGTTCGTCAAGCGTCGCCGGGTTGCCGTCAAACCAGCCCAGGTAAAGCACGTAGGTGGCTTTCACGTCGTGGCTCACCGAACCGTAATAGCCGCGGTTAGCCCAGGTATGCGCCAGCGAATCCGGGAGCTTGAAGTTAGCAGCGATTTCGTCACGCGTTAGCCCTTCATTCGCCATACGCAGGGTCTGGTCGTTAATGTAACGATAGAGGTCACGCTGACTTTTCAGCAGGTTGACCACGTTTTCGTTGCCCCAGGTCGGCCAGTGGTGCTGTGCCATGATGATTTCGGCTTTATCACCCCAGCGTACAATCGCCTGGTTGATGTATTTCGACCACGGTAGCGGCTCGCGGATTTTGGCCCCGCGCAGCGAGTAGGTGTTATGCAGGGTGTGGGTCACATCCTCAGCGGATTCAATCAGTTTTTTCTCTTCGATATACCAGAGCATTTCTGACGGTGCTTCGGATCCCGGCGCGAGCATAAAGTCATAGGTCAGGCCGTCTATGACCTCTTTCTGGCCGTCTTTTTCAATGATGTTTGTCGGGGCAATCAGCGTCACTGTCCCGGCGGAGGTGGTGGTCCCGAGACCGGCACCCACCTGGCCTTTAGCATCGGGTTTCAGCAGGTTGCCATACATATAGCTGGCGCGACGGCTCATCACGTTACCCGCCATGATGTTCTCGACAACGGCCGCTTCCATAAAACCGGCCGGGGCGTAGATTTTTACCTTGCCGGACTTCACGTCAGCTTCTTCCACCACGCCGCGCACACCGCCATAGTGATCAACGTGGCTGTGGGTATAAATTATGGCGACGACAGGTTTTTTGCCGCGATTTTTAAAATAGAGCTCCATCCCGACTTTCGCCGTTTCTGCCGAAACCAGCGGGTCAACCACGGTAACACCTTCTTTCCCTTCGATGATGGTCATATTCGACAGGTCGAGATTTCGAATCTGATAAACGCCGTCGGTTACTTCAAACAGGCCGCTAATATTAATCAGCTGAGATTGACGCCATAAACTGGGGTTAACAGTCTCTGGAGCTTTATCTCCCTCTTTAATAAACGAATATTGTTGTGGATTCCAGATAACATTTCCTTGCTCCCCTTTGATAATGTCCTGAGGAAGAGGCGCAATAAAGCCTTTATGGGTATTCGTAAAATCGGTGTTATCGGAGAAGGGAAGCTGATTAAACAGGGCGTTATTGACTTGCTGTGTCGCTGCAGTGGCGTCCTTCGGGGCTTCTGCGGCAGCGGAACTGACGGAAATAACAAGTCCAGCCAGAGCAAGACTCCTGACGATCAAATTGAATTTCATCCTAAAACCTCTCAATGATGTATTACGTCGCTTGTGGAAAATTCGCGTCCTGGCTGAAAGTGATTCGAAATGAAATAAAAAAATGAAGTAGAAATAACTATAATCGGGGAGAGGTATTCAGCAAGTAAATGGATAAAACCGGGCATTGTGCCCGGTACGTTATTTATTTCTGTTCGTCTTTCTTCTTCCCGAGCGTTGGCGTCTCGTCGAAGAAGTTCCACGGTTTAAGCAGGGTATGCACCCATTCCGTCGGCATGATCGGCCACTCTTCCGCGCGTGCGACGTGGGTGGTGCCGGTGGTCATCCACACCACGTCGTCCTGGTCGTTGAGCGACTCGTTATCCTTGCTGTACTGGCCCAGACCCGTATCGTGGATGGAGCGGTTAGGGAATTTCCCTTCCGGATACAGCTCGTCCGGGTGGTAACGCGTCACCCACAGCTGTTTATCCATAAAGCTCAGACGATGGTAGATCCACTCGTCCGGTGCAAATTTCGCGCCTGTCGCCACCGGATGGGTACCGCCCGCGTAAGGGATAATCTGGTACGAGACCGGGTTGCCCATGCGGTTCTCCTTGCTGGTGTTGCTCAGCAGTCGGATGGTGCCCGGGTCAAACTTCTGCGCCGCCTGCTGTTCGGTATCAATGTCATACTGGTTCACCTGCATGGTGCTGGTGCGCGGGCCGCCGGCGGTATTCGGCTTCACCTCCGGATCCATCGCCACCAGCTTGTTGTTGATGCCGTCCACGTCCATATCAAGACGGAAGTTATAGATGTGCTGATGCGTGGTGCCCACGATATTATGATCGATCAGCGTGCCGTACTTTGTGTCGTCTTTGGCGGTGGCATCATGCATGGTTTTTGCCTGCACGCCTTTCACCGCCTCGATACCCGTTGCACCGGCGTCAATGCCGATGGTGCCGTTTTCGTGGAACACCCAGTCGAAGATGTAATCGTAGTTGCCCACGGTACTCACCCAGCGCACCACCAGCTCGCGGCGTTCGGCGCTGACGTTCGGCTTGCCCATCTCCTGATGTTTATATTCTGGCCCCGCGTAGCGTTCGAAAATGGCGATCGCGCGCGGGATCTCCATCGGCGTGCCGGTGTAGTCCGGGATGGTTTCGTTGAGCATCACGGCGTTGGACGGCACGTCTTTACCGCGCACCAGTGGCGAGGTCAGGGTGCCCATGCCGTAGTCGCCGGAGTCGAGATAGGCCTTGAAGTACCAGCCCACGTCCGGATCGCCGTAAGGGACAATCATGCCGCCGAGCGATCCCTGATACATCACCTGACGCTTTTTCCCGTTGTCGTTGTAAGTGACGGTCGAAATCATCGGGCCGACGCGGGAGTCCAGGCTCAGGTGGAAATCCCAGTTCTGCCAGTGCACCATGTCGCCGGTAATGGTGTAGTTCTTGCCTTCCGGCTCAATGATGTTGAGCGGTTTTTTCGGCGTCTCGACACGGTCGCGGCCATCATAGGGGCGCGGAGTCATCGGAACCGGCACAACGGCACCTTCTTCAATCTTCTGGATTTTTTTCTGCTCAAGATCGACCACGGCCACGAGGTTCTCGATCGGGTGCGCCCAGTAGTTGCCGTCGCCGACGTCCAGATAGCTCACCACCTTAAGCAGGCGGTCTTCCTGCTTCAGGCCGTCTTTACCGTCGAAGTAGCCGACGGTAAGCGGCGTGGTGATCACTTTTTTCGGGTCGGTGATGCCGTGTTTTTTAAGCACCTCGGCAAACTCCGAGCTCTCGTTAATGATCTGCTGAACCGCGGTGAAATCATCCAGCAGCACCATGCCGTGCGCGTCCTTCACCGGCTCCCAGCGCAGGATTTTTTTATCCTTCAGGTCCACTACGCTTTCGATAACCTGCTTGCCGTCGAGCATGACGATCTTCGCCTGGCGAGGGACGTCCACTGCCGTACCGTTGAGCACAAAGTCCCACACTTTGGCTTTCTCTGGTTGCGCAAGGGCGATCTGGGTAAAGCGGGTATTGGGTTTAAAATCCGCCGAGGCTTTCACAATCCCGACAGCCTGCTTAATTTCGTCCGCCGTGAGCGCGTTTAGCGGGTGAGGACGTTTTTCAACCTGGAAGGTCTGGTCAAGACCAGACTGGAAAACATCGTTGATGAAGGTCTCTGAGATAAAGGCTTTTTTGTCCTTCATCACTACCGGCACTTCAAGATTGAGGGGGTGACCGTTGACGATGGCCGTCTTTGCGCCCGGTTTGACCTTCACGAAGGCGCCGTCTTTCGCAATGGTGAACATCTGTGCGTAATCATCCCACTGAACGTCCGCGCCAAAATCCTGCAGTGTTTTGTCCATCGGGACCATATGCGCCTCGCTGCCGTGGGCGAATGCAGGGGATTGCCAGGCGCAACACAGCGCAACGGCCATGGCCAGTGCCGTTCTACGGGCAGAAAAAGAAGAATTGCTTCCCATCGTAGACCTCATCTTGTTGTGTTTTTAGGGTTTATTGTGTTGTGACAGCCTTATCCTGACAGGCGCCTGAGAAAAGCGTTTGCCTGCATCTGCCAGGTTATTTGTTGGTCTTGCCAGGTTAAAAAAGGCGCTGAGATAAATCACAGGTCGTGCAGAGCAATCTCCTCTCCCCGTTGGGGAGAGGGGCAGGATGAGGGCGAACGTTAGCTGAAATCACCCCGCTGGCGCGCCACCAGCGTCAGAATGGAGTAGAGCGCCACGGCCTGCTGGTGCTGGTTGAAAATCTCTACCGCCCATTCCACCACGCCGGTCGGTTTTTCCTCGGCGGTACGCTGTTTCTTCAGCGTTTTGCGCTTGCAGGTCAGACGCACCTGGATGGTGTCGCCCGGCTTGACCGGCTCGATAAAGCGCAGGTTTTCCATGCCGTAGTTGGCAATCACCGGCCCGACGCCTGCATCAACGAACAGTCCCGCCGCGGCGGAGATCAGGAAGTAGCCGTGAACCACGCGCTCGCCAAAGATCGACTCTGCCGCCCCGATCTTGTCCATATGGGCGTAGAAGTGGTCGCCGCTCAGGCAGGCAAAATTGACGATGTCCGCCTCCGTTAGCGTGCGGCGCGGCGTCAGCAGGCTGTCGCCCGGCTGCAGTTCCTCAAAGTATTTACGGAACGGATGGACGCGATCTTCCTGCACCGCTGCGCCACGCACCCACTGCTTGCCGATGGCGGCCAGCATCGTCGGGCTGCCCTGAATCGCTGTGCGCTGCAGGTAGTGTTTCACCGCGCGCAGGCCGCCCAGCTCTTCGCCGCCGCCCGCGCGGCCAGGGCCGCCGTGCATTAGCTGAGGAAGCGGGGAGCCGTGGCCGGTAGACTCTTTTGATGATTCTTCGTTAAGGATCTGAATACGCCCGTGGGCGCGTGCCGCGCCGGCAATAAACTGGCGGGCAATGTTCAGGTCTGCGGTGACAAGCGTCCCCGCCAGGCTGCCGCCGCCCGCGCGGGCAAGCTGCATGGCGTGCTCTGCACTGCGATACGGCATTAGCGTGGCGACCGGGCCGAAGGCTTCGGTATCGTGCACCGCCGGGGTTTCATCCGGCTGCGGGCAGAACAGCAGGGTCGGCGGGAAGAACGCCCCCGCGGCCTGCAAATCCGCTTTGCCGCCCAGACGGATCTGGCAGCCTGCGGCGACCAGCCGATCCACTTTCTCCTGCACGTCTGCGCGCTGTTCAGCGTTGACCAGCGCCCCCATCTTCACCCCTTCCTGCGCCGGGTCGCCCATTACCACCTTTTCCAGACGGGCAATCAGCGCCTGGCTGACGGCATCAACCTGGCTTTGCGGGACGATAATCCGGCGAATGGCGGTACATTTCTGCCCGGCCTTGGCGGTCATTTCGCGGACCACCTCCCGAATGAACAGGGCAAACTCCGGCTGCTCCGGCGTGACGTCTTCACCCAACACGCAGCAGTTCAGGGAGTCGGCTTCCATGGTGAACGGAATCGAATTCGCCACAATATTAGGGTGCACGCGCAGGTTTTGCCCGGTGCTGGCGGAGCCGGTAAAGGTCACCACGTCCTGGCTGTCGAGCTGGTCGAGCAGATCGCCCGCGCCGCCGCAAATCAGGCTGATGGCGCCGTCCGGCACCAGTCCGCTGTCCACGATGGATTTGATCATCGCCTGCGTCACCTGCGCGGTAGCGGTGGCGGGCTTGATGATGGCGGGCATCCCGGCAAGCCAGGTCGGCGCGAGTTTTTCCAGCATTCCCCAGCAGGGGAAGTTGAAGGCGTTGATGTGTACCGCCACGCCGGATTTCGAGGTCAGAACGTGGCGCGCCGCAAAGCCGCCTTCTTTCGACAGCGGGATTAGCTCATCTTCCGGCCACAGCGTGTCGTCCGGCAGCTCGCGGCTGCCCAGGCTGGCGTATGTGAAGAGGGTGCCGATGCCGCCTTCAATATCGACCCAGCTGTCCGCCTTCGTCGCGCCCGTCTGGGCGGACAGGGCATAAAACGCCTCTTTTTCGCCGAGCAGGTGTTTCGCCACTGCTTTCAGCATGGCGGCACGTTCAATAAAGGTCATGGCGCGCAATGCCTCGCCCCCATGCTCAATGGCATAGCGACGGGCGGCCGCCATGTCCAGCCCTTCGCTGGTCACTTCCCAGAGTGCTTCGCCGCTGATGGCGTGATGAATCGCGCGTTCGCGGCCCCGGCCAGACTGCCAGGTACCGGACAAGAAGCTGGCTAACTGCTGCATCGCTTATCTCCAAATGTTTCGTGATTTCACTATTAATAGTTTGATCGCGAATCATAAAAATCAAGCTGTGTTTTTAATGAATTGTTAACGTTGTGATCTAGCTGGACGAATCGCGTCGCGTAAAGGCGCTTCGAAAAAGGCCTGGCGTAAAAGCCTTGCGAGCAGCATCACAAAACCGGGAAACAATTCTTGGGGTTATATTTAACCTTTGTGTAACTTTTAAAAAACAAAGTGATTCAACATTTCGCTTTAATTTGCAAACTAACGAATCATAAAGGTGATGACGTGACGCAAGAACAACGGTTTGAGCAGCGCATAGCGCAGGAGACGGCGATTGAGCCTCAGGACTGGATGCCGGAAGCCTACCGTAAAACGCTGATCCGCCAGATTGGTCAGCACGCGCACTCCGAAATTGTCGGCATGCTCCCGGAAGGGAACTGGATAGCCCGCGCGCCGACGCTGCGCCGAAAAGCGATCCTGCTGGCGAAAGTGCAGGACGAAGCCGGACACGGGCTTTACCTCTACAGCGCGGCGGAAACGCTGGGCTGCGCGCGGGAAGACATCTACCAGAAGATGCTCGACGGCAAGATGAAATACTCCTCCATCTTCAACTATCCGACCCTGAGCTGGGCCGATATCGGCGTGATCGGCTGGCTGGTGGACGGGGCGGCCATCGTCAACCAGGTGGCGCTGTGCCGAACCTCCTACGGCCCGTATGCACGGGCGATGGTGAAAATCTGTAAAGAAGAGAGCTTTCACCAGCGTCAGGGTTTTGAAGCCTGCATGGCGCTGGCGCAGGGCAGTGAGGCCCAGCGTCAGATGCTGCAGGACGCCATCAACCGCTTCTGGTGGCCGGCGCTGATGATGTTCGGGCCGAACGACGACAACTCGCCGAACAGCGCCCGCAGCCTGGCCTGGAAAATCAAACGCTTCGGTAACGACGAGCTGCGCCAGCGCTTTGTCGACAACACGATTCCTCAGGTGGAGATGCTCGGCATGACGGTGCCGGATCCGGACCTGCGTTTTGATGAAGAGAGCGGTCACTACCGCTTCGGCGAGATCGACTGGCAGGAGTTTGACGAGGTCATTAACGGGCGCGGCATCTGTAACCACGAACGTCTGGCCGCGAAACGCAAAGCCTGGGACGACGGGGCGTGGGTGCGGGAAGCCGCGCTGGCGCACGCCGAAAAACAACGTACCCGTCAGGCCGCATAAGAGGAAATAACCATGAGCAATGTCTACTGGCCGCTGTACGAAGTGTTCGTACGCAGCAAACAAGGGTTATCCCACCGTCATGTGGGCAGTCTGCATGCCGCCGACGATCGCATGGCGCTGGAAAATGCCCGTGATGCCTACACCCGCCGCAGCGAAGGGTGTTCTATCTGGGTGGTAAAGGCGAGTGAAATTGTGGCCTCCCAGCCAGAAGAGAGCGGCGAGTTCTTCGACCCGGCGGAAAGCAAGGTTTACCGCCATCCGACGTTCTACACCATCCCCGACGGCATCGAGCATATGTGAGGCAAAGAATGAACTCAGTGACTGCCTATGCCCTGCGTCTGGGCGATAACGGACTGGTGCTCTCCCAGCGTCTCGGCGCCTGGTGCGGCCACGCGCCGGAGCTGGAAATCGACCTCGCGCTCGCCAATATCGGCCTCGACCTGCTGGGGCAGGCGCGCAATTTCCTGACCTATGCCGCGGAATTAGAAGGCCAGGGCGATGAAGACACGCTGGCGTTTGGCCGCGACGAGCGCCAGTTCCGCAACGCCCTGCTGGTGGAGCAGCCGAACGGCAGCTTCGCCGACACGATTGCCCGCCAGTACCTGATGGATGCCTGGAACGTAGCGCTGTACGAACGTCTGACTCAAAGCAGCGACGGCCAGCTTGCTGCCATCGCCGCCAAAGCGATCAAAGAGGCGCGCTACCACCTGCGCTTCAGCCGAGGCTGGCTGGTGCGGCTGGGCGACGGGACCGAAACCTCCGCGCAAAAAATGCAGCAGGCCATCGACAGCCTGTGGCGTTTCACAGCGGAGCTGTTTGACGCCGATGAGGTCGAGCTTGAGCTGATTGACGCCGGCGTGGCGGTGGATCCGCGAACCCTGCGCCAGCCGTGGGAAAGCGAAGTGTTTGCTGGTCTGAAAGAATCCTGTCTGCAGGTTCCCGCAGAGGTGGCGTACCGCACCGGGGGCAAGAAGGGGCTTCATACCGAACATCTGGGTCCGATGCTGGCGGAAATGCAGTATCTCCAGCGCGCGTATCCCGGTCAGCAGTGGTAAAGGAGAACGCTATGCAACGCCTCGTCGACATCGCGCCTGCGCAAATTCCGCAGATCTGGTCGCTGTTAAGCCAGATCCCCGATCCGGAAGTGCCGGTGTTAACCATCACCGATTTAGGCATGGTGCGCAGCGTGAAGGCGCAGGGGGAAGGCTGGGTGATTGGCTTCACGCCAACCTACTCGGGCTGCCCGGCAACGGAACACCTGCTGGGGGCGATCCGCGAGGCGATGACCGCGCACGGCTTCACCCCCGTGCACATCGTGCTCCAGCTTGAACCTGCCTGGACCACCGACTGGATGACCGCCGACGCGCGCGAACGCCTGCGGGCGTACGGCATCAGCCCACCGGTGGGGCATAGCTGCCACGCGCACGCCCCGGCAGAGTTGAGCTGCCCGCGCTGTGCCAGCACCGACACCTCCCTTATCAGTGAATTCGGTTCGACGGCCTGCAAAGCGCTCTACCGCTGCAATACCTGCCGCGAGCCCTTCGACTATTTCAAATGTATTTGAGGCTGCCATGACAACGTTTCATTCATTAACAGTGGCAAAAGTGGAACCCGAAACCCGCGACGCGGTAACCATCACCTTCGCGGTGCCGCAGGCGTTGCAGGAGGCATACCGCTTCCGCCCCGGCCAGCACCTGACCCTGAAAACGACGCTGGGCGAAGACGAGCTGCGCCGCTGCTACTCCATCTGCCGCAGCACCGCGCCGGGTGAGATCAGCGTGGCGGTCAAAGCCATCGACGGTGGGCGCTTCTCCCGCTACGCCCGGGATGAGATCAAAGCGGGGATGGCGCTGGAGGTAATGGTTCCTCAGGGGCAGTTTGGCTACCAGCCGCAGCCTGAACGTGAAGGCCACTACCTGGCAATTGCCGCAGGCTCCGGGATCACCCCGATGCTGGCGATTATCTCCGCCACGCTTTCGACCGAATCCAACAGCCATTTCACCCTGATCTACGGCAACCGCAGCAGCCAGAGCATGATGTTCCGCCAGGCGCTGGCGGACCTGAAGGACAAATACCCGCAGCGGCTGCAGCTGGTCTCCATCTTCAGCCAGGAGCGGCTGGACAGCGACCTGCTCTATGGCCGCATCGACGGGGAAAAGCTGCAGGCGCTGGCGAAAACCCTGATTAACTTCCGCCAGTATGACGAGGCCTTTATCTGCGGCCCGTCGGCGATGATGGACGACGCCGAAGCGACGCTGAAGGCGCTGGGGATGCCGGAAAAATCCATTCACCTTGAGCGCTTTAACACCTCCGGAATCACCGTTAAGCGCGCGGTGCACGTGCAGGCGGAAGGTCAAAAAGTGACCGTGCGCCAGGACGGGCGCGACCGTGAAATCACCCTGACGGCGGACGACGAAAGCATTCTTGATGCTGCCCTGCGTCAGGGAGCGGATCTGCCGTATGCCTGCAAGGGCGGCGTGTGCGCCACCTGCAAATGCAAAGTGCTGCGCGGCAAGGTGGACATGGCAACCAACTACAGCCTGGAGCCGGACGAGCTGGCAGCCGGGTACGTACTGAGCTGTCAGTCTTTACCGTTAACCGCCGATGTGATTGTCGACTTTGACGCGAAGGGGATGGCATGAGCGAGCTGATTGTTACCCGTCATGGCCGCGTGCTGCAGCTGACGCTGAACCGTCCGGCGGCGCGCAACGCCCTTAACAATGCGCTGCTGGCGCAGCTTGCGGAACAGCTTGAGGCTGCCGCCGTGGATGCCGATATCGCCGTCTGCGTAATTTACGGTAGCGAGCGCTGCTTTGCCGCCGGGGCCGATATTAACGAAATGGCGGAGAAAGACCTGCCTGCCACCCTGAACGATATCCGCCCGCAGCTGTGGGCGCGCATTAACGCGTTTAACAAACCGCTGATTGCTGCCGTGAACGGCTTCGCGCTGGGCGCAGGCTGCGAGCTGGCGCTGCTGTGCGACGTGATCATTGCTGGCGATAACGCCCGTTTCGGCCTGCCGGAAATCACGCTGGGCATCATGCCCGGCGCGGGCGGCACCCAGCGACTGATACGCAGCGTGGGTAAATCGCTTGCCAGCAAAATGGTGCTGACCGGCGAGAGCATTACCGCAGAGCATGCGCTGAGCGCCGGGCTGGTGAGCGATCTCTTCCAGGCGTCTCTGACACTGGAGTACGCCCTGAAGCAGGCGGCGCTGATGGCGCGCCACTCTCCACTGGCGCTGCAGGCGGCGAAGCAGGCGCTGCGCCAGTCTCAGGAGGTGCCGCTCCAGGCCGGGCTCGCGCAGGAGCGCCAGCTGTTTACGCTGCTTTCCGCCACCGAAGACCGCC
This sequence comes from Enterobacter cloacae complex sp. P1B, assembly GCF_014982345.1. Taxonomy (NCBI): domain Bacteria; kingdom Pseudomonadati; phylum Pseudomonadota; class Gammaproteobacteria; order Enterobacterales; family Enterobacteriaceae; genus Enterobacter; species Enterobacter cloacae complex sp. P1B. Next base: position 545,000 of record NZ_JADCLF010000013.1, on the reverse strand, counting down.
GGGAAGGTATCGACGCCTTCTTACAAAAACGCACCCCCGACTTTAAAGGACGCTAATTGTGGAATTTATTCTCAGTCACGTAGAACAGGGCGTAATGACCATTACGCTGAACCGTCCGGAGCGTCTGAACAGCTTTAACGACGTGATGCACCAGCAGCTTGCCGAGTGCCTGAAGCAGGCCGAACGCGATGATGCCATCCGCTGCCTGCTGATCACCGGGGCAGGACGCGGGTTCTGCGCCGGTCAGGATCTGAACGACCGTAACGTCGACCCCAACGGCCCGGCGCCGGATCTGGGGATGTCTGTCGAAACCTTCTACAACCCGCTGGTGCGCCGCCTGGCAAAGCTGCCGAAGCCGGTCATCTGCGCGGTTAACGGGGTGGCGGCTGGCGCGGGAGCTACGCTGGCGCTCGGCTGTGACATGGTGATTGCCGCCCGGTCGGCCAACTTCGTGATGGCCTTCAGCAAGCTCGGCCTGGTGCCGGACTGCGGCGGCACGTGGCTGCTGCCGCGCGTGGCCGGACGCGCCCGCGCCATGGGGCTGGCGCTGCTCGGGGACAAACTCAGCGCCGAGCAGGCGCAGGCGTGGGGGATGATCTGGCAGGTGGTGGACGACGACCAGCTCTCCGCCACGGCGCAGCAGATGGCGCTGCACTTTGCCTCGCAGCCGACCTTCGGCCTGGGCCTGATCAAGCAGGCGATCAATGCTGCGGAAACCAACACCCTCGACGCGCAGCTTGACCTGGAGCGCGACTATCAGCGTCTGGCCGGTCGCAGCGACGACTACCGCGAGGGCGTCAGCGCTTTCCTCGCGAAGCGCGCGCCTAACTTTACGGGGAAATAAGATGCTCAACATACGGACTGTCGCCGTGATTGGCAGCGGCACGATGGGCGCGGGGATTGCAGAAGTGGCGGCCAGTCACGGGCATCAGGTGCTGCTCTACGATATTTCCAGCGATGCGATATCCCGTGCTATCGAGGGGATCCGCCAGCGTCTGGCCTCCCGGGTGACGCGCGGAAAACTCTCCGCCGATGCCGGGAGCCAGATCCTCGCCCGGCTGCTTCCCGTCACGGATATCACCGCGCTCTCCGTCGCCGAACTGGTGATTGAAGCGGCCTCGGAACGGCTGGAGGTGAAAAAGGCGCTCTTTTCGCAGCTGGCGGAAATCTGCCCGCCGCAGACGGTGCTGACCAGCAATACCTCTTCGATCTCCGTCACGGCGATTGCTGCGGACATCCACCATCCTGAGCGCGTCGTCGGGCTGCACTTCTTCAACCCGGCGCCGGTCATGAAGCTGGTGGAGGTGGTGAGCGGGCTGGCAACCTCCCCGGAAGTGGCCGACGCGCTGTGCGAGCTGGCGCTGAACTGGGGCAAGCAGCCCGTGCGCTGCCAGTCGACGCCGGGGTTCATCGTCAACCGCGTCGCGCGTCCGTTCTATTCCGAGGCCTGGCGCGCGCTGGAAGAGCAGGTGGCCGCGCCGGAGGTGATTGACGCCGCCCTGCGCGAAGGCGGCGGCTTCCCGATGGGCCCGCTGGAGCTGACCGACATGATTGGTCAGGACGTTAATTTCGCGGTGACCTGCTCGGTATTTAACGCCTTCTGGCAGGAGCGTCGTTTTCTGCCCTCGCTGGTGCAGCAGGAGCTGGTGCTGGCTGGCAGGCTGGGCAAAAAAAGCGGGAAGGGCGTTTATGACTGGCAGGGCGACAGGCCCGGGGTGCGCTGGGCTGATACCGTGAACGACAGCTACAGCCCGATGCGCGTGGAAAAAAGACGTGACAGTGTCACGGAAATTGATGGTGTGTACCTGATTGAAACGCAGGGCGAAACCGCGCAGGCCCTGGCGCTGCGGCTTAACGGGCCGGTGGTTGTAGTAGACCGCATCGAGCGTGACGTCGCGATCATCGCCGCAGCCGCCAGCAACCCGCATACCGCGACGCAAAAGGCCATCCGCTACCTGCAGCAGCAGGGGCTTCGGGTGGTGCAGATTGCCGATTATCCCGGCCTGCTGGTCTGGCGCACGGTGGCGATGATTGCCAACGAAGCGCTGGATGCTCTGCAAAAAGGGGTCGCCAGCGAGAAGGACATCGATACCGCCATGCGCCTGGGCGTCAACTACCCGAGCGGGCCGATCGCCTGGGGCGAGCGTCTGGGCTGGCAGCGCCTGCTGACGCTGCTGGAGAACCTGCAGCGTCATTATGGCGAAGAACGCTATCGCCCCTGTTCCCTGCTGCGCCAGCGCGCGCTTCTGGAGAGTAGCTATGAGTCATAACGCCTGGCACAACGCCCGCGCCATGTACGAACGGGACGCCTGCGCGCAGGCGATGGGGATGGACATTGTCGATATGGACGACGGCTACGCGGTGGTGTCCATGACCATCACCCCGCAGATGCTCAACGGCCACCAAACCTGCCACGGCGGACAGCTGTTTTCGCTGGCAGACACCGCCTTTGCCTACGCCTGCAACAGTCAGGGGCTGGCGGCGGTGGCCTCCGGCTGTTCGATTGATTTTCTGCGTCCGGGCTTTGCCGGGGACACGCTCACCGCCACCGCGCGGGTGAAGCATCAGGGCAGGCTGACCGGCGTGTACGACATTGAAATTCAGAACCAGCAACAGAAAACCGTCGCCCTTTTTCGCGGAAAATCTCACCGCATCGGCGGCAATGTGACAGGAGAGGCCTGATGCGTGACGCATTTATTTGTGATGGCGTTCGAACCCCGGTTGGGCGCTACGGCGGGGCGCTTTCCGCCGTTCGGACTGACGATCTTGGCGCCGTGCCGCTCCGCGCGCTGCTGGCCCGCTATCCGCAGCTTGATCTGGAGCGGATTGACGACGTGATCTTCGGCTGCGCGAACCAGGCGGGTGAAGATAACCGCAACGTGGCGCGTATGTCGTCGCTGCTGGCCGGGCTGCCGCAGACGGTGTCCGGAACCACCATTAACCGCCTGTGCGGGTCGGGGCTGGACGCGATTGGTTTTGCCGCACGCGCCATTAAGGCGGGCGACGGCGACCTGCTGATTGCGGGCGGCGTGGAGTCCATGTCCCGCGCGCCGTTTGTGATGGGCAAAGCCACCGCCGCGTTCCAGCGACAGGCGGAGATCTTCGATACCACCATCGGCTGGCGATTTGTGAATCCGCTCATGCATCAGCAATTCGGAACTGACAGCATGCCGGAAACGGCAGAGAATGTAGCTGAATTGTTAAATATCAGCCGTGCCGATCAGGACGCGTTCGCGCTGCGCAGCCAGCAGCGTACCGCGCAGGCGCAGCAGAACGGCATTCTGGCGCAGGAGATTGTGTCGGTGCAGGTGCCGGGGAAAAAAGGGGCGGTCAACGAGTTCAGCGAGGATGAACATCCCCGCGCGGACACCACGCTTGAGCAGCTTGCCGGGCTAAAAACGCCGTTCCGCAGGAACGGGGTGGTCACGGCGGGAAATGCCTCCGGCGTCAACGACGGCGCAGCGGCGCTGTTCGTCGCCAGCGAGCAGATGGCGCTGGCGCAGGGGCTGGTCCCGCGCACGCGGATCGTGGCGATGGCGACGGCAGGCGTGGAGCCACGTCTGATGGGACTCGGCCCGGTACCTGCCACGCGCAAGGTGCTGGAGCGCGCCGGACTCAGCATTAACGAGATGGACGTGATCGAGCTTAACGAAGCTTTCGCCGCGCAGGCGCTGGGCGTGCTGCGTCAGCTGGGATTGCCGGATGATGCCGCGCACGTCAACCCGAACGGTGGCGCGATAGCGATTGGTCACCCGCTGGGGATGAGCGGCGCCAGACTGGCGCTGGCCGCGAGTAATGAACTGCACCGACGCGGCGGGCGCTACGCGCTGTGTACGATGTGCATCGGTGTGGGTCAGGGCATTGCCATGATCCTTGAGCGTGTTTGAGCATAAAAACAATGTGAGTACCCTACAATGACAAATACAACAAAGCTTGATCCGATTGAAACGGCCTCCCTTGACGAACTGCAGGCGCTGCAGACCGCGCGTCTGAAATGGACGCTGCACCACGCCTATAACAACGTGCCGATGTACAAACGCAAGTTTGACGCTGCGGGCGTTCACCCTGACGATTTCAACGAGCTGGCGGATATCCGCAAATTCCCGTGCACCACCAAGCAGGACCTGCGGGATAACTATCCGTTTGATACCTTTGCCGTGCCGATGGAGCAGGTGGTGCGTATTCACGCGTCATCCGGCACCACCGGCAAGCCGACGGTTGTCGGCTACACGCAGGGCGACATCGACAACTGGGCCAACCTGGTGGCACGCTCCCTGCGCGCTGCGGGCGGCAGCGCGAAGGACAAAATTCACGTGGCCTATGGCTATGGCCTGTTTACCGGCGGGCTGGGCGCGCACTACGGCGCCGAGCGTTTGGGGGCGACGGTGATCCCGATGTCCGGCGGCCAGACAGAGAAACAGGCGCAGCTGATCCGTGATTTCCAGCCGGACATGATCATGGTGACGCCATCCTACTGTCTCAACCTGATCGAGGAGCTGGAGCGCCAGATGGGCGGCGACGCCAGCACCTGCTCACTGCGCGTTGGCGTTTTCGGTGCGGAGCCGTGGACGCAGGCCATGCGTCGCGAAATCGAAAAACGCTTAGGCATTACGGCGCTGGATATTTATGGCCTCTCCGAGGTGATGGGGCCTGGCGTGGCGATGGAGTGTATCGAAACCGCCGATGGCCCAACGATCTGGGAAGATCATTTCTACCCGGAGATCGTCAACCCGAACGACGGCACTCCGCTGGATGACGGCCAGCAGGGCGAACTGCTGTTCACCACGCTGACCAAAGAGGCGCTGCCGGTGATCCGCTACCGCACCCGCGATCTGACGCGTCTGCTGCCGGCAACCGCGCGCAGTATGCGCCGTATGGACCGGATCAGCGGCCGCAGCGACGATATGCTGATCATCCGCGGCGTCAACGTTTTCCCGTCGCAGCTGGAAGAGGAGATCGTGAAGTTCGAACACCTTTCTCCGCACTATCAGCTGGAGGTGAATCGTCGTGGGCATCTTGATTCACTTTCCGTGAAGGTGGAGCTGAAAGAGAGCAGCTTAACGCTGACGCACGAGCAGCGTTGCCAGGTATGCCACCAGCTGCGCCACCGCATAAAGTCGATGGTCGGGATTTCCACCGACGTGATGATTGTGAACTGCGGCAGCATCCCGCGCTCGGAGGGGAAAGCCTGCCGGGTGTTTGATCTGCGTAAAGTTGCGGCCAACGGCTAAAACACCTTCCCCTCTCCCCTTTGGGGAGAGGGCCAGGGTGAGGGGCTTATGCTATGATTCATCCAGGACAAAAATAACAACAGAATGAATCACATGAATAAACTCGACGCCTTTATCCAGCACGCGGTCAGCTCGGTTCCCGTCAGCGGAACGTCGCTTATCTCCTCGTTATACGGTGACGCGCTTTCCCACCGCGGCGGCGAGATTTGGCTCGGCAGCCTGGCCGCCTTACTGGAAGGTATGGGATTTGGCGAGCGCTTCGTGCGCACCGCGCTGTTTCGCCTCAACAAAGAGGGCTGGCTGGACGTCTCCCGCATCGGGCGGCGCAGCTTTTACCGCCTGAGCGATAAGGGGCTGCGACTGACGCGTCGCGCGGAGAATAAGATTTATCGCGCAGAGCTGCCCGCCTGGGACGGCAAATGGCTGCTGCTGCTCTCCGAAGGGCTGGATAAAACTACGCTCGCGGATGTGAAAAAACAGCTCATCTGGCAAGGATTTGGCACGCTGGCACCGAGCCTGATGGCCTCGCCGTCCCAGCATCTGGCGGACGTGCAGTCCCTGCTTCACGATGCCGGCGTGGCGGAAAACGTGATCTTCTTTGAAGCCCACTCGCCGCTGGCGCTCTCCCGCGCCGCGCTGCGTTCGCGGGTGGAAGAGTGCTGGCAGTTAACCGAGCAAAACGCGATGTACGAGTCGTTTATCAACTCGTTCCGCCCGCTGCTGCCGCTGCTGAAGGAGGCCGCGCCGGAGGAGCTGACGCCGGAGCGCTGCTTCCAGATCCAGCTGCTGCTGATTCACTTTTATCGCCGCGTGGTGCTGAAAGACCCACTGTTGCCGGAGGAGTTACTGCCCGCGCACTGGGCGGGGCAAAGCGCCCGACAGCTCTGCATTAATATCTATCAGCGTGTCGCGCCGGGGGCGCTGGCGTTTGTCAGCGAGAAGGGCGAAACCTCCGTGGGTGAACTGCCCGTGCCCGGCACGCTCTACTATCAACGCTTTGGTGGTCTTACAAGCGCATAAGGAGTGAAGATGCCAGTTTATCAAATTGACGGTCTGACGCCGGTGGTACCTGACGAAAGCTATGTTCACCCAACGGCGGTGCTGATTGGCGACGTAATTCTGGGTAAAGGCGTATATGTTGGCCCTAATGCCAGCCTGCGCGGTGATTTTGGCCGTATCGTGGTGAAAGATGGCGCGAACATTCAGGATAATTGCGTGATGCACGGTTTCCCGGAGCAGGACACGGTGGTGGAGGAGGAGGGGCATATCGGCCACAGCGCCATCCTGCACGGCTGCATAATCCGCCGCAACGCGCTGGTGGGTATGAACGCGGTGGTGATGGACGGGGCAGTGATTGGTGAAAACAGCATCGTCGGCGCGGCGGCGTTCGTGAAGGCGAAAGCGGAGATGCCTGCCAACCACTTGATTATCGGCAGCCCGGCCAAAGCGATTCGCGAGCTGAGCGAGCAGGAGATGGCGTGGAAGCGGCAGGGCACGCGGGAGTATCAAGTGCTGGTGGAGCGCTGCAAGCTAACTATGCACCAGGTTGAGCCGCTGCGCGAGGCTGAGCCTGACCGGAAACGGCTGGCGTTTGACGAGAACTTAAGGCCGAAGTCGGCGATGTAGGGGTAAGGCCGTCTTTTTTCGCCATATCCATCAGTAGCGCGATGCCAATATAGTTGCTCCAGTTAAAGATATTTTGCAGCACCACCACCGCATTGCCTTTCTCTTTGTCATAGCCGATGAAGCTGGAGTAGCCGCCGATATAGCCGACCTGATAGGTGATTTTTTCCAGACCGATAAAGTCGGTGGTCCAGGCAATGCCCTGCACCCCGTCGGGGCGTTGAATATCGGTATTTCTGACTTCGTCAAAAACGCTGTCCAGCAAGGGATTGTGGGTCGTAGAGACGTGATAGCGGGCATAGGCCGCCAGATCTTCGGCGTTACTGTACAGGCTTGCCGCCGCCACCATGTTGTTGGAAAAATGCCAGTCTGGCGTCAGCTGCCCGCGCGGGATGAATTTTGGCTGATCGCCCGCGTGGCCGAGCGCCCGCTGGGGGTATCCTTTGAGCTTCTGGGGCGTAAAGCTGCTGTTCACCATGTGCAGCGGACGGAAAATATAGCGTGACGCTAAACTCTGAATATCTTCGCCGGTTTTGTGCTTCAGGATATAGCCAATCAGGGCGTAGCCGGTATTCGAGTATTGCGGCGTTTTATCTCTCGGCGCGCGCCAGTTCGCCAGATAACGCAGCACGTTATCGCTGTCCAGTTCACCGTAGAAATTATCACCCGTGCCTAAGTAGCGGATGAATTTTCCGAGCATCGGAACGTCCATATTCTGGCGCGGAAGGCCGGAGGTGTGGGTTACCAGCTCCAGCAGGGTGATTTTTTGTGCATCCTTACTTAGCGGCGTTCCCGGCGGTAGCAATGTCGCCAGGCTGTCGTTCCAGTTCAGTTGCCCCTCACTCACCAGACAGGCCACCACTTCCGCCGTGATCCCTTTGCTGAGCGAGCCGAGCGCAAACAGGGTATCGGGCCTGACCGGGTAGCGGTTGACCGCATCGGTAACGCCCCAGGTGTAAAACTGAGGCGAGCCGTGATTATGGATCACCGCGACCGTCATTCCTGGAACGGACTTTTGCGCCATGTAGTGACGCACCACGCTGTCAACGTCGCCATCCAGCGATTCATGGGTGAGGAGTTCCTGGGTACCTTCCGGGGAGGACATTTGCGAGAGCGTGCCACAACCGCTGAGGAATGGGATAGCAAGCAGAAGCCAGCGAATTTTTTTTGTGATGTTCTGCATACCTGATAGCGAGTGTGGTGGTCATTGGCGCGGCGGGAATGTATCACAAATAGCCTGTTTGAATGTAAACTTTCTGTACGGAGGCCGCCGCGTGGGTGGTCATAGCAGCTTTTCGGCCTGCTTTGAGGATTTCAGCATGACACGCTTTCATCAGCTTACCGCCACCCGCCTGGATGGCAGTCTTATCTCAATGGCCGACTATGCGGGGAAGGTGGTGTTGGTCGTCAATACCGCCAGCCAGTGCGGCTTTACGCCCCAGTATGCGGGTCTCGAAGCGCTATACAAGAAATACGCCGAACAAGGGTTAGTGGTGCTGGGCTTCCCCTGCAACCAGTTCGGTAAGCAGGAACCCGGCGACGCCGATGAAATCTCAAAGACCTGTTACATTAACTACGGCGTCAGTTTTCCCATGTTCGGGAAAGTTGAGGTCAATGGCTCCGCAGCACACCCGATTTTTCGTTATCTGAAAAACGAATTGCCTGGCGTGCTGGGTGGGCGGATCAAGTGGAACTTTACTAAGTTTCTGATCGGACGCGACGGTAAGCCGCTCAAGCGTTTTGCACCGATGACGACGCCAGAGAAAATGGAGGGGGCAATTGTTGCGGCACTGGGAAGGTGAGTGTTTTGTCGCCAGAGCCATCCATTTGCCGGGTATAGCCGAAATTCATAATGTCCGCTCTGTGCCAGGAGCGGACGTTGGTACAGGTAGCCCAGTAGTCGCCGCGATGGATGGGGTTACTGGAGCAGCATCGCCAGTAGCACCAGGCACAGCAGTATTACATAGATTCGTGCGTGCCATATGTCAGGTAAAGCAGGTATAACCCGACGGCTAAAAACTATTCCAGCCCAGCCCGTCAGTACCAACAGGCCTAAAATTTTCAGGCTGATAAAACCGAGAAATCCACTCACCGGAATATTTTGCCAACCAATGACCGCATACGTCACGGCACCACACAGCGCGACAGGCAAAGAAAGCGGGTTAGAAGCGCTAATACATTCACCCATCGCATAGCCGTGTCGCCGTAATAATGGCACTGTCATCACGCTGCCACCCACGCCCAGCAATGCGGCTATCATGCCGATGATCACTCCGCCGCCCGTTACCACAGAAAGTGACAAGCGACGCGGGGAACTGCAGCTAAAAAAACCTTTGCGCAACAAACAATCGCCAATGGTTACCAGCATATAAAGAATGAACAGTGCGCGAACAATATTCTCGCTGAAGACTCCCGCCAGACAGGAACCCATGACAGCCCCGATGGCGATAAACCATAATAATGGGAACAATGTCTGCGCTGAAAGTTTGCCGGCGCGCCAGTTTCGATAGCTGACCCAGCCCGCGTTAAATATCATCACCGCCGTTGAGGTAGCAACCGCGATATGCATGGCGTTTCCTGCCAGCTCAGACTGCCGCAGCATCAGTTGATAAACAAATGGCACCACGACAAAACCGCCCCCAAAACCAAAGAGCACCGTGGTGATACCGGTAGTAAAGCCTGCCAGTGCAATAATTGCGATATCGTTCAAGAGAATATCCCCGACCTGAAAATGAGCGAGCAGCTTATACCGGTAGCATCCTGCTTCCCATTTGCGCAGCGCTCAATTACCTTTGTAAATCGTTCAGACGGAGACCGGTGTGCGCAACGTAAAAATTGAAGATGTCGATAAGCTCGATCGTGAAGTGGTGGCGTTAGGCAATGACTATGCGCAGGGATTTATACTGCCACAACACCAACATCGCCGTGCGCAGCTGCTGTATGGTGCAACGGGTCTCATGTACGTCTCAACCTGTAACGGAGAGTGGGTTGTTCCCCCACAACATGCAGTATGGATCCCACCCGAAACCCCTCACGCTGTCCGGTTTGTAGGTGTGACCACGCGTAGCTTATATATTGAACCAACATGTGTGACGGGATCGATTAAGTATCGACACTGTAAGGTGATCAGCGTATCGCCATTGTTACGTCAGTTGTTGCTTGATGCCGTGGATTTGCCGCTGATGTATGACAGCGCACGCGACCGTGCGCTGGTAAATCTGCTGTTACTGGAACTGGCGGAAATGCCGGTTCGCGAATTCGATATTCCGCTGCCACAACATCCGGCACTGTTGGCTCTTTGTCAGGCGTTTTTACTCAACCCCTCAATCCATGACCCTGCTGAGCGCTGGGCCAGTACGCTGTTTATGAGCGCCAGTACCTTTCGTCGACTTTTCTTACGGCAAACCGGCATGTCATTTTCTGCATGGCGACAGCGAGCCTGTGTCGTCAGTGCACTGACGTTGCTGATAACAGGTAAACCGGTGAATGAAGTGGCACTCACTCTCGGATACGACAATGCATCATCTTTCGCCACGATGTTCCGCCGTGTCACGGGACAGCCGCCTTCGTATTATCGGCTTGATTTCAAAAGCTTCACAGGGCACCGTTCATAACGTCAGTTATGTGACCACAGCGGACGCTCTGAGCTCTGTTAGCGTTAATCAGGTTATCTTGTGCTGAGTGCAAGTTTAGCCGCAAAGCACAAAAACAATCCTCCTGTAGCTCTGTCCATTCCCCTGACAACACTGCTTTTCTTCAGTATGGCTGATGCAAAGTGCGTGGATAAAATGAGCGTGACTGACCACATTGTCCCTATTGCGACATGAATGCTGACAAGTATAAAAGTCCATACAAAGGGGGAATGTCCGGCAGGTATGAATTGAGGTAAAAAAGAGACATAGAAAATACCCATTTTAGGATTGAGTACATTTCCCAGCATTCCTTTTATAAACCAGTTCCCCGCTGAAGGATTAACGCCATCGCCGTGATTGAAAGATGAACGTGGCCGCCTCATCAGTTGTAAACCCAGCCAGCAAAGGTAAGTCGCACCACACATTTTCAGCATGGTATAAGCGAGCTCTGACACCGCCAGCAGCGCTCCCAGTCCCAGCGCAACAAGTGCGCCCCAGATAAAACAGCCAGCATCAATTCCAAGAGCTGCCTGAAAAGCCTTCTTTCCACCTTCAGCACATGCCGTTCGTAGAATGAGTGCCGTATCCAGGCCCGGAGTGAGGGTGAGCAGTAGTGCAGCGAGAGAGAAGGCAAGGAGAGAATCAGTAACAGACATTTTCTTTATCCGAAAGAGTGGATGTTACCCCCTTACTTTGCGCCAATCAATTAGACAAAGGCAGTTATGTGAATAAATTGTAAATTGTTTTAATGAGAAAAGCCCTGCTGGCATACCGGGCTACAACTCAGGACGCTTTCTCATGCACTGTCATGATGAATACCAATGGGTTCTTCTCCCGGTTTTCATAGAAATGAGGAACGTCCGTTCTGGCAGTTGCCGAACAGCCAGTTTTTATCTGATACACGTGATCCTGTACGCCGAGTGTGAGCGTGCCCGACTGAACATAAAACAGTTCAAGCGTTCCTTCCGCGTGGCCGGGTGACGCAAACTTTTCCCCGGGCTGCATTTCCCACATCCAGAGCTCGGTCATATCAGGGCCACCCGATCCTGCGAGCAATCTTGCTCTCCCGCCTGTTTCACCTTTCCACAATTCTGGGATCTCATCTTCAGCAATGAGATGCACGGTCGGTTTGGCACTGACATCCACAAAATCAGCCACCGAAACCCCCATCGCGGCAGCCAGGCGACATAATAGGGCAATGCTGGGATTCGCCCGGCATCCCTCTATCTCAACCAACGCTCCCTTACTTACACCCGCCTGACGCGAGAGTTCATCAAGGGAGATTTTCTTTTGCTTACGATACAGTTTAATTCGCTGCGATACGGCTTCATTCACGGAGCTGGCGATCGAATTTGCATCGGTCATTAAATTGACTTTTTTGGTCATTGGTCATTATCATGGAATAAATTGGTCATTACAGGATTATCACGTGTTAACAGTATCTCCGTCAATTTCTCCTGAAATTTATCGTATTGCTCCCGGTTTTCGGGCGCTCAGTATCCGCGTAAAAGCTGCGCCAGTGCTTAATCCCGGCACTGGAGAAACGGCGCTGCGAGAAGCCTGTGAGGCGGTTCTGGCCGGTGAGCCTGCCTGGGCGGAATCTCATCTGGCGGCACGGGCCGACGTTTTTCAAAAATTTGGGGCTAAACCTAAACGCACCCCTTGCTCAGCGGATGCGTTACGCAAGCGCGTCTTACGTGACGGAACGATGCCAGCGCTCGATCCTGTCGTTGATCTTTATAATGCCGTCAGTCTCCGCTATGCCGTTCCGGTTGGTGGAGAGGATCTCTCTGCCTATCAGGGGGCGCCGCGTCTGACTGTGGCAAAAGGAACAGAACCTTTTGATACGGTCAAAGAAGGAGAGACCGCCGTTGAGTATCCTTCACAAGGCGAGGTTATCTGGTGTGATGATATCGGCGTGACCTGCCGTCGCTGGAACTGGCGACAGGGGATCAGAACCCGCTTAGGCGTGGAAGCGCAGCAAATGTGGTTCATTCTGGAGAGTCTCCCGCAGATGCCGCTGGAGACGCTTCACGAAGCCGGAAAAATGCTGACCGACGGCCTGGAAAAAATGATGCCCGGTCTGTGGTTTGACGTTGCTCTCATCGAAGAACAACAGCAGTAATATCCTTCAGGAGAAACATGTATGTTTACCGGCTTGTCGGCATTTCCATTAACCCCAGTCACCGCCAGCGGCGTGGATGAAAAGAGTTTCAGCCATATCCTTTCCCGTCTTACAGACGCTCGGGTTGATTCTATGGGCATCCTGGGGTCAACCGGAAGCTACGCCTATCTGACCCGGGAGCAGCGCAAGCGCGTAGCAACGCTGGCCAAACAGCATGCAGGGAACATCCCCGTGATGGTGTGTGTGGGAGCGGTCAGTACCGATGCCATTCTGCATCTGGCAGATGATGCACAGGCCGCTTGTGCAAATGCGCTGTTACTCCCGGCGGTCAGCTACCAGCCACTCCGTGACGAAGAAGTCTTCTCGCTCTTTGAGACCGTTACCCGGCACGTGTCTGTACCGGTGTGTATCTACGATAATCCGGGCACGACGCATTTTACCTTTACGGATGAACTCCACGGTCGTCTCTCATCACTTGAGGGTGTTCGCTCGGTCAAGATCCCTGGCGTCCCGAATAGCCCCGCTGCAGCGACTGAGCGGGTGAAGGCGTTACGTCAACATCTGCGCCCTGGCGTAACAATCGGTATCAGTGGCGACGCTTATGCGGGACTGGGATTAAACGCCGGTTGTGAAGTGTGGTATTCCGTGTGTGGCGGTCTGTTCCCTGAGATGGCGAAACAAATCACTGAAGCCGCGGCGGCAAACGATCGTCAACGCGTTACAGCCCTGACAACCCGCCTTGAGCCATTGTGGTCGCTGTTCCGTAAACATGGCGGAAGTATTCGCGTTATTGCCGCTGCGGCTGGCGTGCTTGGTCTTACCGACATGGATTGCCTGCCTCGACCTCTGCAACCATTGTCAGCTGGCGACATCGCGGATATTTCCCATGTAATAAGCACGCTGGAGCTGAAGTGATCTCCGCAGGACTGGGTGTCTACCGGTCCTTACAGCAAAATTTTATTATTGAAGTGACTCTTCTTCGCCTGATAGCTTATCTGCATCAGGAGAATAATGCTGGCAAACGCACGCCAGTTTATGCCCGTCAGGATCGCGCAGATAGGCAACATAAAAGTCGGGGCCGTAGGCGGTTCGTGTACCGGGCACGCCTTCATTTTTCCCACCCGCACGGAGGCCCGCTGCATGGAAGCGTCTGACAATGTCCGCGTTATCTGCTCTGAAAGCGAACATTGTCCCATTTCCCGCCGTCGCGGGTTGCTGGTCAAAAGGAGGACAAATGCAGAAGCTAAATTCGTCATCCAGATGATTTTCGTTTCCCCACATTGCCCAGCTATCAGTCCAGGCGGGCAGACGTGTATAGCCCAGCACGTTAAAAATAGCGTCATAAAAGTTCACGGCGCGCTGAAAGTCATTTGTCCCAATCGTGATATAAGCCAGCACTTTAAACATCCTCTTTTCCGTCAGTCTGAACAGAGATTATCGCAAAGTAGCTATCTTCATCACCACCCAGGCCAGGATCATCGGCATACCTCAGCTGGAAGCCCCGGCGATAAAAAATGTTGGCTGACGTCATCGTGTGCCGATAATACAAAAACTGTATGATTACACCTTCCAAAAAGGGAATGTATGTCTTTACCGCCACTGTATGCGCTGCGCGCGTTCGAAGTTGCCGCACGGCTGAACTCGTTCAGCAAAGCGGCTGAAGTCCTGAATATCACGCCGGGGGCGGTCAGCAGGCATGTCCGCACGCTTGAGATGTGGTTCGACTGCGAGCTGTTTAAACGGCAGGGACCGAGAGTGGAGGTCAGCGACGCCGGGCGTATTCTGGCCGGGCAGCTTAGCGAAAGTTTCTCGAATATTGAGTGGGCCTGTCGCGCATTCAAAAGTGAAAACCATCTTCTGCGCCTCAAAGCCCCCAGCACCCTGACGATGCGATGGCTTCTCAATGTGCTTAAATCCTTTCGGGAGAATCATGCGAAGCCGAAAATCGAAATCGCCAGCGTCTGGATGGACTTCGACACCGTTGACTTCAGCCGCGAGCCCTACGATTGTGCGATCCTCCTCGGTAACGGCTATTTCGGCGAATCAACGGAGAGCAGGCTGCTGTTCAGCGAATGGCTTATTCCGGTTTGTACGCCGTCTTTGCTGGAGCCTGCCCGGCATCAGCTTCCTGAGTGCGATCTTATTCATCCGTCACCGGACCGACGGGACTGGAAGCGCTGGCTGAAAAGGACGGGCTTATTTCCCGGCCTCGACATGAGCGGCGGGATCGTGTTCGACACCCTGGAGCAGGGAAGCCTTGCGGCCATGCACGGACACGGCGTGGCGATGGCCGATCTCCGGCTCACGCTCGACGCGCTGAAAAGCGGCCTGCTCGCGCTGCCCTTCAGGGAGGCGACAGCAACAGGGGACGGTTACTATCTTGTCTGGCCGAAAAATTCGCTCAGAGGACAGAGTATTGAACGGTTGCTGGCCTGGCTTAACCTTAATTCGCCGGTCGTTCCTTCGCTGGATATCGTCTGTCTTGAGTATAATGAAAAGCGGCTGTCTTAAATTAAACAGGATATTCCTTACGGACTATCCTGTTTAATAAGTTTACGCGTAGGGTATATTCGCCATCTTTTTATATCTTTCCGGCAGTGCGCTATTCAGGTTAAGTAATTTATCCAGAATATAAAGCGCTGGCGTCCCCTTTGCGCGCTCTTCGTCGATCAGCGAAGAACGTAGCACATTGGCAGCCGAGGTCATTCTACGAAAATACTCTTCTGATTCCGGCGCCTGTACTTCACCGGACTCGGCGTAACGCACCCGTGGCCAGTCCGCGAAGTCAGGCTGGGGGAAAAGTCCGTCGTCTTTTGTAATATGTGCTGAGAGTAGCTCCTCGGCATTGCCAGGAGCGTTCTGGGCAAATGAGAGCAGGTGCAGTCGATGTATAAATGGCGAAAGCGCTTCTGAACGATGACTTTCTGAGGAAAGTAAGGTGATTAGCGC
Organism: Enterobacter cloacae complex sp. P1B; assembly: GCF_014982345.1. NCBI lineage: Bacteria > Pseudomonadati > Pseudomonadota > Gammaproteobacteria > Enterobacterales > Enterobacteriaceae > Enterobacter > Enterobacter cloacae complex sp. P1B. The sequence goes on along the minus strand of NZ_JADCLF010000013.1, from coordinate 529,440 downwards.
AGGTATTTTTTCATCAGCGGTGCTTTTTTCTGGTGAGAGGGTTTTCAATAAATGGAATAAAACATCGAGTGTCATAGGTGCTCCATATCCGCACATTATTATTTATTGTTTTTACGTCGCTATCTGTTTTTGACAGCGGTATACCAGGGGTAAATGGATGGTATTTCAGTGCGGTTATGTTTGAAAAACGATAAATAGTTGGCATTAATGTGAGTTTTACTCAATGTGGCGCTCTGGGCTCCAACATTGCAGATCCTCTCACGGCAGCGTTTTGTTTCACAAATGCCTTAGCTTATCGGCTTTTCAGGATGGTATAACGTCGTGCAGCAATCGGCTTGCCGTTAATCGCCACATTCTCAAAGGCTTATATGAAACAAATTACTTTTAGTGACCTGCAGCAGCAAAGCGAGCAGGCCGCACATTCTCCTCGCTTACGCGCACACCGTAATTTACACCCTGACCTGAGCGACCCGGTGCAGCGCCTGGCCATTGCAATGGAACCCGGTACCTATGTCCGCCCCCATCGCCATCCGCACACGTTTGAACTGCTGACGGCGCTGAGCGGCCGCTTTCTGGTGCTGAATTTTGACGACAGCGGAAACGTGACCCGGCGCGTGGTGTTAGGCGAAGAGTGTAAAGTCCTGGAGATGGATGCCGGAACCTGGCATGCCGTGCTGTCGCTGGATAAAGGCGGCGTCATTTTTGAGGTAAAACACGGGGCGTATCAGCCCGTGCCTGAGCACGATACCGCCCCGTGGTCGCCTGCTGAGAACGCGCCAGGTACTGTAGAGTTGATGAAATGGTACGCCCAGGCGCAGGTGGGTGATAGGCGTTTTACCCTGTAATTTTCCTGTAGTGTTCCCGGCGCGCAGAAAAGCGCGCCAGCACCGTATGGTTTACTGGATGTCGCCCAGTCGTTGCAGAAATTCCTCAACCTGCTCGGGCGTAGCCGTGTCTGCCTGGTAAAGGATTTCGAGCTTAACGTTCTTCAACCCGCAGAAGCCAAATACCCCTTCGATTATCTGCGTCTGGATCGCCGTCGAATAGCCGTGCTTGTCGAACCCGGTAAGATCGCTACCGCCGGTGGCAATCAGGCGGACGGGAACATCACGTAAGTTGCCCACAATCCGGCCGTCGTCGGCCACCTTATACGCCCAGTTCAGAGTTAACACGCGATCGAACCAGCCTTTCAACAGCGCGGGAACCGACCACCAGTACACCGGGAAGACGAATACCAGCATATCCGCGCGCTCGACGCGCTTTTGCTCGCGCAGAATATCGTCGGGAAGGGCGCTCGGATCGCCGTGATACAAATCGAGATCGGCGCGGGTCATCGCCGGATTAAACCCTTCAGCATGCAGATCGGCGATCTCAACCTGCGTACCTTCCTCGCGTAATTTCCCGGCAATACGAGCTGCCAGCGTATGGGATAACGAATTGTCGATCGGGTGTGCCGTCACGATCAGCGCGTTTTTAATGGCATGGGTTGCAGACATAGCGACCTCCAGATGGGGGAGAAGTGATGCCTATATTACTATTGGTAACTTAGGTGTCAATCCGCCCCCGGCGATCATTTTGTGCTATTCGCGTAGGTCTCCAGCACCCCGGTCATGACGCCGCAGAGCATATCTTCTACCACATTCCGGGCGAGCACGCCGTTGCCCGCCGAGGTGCTGAGCGCCTCCGCCGCGCCAATGATGGCCGTCAGTACCGCTTCTCCCTGAACGCCTTTTAAGACGATAAAAGGAGAAAGCGCGGTGCGCAGGCAGTCGGCGCATTCGGCCACGCATGCTTCCCGAAAAGTCTGCAGCACGCGAGAACCGGACAGCGCCGCGGCGATTGGCCCGGTTTCAGGCCCGGCGGCAATGGCACAGTCGATATAGGCCGCGCTGAAAAAGCGGATCGTCTTCTCCAGCGTTTTGCTGTCCACCGCCAGCGTCTCCCTGAATTTCGCCAGCTGCCGATCGCTATAGTCCTGATACAGTGCCATCAGCAGCCCCTCACGATCGCCAAAGTGGTCGTAGGGGATAGGCTTGGTCACGTTAGCCCGTTCTGCCAGATAGCCAAGGGTCAACGCCTCCGTGCCTTGCTGACGCACGATCCCTCGCGCCACTTCCAGCAGTTGCACGCGGCGATCCTCTTTTCTTAAGCGCTTAACAACCATGCTTTCCTCGGTTTTGTTATCTACTCATGGTAGTTTACACGTTTTCGGCAGGCTGCTGCACCCGTTGTTCCACAGAGCGGAGCCGATACTTTATAGCCCCAGATCGCTCAGAGAAGGGTGATCGTCCGGGCGTCTGCCCAGCGGCCAGTGGAACAGGCGTTCAGATTCTTTTATCGGCACGTCGTTTACGCAGGCAAAACGACGCTTCATCAGTCCGTCCGCTTCGAATTCCCAGTTTTCATTGCCGTACGAGCGGAACCAGTTGCCGGAATCATCATGCCATTCATAGGCATAGCGCACCGCGATCCGGTTGTCCGTAAATGCCCAGAGCTCTTTAATCAGGCGGTAATCCAGCTCTTTTGTCCATTTCCGCGCCAGAAACGCCTGGGCTTCCTCGCGGTTGGTGGCGAACTCAGCGCGGTTGCGCCACTGGGTGTCCAGCGTGTAGGCCAGCGCGACTTTTGCCGGGTCGCGGCTGTTCCAGCCGTCTTCGGCCAGTCTGACTTTTTCGATCGCGCTTTCGCGAGTGAAGGGCGGTAATGGAGGACGAGTGTTCATAGCGATAACCTCAGTGTTATATGATGTAGACAGGTCTGTCTACTTGCGCTAATCTATGCCTGAAAAATAACGCTGTCAACATCCGTTTTGAGGCTACCGAAAGTGAAAACCGAGCACGCAGGCAACGAAGCAAAAATCAGCGTCAGGGATAAAATATTACTGACGGCGCACGATCTTTTTTATTCCAATGGCTTCAGGGCGACGGGGGTGGATACGCTGATTAAAGAGGCGAAGGTGACCAAGGTGACGTTTTATCGCCATTTTCCGAGTAAAAGTTTACTCATTCTCGCCTACCTGCACTATCGACATGAAATATGGATCAGCTGGTTTGAGACTACGCTGCGTCGACATCTTGATGAAGGCGAAATACCTTCTGATGCGATATCTGCAACCCTTTATGAATGGTTTATTTCGCCCGAGTTCCACGGCTGCGCGTTTATTAATGCCAGCGCAGAAGCCAAATCCGAAGATATAGAAAGCGAAATAAAAGCGATATGCCGCGGTCATAAAATCGAAACTAAGAATATGATTGCGTTGCTGACGAAGATCGCTGATGAGCGCGTCGTCAATGAAATCATGCTGCTTATTGACGGCGCCATTATTCATGCACAGATGGGCATGGATTCAGAGACGGTAATAAATGTGCTAAAAAGGGGATTAGAGGCGTTGACCGGTCAGAAATAAGTCCTGAATCTGCCGCAAGTATTACGGTAGCTGGAATATCGACTCACCGAATCGGTAAGCTATTTATCCAAAGGAAACGAAAAATATGAGAACGCAGAAACGATGCCTGGGATGCGTGGCTATCGTGGTTGATGACTACGATCGCGCCATTGAATACTACACCGACAGGCTGGGTTTTACCCTCGTAGAGGATACGCCCCAACCGGGGAAACGCTGGGTCGTCGTCTCACCCAACCCGGAAAGCGACTGCAATATCCTGCTGGCTCGTGCCTCCAATGAAAGGCAGGAAGGTTTTATCGGTAATCAAAGCGGCGGAAGAGTTTTCCTGTTCCTTCAGACGGATGACTTTTGGCGCGATTACCATGCCATGAAAGCAAAAGGCGTTCATTTCTGCGAAGAACCTCGTGAGGAAGAGTACGGTACGGTGGTGGTGTTTGAAGATATTTACGGCAACCGCTGGGATCTTTATCAGAATGCGCAACCGTGAACATCACCGTAAATGATGTGTCATTCGCCTTTCGTCGTGCACGCTTCCCAGCAGAGCGTACTCAACATTATGGGGACGTCTGGCTCTCGTCCCGCTGTGCCAGCGACAGCGCGCTGGCGCTGGCAGGATCGAACAGCGAGATGCTCTCAATCTGATTGAGTAAAATCACCTTGCGGAATGACATGGCGCTGCGGGGTTCAGAGTCGAGCGTAATGTCATGCTCCGCATACCACCTGCTGTAATTATTCTCGATACGCAGATTCATCGTCTTCGCATCCCGGTACCCGCTCAACATTGGGATCAGCACAATATTGGCCGTTTTTTCATATTCCAGCGTCGCGGTGTGGATCATGCCGACGTAAATCCGCCGCGACCGGAGTGTGACCTGCGCCAGCTCGCCTTGCTCCATACACTGATAGAGCAGTTGTTCAATCCCGCTCGCCTGCGCAAGCCGTTTGTAGAGCTTTTTCCGGCTCTCGCCGTCCAGCCTGGCGCTGCCTGCCCAGTTAGAGCGGTAGAGGCAAAACAGAATGGCAAACGCCAGCATCACCACCACCGGCGCCTGAATGCCTAAAAAACTCCAGTTCATAAAGTCGATTTGCCAGTCGGTGTATTTCGGTGAGGCAAAGTGGAAAGCGTTGTTGGCGGCGGAAAGGGCGAACAGCAGCAGCCAGAGCAATCCCGTGGCGATTACGCCCTGCAAAACGAAAATACAGCCGTAAAGCGCGACGAGAAAATAGACGTCCCAGCCAAAGGAACGCTTGATTTTAAAGCGGGTCGACAGGTCGCGGCTGGTGTACCAGTACCCGCAGACCATCAGCACCATAAATATCGCCGTTCCCATATCAGGCCCTCTTCAGCGTGTTGACGTGACGCAGAAAGTCCTGCCGCACCTCGTTGCTCTTGTAGTTCACCGAGGCGTTCCCGTCCTGGTCGATAATGATGCGATCGCCATCTTCCACGGCTTCAATAATTTCCTGCTGACTCATCACCTGCAGTAAGGATTCCGGGCTTGAGAATAGGGAGAGAAAGAAACGTTTCATGTCAGGCATCCTTATGAATAAAAAGGATAAGCCTGGAAGATGACGGCTGAATTTGCCTTAAGGATAACCTGAAAGTGAAAGCCGGGTGGCGGCTACATCTTACCCGGCCTACAAAACCGTCAAGTGATTGTGTTTTCAAATTGTTGATATTTATGGGTAATAAAAAATAAATTTGCACAAACTTGGACAAATAACATTAATTGTGTAAGTTTTAATTATGCGATTACGCCACGTTGTTTACAGCCAGGATGTGACCCATGAGCACTTTGCCCTCTGTCGTGAGTCGGTTTATTGAGTACTACGCCGCACTGGATAGCCAGCCGCCGACCGCGCTGGTCGGGCTTTACCATTCGAATGCCACCCTTATCGATCCGTTCGGCGAGCACAACGGTATTTTCGCGCTTCAGCGCTATTTCACCCATCTGCTGGCAAACGTCGAGAAGTGCCGTTTTGTCATCGATCCGCCGCTCTGCAGCGGGAACCGGTTTGTTGTCACCTGGATAATGCACTGGTCGCATCCGCGCATTGCCGGAGGCGAGCCGCTTGAACTGCCCGGATGTTCGGTGGTGGACACCGAAAACAATCTCATCACGCGTCAGCGGGACTTCTACGATGCGGGAGAGATGATCTACGAACACCTCCCTCTGCTGGGCTGGGCTGTACGCGGCGTGAAGCGGAGGGTCAAATCATGAAGACGGTGCTGATTACCGGCGCAAGCTCGGGCATCGGCGCGGGGCTGGCGAAGTCCTTTGCAGCTGACGGCTACCACGTGAATGCCTGCGGGCGCGATCCGGCGCGGCTTGAAGCGCTACATCAGACTTGCCCCAATCTCACCGTTCGCCCGTTCGATATGACAGACAGGGACGCCTGTCGCCAGGCGCTGAGCGGCGTTTACGCCGATCTGGTTATCCTCTGCGCCGGTACCTGCGAATATCTCGACGGCGGCGTGGTGGATGCGGCGCTGGTGGAGCGGGTCATGACCACCAATTTTCTCGGGCCGGTGAACTGCCTGGCCGCGCTGCAGCCGCAGCTGGTTGCCGGTAACCGCGTGGTGCTGGTGAGCTCGATGGCCCACTGGCTTCCCTTCCCGCGGGCAGAGGCCTACGGCGCGTCCAAAGCGGCGCTGAGCTGGTTTGCCGACAGCCTGCGTCTGGACTGGGAGCCAAAGGGGATTGCCGTGACGGTCGTCTCTCCGGGCTTTGTCGATACCCCGCTGACGCGCAAAAACGATTTTGCCATGCCGGGTAGGGTGAGCGTTGACGAAGCGGTCAAAGCGATCCGTACCGGGCTGGCAAAGGGCAAAATGCATATCGCGTTTCCGGCCGGGTTTGGCCTTATTTTGCGGCTGCTCTCCGGGCTGCCCGCGTTTTTGCAGCGCACGCTGCTGCGCAGGATGGTGCGCTCATGAACATTGCAATTATCGGCAGCGGCATCGCCGGGCTGACCTGCGCCTGGCGGCTGGCAGGGCATCATCAGGTAACCCTGTTTGAAGCGGGCACCACGCCCGGCGGCCATACCGCGACGGTTGACGTCTCAACGCCCCAGGGCACATACGCGATCGATACCGGGTTTATTGTCTACAACGACCGCACCTACCCGCGCTTTATGGGCCTGCTCAGCGAGCTCGGCATCAGCGGGCAAAAAACACAGATGAGCTTTTCAGTACACAACCCCGAGACGGGGCTTGAGTACAACGGACACACGCTGACGTCGCTGTTTGCCCAGCGCCGAAACCTGGTAAATCCGGCATTCTGGCGGCTGCTCGGTGACATCGTCCGCTTTAACCGCCTGGCGAAACAGGCCCTTGAAGGGGAAGTCGATCCGAACGCCACGCTGCAGACGTTTCTGGACCAGCACGGCTTCACGCCGTTTTTTGCGCGCCACTACATTCTGCCGATGGGGGCCGCGATCTGGTCGTCGTCGCTGCAGGAGATGAAGCGTTTCCCGCTGCCGCTCTTCCTGCGCTTCTTTCATCACCACGGCCTGCTGGATATCACCCAGCGTCCGCAGTGGTACGTGGTGCCGGGCGGCTCGCGGGAGTATATCCGCGCCATGCTGCAAAAACTGGGCGACCGCCTGACGCTGCACCTGAACGCGCCTGTTCTGCGGGTGAGCCGCCACGCGCAAAGGGTCACGCTCCAGCTTGAAAACGGCAGCCACACCTTCGACCAGGTGATATTTGCCTGCCACTCCGCCCAGGCGCTGGCCATGCTTGAGGATCCTACGCCCGCGGAGCGCGAAGTGCTGGGCGATATCGGCTGGCAGCGCAACGAGGTTGTTTTGCACAGCGATCCGCGCTGGCTGCCGGTGCGGCAGCGCGCCTGGGCCAGCTGGAACTACCGCCTGAGCGCGCAGGAGCAGGCCAGCGCCTGCGTCACCTACAACATGAACATTCTGCAGGGTCTGCCTGCGGGCAGCCCACTGTTCTGCGTCACCCTGAACCCGGACGCGCCGGTGGATGAACGCTTCGTTCTGCAACGCTTTGTCTATGAGCATCCGCTATTTAACCCGCAAAGCTGGCGTGCGCAGGCGCGCCGTGGGGAGATCAACGGTCATCACCGGAGCTGGTTCTGCGGCGCTTACTGGTACAACGGTTTTCATGAAGACGGCGTGCGCAGCGCGCTGGACGTGGTCAATGAAATAGCCGCCGGGGAGGGGAACTGACATGAACAGCTGCCTCTATCACGGCGTATTGCGCCACCGCCGCCTTCAGCCGAAAACGCATGAATTCAGCTACGGCGTTTTTATGGCCTGGCTGGATCTTGATGAACTGCCGCTGCTGGCATCCGTCGGTGTGCGGCGCAACCGCTTTGCCGCCGCCGCGTTCCATGACGCGGACTATCCGCTCGGCACGCCGCTTAAAGAGAACGTGCTGAACAGGCTGGAGAGCCTGACCGGGGAACGTCCCGCAGGGCGGGTCATGCTTCTGACGCAGCTGCGCTACTTCGGGTTTCATTTCAATCCGGTCAATTTTTACTACTGCTATGACCAGGAAAACACGCTTCGCTGGGTGTTGGCGGAGGTGCGCAACACGCCGTGGAACGAGCGCCATTATTACGCGGTCGACGGGCAACATGCCCGGCCCACGGAGAAAGCGTTTCACGTTTCCCCCTTCAACCCGATGGACATGGTCTACCACTGGCGCTTCAACAACCCGGACAACACGCTGCATATGCACATTGAAAATCATCAGGAGGCGAAGGTCTTTGACGCCACGCTGGCCCTGCGCCGGGAGCCTCTGACCCGCCCGGCGCTGCACGCGCTGCTGCTGCGCATCCCGCTGATGACTCTGAAAACCGTTTTCGCCATTTACTGGCAGGCGCTGAGGCTGTGGCTCAAGCGCGTGCCGCTTTATAATCATCCCGTCAGCAGGAGTGAACGCTCATGACCGATCCCGTCTTTGCGCTAGAACCCGATATCCCGCGCAACGTCCGCATCGCGCGATGGCTGCTGTTTCGTCTGTTAAGCGGCATTCGCGGCGGCTCACTCACCCTGCGTGAAGGGGCGCAGACCTTCCATTTTGGTGAGACATCCTCCGCGCTGCACGCCGACGTGCAGATCCTCACGCCCGGCGTCTACTGGCGCGTCTTAACGGGCGGAAGCCTTGCCGCCGCAGAAGCCTGGATGGACGGCGAATGGGAGACCGCACAGCTTACGCCGCTTCTGCAAATTCTGGCCCTCAACGGCGAGGTGCTTGGTCGTCTGGAGAACGGGTTTCGGCTGCTTGGCCGACCGCTGGAGCGGCTGCGCCACTGGACGCGGCGCAACTCTCGCGCCCAGGCCCGCGAAAATATTGCCGCCCATTACGATCTGGGCAACGCTTTCTATGCCCATTTTCTGGATAAGGAACTGCTTTACTCCAGCGCACTGTTTACCGCGGACGAGCAGGATCTGACGGCGGCTCAGCAGGCCAAAATGGCTCGCCTGTGCGAGCAGCTGGCGCTAAACCCGGGTGATCACCTGCTGGAAATTGGCACCGGCTGGGGGGCGATGGCGGAATACGCCGCCCGTCACTACGGCTGTCGGGTGACCACTACCACGCTGTCGCAGGAGCAATATATCTGGGCGACCGAGCGCATTGCCCGCGCCGGGCTGCAGGATCGGGTTGAGGTACTGCTCTGCGACTATCGCGACCTCACCGGGCAGTACGACAAGCTGGTCTCGATAGAGATGATTGAAGCCGTCGGGCAACGCTATCTGCCTACGTTCTTCCGTACCTGTCAGGCGCGGCTGCGCCCCGGTGGACGGATGGCGATTCAGGCCATCACCATTCAGGACCAGCGCTACCGCGACTACAGCAAAAGCGTCGATTTTATCCAGCGCTACATTTTCCCCGGCGGCTTCCTGCCGAGCATTACGGCGATGAACGAGCTGATGACGCGCCACACCGATTTCGTGGTGCGCAATCTCTTCGACATGGGGCCGCACTACGCCCGCACACTGGCCCACTGGCGGCAGCGCTTTGTCCACGCCTGGCAGGAGATTGAAAAGCTTGGCTTTGATGAACGGTTCCGCCGCATGTGGCTGTACTACTTCGGCTACTGCGAAGCCGGGTTTAACGCCCGCACCATCAGCGTGGTGCAGCTGATCGCCGAGCGCGTATGAGACGCTACCTTCAGGTCTTTCTGCTGGCCGTCGCGTTCGATCTCTACTGGGCGCTGGTAGTGCTGTTTCGGGAACAGGGCCTGATTATCTGGCTCGGGCTGGCGATCCTGGCGTGCCTGCTCTTGCCGTCAGCATACCGTCTTTACGCCATTGGGCTGGCCGCGGCGGGCAGCCTGCTGGATGCGCTCTGGGCGTTGACGGGGCTGATTGCCTTCACGGGCGACTCCCTGATGCCACTCTGGATGGTGGCATTGTGGCTGATGTTCGCCGTGGTCTGGACGCAGCTTGCGCGTACCACCACGTTACCCGGCTGGCTGCTGACCCTGCTGGCGGCCGTGGGAGGCCCGGTGGCCTACCTGATTGGCGAGCGGTTGGGCGCCATCACGTTTCTGGAGCCGACCTTTATCGTCGTCAGCTGGATGGCGCCGGGCTGGCTGGTGCTGATGCTGTTTTTCCACCTGCTAATGGGGAGACAAAAATGAGGACTGCGGTTCTGCTGTTTTGGCTCATGCTGGTTGTTCCTGGTGCTCAGGCCGCCGACTGGCTGGCCTGGCGCAAGGTGGGCGACGCCACGCTGACCTGGGGGCCGTTCACGGTCTATACCTCTCAGCTCCGCACGCCGGATGGCCGTTACAGCCGGGACGATCAGGATCAGGCGCTGATTATTACCTACGCGCGCGACATAGATCGCGATGAACTGGTTGAGGCGACCCGCGACCAGTGGCAGGCGCAGGGGATCCTGACGCAGGAACCGCAAAGTGAAGCCTGGCTAAGGATGCTCCAGTCCCTGTGGCCGGATGTCAGACCGGGTTCACAGCTGGCGTTTGTTCTCAACGATAAGCAGGGGCAGTTCTGGTACCGCGCGTCGTCGGCGCAAAAATCTTTTATTCCGCTCGGTCCGCGCCAGTCAGAAGCGTTCAGCACCCGCTTTCTGGCCATCTGGCTCGATCCCCGCACGCAATATCCTGAGCTGCGTCAGCAGCTAATCGGAGGCAAAAAATGAAACGAATCCTGACGCTGGCGCTGGCATTCACGATGCTGCTGGCCGGCTGCAGTACGGAGGTGTCCGAGTATCGTCAGCAGCAGCCGCGGCTTGATATCTTCCACTACTTTCAGGGCAAAACCGAAGCGTGGGGCATGGTGCAGGATCGCAGCGGCAAGCAGATCCGCCGCTTTCACGTTGAGATTGCCGGGGACGTCATCGGCGATACGCTGACGCTGAACGAGCGCTTCGTTTACGACGACGGCGAGAAGCAGCAGCGGGTATGGCACATTCGCCGCGTGGGGAACGACCGCTACGAGGGAACGGCAGGTGATATTGAAGGGGTTGCCACCGGGCAGGCCGCAGGCAACGCCTTTAACTGGCATTACAGCATGAACGTGAAGGCCAACGGCAAAACGTGGCTGCTGAACTTTGATGACTGGATGTACCTGCAGGATGAGACGCATCTGTTCAATAAAACCGAGATGAAGAAATTTGGCGTCACCGTCGCCACGGTGACGCTGTTCTTTACCCGGAATACGGAAGCTTAGTCGCGAACATCGCCGGTTTTGCTGCTGGAGTAAATGAAGTACAGGGCAATCCCCAGGCACACCACCGCGCCCAGACGGCTCGGTGAAAACGGAATAGCGGGATTGTTCAACCAGCCAAAGTTATCTATCAGCATGCTCATGGCGAGCTGGCCGAATATCACCGCCACCGTGGCGACGGCGGTGCCGATGCGCTGCACGGCGAGCACCATGATCACAATGTAGGGCACGCCGAACATCGCCCCGAGAAGCTGCCATTTCGGCACGTCCAGCAGCGTGACCGTCTGTTTAGGCTCAAAGAAGAAAATGAGCAGGGCGGTCACCAGCGCGCCGACGGAAAACGTCAGAAACGCGCTCTTGAAAACGCCCACGCTGCTGCCGAGCTGTCCGTTAATTGCGGCCTGTATGCTCAGCGTCGCCCCGCCGCAGATGGCCAGAATTATCATCAGTGTCATGTGTTTACCCCTTTGCGACCAGTACCAGTGCGGCAATAATAAAAACCAGCGCCACGATGCGTCTTGCGTTTATCTTCCTGTGCGGCGTACCCAGCAGGCCAAAGTGGTCAATGATCAGGCTTTTAAAAACCTGACCTGCCAGAATGCCGATCATCGTCAGAGCGATGCCGATAGCGGGGGTGGCGATAGTCAGAATGACAACGTAAACAGGACCCAGCACGCCGCCGAGCAGCTGCCAGCCGGGCTGTGCGAAAAACGACGGACCGTTGCGCGGGCTGAAAAACAGCATCAGCAGAAAGGTCAGCGCAGCGCCGACCCCGAAAATGCTGAACGTGGCCCATAAATCGCCTACTTCTCCCCCTAACGGCCCCAGCAAACCCGCCTCGACGGAGAGGCCCATCCCGCCGGCAATCACCAGTAAAATCAATACAAACTGCATTATGCTTCCTCCATTATCAGGCGAAGAAGATTACGTCGGTAGACATGTGAGAAAAATGCCATAATGCAGGAAACACCTTTGCAGGAAATGCATTAATGTCAGATGCCGGAAGCATGAACCTTCGCTCACTGCTGCTGTTTATTGCCGTCTATGAAACGCAGAACTTTTCCGTCGTTGCGCGACGGGAGGGAATTTCTGCCTCGCAGGTGTCGCGGATTATTCATCAGCTTGAGGACGCGCTCGGCCAGCAGCTGTTCTATCGCAATACCCGGGCGGTGATCCCCACGGAAAACGGGCATCTTTTTATCCGGTATGCCCGGGCGATGGTGGATAACTTCGAAGAGGCGCGTCGGGAGCTGGATGAACGTTCGACCGAACCCTCCGGCACGGTACGCATTAACGGGCCGGTATTTTTTGGACAGAGGCACGTTGCACCCGGCCTGGCAGGCCTGGCCGAGCGTTATCCACGGTTAACCATAGAGCTGACGCTGACCGATGACTTTATCGACCCGCACCGGGATGCCGCCGACCTCATTTTTCGCATCGGCACGCTGACGGACTCGACGTTCCACGCCCGCATCTTCGGGCAGCAGCGCTACCATCTTGCCGCGTCGCCCGCGTATCTGCGTCAACACGGCGTACCGGCCGACCCGGCCGAGCTGAGCCAGCATAAATGCCTGGTGTATCGCGGTTCGTCTGGCCCTAATCGCTGGCTTGTGCGACGCAAGGGGGAGAATTGGGTGCACTATCCCGTGGCGCCGTTGATGACGTCCAATAATGCGGAGTCGCTGCTCACTGCCGCGCTGGGTGGAATGGGGATCGTCCTGTTTCCGGACTGGCTGATTGGCGACAGGCTGCAGCGCGGGGAACTGGTCGCTCTTATGCCGCAAATGGCGTGCGCTATCAATACGGAGCCGCTGAATATTGCGGCGATCTATCCTCACGCACGTCATCCGCCCCTGAACGTCAGGGCGGTGATTGATTATTACGTGGCGTTTTTCGGCTCGCCGCCGTACTGGCAAACGTAAGGCAATTACGCGCCGAGCTCCTTGCGGATAATTTCTGCGCCAGCGCTGAGCGCCTTCAGCTTACCGTTAGCCACCTGACGGGAGAGGGGAGCCATGCCGCAGTTGGTTGAGGGGTAAAGCTTGTCGGCGTCGACGAACTGCAGCGCTTTACGCAGGGTGTCGGCGACCTCTTCTGGCGTTTCGACGGTGTTGGTTGCCACGTCAATCGCCCCAACCATCACCTTTTTACCGCGAATCAGCTCCAGCAGATCCATCGGTACGCGGGAGTTGTGGCACTCCAGGGAGATGATGTCGATGTTAGAGGTTTGCAGCTTAGGGAAGGCCTCTTCATACTGGCGCCATTCTGATCCGAGCGTCTTTTTCCAGTCGGTATTGGCCTTGATGCCGTAGCCGTAGCAGATGTGTACCGCGGTTTCGCATTTCAGACCCTCAATGGCGCGCTCGAGCGCGGCGATACCCCAGTCGTTGACCTCATCAAAAAAGACGTTAAACGCCGGCTCGTCGAACTGGATAATATCCACGCCCGCGGCTTCTAATTCGCGCGCTTCCTGGTTGAGGATTTTGGCGAATTCCCAGGCCAGCTTTTCGCGGCTTTTATAATGCGCGTCGTAAAGGGTATCGATCATGGTCATTGGCCCAGGCAGGGCCCATTTGATCGGCTTGTCCGTGAGCTGGCGCAGGTACTTTGCATCGTCCACGAATACCGGCTTCTGACGCGCAACGGCAGAAACCACGGTCGGCACGCTGGCGTCGTAGCGGTTACGAATGCGCACCGTCTGGCGATTTTCAAAATCGACGCCGCTCAGGTGTTCAATAAAGGTGGTGACGAAGTGCTGACGGGTCTGTTCCCCGTCGCTGACGATATCGATTCCCGCACGGATCTGCTCGTCAAGAGACAGGCGCAGTGCATCCTGTTTACCCGCCAGTAATTCCTGATCCTGCAGTTTCCACGGAGACCAGAGCGTTTCAGGTTGCGCAAGCCAGGTCGGCTTAGGCAGGCTGCCAGCCGTAGACGTCGGGAGCAATGTTTTCATAATAAAAGACCTTTTTTGATGAATTAAAGCGTGTAGTTATCAGACCACTGCTCGAGAATGTGTTTATAAGGCTTAATGAAATATTCTTCGCTAAATCGACCCTGTTCAATCGCCAGCCGGCTTCGCTCTTCGCGGTCATAAACAATTTTGGTTAATGAATGATCCTGCTGGTTCAGGTCCGGGCGATAAAACAGTCCCGCCGCCGAGTTCGCGTTATAAATTTCCGGGCGATAGATTTTCTGGAACGTTTCCATCGTGCTGATGGTGCCGATCAGTTCCAGATCGGTGTAATCGCTCAGCAAGTCTCCGGTAAAGAAGAACGCGAAAGGCGCCACGCTGTTCTCAGGCATGAAGTAGCGGACCTTGAGGCCCATTTTGGCGAAGTACAGTTCCGTTAACGACTCGCCATCCGGCGCGTACTCAATACCCAGAACAGGGTGCTGGTTACCGGTGCGGCGATAGGTGTCTTTGCTCGAGACGCTCAGGCAGATCACCGGGCCCTTTCTGAAGTTCTCTTTGTATTCCTGCGAGTTCACAAAATGGCGGAAAATATTGCCGTGCAGTTCGCCAAACTTTTCCGGAATACTGAAGTGCTGCTGGTTCTTGTTGTGCTCCAGCAGCAGGACGCTGAAATCATAATCCCGCACGTAAGAGGAGAAGTTATTCCCGACAATGCCTGCGATACGCTGGTTATTTTTCTTGTCGACAATATACGTCTGCAAAATCTCAATGGCCGGGAACGGCTTTTCCGCGCCAATGTTCAAATCGACAGAGATGATTTCAAGCTCAACCGCGTAGCGATCGGCGGTCGGGTTATCCCAGCGCGCCAGGGCATTAAAGCGGTTATTGATCATCACCAGCGTATTGCGCAGGTTTTCCTGACGTTTTTCCCCACGTGCCAGGTTGGCAAAGTTGGTGGTCGTACGCGTATTTTCTGACGGGTTGTAATTCTCATCGAAGCAACTGCGCTTAAGGGTATATGTGAAAGCTTTGCTCATTGTGGTTATGCATCCTAAGTTCATGTTGCTAAGAAGTTACCAATGCATAATTTATGCCTGAGCCCGCAGCGCAGGGGAAGTGACTTAATTTCAATGCAACATGAGGGAAGTTCATGAAGTGTAATGCTCGCGGTGTTGCTGCCTTTCTTGCCGGGTGGCGCTGCGCTTACACGGCCTACGATTCTCCTAATGTCGCACTCTTTCCCCAATTCCCGTTATAATCCCCAAAATTTCCAACCGGTTTAGAAACGATCATGACAAAACTCACCTTACAAGAGCAGATGCTGAAAGCGGGCCTCGTCAGCAGCAAGAAAGCGGCGAAAGTGCAGCGCACGGCAAAGAAATCACGCGTTCAGGCACGTGAGGCTCGGGAAGCGGTAGAAGAGAATAAGAAGGCGCAGATCGAGCGTGACAAGCTGCTGAGCGAGCAGCAGAAGCAGGCCGTACTCGCGAAAGAGTTTAAAGCGCAGGTGAAGCAGCTGATCGAGATGAACCGCATCACCGTGGCGAAGGGTAACATCACCTTTAACTTCACCGACGGTAATCTGATCAAAAAAATTGAGGTCGACAAGCAGACGCAAACCCAGCTGATCAACGGCCGTCTGGCCATTGCGCGCCTGGTGCTCAATGCAAACGGCGATTGTGAATACGCGATCATTCCGGCGGTGGTGGCTGATAAAATTGCCCAGCGCGATGCCGACAGCATCGTGTTAAACAGCACGCTCAGTCAGGAAGAGCAGGACGAAGACGATCCGTACGCGGACTTCAAAATTCCTGACGATTTGATGTGGTAAACCGCGTTCAAAACGGGGCGGCGTGGCGGGCGTTAACCGGCTCTCCGCTCACGGGATGAATAAAATTCAGCTCGCTGGCATGCAGCATCAGCCGGGGCGTTTCCTTAGCCCCCGGCGCGTCAAGACCGCCATACAGATCGCAGCCCAGAATAGGGTGCCCCAGCTGTTGGCAGTGGATGCGCAGCTGGTGGGTTCGCCCGGTTTCCGGCGTCAGTTCCACCCGCGTTAACGGCACTCCTGTCCCCCGAAAAAAACGTTCCACCACCCGATAGCGGGAACGGGCGGGTTTACCGTTGATGGCGCAGATCGACATCAGCGGGAACAGCGCCGGGTCTTTGGCAATGGGCGCGTCTATTATTCCCTCGTCGTTTTCCAGATGCCCATAAAGCAGGGCGCTGTAGACTTTCTCCACGCTGCGCTGGCTGAACTGCTGGCAAAGCGCCGCGTTGATGGCCTTATTGCGCGCAACCACCATCAGCCCGGACGTGCCGAAATCCAGACGGTGTACCAGCGTGCAGCCGGGGAACGTCTGCACCAGACGATAATGGACAGAATCGAGGTTTTGCGGGTTTTTGCCCGAGAGGCTGAGCAGGCCAGAAGGCTTATTAATCAGCAGCAGATGTTCATCCTGCCAGAGGATCTCAATGTCGTCGTGACACGGTGGGGCAATAAAAGAATCGATAATCGCAGACATCAGGCCGCCCGGCTGGAGAGTGGGAGCGGATGATAGCGAAATGCGGGGAAAAGAAAAACCCTCCCACCGGGCGGTGAGAGGGGGAAATCTTACGCGGCTACCAGGCTGTCGATGGCGGCTTTCGCGTCGGTCTGCGCTTTGGTCGCCACTTCAGGACCGTAAGCGATGCCTTCCGCGAACACAAAGTTCACGTCGGTAATGCCGATGAAGCCCAGGAACAGGCTCAGGTACGGCGCAACCAGGTCAGTTGGGGTATCTTTATGGATACCGCCACGGCTGGTCAGGACGATCGCACGCTTGCCTTTTACCAGACCTTCCGGGCCGTTCTCGGTGTAGCGGAAGGTTACGCCAGCGCGCGCCACCAGGTCGAAGTAGTTCTTCAGCTGGGTAGGAATGTTGAAGTTGTACATTGGGGCGTTGATGACGATAACGTCGTGCGCCTGCAGCTCAGCAATCAGCTCGTCGGACAGGGCCAGGGCTTCCTGCTGACGCGGGGACAGTGGCGCATCGCTTGGGCGCAGCGCGCCAACCAGCTCGCCGTCCAGCACAGGAATGGGGTTTGCTGCCAGGTCACGCACGGTGATTTCGTCTGCAGAATGCTGTTCACGCCACTGTTCAACGAAGTAATCAGACAGCTGACCAGACTGAGAGTACCCTGCCAGAATACTGGATTTCAAAACTAATACTTTGCTCATGGGTGATTCCTGTTGTTGCATTTGATTGAAGGGGGGGGCCCCGTTGCTTGTTGACACTTTATTCACAATCCTGCCACAGAGATAGCGCAATATATCGAAGTCTATGTTCGAATTTTTTGAATAAGGCGCTAAAAGCGTCAATGTGGTACTCTATAGCAATCATTAAAAAGAGATTTTATCCGGCAGAGCACTGCCCGTTAACGCTATGACAGAACAACAAAAATTCACCTTCCCGATGCTCCTGCAACAGCTCGATTCTCTGACGCTGCGCGATAAACAGCGCTTCGCCCGCCGTCTGCACGGCGTGAAGAAGGTTAAAAATCCTGATGCACAACAGGCCATTTACCAGGAGATGGCCAAAGAGATTGAACAGGCGGCAGGGAAGGTTGTGCTGCGCGAAGCCGCGCGTCCGGCGATCACCTACCCGGAAAACCTGCCCGTCAGCCAGAAGAAACAGGACATCCTTCAGGCCGTCCGCGATCACCAGGTGGTGATTGTCGCGGGGGAAACCGGTTCAGGCAAAACTACCCAGCTGCCGAAAATCTGCATGGAGCTGGGCCGCGGGGTGAAGGGGCTGATTGGCCACACCCAGCCGCGTCGTCTGGCGGCGCGCACCGTGGCGAACCGTATTGCCGAAGAGCTGCAGACGGAGCCGGGCGGCTGCATCGGCTACAAGGTACGATTCAGCGACCACGTCAGCGACAACACCATGGTCAAGCTGATGACGGACGGTATCCTGCTGGCGGAAATACAGCAGGACCGCCTGCTGATGCAGTACGACACCATCATCATTGACGAAGCGCACGAGCGCAGCCTGAACATTGACTTCCTGCTTGGCTATCTTAAAGAGCTGCTGCCACGTCGCCCTGATCTGAAAATCATCATCACCTCCGCGACCATCGACCCGGAGCGCTTCTCAAAACACTTCAACAATGCGCCCATTATTGAAGTGTCGGGCCGCACCTATCCCGTGGAAGTGCGCTATCGCCCGATTGTGGAAGAGGCGGACGATACCGAGCGCGATCAGCTGCAGGCCATCTTCGACGCCGTTGACGAGCTGGGCAACGAGAGCGCGGGTGACATCCTGATCTTCATGAGCGGCGAGCGCGAAATTCGCGATACCGCCGATGCGCTCAGCAAGCGCGACCTGCGCCATACCGAGATCCTGCCACTGTACGCGCGCCTGTCGAACAGCGAGCAAAACCGCGTCTTCCAGCCACACAGCGGACGCCGCATCGTGCTGGCGACCAACGTGGCGGAGACCTCGCTGACCGTACCGGGGATTAAATACGTTATCGACCCGGGCACGGCGCGCATCAGCCGCTACAGCTACCGCACTAAAGTCCAGCGGCTGCCGATTGAGCCGGTCTCCCAGGCGTCTGCTAACCAGCGTAAGGGCCGCTGCGGCCGCGTGTCTGAAGGGATCTGTATTCGTCTCTATTCCGAAGACGATTTCCTGTCGCGCCCGGAGTTTACCGACCCGGAAATTCTGCGCACCAACCTGGCGTCCGTTATCCTGCAGATGACCGCGCTGGGGCTGGGCGACATCGCGGCATTCCCGTTTGTGGAAGCGCCGGACAAGCGCAACATTCAGGATGGCGTGCGTCTGCTGGAAGAGCTCGGGGCGATTACCACCGACGAGCAGGCGAGCATCTATAAGCTGACGCCGCTGGGCCGCCAGCTCAGCCAGCTGCCGGTCGACCCGCGCCTGGCGCGCATGGTGCTGGAAGCGCAAAAGCACGGTTGCGTGCGCGAGGCGATGATCATCACCTCGGCGCTCTCCATTCAGGACCCGCGCGAGCGTCCGATGGACAAACAGCAGGCGTCGGACGAAAAGCACCGCCGCTTCCACGACAAAGAGTCCGATTTCCTCGCCTTTGTGAACCTGTGGAACTACCTCGGCGAGCAGCAGAAAGCGCTCTCCTCGAACCAGTTCCGCCGCCAGTGCCGCGTGGATTTCCTTAACTACCTGCGCGTGCGTGAATGGCAGGATATCTACACCCAGCTGCGCCAGGTGGTGAAAGAGCTGGGCATTCCGGTGAACAGTGAACCGGCGGAGTACCGCGAAATTCATATCGCGCTGCTGACTGGCCTGCTGTCCCATATCGGGATGAAAGATGCAGATAAGCAGGAATATACCGGCGCGCGTAACGCGCGTTTCTCCATCTTCCCGGGTTCCGGCTTGTTCAAGAAGCCGCCGAAGTGGACCATGGTCGCGGAGCTGGTGGAAACCAGCCGCCTGTGGGGGCGCATTGCCGCGCGCATCGACCCGGAATGGGTTGAGCCGGTGGCGCAGCACCTGCTGAAACGCTCGTACAGCGAGCCGCACTGGGAGCGCGCGCAGGGCGCGGTGATGGCGACCGAAAAAGTGACCGTTTACGGCCTGCCGGTGGTCGCCGCGCGTAAGGTCAACTACAGCCAGATCGATCCGGCGCTCAGCCGCGAGCTGTTTATCCGCCACGCGCTGGTGGAGGGGGACTGGCAGACGCGCCACGCGTTCTTCCGTGAAAACCTGAAGCTGCGCGCCGAGGTGGAAGAGCTTGAGCACAAGTCCCGACGCCGCGACATTCTGGTGGACGATGAGGCGCTGTTTGAGTTTTACGACCAGCGCATCAGCCATGATGTTATCTCCGCCCGCCACTTTGACAGCTGGTGGAAGAAGGCCAGCAAAGCGACGCCGGACCTGCTCAACTTCGAAAAGAGCATGCTGATTAAAGAGGGGGCGGAGTCGGTCAGCAAGCTCGACTACCCGAACTTCTGGCATCAGGGCAACCTCAAGCTGCGTCTGACCTACCAGTTTGAACCGGGCACCGACGCGGACGGCGTAACCGTCCACATTCCGCTGCCGCTGTTAAACCAGGTCGACGAGAGCGGGTTTGAGTGGCAAATTCCCGGCCTGCGCCGCGAGCTGGTGATTGCGCTGATCAAATCCCTGCCGAAACCGGTGCGGCGCAATTTTGTGCCAGCACCAAACTATGCGGAAGCGTTTCTGGGCCGCGTCACGCCGCTGGAACTGCCGCTGCTGGACGCGCTGGAGCGTGAGTTCCGCCGCATGACCGGCACCACTATCGACCGCGAAGACTGGAACTGGGATCAGGTGCCCGATCACCTGAAAATCAGCTTCCGCGTGGTGGATGATAAAAACAAAAAGCTGCTGGAAGGGCGTTCCCTCAGCGAGCTGAAAGAGGCGCTGAAAGGCAAAGTTCAGGAGACGCTTTCTGCGGTGGCGGACGACGGCATCGAGCAGAGCGGGCTGCATATCTGGAGCTTTGGCCAGCTTCCGGAAAGCTACGAGCAGAAGCGCGGCAACTATAAGGTCAAAGCCTGGCCGGCGCTGGTGGACGAACGTGACAGCGTGGCGATTAAGCTCTTTGATAACCCGCAGGAACAGCAGCAGATGATGTGGCGCGGGCTGCGCCGCCTGCTGCTGCTCAACATCCCGTCGCCCATCAAGTATCTGCACGAAAAGCTGCCGAACAAAGCCAAGCTGGGGCTCTACTTTAACCCATACGGCAAAGTGCTGGATCTGATTGACGACTGCATCTCCTGCGGCGTGGACAAGCTGATCCACGAGGCGGGCGGCCCGGTCTGGACAGAAGAAGGTTTTGCGAAGCTGCATGACAAGGTTCGCGCCGAGCTGAACGACACCGTGGTGGAGATTGCCAAACAGGTCGAGCAGATCCTCACCGCCGTGTTCAATATCAACAAGCGCCTGAAGGGGCGCGTGGATATGACCATGGCGCTGGGGCTGTCGGACGTGAAGGCGCAGATGGCGGGGCTGGTGTACCGCGGCTTTGTCACCGGCAACGGCTTTAAGCGTCTGGGCGATACGCTGCGCTATCTGCAGGCGATCGAAAAACGTCTGGAGAAAATGGCGATCGATCCGCACCGCGATCGCGCGCAGATGCTGAAGGTCGAAAGCGTGCAGCAGGCGTGGCAGCAGTGGTTAAACAAGCTGCCGCCGGCGCGCCGCGACGATGAAGATGTGCAGGAGATCCGCTGGATGATCGAGGAGCTGCGCGTCAGCTTCTTTGCTCAGCAGCTCGGTACGCCGTATCCGATTTCGGATAAACGTATATTGCAGGCGATGGAGCAGATTTCCGCTTAACGTCCTTGCCCGGTTTTCTCCCTCTCCCACAGGGAGAGGGTCGGGCTGATGCCTTCACCCATTCACAATCGCCAGCGTAAACCCATCCCATCCCTTAACCCCCACCGTTTGCAGTGCGGTGGCGGTTAAGCGCGGGTTATCCCCCGTCATCTCGATAAAACGCCGCACGCCCAGCACGCGCGCGTCGTCGCTTTGCCCGTTAATGACCTCGCCGTCGCGGACCACGTTATCGCCGATAATCACCGTGCCGGGACGGGAATAGTGCAGCGCCCACTCCAGATAGCCGGGATTGTTTGGCTTATCGGCATCAATAAAGATCAGGTCGAACGGCGGAACGTCACCGAAATTCTCCAGCGAGTTCAGCGCCGGGCCTTCTATTAATTCAATACGATCGTTCAGCCCCGCGAGGCGAATATTCTGGCGGGCAACATCGGCATGCGTTGGGTCCGCCTCGAGCGTAATCAGCTTTCCGTCCGGCGGCAGGGCGCGCGCCATCCAGATAGAGCTATAGGCACCCAGCGTACCGATCTCAATAATGCGTCTTGCCTGCGTCATGCGCACGAACAGCGCCAGCAGCTGTCCCTGATTGGCCGCAACATCGTGTTCGGGTAGCCCGGCGCGTTTGTTGTTTTCAAGAACCTTCTGAAGAACCTCATCCTCAGGGATAAGCGAAGAAATCATGTAATTATCTACTGCAGACCATTGTTGTTGCATAGATTGACTCCTTGAGAGGGATTGCCGGGTGGCGGCTACGCCTTACCCGGCCTACGGGTGCGAAATGCAGGTCCGGGAAGCAAAGCGCCACCGGGCAGGTTTTCAGGCACTGACCCATCCTCCGCCCAGTGCTTTATACAAATCAATCTGCGCTAGCAGCAGGTTATTTTTTACCTGCACCACGCTGGTCTGGACCGAGTACAGCGTGCGCTGCGCGTCCAGCACGTCAAGATAGGATGAATAACCGTTGCGATAGCGGTTCTGCGCAATGCGCAGCGTCTCCCGGGCCACATCCTGCTGGGCAAGCAGTTCCGTCAGCTGTTCCTGATAGCGCGTAATGGCATCAAGGCTGTTGTTCACTTCGGCAAACGCGTTACGCACGGTTTTTTCATACGCATACAGCGCCTGGTTACGCTGGGACTGGGAAATATCCACCTGCGCGTTCAGCGCCTGGCGGTTCAGCAGCGGGGCGAGAATGCTTCCGCCTGCGCTCCAGAGCTGGAGCGGGTTGTCCAGCAGGCCGGAGAGGGTGCGATCCTGAATCGATCCGGTTGCGGTCAGGTTGATTGACGGCAGCAGGCTGGCGCGTGACGCGGCAAGCGAGGCGTCAGCCGCGACCAGCTGTCGCTCAGCCTGCACGATATCCGGCCGACGATTCAGGAGCGTGGAGGGCAGCTGTGACGGCAGCGTGAGCGGCGTCAGCGCCGCAAAGCTTTCGCTACGCGCTACCGCACCGGGATTGCTTCCCAGCAGCAGGCTCAGGGCATTCTCCTGTTGCGCAATCTGATGCCGCAGCACGGGCACCTGCGCTCGCGTTGAGCGAAGCTCGGAATCCGACTGCATCAGCTCCAGGCGCGAACTGTAGCCCGTCTCAAGCTGGCGTTTGGCAAGATTAAACGCCTCTTCGCGTGATTTCAGCGTGGATTCGGTCACGCGCAGCTGTTCATCAAGCGAGAGCAGGGTGACGTACCCGGAGGCAACGGACGAGGCGACGGTGAGATCCGCAGCCGCGGCGGCGGCTTTTTGCGCCTCCAGCGAGGCTTCGGCGGCATTGGCCGTGCTGCGGTTGACGCCCCAGATATCAACATCATAGCTCGCCGTCAGGCTGCCTCTGTACAGCGTGCTGTAGACCGGCAACCCGGTGGCGGCGGATTGCGAACGGGCGCGCGTCCCGGTTACGCCCGCGTCGAGCGAAGGAAACAGGCTGCCGTCGGCGGCAAAGACCCGCGTCTGATATTCGTTAATTCGTTCCCGCGCGATCAGCACGTCGCTGTTGTTTTTTAGCGCCTGGTCCACATAGCGGTTGAGGTTGTTGTCATGAAAATTGCGCCACCAGAGCTGTTCCGTCGGGCTGGTTGGCCCTGAGACGGCGCGCCATTGAGCCGGAATTTGCAGGGTCGGCTGCGCCGGCTTGACGTCAACGGACTGGCATCCGGCCAGCATGAGCGCCCCCACCAGCGCGGCTATCGGGCGAAGGATCATGGCTTCGCCTCCCGCGTATCAATCGTCACCTGTACCGACATACCCGGACGCAGCAGCGCAGACTCTTCAGGCTTACCGAGCACCTCAATGCGCACCGGAATACGCTGGGCGATTTTGACAAAGTTGCCGGTGGCGTTGTCCGGCGTGATAGCGCTGAATTCAACCCCGGTCGCCGGCGAGATGCTCTCTACGCGGCCCTGATACGCTTTGTTGTTTAAGGCATCGACGGTAAACTTCACCGGCTGACCGACGCGCAGCTCCGCCAGCTGGGTCTCTTTGATGTTGGCAATCACCCAGTGCTGCGGCGGTACCAGCGTAGTGAGGTGCGTTCCGGCGGTCACGTACGCGCCGAGACGCACGGCAATCTGGCCGAGCTGGCCGTCGCGCGGGGCGATAATGCGGGTGTTTTGCAGGTCAATCTGCGCCAGCTCCAGCGCCGCTTTGGCGTTTTCAACATCTGCCTCCAGCGCGCCGCGGTTCACAATCACCGTCTGCAGATCCTGACGCGACATCTCAAGCGTGGCTTTCGCCTGGTCGATATCCGCGCTGCCCTGAGCCGCACTGGCCAGCGCGGCATCGCGCTCGCGTATGGAAAGCGACCCATCCGCCGTCAGATCCTTCACGCGCTTTAAATCCGCCTGGGTTTTCAGGCTCTGGGCGCGGGCATTTTTCAGCGCGGCTTCATTTTTGGCAATGGTCGCTTCGGCGCTTTTCCGCTGCTGCAGGTTGTTATTCAGCGCGGCAATTTTCATCGCCAGCTGCGCCTCGGCCTGATGGACGCGCTGGCGATAGATGCGGTCATCGATCTGCAACAGCAGATCGCCTTTTTTGACCTGCACAAAGTCCTGCACCTTCACCTCGGTGATATAGCCATTAACCTGGGGGCTAATGAACGTCGTCTGGCCGCGCACGTAGGCGTTGTCGGTAAACTGCGCGTGGCGGGTAAACGGCGGCAGCTGCCAGGCGTAAAGAATGACCAGCACGCCAACAATACCGATGGCAGCGGCGGTGAAAACGGAAACAATGCGCACATTTTTGCGGGTGTTGGCCTGCTCTTTGGCGGCATCCTGCTGACTCATAAACTCTCCAGAAATATTACAATTATTTGTTGCCGGTGGCGTTCTTCAGCGCCATACGGGCAGTAATGCGCAGGCGCAGCAAGCGCCATAAAATCCAGACCAGCGTGGCGGCAGCGATGCTTGCCGTCAGCAGATAAGTATCGTTGTAGGCCAGAATATTTGCCTCAAGGGTGGTCACCGTCTGTAGCTGGGTAATGGCCTGCGTTCCCAGCAGCGTACTGTCGCCAATCAGGCTTTTATACATCTGGGTATAAAGCTGAATCCGCTCGTTGACCAGCGGGTTAAGCGTGGTGAGCTGATCCGCCAGCAGGCTGGAGTGGTATTTCTCGCGCCAGGTCTGGAAGGTGCCGAGAATCGCCGATCCCAACAGGCCGCCGAGGTTCTGGCTCATGCCAAACATGACCGAAAAGCTGACCAGGTTGCGCGGGTCGGCAATTACCCCGCCAATGGCGGCCAGCATGGCGGGCGCCAGGAAGAAGGCGCTGCCGAAGCCCAGCAGGAACTGGCTGACCATCAGCTGATCCGGGCGGGTCAGGTTATTGGACTGGCTGTCCAGCAGCGAGGCAACAATCATCAGCGCCAGAGAGGTGATAATCGGCCACGCCAGCTTTGTGGGCTTGATGGTGAGGCAGCTGGTGACGATCCCGCAGACGATCCCGGCGAAAATAGACCACGCCAGATGGGTCATCTGCTCATTCTGTAACCCCACGTACTGCAGCCAGCCGATGACGCCGGTATTTTGCTCCGCCAGCACGATGCGGATCAGCAGCATGATCAGCCCCAGGCGAACGATGCTGCCGCTCGACAGCCAGCGGGTGTTCAGCAGCGGGTTGGCGCGGTTATGTTCAAACACGATGGCGGAAACAATCAGCACCAGCGATAGCGCCAGCGACCAGCCGATCCACGGCGCCTCGAACCACCAGTCAAGACGGCCTAAAGAGAGCACGGCGCAGAGCAGGGCCATTCCGGGAGCCAGTAAAAAGAAGGTGACAAAGTCTTTCTTCTCGAAGACCTTGCGTCGGTCACCCGGCGGCAGTTTTAAGGCGATTACGCAGGCCAAGGAGATCAGCGCCAGCCCCAGTTCAAAGAAATAGAGCCCGCGCCACTCGTCCAGTTGGAGAAGCTCAGTGGAAAACAGACGCGCCAGCGGAATAGCGAGCGACGATCCGGTGATCCCGATGGTAAGCGCCTTCAGGCGATGCTTCGCAGGCCAGGCCTGGATTTGGTAGTAAATCCCCAGCGAGCTGAGCGCGGCGGCCACCATCCCGTGCGCGGCGCGTACCATCAGCGCGGAGCTGAGGTCGTTAACGAACAGGTGGAAAAAGGTGACCAGCACGTAGAGCACCAGAAAACCTTCCGTAAAGGCGCGCAGGCCGTACTGTTGACGAAATTTGACCAGCAGCAGGTTAATGGAGATGTTGGTCATCACATAGACTGCGGGCAGCCAGGCGATTTCGGTCGACCAGGCCCCGAAGGTTCCCTGCAGGTTTTGCAGGTTGGCGGTAACCACCGCATTGCCCAGTGCCCCCGTCAGGCAAACCAGCAGCCCAACGACGCCATAGGCGACGCGTTTTGGCGTACTGTGCTCGGGAGTGGAAGGCGAACCCAGCAGGGCGGGTTTCTCATGGGGCTGCCACTCGCGAGGAGCATAAGGGTCGCGTTCGGGCAGGCGCATAACGTCATTACCTTAGAAATGATTGAATAATTAGCGGGCTAGCGATTCTACGTCTGCCGCAAATGATAATTCAAGTGAATATGATTTGCGCATGTTAATCAAATGTACGAGAGAAATTTAAGGAAAAAGAGCGGCCCGATGTCGCCGTTGTGTTGAGAACCTGAAGTCGCTACCCTGAAGGGATAGCGAGAAGGAGTTCATCATGGAACAGACCCATTTTCCCATCCTGCCGGATGCCACGCTGGCGGCTATCAATACTGTCGGTGAATGGCTGGCGCAGGACGACCTGAGCGGCAGCCGCCAGCCCCCGGACGTCGATGCGGTAATTCTGGCAGGGAACGCGGTGATCCCGACCATTGAGGCAGCCTGCCGTATTGCCGCGCAGCGAGAAATCCCGCTCCTGATTAGCGGCGGTATTGGTCATTCAACCGCGTTTTTATATTCAGCTATCGGCAATCATCCGCGTTATCACACCTTACAAGTCGAAGGGCGGGCCGAAGCGAGCATTCTTGCCGACGTTGCGCGGGCGTTCTGGCAGATCCCCGAGGCGCGCCTGTGGGTTGAAGATCGCTCCACCAACTGCGGTGAAAACGCGCGCTTTAGCTGGAACATGCTGAAAGAGCGTCAGCGGACAAGCGGGCGCGTGCTGGTGGTGCAGGACCCAACGATGCAGCGCCGCACGATGGCGACGTTTGCCCGCGTGTGCCGCGATGAACCCGCATCACCGCAGTGGATCAGCCATCCCGGGTTTACGCCAGTGCTGCAAAACGGCACAGAGGGCGTGGAGTTTAGTGGGGGCAATGCCGGGCTGTGGCCCGTTGACCGGTATCTGTCGCTGGTTCTGGGTGAACTGCCGCGGCTGTATGATGACGTTAACGGCTATGGCCCGGCCGGGCGGGATTTTATCGCCCACGTTGCCTTTCCGGAGGCGGTGACTGCCGCGTGGAAACAGCTACAGCAGGATCCTGTCCTGAAGGGCGCACGTAAAATAATTTAGGCACGGAACAATCCCCTCGCCCCATTGGGGAGAGGGTTAGGGTGAGGGGAAAATCACAGCGCCGCAAACTTATCCAGCGTCCGCACCAGCTGCGTCACAAACCCATACTCGTTGTCATACCAGGCAACGGCTTTCACCAGCTGCAGGTCTCCCGCTTCTGACACCTCCGTCTGCGTGGCGTCAAACACCGAACCATAGTGCGAGCCAATCACATCTGACGACACAATCTCGTCATCGGTATACCCGAACGATTTATTCCCCTGGGTCGCCTTTTTCAACGCGGCGTTGATCTCCTCGACCGTCACCTTTTTACCCAGAATCGCTACCAGCTCGGTTACCGATCCGGTTTTCACCGGCACGCGCTGGGCGTGACCCTTTAGTTTGCCGCTGAGCGCGGGGATCACCAGGCCGATGGCTTTCGCCGCGCCGGTGGTATGCGGAATAATATTTTCTGCCGCCGCCCGCGAGGCGCGCAAATCTTTCCCGCGCGGGCCATCCACCAGCGCCTGGGTGCCGGTATAGGCATGAATGGTGGTCATGGTGCCCACTTTAATTTCAAACGCGTCGTTCAGGGCTTTTGCCAGCGGGGCGAGGCAGTTGGTGGTGCAGGACGCGACGGAAATAATAGTATCACTGGCGTCAATGGTATCGTCATTCACGCTATAAACGATGGTCTTCATCTCACCCGCGGGCGCCGAAATCAGCACTTTCTTCGCACCGGCGTCCAGGTGCGCCCGCGATTTTTCTTCTGAGGTATAAAAGCCGGTGCACTCCACGACGATATCCACGCCCGCGGCTTTCCACGGAATGTGCTTTGCCTCCTTTTCGGCGTACACCGCGATGGTTTTACCGTCGACAATCAGCGCATCCTCGGTGAAGTCCACGCTCCAGGGGAAGCCACCGTAGTTGGAATCGTGCCTGAGCAGGTAGGCCAGGACTTTCGGGGAGGTGAGGTCGTTGATGGCGACGACGGTATTACTGTCCTGGGTTTCAAGAAGGCGGCGCAGCACAAGGCGGCCAATGCGTCCAAATCCGTTAATGCCAATTTTACTCATGGTGTTCTCCTGTGAACGTGTCGATACGACAGTTTGAACTCATCCAGGCTTAGACCATCACGGGCAGGGCAGCAATTGAAGATGCTTCATGCGAGGGGAAGTATTTGAAAAACCATACAGAAAAGTTAATGAATTTTTAAGGAAAGGAGATTATGTTGGCGCGGTGACTGTTTTATTTCAGGAAATCCCATGCGCACTAAATATACAAGCCTGCAAATCACGATTCACTGGCTGGTGTTTTTGTTAATCGTCGTCGCCTACTGCGCGATGGAATTCAGGGGCTTTTTCCCGCGTTCCGATCGACCGCTTATTAACATGATCCACGTCTCCTGCGGCATCTCGGTTCTGGTGCTGATGGTGGCGAGATTGCTGATCCGCCTGAAGTTTCCCGCACCGCCCATTCAGCCTAAACCCAAAGCGATGATTACCGGTATGTCCCACCTTGGGCATCTGATCGTCTATCTGCTGTTTATTGCGCTGCCGCTGATTGGCATTGTAATGATGTATAACCGTGGAAACGACTGGTTCGCCTTTGGTCTGGCGATGCCTCACGCGGCGGAGGGGAATTTTGACCTGGTGGATGTGCTGAAGGAGTGGCACGTTACGCTGGCAAACCTGGGCTATTTCGTGATTGGTCTGCACGCCTTTGCGGCGCTGATGCACCACTATTTCTGGAAAGATAATACTCTTTTGCGCATGATGCCGAATAAGCGTCAGTAATCTTTAACTCGTGCCGGGCGGCGCAGCGCCACCCGGCTTGTTTTTTAACCCAGAAGAACACGCTCTTCATCAGTTAACGCCAGCGTCTGCGTTGACCCCGTCTCTGACGATTTCACCGCCGCTTCCAGAACAGCCATGACCGCTAACGCCTCGACAGGGTGAACGGGATTGGCGATCTTCCCGAGCATCGCATCCCGCACGTTGATGTAGTACTGCCGCTGATCGCCCTTTGGCGTGGCAATCGTTTGGGGTTTACCATCAGCTCCGAAGAACACCATGCTGTCGTCGTCTTCGCCCCAGGCGTCGCTGCCGGGGATTACGCCAGCCAGCAGCTGCGCTTCCTGCTGATCGATTCTGGCTTTCACCACGCTGCCTTTGTCCCCGTGAACGGTAAAGCGCGCCGTACCGCCAGCCACCAGCATGCTGGCGTGCAGAACCACCTTATGATCCGGGTAATTGAGGACCACATGCGCCCAGTCGTTAACCTCTGCGCCGTCGCGCAGCGTGGCGATATTTCCCTGAACAGACTCTGGCAGGCCAAACAGCTGGAGCGTCTGGTCGATCAGGTGAGGGCCCAGGTCAAACCACAGACCGCTGCCGGGGACGTTCTGCTCGCGCCAGCGCACGCGCACTTCCGGGCGGAAGCGGTCAATATGCGACTCCAGATGCTTAACCTTGCCAACCGTGCCTTGCTCAATAATCTGCTTAATGCCGAGGAAATCGCTGTCCCAGCGGCGGTTGTGGAAAACGGAGAGCAGAAGCTGCTTTTCATCCGCCAGGGCAATCAGGTCCCGGGCTTCCTGCATATCCAGAGCGAAAGGCTTATCCACGACCACGTGTTTTCCCGAGTTCAGGGCCAGCGTCGCCAGCGGCGCGTGGGTGGCGTTAGGGGAGGCAATGACCACCAGGTCGACATCAGGATGTTGAATGGCTTCTTCGGGCGTGGCTACCACCAGCACATCCGGAAGATCGCGCTTCACTTTCTCTTCATCACGGGAAGAGACCACCGCCAGCTTGAGCCCGTCCACGGACTGGATCAGCGGGGCATGGAAGGTTTTACCGACAAAACCATACCCGATCAGCGCAATGTTGATTGTTTGAACTTTACTCATGACCTTCTCCACGTTATTGCGCGCACACCGTGACCCGTAATGCGCCAGGGTCCCCAAGCTCAGGCCAGGGACGATCTAAAAAGAGTTGATGAATATCGGTGAGCCCGGAGACCAGATACGGCTCGCAGCGGTTAACTTTCAGGTGATCGGCAACAATCCAGTGCGCATGGCTTGCGGCGAGCATCGCGCGTTTCACCTCGGCATCCGCTTCTTTACCGGCACTCAAACCGAGTTCGGCATGAAGGGCGCACGCACCGAGAATGGCGATATCGGCCCGATAGCGTGACAGCAGGGACAACGTGGCGCTGCCAGCAAACAGGCGCTGCTTCGGGTCCCATTTTCCACCGAGCAGAATAAGCTCAATGTCTTCCCGGTCGCTAAAATGCTGGGCGATATCCAGCGAGGTAGTGATCACGGTGTGAGGCCCCTGCAGAAAAGTAGCGACGGCCATCACCGTACTGCCGGCATCCAGAAACAGGGTGGAACCCGGCGGAACCGCCTGCGCAACCTGTTTCCCCAGGCGCTGCTTGGTTTCCGGCAGCAGGGTATTGCGGCCCTGACGATTCATGGCCGAAAGATTCAGAGCAATAGCCCCGCCGTGATTCTTCTGGGCAAGCCCCTGATTTTCCAGATCGGTCAGATCCCGACGAACGGTATCCGCCGAAACCTGCAGCTTTTCTGCCAGCTCGGTGATGCTGGCCTGACCTTGTTCACTGAGAATATCAAGGACATAGCGTTGACGTGCGGTTTTGTGCATGGGCAGCAATCCTGCAAAATGTCGCAATAAATCGCATAATACAGCATTTTGACGCAGAAGGAAGGGGCATCATAAACCAGGTTGATGTTTGATTATTGGAATTATATTAAGCGGATATCATTAAGCCGTTCTGAATGTTAACCAGAGTGTTAATGTTATGTTTTAATCAACGATTTGGGTTATGTAACCAACGCATTGTCATTAATTGGTGGAATGTGCTGATATGAAATTAAAATAAAGCATTTAATGTCTTATTTATGTTTTTTATTGGAATTATTTTTCAACAAATCGATGGCTCTTACTTAAGTTGACACTTCTTTGAAAATCTTTGTGTCTGACCCGCTCAGAAATTAACGCAAAAATGTGCGCAGAGGAGATTAAGAATTTTCCTTAAATTACAGTGTGTTTTGATGTTTCATCTGAAAGGCTACTTTCGGAGTTTTGTCCAGAAACCCCATGTTTTTTCTTATATGTAACACTGCATTAACATTGTGGGTGTAGTGGCCTATACCACATTTTGTTATGCTGCAAATCAACTTATGAAATAAGTAATTTCTTAAATTTAATAAGACAAAGGCGGATCTCATCTCCATCGGAAATGGGTATGGGGAGCTTTACCTGAAATTTAGCGAGGAAGTTAAATAAGATATTTGTCTAATTATCTGTACCTCTTTTTGGGTAATTGCTTGAGTATCACTCAGAGTCAGGGAGATAAAATGACGATATTACGCAAGCCTGTTTCACGCCAATTTATAGCTACGCTGGCGTTAATTTCATTAGCCCTAAATACGGCTTATGCCAATAGTGGCGCGGTAGGTATTGCCCCGATGGCAACGACGACCTTAAAGGAAAGTATTCTTTTCGCTATCGATCGCGATCCGTCAATTAGCCAGCAGGCCGCGCAGTTAGGTATTGGTCAGGCGCAAATAGACGAGGCGCGCAGCGGCTGGATGCCGCAAATAGCGTTGAACGGGAGTACGGGGCATAGCCAGACCACCGATTCCAGCGGTTCGCTGAAGAACTCTGCGGCTTGGGGAGTGAGCCTGACCCAGCTGATATACGATTTTGGCAAGACCAACAACAGCATCAGCCAGTCTTCCGCACAGCGCGATAGCTACCGCTACCAGCTGATGAGCACGCTTTCTGACGTGGCGGAAAAAACGGCGCTCGGCTACGTGGAGGTCAAACGTTATTCCGACCTGCTACAGGCGGCAAAAGAGAATGTTCAGGCACTGAAAAACGTGGAGCAGCTGGCAAAACTGCGCGCCGATGCGGGCGTGAGTTCCACCTCCGATGAACTCCAGACCCGCACGCGTATTGCCGGCATGCAGGCGACGGTGGCGCAGTATAACGCCGCGTTGAACAGCGCCCGCGCAAGGCTCGCGGTATTAACCGGAATGCAGGCAGATCATTATTCGCCGGTACCCGCAAACCTCGCCGTTGAGCCGGATTCGCTCAACCGCATTGATTATTCGTTAATACCGGCGGTAATGGCCGCGCAGAATATGGAACGTTCGGCCCAGTATGGTGTTGAAACGGCGAAGTCCCAGCATTGGCCAACCCTGAGCCTGAAGGGGGGACGCACGCGTTACGAGTCGGACAACCGCTCATACTGGGACGACCAGATCCAGCTCAATATTGACGCACCGCTTTATCAGGGCGGCGCGGTATCTGCACGCGTGCGTCAGGCTGAGGGTGCACGGGCGATGGCGTCCTCTCAGGTCGATCAGGCGCGTTTCGACGTGCTGCAAAAGGCCTCCGTCGCGCAAGCTGACTGGACCGGCGCACGGGGAAGAATGGAGGCCGGGAAGCGGCAGCTGGAAAATGCGCTGCGGGCCCGCGAGGTTTATAAAAATGAATACACCCTGAGCAAGCGGAGCATTAATGATTTGCTCAGCGTTGAGCAGGATGTCTGGCAGGCCACGTCGGCGAAAATAATCGCCGAGTATGATGGCTGGAGTTCGGCAATTAATTATGCTTCCGCGGTTGATAATTTAATGCCGCTTATTGGAATAGAGAAAAACGCTGCCGCAAAATTACCCGATTTGAGTTAACAAAAGCCACGCATAGCTGCACGAAATAAGTCTGAAAATAATGGGTGTTTTTTCCCAGGGATAGCTACATCCGTCTGGTGGATATATCCACAGGGATCCGTACACCTGCAAGGAGAGGAATATGAGTAACGTAAAGGTTGTTGATGTCATCATTCGCAAAACGGCGGAGAAAACGAAATTAACCGGCGAAGGAAATCTGTCGGTCTCTATTTCATCGCCGAGCGTGATTGAAATTCAGGGCTCTGCTCAGGACGTGGAGCGTTATGTCCGCCAGGGTAAAGACCTTCTCATTTATATGAAGGACGGCAGCGTTATTCGCTGCAATAACTATTTTGTTGAAGATCCTGAAACCCAACATCAGTCAGAGCTGGTGTTCAACGACGGGCAGGAACTGACTCATCTCTCTTTTGCCGATGCCGGGGAAGCGTCAGGCGTTGCCGCTATTGAATTAACCGCGCAGGCCACACCCATTAGCAGCATTGAACCCTTCCTGGAGCAGGGAAGCGCCCTGAGCGATGCCCCGTGGGGCTGGATTGCAGGGGCGGCGTTAGGCGGCGGTGCTATCGGCGCACTGCTGGCCCACGGCGGTGACGGCGAAACCAAAACGAAAGTCATTGATAACACCAAAGAAGTGGAAAGCGCCACGCCGACCTTCCTGCTGTCGGACAAGGTGGGCGACAAGCAGGGAGTGCTGAGCGCAAACGCCCTCACGGACGATAACGCGCCGACCTTCAGCGGTACCGGTCAGCCGGGCGCGACCATCCAGATTAAAGACGGCAGCGGCAGCACCATCGCCAGCGCGATGGTCGGTAAAGACGGCACCTGGACGGTAAAACTCCCGACCCAGGCCGACGGAGAGCACACCTGGTCGGTGGTGCAGATCGACGGCAGTAAAACCACGTCAGCGGGCAACATCACCGTGACCGTTTCTACGTCCGAGGCCACGCTTACGCTGGCGACAACGGCGGGTGACAACGTGATTAATGCCAGCGAACAGTCCGCAGGCTTTACGCTGTCCGGCAGCAGCCAGCATCTGGCGCAGGGAACCGACGTTTCCGTAACGCTGAACGGCAAAACCTACACCGCTCAGGTGGGAGCAGACGGCGCGTGGAGCGTTAACGTGCCTGCGGCAGACGCGCAGGCGCTCAGCGACGGTACCTGGACCGTCAGCGTCAGCGGCAAAGACGCGGCGGGTAACACCGTGAGCGGAAGCCAGACGATTGGCGTGGATACCGCTGCGCCAACGCTCTCCGTCGATACGCTCGCGCAGGACAACATCATTAATGCCGCTGAGCACAACCAGCCGCTGACGCTGAGTGGTAAAACCAACGCGGAAGCCGGGCAGATTGTGACGGTGACGCTGAACGGCAAAAATTATAACGCCACGGTGGGCAGCGACGGCACCTGGTCCGTCACGCTGGCGGCCAGCGAGGTGCAGGCCCTTAATGAGGGTCACCACACCCTGACGGTGAACGTCAGCGACAAAGCGGGCAACGGCTCGTCCGTGACCGCGGATTTCACGGTAGATACCAACGCGCCGGTCGTCACCATCAACACCGTCGCGGGCGACGATATCCTCAACACCAGCGAGCAGGGCCAGGCGCAGATTATTTCCGGGCAGGCGAGCGGCGCGGCGGCAGGCGATGTCGTCACCGTGACCGTTGGTGGCCAGACCTTCACCGGCGTCGTACAGGCAGACGGCAGCTGGAACGTGGGCGTTCCTGCCTCCGTCGTCGGCGCGCTGGGTGAGGGCAACCATACCATTGCCGTCTCCGTCACCGACGCAGCGGGGAACACCGGTAGCGCCACGCACGGCATTGCGCTGAGCGGCAACCCGCCGGAATTTACGATTGACGCCATCAGCCAGGACAACGTGCTGAATGCCCGGGAGGCGATGCAGCCGCTGAGCCTGAGCGGCACCAGCAACCTGCCGGACGGCAGCGCCGTTACCGTGACGCTGAACAACGTCAGCTATCAGGCGACCGTCGAAAACGGTATCTGGGCGGTTCAGGTGCCGGTATCCGACGTACTGAATCTGGCGAACACCCTTTATAGCGTCAGCGTCAGCGGCACCGACAGCGTGGGTAACAGCGGCTCCGCAGAGGCGAATCTGCTGGTCGATACCGTGCTGCCGAAGGTGATCATTAACACCTTTGCGGGGGATAACCTGGTTAATAACGCCGAAGCGGGCGTGGACCAAACCCTCAGTGGCCGCGTTACCGGCGCGGCGGCGGGCGATACGGTGTCTGTTACCGTTGGCGGTAAGAGTTACAGCGCCACGGTGGGCAGCGATCTGACCTGGAACGTCACGATCCCTTCAGCGGATCTTCAGGCGTTCGGCGACGGGGATTTGACCTTTACCGCCTCCGTGACCAATGGGCACGGTAATACCGGCACCGGCGAGCGCGATATCAATATCAACGCGGAACTGCCGGGTCTGCGCGTAAACACCATTTCCGGCGATGACGTAATCAACGCCATCGAGCAGCAGCAGGATCTGACCGTCACCGGCGCCAGCACCCATCTGGCCGCAGGTACGCCGATTGTCGTCACCATCAACAATGTCGAATATCAGGCCGTGGTGACCGCCAGCGGCGGCTGGAGCATTGGCGTTCCTGCTGCGGATCTGCAGGCCTGGACGGCCGGAGGTATGACGGTCAGCGTCAGCGCGGAAGATGCCTGGGGTAACACCGTTGCGGCTGAACACCCGATTGAACTCGATCTCAACGCCGTGGCGGTCACCATTGATACCGTCTCCGGTGATGACCTGCTGAACGCGGCAGAAAAAGGGGGCGACTTAAACCTTTCCGGCCAGACGCAGGGCGTGGAGGCTGGGCAAACCGTGGTGGTGAAATTTGCCGACCAGACTTTTACCGCGCAGGTGCAGCAGGATGGCTCATGGAGCCTGACCGTCCCGGCGAACGCCATGGAAACACTGATTGACGGGCGGGCGCAGGTAAGCGTCAGCGTGACCAACGTCAGCGGCAACAGCGCGGACGCCTCACGCGTGGTGACCGTCGATACGCAGCCGCCGACCATTACGCTCGATAATCTGACCGACGACAACATCATCAATGCGGCAGAAGCGCAGCAGGATCTTGTGCTCAGCGGCAGCACAACCGCTGAAGCGGGCCAGACGGTCACCGTGACGCTGAACGGCAAAAACTATCAAACTACCGTACAAGCTGACGGCACCTGGACGCTGAACGTGCCTGCCGCCGACGTTGGCGCGCTGGCAGACGGCACTGTCACCGTGACGGCCTCCGTCAGCGACGTGGCAGGTAACAGCAGCAGTGCGGACCGCGTTGGTCTGGTGGATGCCACCGTGCCGCAGGTGACCATTAATGACTTTGTCACCGACACCAACACCGTTAACCAGCTGGCCCATTCTCAGGCGCAGATCCTGAGCGGCTCCGTCACCGGCGCGGCGGCGGGCGATTTGGTCACCATCACTATTAATAACGTGGACTACACCACCGCGGTGGACGCGGCGGGCAACTGGAGCCTCGGCCTGCCTGCATCCGTTGTTCAGGGGCTGACGGACGGCACCTGGACCATTAACGTCTCCGTGACCGATCGGTCCGGCAACACTGGCAGCAGTTCTCTGGATGTGGTGGTGAATACCGTGACGCCTGTTATCGGTATTAACACCCTGGCCGTAGATGACGTGATCAATGCGGCAGAGAAGGGTGAAGATCTGCTGCTTTCCGGTACCAGCAACCAGCCGGAAGGGACCACCATCACCGTAAACCTGAACGGTATCAACTACACCACCACCACTAACGCCAGCGGCAGCTGGAGCGTCACCGTGCCTGCCTCTGCGGTGAGCGCGCTGGGCGAAGCCAATTACACCGTGACGGCGAGCGTTACCGATAATGTGGGCAACAGCGCCTCAACTTCGCACGATGTGCTGGTGGACAGCGCGTTGCCGGTCGTCACTATCAACACTTTCGCGACCGACAATATCGTCAACGCGGCGGAAGTCACCGCAGGGCAAACCCTGACCGGGAAGGTCTCTAACGCGGCATCGGGCGATACCGTCACGATTATCCTCGGCGGGCAGACATACACCGCTACCGTGCAGGACGATCTCTCATGGAGCCTGCCGTTAACCGAGAGCCAGTTAACCGCGCTCGGCAACGGCGAACTGACCGTATCGGCCAGCGTCACCAACGCGCACGGCAACACCGGTTCGACTTCGCTGGACTTCACCATCGACGCCCAACTGCCGGGCCTGCGTATTGATACCGTGGCGGGTGATGATGTCATTAACGTCATTGAGCACGCTCAGAACCTGATTGTTTCCGGTTCAAGCACCGATCTGGCAGCGGGCAGCACCGTCACGGTGACCATTAACGGCAAGATCTATTCCGCAACCGTACTGGCGGACGGTACCTGGCAGGCGGCGGTTCCGGCAGCGGACGTGTCCCAGTGGGCGGACGGTTCGCTGGATATCAAGGCAAGCGCGCAGGATCCTTCCGGCAACCCGGTGACTATCGGCACCGTCGTGGACGTCGATCTCGCGCCGGTCGCCGTCAGCATCAACAGCGTGACCGCGGACAACGTGCTCAACGCGGCAGAGAAAGGTCAGGATCTGGTGCTTTCCGGCTCCTCCGCGAACGTAGAAGCGGGCCAGACCGTCACCATCACCTTTGCGGGTAAAACCTACTCCACGACGGTGAACGCCAACGGCGACTGGACGTACACCGTACCGGCAGCCGATTTGAGCGGCCTGAAGGACGGCGACGCCAGCGTGCAGGTCAGCGTGAGCAACGTGAACGGCAACGCGGCGTCGTCTGCGCAGGAGTTCAGCGTCGATACCGCCGCGCCAACGGTGACCATCAATACCATCAGCGGCGACAACATGCTGAATGCGGCTGAGGCAGCGCAGGATCTGACCCTGAGCGGGACGTCCACTGCCGAAGCAGGCCAGACGGTCACCGTAACCTTCAACGGCAACCAGTACACCGCGCAGGTGCAGGCTGACGGTAGCTGGACGCTGGTCGTGCCGGCAGCCGATCTGGCGGGCATCACCGACGGCAGCGCGGCGGTCACGGCGACCGTGTCCGACAAAGCCGGCAACCCGGCCAGCGCGGATGCCTCCGTGCTGGTGGATACCACCGTACCGCAGATTAGTTTCAACATCGTCGCGGGCGACGACATTGTGAATATTGCCGAGCACGGCCAGGCACTGATCGTCTCCGGCAAGGTCACGGGCGCGCAGGCGGGTGACGTCATTACCGTCACCCTGAACGGCAAAGACTATACCGCGATGCTGGACGCGTCCGGAAGCTGGAGCGTGGGCGTTCCGGCGGCAGACGTGGGCGCGCTGGCTAACGGCGAGCAGACGATTTCCGCGACCCTCACCGACAAAGCGGGTAACAGCACCACCGCCACGCATGAATTTGACGTCTCCCTGGCCGCGCCGGAGATTGCCATCAATACCCTGGCGCTTGACGACGTGATTAACGCGGTCGAGAAAGGCCAGGATCTGCTGATTTCGGGCACCAGCAACCAGCCGGAAGGTACAGCCATTACGGTGATCCTGAACGGCACCAGCTACGCCGCGACCACCAACGCCAGCGGCGGCTGGAGCGTGACCGTTCCGGCGGCGAACGTCTCTGCGCTGGGCGAAGCTAGCTATACCGTCACGGCAAGCGTGACCGATAGCGCAGGCAACGGCGCGAACGCCAGCCACAGCGTGCTGGTCGACAGCGCGTTGCCGCAGGTCACCATTAACGCAATCGCCATCGATGACGTGATTAACGCGGCGGAAGTCGCTTCCGGACAAACCCTGAGCGGGAAGGTAAGCGGCGCGGCGAGCGGTGACACTGTCACCCTTTCAATCGGCGGCAATACGTATACCGCGACGGTTCAGGACGATCTGAGCTGGTCGGTCAACGTGCCTTCGGCGGTCTTAACCGCTATCGGTAACGGCGATCTGACGGTATCAGCCAGCGTCACTAACGGCCACGGCAACACCGGCTTCGGCGAGCGCGACATCACCATCGACGCCAATCTGCCGGGCCTGCGCGTCGATACCGTGGCGGGCGACGACGTGATTAACAGCATTGAGCATGCGCAGAACCTGATTATTACCGGCTCCAGCGACGGCCTGGCAGCGGGCGCGGCGCTGAGCGTGATCGTCAACGGCAAAACCTACGCGGCCACTGTGCTGGCAGACGGTACCTGGACGGCGGCCATTCCGGCGGCAGACGTCAGCGCGCTCGGCGCAGGCACGGTCACCGTGAAGGTCGAGGGAAATAGCGCGGCAGGCAACCCGGTCTCCATCAGCCACGACGTGAAGGTCGATCTGGCGACGGTTGCTATCAGCATTGACGCGATTGCGACCGACGACGTGATTAATGCGGCAGAAAAAGGCGCAGATTTGGTGCTTTCAGGTTCCACCAGCAACGTGGAAGCGAACCAGACGGTTTACATCACGTTCGGCGGCAAGTCCTACACGGCGAAAGTGGATGCCAGCGGCAACTGGACGGCGACCGTGCCGTCGGCAGATCTGGCTGGCCTGAAGGATGGCGACGCCAGCGTGCAGGTGAGCGTCACCAACGTGAACGGCAACAGCGCCTCGGCGGGACGCGAGTACGGCGTGGACGCCACCGCGCCGACGGTCTCCATCGAAATTGTCAGCGACAACAACATCATCAATGCGGCCGAAGCGCAGCAGGATCTGGTCGTTAACGGCGTGACCAACGCCGAAGCGGGCCAGACCGTCACCGTGACGCTGAATGGCGTGGATTACACCACCACCGTGCAGGCAAACGGCAGCTGGAGCGTGACTGTGCCTTCTGCGGATCTGGGCGCGATTACCGACGGGAACTATACCGTCAGCGCCACCGTGTCGGACAAAGCGGGCAACCCGGCCTCCGCGGCACGCGATGTGCTGGTCGATACCACCGTGCCACAGCTGACCATCAACACCGTTTCCGATGACGACGTGATCAACAGCGCCGAGCACGGGCAGGCTCTGATCGTTACCGGCTCAGTGACCGGCGCGGCGGCGGGCGACGTGGTGACCGTCACCATCAATAACAAAGATTACACGGCGACGCTGGATGCGTCCGGCAACTGGAGCGTGGGCGTGCCTGCGGCGGACGTCGGTGCCCTGACCGCCGGGGATTACACCATCACCGCGGCGCTGACCGACAAAGCCGGAAACAGCAACAGCGCGACGCGCGAGGTGGAAGTCAACCTGAGCGCGCCGGTGCTGACCATCGACACAGTCTCCGGTGACGATGTGATCAACAGCAGCGAGAAAACGCAGGATCTGACCATCACCGGTACGGCTTCCGGACTGGCGGCGGGCGCGGTGGTGACCGTTATGCTCAACGGCAAAGCCTACAGCGCCACGGTTGAGGCCAACGGCCAATGGTCCACGACGGTTCCGGCGAGCGAAGTGGGGCAGCTGGGTGAAGCGCTTTACACCGTCACTGCCTCCGCAACGGACAGCGTCGGCAACGGCACCAGCACCTCGCACACCGTCAACGTGGAGTCCGTTCTGCCGGGGGTGATTATCAACACCGTCGCCGGTGACGACGTGATTAACGCGGCGGAGCTGGCTGCCGGCCAGACCATTAGCGGTAAGGTGGTGAATGCCGAGGCGGGCAACACCGTGACCGTAACGATTGGTGGCAACAGCTACACCGCAACGGTACAGAGCGATCTGACCTGGTCCGTCGATGTACCGGAATCGGTCCTGACGGCGCTGGGCAACGGCGATCTGACTGTAACCGCCAGCGTGACGAACGGCGTGGGCAACAGCGGCAGCGGCGAGCGTGAGATCGCGATAGACGCCAGCCTGCCGGGCCTGCGCGTGGACACCGTGGCGGGCGACGACGTGATCAACAGCATCGAACACGGACAGAACCTGATTATCACCGGTTCCAGCAATGGCCTGAGCGCAGGCACGGTGCTGACCGTTACCGTCAACGGCAAAACCTATCCCGCGACGGTACTGGCGGACGGTACATGGAGCGCGGCTCTCCCTTCTGCGGACGTAAGTGCCCTGGCAGCGGGCACGGTCACCGTGACCGTTGAAGGCCAGAGCAGCGCGGGCAATCCGGTTTCCATCAGCCACGATGTGACGGTGGATCTGGCGAACGTCGCTATCAGCATCGACGCCATTGCCACCGACGACGTGATTAACGCGGCGGAGAAAGGGGCGGATCTGGTTCTCTCCGGCACCACCTCAAACGTGGAGGAAAATCAAACCGTCAACATCACTTTCGGCGGCAAGAACTACACCGCCACGGTGGACGCTGAGGGTAAATGGACCGCCACGGTGCCGGCTGCGGATCTGGCGGGCCTGAAGGACGGTGACGCCAGCGTGCAGGTAAGCGTCACCAACGTCAACGGCAACAGCGCCTCTGCGGGCCGCGAGTACAGCGTGGATGCCACCGCGCCATCCGTCACCATTAATACGATTGCGACTGACGACATCCTGAACGCCACGGAAGCGCAGTCTGACCTGACGATTTCCGGCAGCAGCACCGCCGAAGCGGGCCAGACCGTGACCGTGTCGCTGAACGGCAAAGACTACACCACAACCGTCAGCGCGGACGGCAGCTGGACGCTGAACGTTCCTGCGGCGGATCTGGCGGCGCTCAGCGACGGCAGCGTGACCGTAACTGCGAGCGTGAGCGACAAGGCGGGCAACCCGGCATCCGTAAACCATAACCTGACGGTGGACGTGACCGTGCCTGCGGTGACCATCAACACCGTGGCGGGCGATGACGTGATTAACCTCGCCGAGCACGGTCAGGCGCAGATTATCAGCGGCACCGCCACAGGCGCGGCAGCGGGCGATAAGGTCACCGTGACCATCGGCGGCCAGACTTACACCACCATACTGGACGCGGCAGGTAACTGGAGCGTGGGCGTCCCGGCGAGCGTGATTTCTGGCCTCAGCGACGGCACCGTGACCGTCACGGCGTCTGTTACCGACGCGGCGGGCAACACCGGCAGCGGCACCCATAACGTGACCGTCGATACCGGTCTGCCATCGGTCAACTTCAACGCCATCAGCGGCGATAACGTTCTGAATGCGGTGGAAAAAGGTCAGGATCTGAGCGTCAGCGGCACCAGCGCCAACCTCGCGGAAGGCACCGTGGTGACCGTGACCCTGAACGGTAAAAACTACACCGCAACGACCGCTGCGGACGGCACCTGGAGCCTGACGGTTCCGGCTGCGGATCTGGCCGGTCTCGGTCAGGCCAGTTACACCCTCAATGCGACCGCCACCAACGGCGTGGGCAACAGCGTGAGCAGCGCTGCGAACCTGCTGGTCGACACCGCGCTGCCGACCGTCACCATCAACACCGTGGCGGGCGATAACGTTATCAACGCGGCGGAAGTGGCGGCAGGCCAGACCCTGAGCGGTACCGTGGCGAATGCCGAAGCGGGCAACACCGTAACCGTGACCGTTGGCGGCAACAGCT
Organism: Enterobacter cloacae complex sp. P1B; assembly: GCF_014982345.1. Classification (NCBI taxonomy): domain Bacteria; kingdom Pseudomonadati; phylum Pseudomonadota; class Gammaproteobacteria; order Enterobacterales; family Enterobacteriaceae; genus Enterobacter; species Enterobacter cloacae complex sp. P1B. The sequence continues at coordinate 487,024 of NZ_JADCLF010000013.1, read as the reverse complement.
ATACCGCAACGGTGCAGAACGATCTGAGCTGGTCCGTGAACGTGCCGTCTGACGTCCTGACCGCACTCGGCAACGGCAGCCTGAGCGTGACGGCAACCGTCACCAATGGCCACGGCAACACCGGCAGCGGCGAGCGTGAGATCGCGATAGACGCTAACCTGCCGGGCCTGCGCGTGAACACCGTGGCGGGCGACGACGTGGTCAACAGCATTGAGCATGCGCAGAACCTGATCGTTTCCGGCTCCAGCGACGGGCTGGCGGCGGGCACTACGCTGACCGTTACCGTGAACGGCAAAGACTATTCGGCGACGGTGCTGGCGGACGGCACCTGGAGCGCGGCGGTTCCGTCTGCGGACGTGAGCGCGTGGCCGGAAGGCACAGTAAAAATCAGCGTCACCGGCGACAGCGCGGCGGGTAACCCGATTACCATCAGCCACGACGTGACCGTGGATCTGGCTACCGTTGCCATCAGCATCAACGCCATTGCCGCCGACGACGTGATCAACGCGGCGGAGAAAGGGGCGGATCTGGTGCTGTCCGGCGCGACCACCAACGTGGAAGCCGGGCAGACCGTCACCCTGAGCCTGAACGGTAAAATCTACACCACTACCGTAGAAGCAGACGGCAACTGGACCTATACCGTGCCGGCTGCGGATCTGGCGGGCCTGAAGGACGGTGACGCCAGCGTGCAGGTAAGCGTCACCAACGTCAACGGCAACAGCGCCTCTGCGGGCCGCGAGTACAGCGTGGATGCCACCGCGCCATCCGTTACCATTAATACGATGGCGACTGACGACATCCTGAACGCCACGGAAGCGCAGTCTGACCTGACGGTTTCCGGCACCAGCACCGCCGAAGCGGGCCAGACCGTGACCGTGTCGCTGAACGGCAAGGACTACACCACAACCGTCGGCGCGGACGGCAGCTGGACGCTGGACGTTCCGGCGGCGGATCTGGCGTCGCTCAGCGACGGCAGCGTCACCGTGACCGCGACCGTAAGCGACAAGGCGGGCAACCCGGCATCCGTAAACCATAACCTGACGGTGGACGTGACCGTGCCTGCGGTGACCATCAACATCGTGGCGGGCGATGACGTGATTAACCTCGCTGAGCACGCGCAGGCGCAAATCATCAGCGGCACCGCCACCGGCGCAGCAGCGGGCGATAAGGTCACCGTCACGATTGGCGGCCAGACGTACACCACCGTGCTGGACGCGGCGGGGAACTGGAGCGTGGGCGTTCCGGCCAGCGTAATTTCTGGCCTCAGCGACGGCACCGTGACCGTCACTGCGTCTGTTACCGACGCGGCGGGCAACACCGGCAGCGGCAGCCATAACGTCACCGTGGACACCGGGCTGCCGTCCGTGGGCTTTAACGCCATCAGCGGCGATAACGTCCTGAACGCGGTGGAAAAAGGTCAGGAACTAAGCGTCAGCGGCACCAGCGCCAACCTCGCGGAAGGCACCCTGGTGACCGTGACCCTCAACGGAAAAAGCTACACTGCAACGACCGCCGCAGACGGCACCTGGAGCCTGACGGTTCCGGCGGCGGATCTGGCGGGTCTGGGCGAAGCGAATTACACCCTGAGCGCAGCCGCGACCAACGGCGTGGGCAATAGCGTCAGCAATACGGCGAACCTGCTGGTCGACACCGCGCTGCCGACCGTCACCATCAACACCGTGGCGGGTGATAACGTCATCAACGCGGCAGAAGTGGCGGCAGGCCAGACCATCACCGGTAAGGTGGCGAACGCGGAAGCCGGTAACACGGTGACGGTGAACATCGGCGGCAACAGCTACACCGCGACGGTGCAGAGCGATCTGACTTGGTCCGTGAGCGTGCCGGAGTCCGTCCTGACGGCGCTGGGCAACGGCGATTTGACCGTGTCGGCGACCGTCACCAACGGCCACGGCAATACCGGCGCGGGCGAGCGCGAAATCGTTATAGACGCCAGCCTGCCGGGTCTGCGTATCAATACCGTGGCGGGCGATGATGTGATCAACAGCATCGAGCACGGACAGAACCTGATCGTCACCGGTTCCAGCGACGGGCTGGCGGCGGGCACCACGCTCACCGTGACCGTTAACGGCAAAACCTATGCGGCCTCCGTGCTGGCGAACGGTACCTGGAGCGCGGCGATCCCGGCCGCAGACGTGGGTGCCCTGGCAGCAGGCGCGGTGACCGTCACCGTGGCAGGCCAGAGCAGCGCGGGCAACCCGGTATCCATCAGTCACGACGTCACCGTCGATCTGGCGGCCGTGGCTATCAGCATCGATGCGATCGCCACCGACGACGTGATTAACGCGGCGGAGAAAGGCGCGGATCTGGTGCTCTCGGGCAGCACCTCGAACGTGGAGGAAAACCAGACCGTCACAATCGCCTTCGGCGGCAATACCTACACCGCGAAAGTTGATGCCGACGGCAACTGGACGGCCACCGTGCCTTCCGCGGATCTCGCGGGCCTGAAGGACGGCGACGCCAGCGTGCAGGTGAGCGTCACCAACGTGCACGGCAACAGCGCGACGGCAGGCCGCGAGTACAGCGTGGATGCGACCGCGCCGACCGTGACGATTGATACGGTGGCAGGTGATAACGTGATTAACGGCAGCGAAGCGGCTGCGGGCGTGGCCATCTCCGGCACCACCACGGCGGAAGCCGGGCAGACGGTCACCGTGACGCTGGGCGGCAAGAGCTATACCGCTCAGGTGCAGCAGGGCGGTATCTGGAGCGTCAACGTACCGGGCACCGACCTCTCCGCACTGGCCGATAACGGCTACACCGTGCAGGTCAGCGTGAGCGACGCCGCGGGTAACCCGGGCAGCGCGGGCAAAGCGATTACGCTTGATACCACACCGCCGTCCGTCAGCTTTAACGTCGTGGCGGGCGATGACGTCATCAACAGCGTGGAGCACGGGCAGGCGCAGATCGTGAGCGGCACGGCAACCGGCGCGAGCGTCGGCGATAAGCTGGTCATCACCATCGGTTCGAACCAGTACACCACCACCGTTGACGCCAGCGGCAACTGGAGCGTGGGCGTTCCGGCCAGCGTGATTTCTACCCTGACCGACGGCACCGTGACCATTAGCGCGACCATTACCGACAGCGCGGGCAACAGCAGCACCCAGACCCACGATGTGGTGGTGAACACGGCTTCCGTGGCGCTGACGGTGAACACCCTCAGCGGTGACGACGTCATCAACGCGACAGAAGCGGGTAGTTCGCTGGTGATTAACGGCTCCAGCGCCCAGTTCGCCAGCGGGACGCAGGTCACCGTGACGCTGAACGGCAAGACCTATACGGCCACCATCCAGAACGACGGCAGCTGGACGACCACCGTTCCGGCCGCAGACGTGGGTGCCCTGGCCGATGGCGCGAGCTATCAGGTATCCGTGTCGGCGCAGGACAGCGCGGGCAACAGCGCCTCGGCGACGCACGGCATCAGCGTGGATACCACCGCGCCTGTCGTGAGCATTGCGACGCTGTCGGGTGACGACATGCTGAACGCGCTGGAAGCGCAGCAGCCGCTGACGGTACACGGATCGTCCAGCGCGGAGGCGGGCCAGACCGTCACCGTGACGCTGGGCGGCAAAACCTACACTGCGCTTGTGGGCAGCGACGGCACCTGGACGCTCGATGTGCCGGCGGCAGATCTGGCTATTCTGAGCCAGGGGGCGCTGACGGTCACCGCGTCGGTCAACGACAAAGCCGGTAACGGAGGCCAGACCACGCACACCTTAACGGTGGATACCGCTGCGCCGACCGTGACCATCAGCACCGTGGCGGATGACGATATCGTCAACAACGCGGAGCAGCTGGCGGGTCAGACCATCCGCGGCACCACCACGGCAGAACAGGGCCAGACGGTGACCGTTTCCTTCAGCGGGCACAGCTATCAGGCGACCGTCGGGGCGGACGGTTCGTGGTCGGTCTTCGTGCCGGGGCATGATTTCCTCGGCCTGAGCGACGGGGATTACACCATTACCGCGTCGGTAAGCGACAGGGCGGGCAACCCGGGTAGCGCAACGCATGACGTGACGCTGAACGGCGATGTCCCAACCATCACCATTAACACCTTCGCGCAGGACGATATCGTCAACGCGGCCGAACACGGCACGCCGCTGGTCGTCAGCGGCACCACCGACGCGCCTGCGGGCCAGACGGTGACCATCACCCTGAACGGCAAAACCTACGCGGCGACCGTGCAGAATGACGGCACCTGGAGCTACACGGTGGGCAGCGCAGACGTCACCGCGCTGGCAGACGGCGGTTCGTACGTGATTAAGGCGCAGGTCAGCAACGCCATCGGCAACAGCGCCAGCGATAACCACACCGTCACCGTCGATCTCACCGCGCCGTCGATGGGCATCAGCATTGATTCGCTGCAAAACGACACCGGCCTGAGCGCGACGGATTTCATCACCAACGATAAGCAGGTAGTGGTCAACGGCTCCCTGACCGCGCAGCTCGGCAATAACGAGAAGGCGCAGATCAGCCTCGACGGCGGCACCACCTGGATTGACCTGACGGTGACCGGCACCACGTGGCGCTACACCGATGGCCGCACCCTGACGGACGGTTCGTATCAGTACCAGGTGCGGGTGATCGATAGCGCGGGTAACGTGGGGGCAACGGACAGCCAGGACGTGGTGATTGACCTGACGAAGCCTGCGGCAACGACCATTACCGTGGATTCCGTCACCCAGGATACCGGCCTGTCCGGCAGCGACTTTATCACCAGCGACAACCAGATCAGCCTGAAAGGGACGCTCGGCGCGGCGCTGGGCAGCGGCGACCACGCGCAGATCAGCCTCGACGGCGGCGTCACCTGGACCGACGTCAGCGTGAGCGGCCTGACCTGGACCTACGTGGACGGTCGTACGCTGGCCGACGGGGATTACAACTACCAGCTGCGCGTGATTGACGACGCGGGCAACATCAGCGCCACCGCCAGCCAGGTCGTGACGATTGATACGGTTGCGCCGGACGCCAGCAAAACGATCGCTATCGACAGCATCAGCGACGATACCGGGCTGAGCAGCAGCGACTTTATCACCAACGATACGTCCCTGACGCTGCACGGCTCGCTCGGTGCGACGCTGGCCGACGGCGAGTATGCCCAGATCAGCATCGACGGCGGCGTCACCTGGCAGAACGTGATTGTCACCGGCAACAGCTGGTACTACGTGGACGGACGTACGCTGGGTAACCAGACCTATGACTACTACGTGCGCGTGGTGGATGCGGCGGGCAACGTGGGCGCCAGCGCCCATCAGCAGGTGACCGTCGATACGGTCGCCCCGGATGCGGCGATTACGGTGACGGTGGATAACATCACCGTGGATACCGGCTTCGACAATAACGACTTCCTGACCAGTTCGACCTCGTACACCCTGCATGGCACGCTTGGCGCAGAGTTAGGAGCGGGTGAGTACGTGCAGGTGAGCATGGACGGCGGCAGCACCTGGGTGTATGCCACGGTAAGCGGTACCCAGTGGCGCTATAACGACACGCGCACTCTGGCCGACGGCGATTACAGCTATCAGGTGCGGGTAGTCGATCAGGCGGGCAACGTCGGTGCCACTACCACCCAGACCGTGACGGTGGATACCCAGGCGCCGCAGTACGGCATCACCATCGACAGCATCAGCGATGATACCGGGCAGTCCGGGAGTGATTTCATCACTATGGACACCACCCTGACCATCAACGGCTCGCTGGGCAGCGCGCTGGCGAGCGACGAGAGGGTGCAGATCAGCCTTGACGGCGGAAACACCTGGGTTGACACCACGGTGACTAATCAGCGCTGGACCTACACCGATACCCGCGATCTGCCTGACGGGGATTACACCTACCAGGTGCGGATCATCGACCAGGCGGGCAACGTCGGCTCCACCGCCTCTCAGGTGGTGACGGTGGACACCACGCCGCCAGCTACGGTAGGCACGGTAGTGAGCTATACCGACGGTGAAGGCGAGCGTCAGGGCACCTTTGGCAGCACGGTGGCCACGGACGATAACGCACCGCTGATCAACGGTACGCTCAACCGCGCCCCTGAAGACGGCGAGATCGTCCAGCTATACCGCGACGGCGTTCTGCTCGGTCAGGTGACCATGAACGGCAGCGCAAGCTGGTCCTTCCAGGATAACGGCCTGAGCGATGGCAACCACACGTACATCGTGCGTGTGACCGACAAAGCCGGTAACTACACGGAATCGGACGGCTTCGTGCTGAACGTTGATACCAGTATCCCGACCACCACGGCGGCGATTACCGCCCAGACCACCTCGGATACCACCCCAATCGTCAGCGGTACCGTCTCCGCCGACCTGGTGAACGGTGAATACCTGGTGGTGACGGTGAACGGGAAAACCTACACCTCCCAGACGGGTGGTGCCGTAGTAGTCGACCCGGATCACAATACCTGGTACCTGCAGATCCCGGACGGCGATGCCCTGAGCGTGGCGGGCTACAGCGTGACGGCGCAGGTGAAGAGCAGCGCGGGTAACGGCAATACCACCGGTACGGCGACCGGCAGCCTGGTGATTGATACCACCTCGGTGAATACCGACTGGGCAACCACGGCGGGGAACAGCAACAACTCCACCATGACCCTCGGCATGAACAGCAGCGGTCTGTGGAATATCATTGCGAACACTCAGGCTTACTCCAGTAGCGATAGCTCGACCTATGCCGGCAATACGCTGACCAACACCCGCGGCTACTACGTGGTGAGCCAGACCGCCGCCGACTTTGACCGTAACGGCACGCAGGATATCTTCGCGACCGAGAATACCTACGCCGGGTCTACTCAGGTGATGTGGACCTACGATGGCAGCACCTATAACGCCAGCCAGCTGGCGATGGGGACCACCATCTGGTACGGCGGCGTGATTGCGTACGATAAAACCGGCGATGGCTATCTGGATCTGGCTTACGGCGATGCCGGTATGGACTCACTGACCTACCTGGTGAACAACAACGGCGTTCTGTCGCCGGACGGCACCGGCGGGGAGGGCGGTTTCTACGGTCAGTTCGACTCCGGGCGTGAAATCTCCGGCGTCGACCTGAACAACGACGGTACGGTGGATATCGTTCAGCACACCAACCGCAGCGGCGCGTACTCGCTCACCGTGATCAACAACAATGGCAACGGCACGCTCTCCATCGGCCAGAACCTGACCAACGTGTTTGTGGTAAACGCCGCGAATACCACCACGGCGGCGTCTATGACGTGGGCGGATTTCAACGGTGATGGCTACATGGATCTGTACCTGGGCAGCAGCTACAACAACAACGGCGGGGTGATCTACTACAACGACGGTACCGGGAAGCTCTCAACCACCAAGAGCGCGGTGGAAGCCTCTAACGCCACGGCGGGGTATCTCTCGGTGGCGGTGGACTGGAACGGGGACGGGCAGATGGACATCGTCAAGCTCAGCACCTACGGCGGTTCACAGACGGCAACCCTGTTCACCAACAACGGCTACGGTTCCAGCTGGACCGCCAGCCAGCTTAAAACTGGCCTGGCATACGCCACCGGCGTGGCGGCAGTGGACTACAACTGGGACGGCGCGAAGGATCTGCTGGTGTCGCAGCAGAACGGCAAGGTGGTGCTGGTGCAAAACAGCGCCAAAATTGCTGACGGTACCGCGATGCACCTGCACATTGTCGACAGCGAGGGCATCAACGCCTACTACGGCAACACGGTCAATCTGTACAACGCCGCGGGCGTGTTGGTGGCGTCGCAGATCATCAACGCCCAGTCTGGTATTGGTTCGAACGATACCTCTGCGCTGGTGAGCTTCTACGGGCTGGATCCGAATGAAACCTATTCGGCCGAGATCCTGAAGATCACCAACGGCGTGTCGGATAACGTCACCTGGAGCGGTCTGGAAGCGGGCAACGGCAAAGAGGGCTACGTCCTGACGGCCGAAGCGGCCACCGGCGGCCACAGCGGGACCCTCACCGGGACCGGGTATAACGACACCTTTATCGCAGAGGATGGCACCTATACCTACAACGGCTCCGGCGGCTGGAATACCCATTCCGACTACGACACCTGGAGCAACACCGGCGGGATGGACGTGGTGGATTACCGCAATGCGACCTCCGGCGTAACCGTTGATTTGCGTCTCTCTACCGCGCAGGACACCGGGTTCGGTACGTCACGACTGCTCAACATTGAGGGCATCAACGGCTCGAACTTCGACGACGTCATTACCGGCAACAGCGGTGATAACCAGTTCGAAGGCCGCGGCGGGAACGACACCTTCAACATCGGCAGCGGCGGTCACGATACGTTGCTCTACAAGCTGATCAACGCGTCGGACGCGACGGGCGGTAACGGTCACGACGTGGTGAACGGCTTCACCGTCGGCACCTGGGAAGGGACCGCGGACACGGACCGTATTGACCTGCGCGATCTGCTCTCCGGTAGCGGCTATACCGGCACGGGCTCGGCGAGCTACGTGAACGGCGTGGCCACGCTGGACAGCAGCGCGGGCAACATCACCGATTACGTCCGCGTGGTGCAGAACGGCAGCAATACCGAAATCCAGGTGGATCTGGACGGTACCGGCGGCCAGTTCTCGCCAACCACCCTGGTGACGCTGAACGGCGTGCAGACGGACCTGGCGACGCTACTGGCGAATCATCAGCTGTTAATTGCGTAAACCAACGCCGCGGGGAGCAATCCTCGCGGCCTTTTGGCGTTTCTTTACACGAATGGCGTTAACACGGAGATTATGAAGACACATCCACAGTACGAACCCTGGCTGCAGGGCATGCTCATCATCGCGAAGCACTACCGGCTGGACTTTTCGGTGGAGCACGTTCGGGTCACGATTAACCATGAAAGTCAGTCTCCGCGCCAGCTGGTGCTGGAGGAGATAGCGCGCCAGCTAGGGCTGGGAATGCGCGTGGCGACGGATGCAACATCTCTCGATCCGTGGCGCCTGCCGCTGCTGGCGGAATTCACTGGCGGTCAAATCGCGGTCATTAACCGCATGGACAACGAAGGCAACGTGAGCCTGCAGTTCAGCGGCGACGGCGGGCTGGAGACGACGCTAACGCGGGACGCGCTCGGCTCACGGTTGAAAACGCTGCTGGTACTGCGCCCGCTTGAGTCCACGCCGGATGCCCGCGTGGACGACTACATCAAACCGTATGAGAAAAACTGGTTCTGGCAGCTGGCGCTGAAGGACTGGCGCCGCTACAGCGACATCATGCTGGTGGCGCTGGTCGCTAACGTGCTGGCGCTCTCCGGCATGGTCTTCTCCATGCAGGTGTACGACAGGGTGGTACCGTCGCAGTCGGAGGCCACGCTGTGGGTACTGTTTGGCGGCGTCATGCTCGCCATCGTGTTTGAATTCATCATGCGCATGCTGCGCGTGCATATTTCGGACGTGGTGGGGAAACGCGCCGACCTGCGCATCTCAGAACGCGTCTTTGCCCACGCGCTGCGAATTAAAAACGGGGCGCGCTCCAATTCAACCGGATCGTTTATCGCCCAGATCCGCGAGCTGGAGTCGGTGCGCGAGCTCATCACCTCGACCACCATTGCGGCGATCTCCGACCTGCCGTTCTTCCTGCTGTTCGTCTTTATTCTGTGGATGATTGGCGGCCCACTGGTGCTGGTGGTCCTGCTCGCCGTGCCGCTGCTGCTTATTCCGGGCCTGCTGGTGCAGCGCCCGCTGGGGAAACTCTCCAGCGAAGGGATGCGCGAATCTGCCATTCGTAACGCGACGCTGGTGGAGGCGGTGCAGGGCATTGAAGACATCAAGCTGATGCGCGCCGAGCAGCGATTCCAGAACCAGTGGAACAACACCAACGACGTGGCCGCCAGCGTCGGCATGAAGCAGCGCTGGCTGACGGGGCTGCTGTTGACCTGGACCCAGGAGGTGCAGTCCATCGTCTATGCGGTGGTCCTGCTGGTGGGCTGTTACCTGGTCATCAGCGGCGACATGACCACCGGTGCGCTGGTGGGAACCTCAATTCTGGCATCGCGTACCATCGCGCCGCTGTCGCAAATCTCTGGCGTGCTCTCGCGCTGGCAGTCGGCAAAAGTGGCCCGCAAGGGGCTGGACGACCTGATGCAGCGCCCGATTGACGATCCGCAGCACGGGAAGAAGGTGCATAAAGCCCACCTGCGCGGGGATTACCGGCTGGAAGACGTCGGCTTCTACTATGACGAAGAAGAGAAACTCACCGTGCTGAACATCAGCAAACTGCAGATTCGCGCCGGTGAGCGCGTGGCGGTGCTTGGGCGTAACGGCTCCGGTAAAAGCACGCTGCTGCAGCTTCTGGCGGGCATGCAGGAGCCGCAGCAGGGGAGCATTCTGCTGGACGATATTGCTCTCAATCATCTGGACCCGGCCGACCTGCGCCGCGACATGCAGCTGCTTAGCCAGCAGGCGCGGCTGTTCTTTGGCTCCGTGCGGGACAATATCCTGATGGGGAATCCTCTCGCCACCGACGATGAAATTCATCAAGCGCTGGTCAATAGCGGCGCGCTGGAGTACGTGCGTAAGCAGAAAATGGGGCTGAACACCATCATCAACGAGGGCGGAACGGGCCTCTCCGGCGGACAGCGTCAGGCGCTGCTGCTGGCGCGCGCGCTGATCACTGCCCCGAATATCCTGCTGCTGGATGAGCCTACCGCCTGGCTGGACGAGATGAGCGAGAAGCAGTTTATTCAGCATCTTCACAAATGGCTGGGCAAGCGCCGGACGCTGGTGGTAGCAACCCATCGCCTGCCGATTCTGGATTTGGTCGACCGCATTATTGTACTGGAAAACGGCAAGGTGGTGATGGACGGTCCGCGCGACGCGATTCTGCATCAGCACGGGCTGGCGCCGCAAAAGGCGGCACAGCGCACCGTGACCATGAAGCCGGCGGCTGTTGCAGAGGAGGGTGCGGCATGAACGATTTCTCCCGTTATAACAGCCGTCTGAAAGAGCCGCGCCTGCCGCGTTCCTCGCTGGTAGCATGGTCGCTGTTCGCCCTGCTGGCGGTGTTTATCGCCTGGGCGAGCCTGTTCCAGCTGGACGAAGTCACGACCGGCAGCGGCAAGGTGATCCCGTCCTCCCATGAGCAGGTGATTCAGTCCCTGGAAGGAGGGATTATCCACAGCCTGCTGGTTCGCGAAGGCGATATCGTTGAGCGCGGTCAGCAGCTGGCACAGCTTGACCGGACTAAAACCGAGTCCAGCGTGCTGGAGAGCGAGTCTCGTCTGAACGCGGCGCTGGCAACGGCTGCGCGACTGAAGGCCGAAGTTAACGACACGGAACTCGCGTTTCCCGAGGAACTGGACGATGACGTTGAGCTGGTCAAACAGGAAACGGCGCTCTATCAGTCCCGTCGCGAGAGCCTTGAAAAAGGGCTGGCCGGCTTACGTCAGGGCGCCGAGCTGGTGCAGCGCGAGCTGTCGTTGACCCGTCCGCTGGTGACCCAGGGGGCGGCCAGCAAGGTTGAGGTGTTACGTCTTGAGCGTCAAAAAAATGAGCTTGAGAATAAAATCACCGAGATGAAAAATCAGTATTACGTCCGCGCCCGTGAAGAGCTGGCGAAAGCCAACGCGGAGATTGAAGCCCAGCGTTCGGTGATGAAAGGGCGTGAGGACTCCCTGACCCGGCTGACCTTCAACGCGCCGGTGCGTGGGATTGTGAAGGATATTGACGTGACGACCGTGGGCGGCGTTATTCCCCCGAACGGCAAGCTGATGAGCCTGGTCCCGCTGGACGACCAGATGGTGGTTGAGGCGAAAATCTCGCCGCGCGATGTCGCGTTTATCCACCCTGGCCAGAAAGCGCTGGTGAAAATTACGGCCTATGACTACTCCATCTATGGCGGGCTGGAGGGCGAGGTGACCATGATTTCGCCGGACACCCTGCAGGACGAGGTGAAAAGAGATGTCTACTACTACCGCGTCTATATCCGCACCGACAGTAACCACCTGACCAATAAGCAGGGCAAAGACTTTCCGGTCTTTCCAGGGATGATTGCAACGGTAGATATTAAAACCGGCAGCAAAACCATCCTGGATTATCTGTTGAAACCGCTGAACAAGGCAAAAGAGGCGCTGCGCGAAAGATAAAGATTGGCGTTCGGGATACCGAACGCCATTTGTATTATACCGTTGACGTTACGTTGTTTGGGTGGCGTCGCTCCTTCGGCACCACGTTAATGTAATGAGTAACATAAGCGAAATATAATCCGGCATAGTTTTCGACCAGTTCGAAAAACGCCGGATACACCGACAGGCGACCGTCACCGCGATCTTTAAGATAACCTGCCTCATGCGCCGATTTGATAATCCGGTTGACGTGGATCCGGGAGACAAAGAATTCTTTAGCGAGCGTGCTGGCGGAGTATTGAATAACCGCGCCGTGGGCGGATTTGTTTTTTATGGCCTGCAGGTAAAGATACAGCATAATCATGCGGCCTCCATCCTTATCAATAAATAACCCCACTTCCGGTAAAACTTTTCTGAACGTTAATCCCCTAAAAAGATATTCTGCCGCGCGGCGGAAGAAATTATTTCTCAATGTGTCATTATCCAGCAGGTTAACATCAATATTAAACGTCGGGTAAAGAATGCTGACGGGTAAAAATGCACCGGACATATAGCGTTTGAGTTCATTCAATCCTTTTTCGGTTGGGGCAATTCTCGTTTTTCGCCGGTCTTCCGTACAGCGCCAGGTCCTGATGCGTCCCGTGGTTCTGAGTAACGTAATGATCGCAATAACGCTGTTGGGGCTGGCTATTTTATAGCGGGAACATAACTCTTTTATCTCTGAGACGGATTCGGCCTGATTGCCAAATATAAAACAACACATGGAAAGAACAATGTTAAACCGAGATTCCTGAAGCATTGTCTTGTAGAACAAGGGTTGTTTTTTGTAGATGGCGTCATTGATTGTGTAGTGCTCTAATATTGCCTCACTAAACCGCGGGTTGCTTTTTATAACATCCCTTCGATGTAGCAAGGCCCTGGATGAGATGTGATTATCCATAGCATTTTTCTCGTATTTGATGAGCCGATAGATGAAGTATCCAGCCTTCTTTTTCGGAATTTTCATTATACCTGAGAAAAAGTGGCTTGCGGTCGGTATTTTAAAAGAAATATAGAGTTATATTTATGTTTGGAAAAAGGGTGATTAACGCAAAGATGTTACAGTGCATGGCGTTGATAACAGTATCTTAACCTGATGGTGTATTGTAAAATTATTATACACACCGCTGTTGGTATACATACTCATAATAATAATGGCGCTTTCGTGCCCAGGAGCAGGTTATGACCCACCAAATTTCTCTCAGGAATGATGCGCGCAACGAGCGAAGATTTGTCATTTCAACCTGCGGCTTTACGTTTCAGGGATATCACCTGCTGCTCAAAAAGTACGGCATTGAGACTGCGCATATTCACTTTGATGGAGATGAGTTATCTGATCCTGACAAGGAAAATATCCTTATTCATCAAAACGCTCACATCGTAGTGTTCCTGGGAAAAGGTACGGTAGGTCTACTGGAGAGCCTGACGCGACTGGCATCCGTACTCAATGCACTTCCTGTTATTCGTCGTGTTACCCTGTATGGTGATATACCGGACAGCTGGCTGTATCGAACCCTGGGTAGTCTTCTAAATAACAGTCATCAATTATCATTGATTCGCGTAGCCAGCGTATCTGATGTAATAACCTGTTTCCACACCCACAATAATGGCTTTAAGGACCGCTCGCGCTTATTACGCGATTACTATCTGGACTGTTCTTCGTCAGAAAAGCTCAAATGGCTGACAAGAAGAGAGGTTGATGTTTTATTGAACTTCTATCGCGGCATGTCTATAAAAGACCTGTGCGACAAACTGAGGCTTTCTAATAAAACGGTTTACACCCATCGTAAAGAAGGTCTGCAGAAATTACATTGTATCAAGCGATGGTTGAATGAACCGCGCAATGTAAAAGTGGAAAGGCGGATTAAAAGCCAAAATCAAAGAGTGGACTTCACGGATAAAGAAGCGGAAGTTTTTAATGCGCTGGTGAAAAGGGAGATATTTCCCGCCTACCAGATCATTACCGATCGTGACAAGAAAGGGGTGGGGTTTGAGATACTTATTCGCTGGAATAAGAACGGTAAAATAGTCAAGCCAGCCCGTTTTCTGAATAATATCGCTAATTATGAAGTATGGCTAAAGATTACGGCTATGGTGATCCACGCCGCCGTGTCCGGGATTAATAAATATAACGGTAAATTCTATTTTTCCGTTAACATACCGCCTCGCCTGGCGTCCGGGAACGCGCTGCCAGAGATGGCCAGGAAAGCCATCGGCATGCTGCTTAACCCCCAGTGGGCAGAAAAGCTGGTCTTTGAATTCGCGGAAGATATTGATGTAACGAAAGATAAAAGCATCCCAGAAACCATGCGGCACCTGCGTAATACGGGGTGCAGACTGTTTCTTGACGACTGCTTCTCAAGCCATCATGCCATGTTCCCCGTGAGGCAGGTGCATTTTGATGGGCTGAAACTGGATCGGGACATCGTCGATCATTTTGTGGCGAACGACAACGATTATAATCTGATTAAAGCGATACAGATTTACAGCGACATGACCGGAACAGCTTGCATTGCAGAGGGCGTTGACAGTGAGGAGAAGTTTGAAAAATTAGTCGAGCTGGGTGTGAAAAACTTTCAGGGATATTATCTCTCGCGCGCCGTGAAAGAGGAGGAATTAGACCGCATGGTGAGATTGTTCAGCTAAAAAATAAAGCCCCGAAGGGCCTTGTTTATTTGCGTCCCAGCAACAGGCCAAGCACAATACCGACCGCACCTGCGGCGATAAGACCGGTTAGCGGGTTATTTCTGACCGCTTCAGTCACGTCAGAGACAGCATCGCTGGCCTGTGCGGCATATTTTTTCGCAGCGCCTTTTACCTGATGCTTCGGTGAATCAACGAATTCACCGAACTGCTGCTGGGCTGAACCTGAAAGTTCATCAAATTTATTTTTTGCTTTGTCTTCAGCAAACTGGGTGTTTTTATCAGTACCGAAATCAGACATTTTTGCCTCCTTTTGTTGATAGTTAAAGGATAGCCTCTCTTTGAAAAGATGAGAGGCGGAACGCTAAATTTCGGAGGGAATTGGCCGGTTTTCGGATATATCTACACCAGAAGAGGGCGCTATTTTTCGTTCTCATCCTGGCCGTAATACTGCTTGCCAATGCGGATAAGCGGGCGGCCCTGCGACCTGCGGTGCAGGTTGCTGTCCCGAAGGGAATACACGCAGCCGCAATATTCCTGCTGGTAAAACTGTTCCCGCTTGCTGATCTCAATCATGCGTGATGAGCCGCCCTGTTTGCGCCAGTTGTAGTCCCAGTAGACCATCCCCGGATAGCGCGCTGCCGCACGCTGGCCGCAGTCATTGATCTGCTGCATATTCTTCCAGCGAGAGATCCCCAGCGAGCTGCTGATAACGCTGAAACCATTTTCCGCCGCGTAAAGCGCAGTACGCTCGAAGCGCATATCGAAGCACATGGTGCAGCGGACGCCGCGCTCGGGCTCCCACTCCATGCCTTTGGCACGCTCGAACCAGTTATCAGTGTCGTAATCGGCATCAACAAACGGCACGCCGTGTTTTTCTGCAAAACGAATGTTTTCTTCCTTACGGATGAGGTATTCCTTTTGCGGATGGATGTTGGGGTTATAGAAGAAAATGGTGTAGTCAATGCCCGAGGCCTGGATAGCTTCCATGACTTCACCGGAGCAGGGGGCGCAGCAGGAGTGCAGCAGAAGTTTATCGGCGCCGTTTGGCAGGGTGAGCTGCGGGCGGATGAAGGGGGTTGTACTCATGATGTTCTACAATATGTTAATGAAATTTATGGAATTGTAGCACAAGTTATTAATGTCTTCAGACTGTACTGGCGGGAATCGAGGATCCCGCCTGGTCGGGATCCTCGCGCTGAGCGGTGCCGCTATTCGGCAAATTTGAGCAGCGCTTCGCCGTCAAGACGGTAGCGCACCCATTCGGACTGCGGCAGCGCGCCAATGCTGAGATAAAAATCGATTGCGGGCTGGTTCCAGTCCAGCACGCTCCATTCAAGGCGGCCACATTGCCGTTTTACCGCGAGTTGAGCGATATGTTTCAGCAGCGCTCTGCCTGCGCCTTTACCGCGGTAGTCCGGGGAAATGTACAGGTCTTCCATATAAATCCCGTTGCGTCCAAGCCAGGTCGAATAGCTGGTGAAGAACACGGCATAGCCGGCGATCCTGCCGTCAAACTCAGCGATCAACGCCTCGGTTTTACTGCCCGCACCAAAGAGGGTTTCCCGGATCTCGTCCGGCGTGGTTACGACCTCTTCGGGGGCTTTTTCATATACCGCCAGCTCATAGATCATGGCGTAAATAGCCGCTGCATCTTCGGGACGGGCCTGACGAAGGGTTATGCTCATTGTTTTTCCTGTTATTTGCACGGTTCGCGATTGATGGCGTTAAGCATACGGAGTATTGTCCGAAGAATTAAGTGCAATGAAATCAACAAATGATGAATATTATGCATCCGGCGCTGAGACGTCTTGATTTAAACCTGCTGCCCGTTTTTGACGCCATTTACCGCCACCGTTCTGTTCGCCTCGCAGCCGACGAGCTGGCGATGAGCACCTCGGCGCTGAGCCATGCGCTGTCGCGTCTGCGCACGGCCCTTAACGATCCGCTCTTTTTTCGGGAAGGGCATCGTATGTCGCCCAGCGTGTATGCCACTCAGCTTGCGCCCTCTATTGCTTCCGCATTGTCGTTCCTTAATCAGGAGCTGACCCCGCAGCCGGAGTTTGATGCCGCCAGCAGTACCGAAAGCTTGCAAATTGGGATTACGGATTTTACCGCGCTATGTATTTTTCCCGCCCTGATGCACAAGCTGCAGATTGCTGCCCCGGGCTTGCGTTTCGAATTGCGCTATCTGCCGCACAGCCCGGCGCTGACGGAGCTGCTGGCGGGCGAGGTGGATCTGGCGCTGGGTTTCAGCACCGAGGACGATATCCGCCATCCGGAACTGGAAGAGATCGGCTGGTTTGAGGATGAGTATGTGGTTATCAGCAACGCAAGCCGGACCCGGCTGACGCTGGAGGATTACCTCGCTGCCCGACACCTGGTGGTGACGCCGTGGAATGAAAAGCAGGGCGTCCTGGACGTGCGGCTCGAGCAGTTGGGCTATACGCGGCACATTGCGATCAAAACGCCGTCGATGCTGAGCGCGCCATTTATCGTTGCGGAAAGCGACCTGCTGATGGCCATTCCTCGTTACGCCGCCGAGAAGCTGGTGGCGGCGGCGGAACTGAGGATTTTTGCCTTGCCGTTCTCTATTCCCAAATTTGAGGTGAAAATTTACTCGCATAAGCGCAGCGGCCAGCGGGGGGCGACCCGATGGCTTCAGGAGGAGCTGCAAATGCTGGCGCAAGATGGCAGGGGGATGAGTGCCGGATAAGCTCAGCGCGATCTAGGTTTCATGCTAAAAGTAAGTTTACATTTGTAAGATAACTCATATACCATACCCCCCTATAGTATCAGGAGGGCATATGCCGCACTCACCCGAAGATAAAAAACGTATTCTTACCCGCGTCCGCCGCATTCGGGGCCAGGTTGATGCCCTTGAACGCGCGCTGGAGTCGGGCGACCCCTGTCTGGCCATCCTGCAGCAAATTGCCGCCGTGCGCGGGGCTGCCAATGGCCTGATGGGCGAAATGGTTGAAATACATCTCAAAGACGAGCTGGTGACGGGAGACACAACGCCGGATCAGCGAGCCGTACGCATGGCGGAAGTCGGCCATTTGCTGCGCTCTTATCTAAAATAAATCCACACACCTGACAAAAAGGGAAGACATGATGAAATCTCGCGCAGCTGTTGCATTTGGCCCCGGCCAGCCGCTGAAAATCGTCGACATCGACGTCGCACCGCCGAAAAAAGGCGAAGTGCTGATCAAAATCACCCATACCGGCGTGTGCCATACCGATGCATTTACCCTCTCCGGTGACGATCCGGAAGGCGTCTTCCCGGCGGTGCTGGGTCATGAAGGCGGCGGGATTGTGGTGGAAGTGGGCGAGGGCGTGACCAGCCTGAAGCCAGGCGATCACGTTATCCCGCTGTACACGGCGGAATGCGGCGAGTGTAAGTTCTGTAAATCCGGCAAAACTAACCTCTGCCAGGCCGTGCGCGCCACTCAGGGGAAAGGGCTGATGCCGGACGGCACCACCCGTTTCTCCTACAACGGTGAGCCAATCTATCACTACATGGGTACCAGCACCTTCAGCGAATACACCGTTTGCGCGGAGATCTCGCTGGCGAAGGTCAACCCGCAGGCGCCGCTGGATAAAGTCTGCCTGCTGGGCTGCGGCGTAACCACCGGCATTGGCGCGGTGCATAACACGGCAAAAGTAAAAGAGGGCGACACCGTGGCGGTGTTCGGTCTCGGCGGCATTGGTCTGGCAGTGATTCAGGGCGCGGTGCAGGCGAAGGCCGGGCGTATCATCGCGGTCGATACCAACCCGGAAAAATTCAAGCTGGCGGGTGAAATGGGCGCGACCGATTTCGTGAACCCGAAGGATCACGAGAAACCGATTCAGGACGTCATCGTTGAGATGACCGACGGCGGCGTGGACTTCAGCTTCGAGTGTATCGGCAACGTCAACGTAATGCGTTCTGCGCTGGAATGCTGCCACAAGGGCTGGGGTGAGAGCATCATCATCGGCGTGGCCGGGGCAGGACAGGAGATCAAAACCCGTCCATTCCAGCTGGTGACCGGACGCGTCTGGCGCGGCTCCGCGTTTGGCGGCGTGAAGGGGCGTACCCAGCTTCCCGGCATGGTGGAAGACGCGATGGTCGGTAAAATTCAGCTCGACCCGTTCATTACCCACCGTTTGCCGCTGGAGCAGATCAACGAGGCGTTCGATCTGATGCACGAAGGAAAATCCATCCGCACCGTCATTCATTTCGGCGACAAGTAACTCTTCTGCCAGCGGTTTTTAGCCGCTGGCATTTCTTTAATAATCTTCTCTAAAGTGTGACCAGTGCGGCGTTTTTAGCCGTAATCTAAATCTCTGCCGTGCCGATGACTATCTAACAGGCGTGTTTTTGCGCATCTTACCTATAAGAGAGTCGACGGTCATGGACAACACTTCTTCGATGCAGGCGCAGCGCAAGCTGAGCTTCCTGCATCACATCAGGCTGGTTCCGCTGTTTTCCTCCATTCTCGGTGGCATTATTCTGCTGTTTGCCTTGAGTTCGGGTCTGGCGGGGTATTTCCTGCTACAGGCCGACAACGATCAGCAGGACGTTACGTCCGAAATTCAGGTCCGTATGGGGCTGTCGAACAGCTCAAACCATCTGCGCACCGCGCGTATCAATATGATCCACGCCGGCGCGGCAAGCCGTATCGCAGAGATGGAGGCCATGAAGCAGAACATCCGTGAGGCGGAAACGCGCATTAAGCAGTCCCAGGATAGCTTTACCGCCTATATGCATCGTTCCGTGCGCAGCGCTGCGGACGAAGCGCTGGATGCAGACCTGAAGGCACGCTACGACGCCTATATTGCGGGCCTCCAGCCGATGGTCAAATTTGCCAAAAACGGCATGTTCGAGGCGATCATCAACCACGAAAATGAGACCGCGCGCCCGCTGGACGATGCTTACAACGCCGTTCTGCTGAAGGCGATTAAGATCCGCACCGACCGCGCCAATGCGCTGACGGCGCAGGCGCACAGCCGCACGCAGCTGGGCCTGATGTTTATGGTGGGCGCGTTTGCGCTTGCGCTGGTGCTGACCGCGATGACCTTCGTTGTGCTGCGCCGCACGGTCATTAATCCGCTGCAGCGTGCAGCGAAACGTATCGAGAATATCGCCAAAGGCGACCTGACGATGCCGGACGACGTGGCCGGACGCAGCGAAATTGGCCGCCTGACGCGCGATCTGCAAACCATGCAGCACTCCCTTGAAACAACGGTCGGCACCGTCCGTCAGGGAGCGGAGGAGATCTACCGGGGTACCAGCGAGATCTCTGCCGGTAACACCGATCTCTCATCACGAACCGAGCAGCAGGCCGCGGCGATTGAGCAGACTGCCGCCAGCATGGAGCAGCTGACCGCGACGGTGAAGCAGAACGCCGATAACGCCCATCATGCCAGCAAGCTGGCGGAAGATGCCTCCGGGAAAGCCAGCCGCGGCGGCCAGATAGTCTCCGGTGTGGTGAAAACTATGGGCAATATCTCAAGCAGTTCGAAGAAAATCTCTGAGATTACCGCGGTGATCAACAGCATCGCCTTCCAGACCAATATCCTGGCGCTTAACGCGGCGGTAGAAGCGGCGCGGGCGGGCGAGCAGGGACGCGGGTTCGCCGTGGTGGCCAGCGAAGTCCGCACCCTGGCAAGCCGCAGCGCCAACGCCGCAAAAGAGATCGAAAGCCTGATCAACGAATCGGTCTCGCTGATAGACCAGGGTTCCGGTGAGGTCGTTGCCGCTGGCAATACCATGAATGAGATCGTCGAGGCGGTGAAGCGCGTCACCGACATCATGCTGGAGATTGCCGCCGCGTCTGACGAGCAGAGCCGCGGTATCGTGCAGGTCAGCCAGGCTATTTCGGAGATGGATAAAGTGACCCAGCAGAACGCCTCGCTGGTGGAAGAGGCCTCCGCGGCGGCGGCGTCGCTGGAAGAACAGGGCGCGCGTCTGACCGAGGCGGTCGGGGCGTTTCGTCTGAGCGGTAAGGCTCAGGGGCGTACTCAACAGCAGAACTCTGCGGCAGTAAAACCTGCTGCATTACGTCCGGCGGTAGCGCATAACGGTGATAACTGGGAAACGTTCTGACTCGCCGGCCGTGTCGGGTGGCGCTTCGCTTACCCGGCCGACAAAAAAGGGACCTTTCGGTCCCTTTTTTCATCCGTTACTGCTTATCGGGTAACGCGTACGCGATAACGTAATCACCGCGATCCGGCGACTGGCGAGCGCCCCCGGCGTTAATGACGATGTACTGCTTACCGGTTTTCGGCGAGACGTAGGTCATCGGGCCGGACTGGCTACCGACCGGCAGGCGGTCCTTCCAGATCTCTTTCCCGGTGGCGGTATCAAACGCGCGCAGGTAGAAATCCTGGGTGCCGGCGAAGAACAGCAGGCCGGACTGGGTTGATAGCGACGCGCCCAGCGTTGGCATCCCGATTGGGATTGGCATGTGCATGCGAATGCCCAGCGGGCCGGTATCTTCTACGGTACCAACCGGTACCTGCCACACCAGCTTGCCGGTTTTCAGGTCAACGGCCGACATGGTTCCGAACGGCGGCTTCTGGCACGGAATGCCCAGCGGCGACAGGAAGCGTTCGCGCATTGCGCCGAACGGCGTGCCGTCCATCGGGACAATCCCCATCTCAATGCCGCTGGCGTTTTTCGCCACGTTCGCGCGCGGCACCATGTAGTTTGCCAGCCCCAGACGCATATCGTTGACGAACATCAGGCTGTTGTTCGGGTCAACGGAGACGCTGCCCCAGTTCATCCCGCCGAGCGAGCCGGGGAACTGCAGGGAACGGTCGAGACCCGGCGGGGTGAAGACGCCCTGATGACGCATCTCTTTAAACTGAATGCGGCACAGAAGCAGGTCGACAGGCGTCGCCCCCCACATGTCGGACTCGGTCAACGTCTGGTTGCCAATCATCGGCATGCCCACGGAGTACGGCTGGGTCGGAGAGTACCGTTCACCTTCAACGTTACCCGCCGGAACTGGACGTTCCTCCACCTTCGCCACCGGCTTGCCGGTTTCACGGTTGAGCATAAAGATCATGCCCTGCTTGCTGGTCTGCACCAGTACAGGCGTGGTGCCGCCTTTGCCGTCCGGCAGGTCGTACAGCAGCGGCTGGGAAGGCAGGTCGAAGTCCCACAGGTCGTGGTGGGTGGTCTGGAAATGCCAGCGCACCTGTCCGGTGGCCGCGTCGACGGCGACGATGGAGGAGCTGTATTTATCGTCCAACGGGGTGCGCTCGCCCGCCCAGAAGTCCGGGGTGGCGTTGCCGGTTGGCAGGTAGATCAGGTTCAGCTTAGCGTCGTAAGACATCGCAGACCAGACGTTCGGCGTACCGCGGGTATAAGTCTGGCCTTCCGGCGGCAGGCCGGTCAGGTTCGGATTACCCGGATCCCACGCCCAGGCCAGTTTACCGGTGTGAACGTCGTAGGCGCGCACCACGCCCGGCGGCTCGCCGGTAGAGAAGTTATCCGCGACGCGACCGCCGACGACAACAACGTTTCCGGCAACCAGCGGCGTGGAGGTCTGCTGATAATAGCCCGGCTTGATCTCACCCATGCCAACGCTCAGGTCAACGGTGCCATGGTCACCAAAGTCGTCGCAGAGCTTGCCATTATCCGCATTGATGGCAATCAGACGGGCGTCGGTGGTCGGCAGGAACAGGCGGCGAGGGCATGCCGCTGGCGATGTCCCGGTCTGTGACGCTGTCACGTTTGCATGATCTTCAAAGTAGCCCAGACCACGGCAACGCTGCCAGTTCGGCGCGGTGGCTTTCGAATCATAACGCCATTTTTCTTTCCCGGAATCCACGTCCAGCGCCAGCACTTTACTGTACGGCGTGCAGACATAGAGCGTGTCGCCAATCTGCAGCGGCGTGTTCTGATCTTCCGCACCGGAGCCGTTGCTCTGCGGAATATCCCCGGTGTGCGCCACCCAGGCGACTTTCAGATCGCTGATGTTTTGCTTGTTAATCTGGTCCAGCGCGGCGAAGCGGTCGCCGTGGGTGGTGTTGCCCCAGTGTTCCCAGTTTTTCTGCTGTTCGCCTGGAGCAACGGGTTTCACCGGAACGGGCTCGTTCGCCGCCACGAGGGTTTGAGGCTTAAACATCCAGCCGAGGCTGACCAGCATCGCCAGTGCGAGAACCGCCGCAACGCCATAAGCCGGTGCTTTATTCGCTGCGCCGCGGTTTGCCGCGCGCAGGAAAGGCCAGACGATGGCGCAGAGGAAGGCCAGTACGGCGAAGGTGAACAGGCGCGAGAAGAGAGGCCAGAAATCCCAGCCCGCATCGCTTACCGCCCAGAACAGCGAGGCAATAAACGCGATGCCGTAAAGCACGATCCCGCTGCTGCGATTGAGGAAAATCAGTAGCGCGGCAATGACCATCACCACGCCCATTATCACGAAGTAAAAACTTCCGCCTACGGCGGCGAGCTTGAAGCCCAACCCGCCGACCGCCAGACCGATGAGCAACATCAGTCCGGCAAGGAGCCACTGCAAAATACAAGGTATCCCGCGCGGCGCGCTGCCAAATGCCATTTCTGTCTCCTTTGAATCTCTCCGCATTGCCGGGTGTGTACCATCTGGATAATAAATGCGGGGAGAGCAATGATTAAAACGAGTGAATTCTTGTTTATATAACGATTCGCGAACCAAATGGTGAATCCGCCATTATGATAAAACTGTTAATTTGTTTTACGCAATTGTTAATGGATCATTCCGCATTATTTGATTAACGCACAGCCCAGTTGCCTCTGACACAGGGAGAGGCAACTGGGTGAGGGGTGAAGGGAATCAGACAGGCATAGATTTACGGATAGCGCTCAGTAGCGTTTGTGCGCCCGTGGAAAGGGGAGTATCCACCCGGGTCAAAATACCGATGGGTTCACCCGCACCCGGGGAGGCGATCGGCAGGGCGGTCAGCGTGCCCTGACGCAAATCATCTTTTACCGCACCGGAGGGGACGAACCAGACGTAGTCATAATCCAGGGTAAGCTGGCGCGAAAGAGAAGCCGAAAGCGTTTCGATGCACCCTGAGGGTAGCGTACACCCCTGCATCTGCAGCAAGGTTTCGGCGGCCTGGCGCGGGACGGTCCCTTTCGGGCAAACCACCACCGGCCACTCCATCACCCGGCTTAACGTCACCGTGTCCTGCAGCAGGGGATGATCGGGTCGAACCACCAGCTTCAGGGATTCCAGGAACAGCAGTTCATAATTGAGACCGCCCATCAGCTCGGGGTCGGACATTCGACCGATACCGAGATCAAGCTCACCCGATTTCAGCCCCGCGAGCAGCATGGTGTTATTCATGGTGGCAACCTGAATAGTGGTATTGCGCTGCTGCTTGTGGAACTGACCAATAACGGGCGGCAGGATCCCCAGCGCCGCGGTTGGCAGGGCGCCGACGCGCACCACCTCGCTGGTCTGCTCTTCTTTTCGGTGCAGGGACTGGCCTGCGGTGTTGAGCGCATCCAGCACCTTCACGGCGTGCGTCAGGAACTGTTCGCCCACCAGAGTCAGCTGTGCCCCCAGCCGACCGCGGTCAAATAGACGGGCGCCGGTCAGCTGTTCCAGCTCGTTAAGGGTTTTTGAGAGCGCGGGCTGGCTCAGGTTAAGAGTTTCAGCCGCGCGCCCCAGCGTTCCCTGTTGAGCGACGGCCACAAATGTATGCAAATGGCGCAAGCGTATGCGCTGACTGAACAGACCATTTTTTTCCATAGGCGATGTTAAAAACAGAGCGATGCGGGTGACAAGTTAAGTTGTTTAATTTTGATAACTTGATAGCAAAATATTTTTAACATTTGATCTGTTTGAGTTACAACATGTTTTTCAGGCGAGGTGGGTGATGAACGTCCTTGTTCATTTATTGCTCACTGCGGAGGGATAAACTACAAACCGGTTTAGATCACGCCGTCGCCGCCGTCTGAACACCATACCTGACCGGAGGTAAAGGAACACTCATCCGAGGCCAGCGTGACGTACAGCGGGGCAATCTCGACGGGCTGTCCCGGACGACCCAGCGGGGTATCCCCCCCGAACTCCTTCACTTTCTCCATCGGCTGGCCGCCGCTGGACTGGAGTACCGTCCAGTACGGGCCGGGGGCGACCGCGTTGACGCGAATGCCTTTCGGACCCAGCTGTTTGGCTAAGGATTTGGTAAACACCGCCAGACAGGCCTTCGTCTGGGCGTAGTCCAGCAGTACGGGGCTGGGCTTCACCGCCTGAACGGAGGAAGTGTTAATGATCACGGACGACGCTTTCAGGTGGCGCAAGGCGGCCTTGGTGATCCAGAAGGGGGCGTAAACGTTGGTTTTAAACGTCGCGTCAAAATCTTCGGTGGTCAGCTCTTCAAGGGATTCCCGGAACTGCTGACGGCCTGCGTTGTTGACCAGAATATCCAGCCCGCCCAGCTTCGAAACGGCTTCTTCGACCAGATTCTGACAAAAGGTCTCGTCCCGCACGTCTCCGGGCAGCGCGATGGCCTTGCGGCCTTCCGCTTTGATCAGGTCGATGACCTCGGCGGCATCTTTCTCTTCTTCAGGCAGATAGTTGATGGCGACGTCTGCCCCTTCACGGGCGTAGGCGATAGCCACTGCGCGTCCAATCCCGGAGTCGCCACCGGTGATCAGCGCTTTTTTGCCGGCAAGGCGGCCATGCCCTTTATAGCTTGTTTCACCGTGGTCGGGTACAGGCTGCATTTCAGACGCCAGCCCCGGCGGCGTTTGCGGCTGTTCCGGGAACGGGGGTTTCGGGTAAGCGTTCGTACGTTGTGTAGTATCACTCATAGCTGACTCCTTAAGCCAAGGGGTGAGATTTGATGGATAGTTGCAGCGTTAACGCTTCGCTGAATTATTTCTGCAAACGATCAACACGAACGACGGCAGGCGATGATTTTTTATCAAGCGAACCGTTGATACTGATCATCTGATCGGGTTTTACCGTTCTGCCGTCGAAGACTGCCTGGGGAATAATAACGTCGATTTTTCCGGTTTTATCCTGGAATACAAACTTATCGCCGCTACCGTCAATAAGATTACCGCGCAATGATATTGTCGCGCCATCGTGCAATTGTTTTGCCTGATCGATGGTCATAATACGCGCGTCGTCGGTTCCACGATATCCGCTGTCCAGCGCGTGGGGCGGTGGCGGTGCTTCACCTTTTTGTAACCCGCCGTTATTATCTGCCCATGCAGCTGGAACCAGAAATATCAAAAAAGCGGAAATAAGTGATAATTTCATCTGATATCCTTCATTTTTGAGTGTCTTGACATATTAAGTATTGTTGCTATTCCTTTATGTGGCAAATGTGATAAGTCTTAAAAACATTTTCTTTGGAAATCAAAACTATCTTGAAATAAGCGAAACGGTGACAACGACTATGAAGCATGAAAATGAAAAGTTACCCGGGATAGATGAGAGTTATCGCTTGTTGAGGTTTGAATATTCATTTCGCCAGGTGGGTTTTGTTGTCCTCCTGGCTATTATCATCGCAGCGGTTGCTGGTCTGTTTTCCAGCGGGGTGGTGAGCGATACTGCCAAAACCAATTCCGCTAACTCATTGAGCATAAACTATGAACGCTTCGGCCGGCGGGAGACGGAGTCAAGAATGCAGGTCACCTTCCCGGTGAAGACGGAGGGCAGCTATACCCTCAGCCTGACCACCGACAGCAGCGACGTGTACGAGCCCGGCAGCGTCTGGCCGCAGCCAGACAAAATGTATAGCCACGGCAAAACCCTCTATTTGGTCTATGACGACCTGCAAAAATCAGACAACTTCTCTGTTTTATACTTCACGACACCTTCCAGAGCCGGTAAATGGAACACCGTCATCCGCGTCAACAACGAGCCGGAGATTAACCTCTGGCAATTTATTTACCCCTAGGAGGCTGATATGGATATGGTCTTTCGCGCGCTGGCGATTTATCTGTTTCTCGTGGTGGTATTTAAAGTGGCAGGGCGACGGGCGCTGCTGCAGATGACCAGCTTTGATCTCATCCTCCTCTTAATTATTAGTGAGGCGACGCAGCAGGCGCTTTTGGGGCAGGATTTCTCCGTTACCGGCGCAATGATTACCATTACCACGCTGGTGGTCGTTGACATTATATTTGGCCTGATGAAGAAATATTTTTCCCCGGTGGAGAATATTCTTGATGGGACCCCTGTGATTCTGGTTGAGAATGGCGTTCCATTAGCGGATAAGCTAAAAAAAGTCGACGTATCTTGTGATGATATTCTGGTGTCAGCGCGTCAAAATAATGGCATTACAGAACTTAGCGAAATTAAATATGCCATACTTGAGCGCAATGGACATATTTCAATCATTCCTGTTGAAAAATAAGAGGCGGCAAGATGAGCAATCTTTTACACGACAGTCATTATACCGTGAGTGAACTCACCAAAAAGCTGGCGAGTAAATTAACCGATGCCGGGCTGCGCTTAACCACCGCGGAATCCTGCACGGGAGGAAAGCTCTCGGTGGCGCTGTGTGCAGAGGAAAACACGGCCGATTTTTATGACGTCGGGCTGGTTGTGTTCAGCGATGAAGCCAAATCGCGGATCCTCGGCGTGCGTCAGGAGACGCTGGCGCGCTATACCGCCGTCAGTGAACAGACGGTGACCGAGATGGCCGCCAGCATCCGCGACATTGCCCAGGCGGATATCAGCATCGCCATCAGCGGCTACGCGGGTCCGGAAGGGGGCGATGACGGTACGGCGGCGGGAACGGTCTGCTTTGCCTGGAATATCTGCGGTGAGACGAAAACCCGCACCGTCCTTTTCTCCGGCGACTGCCAGGATGTGGTGGAAAAAGCGGTGCAATTTTCGCTCGCTGAACTGGTGACAACATTGTCGGACGGCAATAACGGCTAAATTCACGCGGAGGTTCTATGGCGGTCATAGTGATTACCGGCGGGACGGCGGGCGTGGGAAAAGCCACGGCGCTGAAATTTGCAAAGGCAGGTTACGATGTGGGGCTTATCGCCCGCGATGAAGCCAGCCTGCACTCCACCCAGGAAGAGCTTCGCCGCTTCGGCGTTAATGCCCACGCGGTGCAGGCGGACGTCGCCGACAGCCAGGCGGTGGTGGATGCGGCTAACGAGATTGAGTATCGCCTCGGGGCGATTGATGTCTGGGTCAACAATGCGATGGGGGCCGTGCTGGCGCCGTTTCGTACCCTGACGCCGGATGAGTTTCGTCGCGTGACGGATGTTACCTATCTCGGATTTGTTAACGGCACCCGCGCCGCGCTGGAGCTGATGGTGCCCCGCGACAGGGGGGTGATTATTCAGGTGGGGTCCGCGCTGGCCTACCGTTCCATCCCTTTGCAGTCGGCCTACTGCGGGGCCAAAGCGGCGATCCGCGGATTCACCGATGCGGTGCGCACGGAGCTGATGCACGAGAACAGCCGGGTTCAGCTTTCCATGGTGCAGATGCCGGGGCTCAATACGCCGCAGTTCGAATGGGCAAGGAATAAGTTCGCCTGGGCGATGCGACCGGTGCCGCCGGTCTTTGAGCCTGAAGTGGCCGCCAGCGCCATCTTTAAGGTTGCGCAGAAACAGGTGCGAGAGCTGTGGGTGGGCAGCAGCACTATCCAGTCCATCGTCGGGCAATTCTTCTTTCCGGGCTACCTTGACCGTCTGATGGTAAAAAAAGCCTGGGAAGGCCAGATGACCGACGATCTGAACGCAGCGGATCGGCGGGACTATCTCGACCAGCCGATTGACGACCTGCACAAAATCCATGGTCGTTTTACCGATGAAGCGAAGAACCGCGCTACGTCCGTCACCTCCGGTATGCCGGGCAAGGTGGCGCTGGGGGCCCTCGCGGTGGCCGGGATTATGCTGACGCGTCTGATAACCCGCCGGAAACGCTAATCAGCGCAGCGCGCTGCGGTGCGTCCAGAACCAGCGGTAGCCGTAGGCGCCAATACTGAGTTCGACGGTTTTGCCGCAAACCAGCGCGTCGTCGTAGCGTTTGTCCGCGAGGCAGGCGGTCCAGGTGGCGTTTCGGATCCCTCTGGCGGTGAACTGCACCGGCTGGTCGCTGAAGTTAACGAAGGTCAGAATGCTGCGCTCGTCGGTCTCGTAATAGATCCCCAGCACCGCGTCATGATTGAGGGTGATGAGGCGAAAGGGCGCCACGGCAATTTCGGGGAACTCCGAGCGGGTATTGGCAATATCAATAATCCGGTGGAGGAGCGAGTTGCGGTGGAGCAGCGAATCGGCGACGTTGATTTTCTGATAGCGGTAGGGGCCGTGGTCGATTATCGGCGCAATAAATTTTTCAGGATCGGCTGCCGAAAAACCGCCGCCCTGTGAACCTGCCCACTGCATTGGGGTGCGGACGGCGTAGCGCTCCTCCAGTTCAAGGTCGTCACCCATGCCGATCTCATCCCCGTAGCGCATCACCGGGACGCCCGGCAGGGAAAAGAGCACCGCGTGGCAGAACGCCAGCCGCTTTGGATCGCCATTCAGCATCGGGGCCAGACGTCGGCGGATCCCACGCTGATAGACGTTCATCTCCTCGTCAGGGGCGAAGGTGTCGAGCACGAACTGTTTATCTTTCTGGCTAATCCCTTCCAGATCCAGCTCGTCATGGTTGCGCAGCCAGTTGGCAAAACAGCATGAATCTGGCGGGACGATCATTTTCTTCACCGCGTTGCGCAGCGGGCGGGCGCTTTTTCTGGCCAGGCTGACGTAGAAATACTTGTTGAGCCAGAAGTTGAGCACCAGATGCAGGCGGTCGTTATTGCCGAAATAGTCTTTATAAACCTCAACGTCTACGTCCACTTCGCCGAGCAGGATCGCATCCGGATTACGCTGTTCGATAAGACGGCGCATGTGCTCCAGGATCCACAGGCCCTTTTTCTCGTCACCGTTGCCCGCCTGCTTCGTGAGGTGTGATGCGGCATCCAGTCGAAATCCCGATACCCCCAGCTTGAGCCAGAAGAGGATAATATTCTCAATCTCCTTAAGCACGGCGGGCGAGGTCAGGTTCAGGTCCGGCTCGTGGCGGTAGAACATGTGCCGGTAATACTGTCCCGCTTCGTCGTCCCAGCTCCAGACGCTCTTTTCCACGCCGGGGAACATAGGTGGCGTATCGTCGTCGTCGTTATCCGACCAGATATAGTAATCGCGATAGGGCGAGGCGGGGCTGCGGCGGGCCTGCTGGAACCAGGGATGGGCGTCCGAGGTGTGCTGGATCAGCAGCTCAATAATAACCTGCATGCCCAGCTCCCGGGCCTGTTCGATAAAGGCGATGATATCGGCCAGTTTTCCGAAGCGGGGATCCACCTGCAGATGGTCGCTGACGTCGTAGCCCTCATCGAGAAAGGGCGTGAGGTAAAACGGGGTGATCCAGATAACCGTCGCCCCCATGCGGCGAATATAGCGCAGCTTGGCCGCGATCCCGGCGATGTCCCCGCAGCCATCGCCGTTCATATCGTAAAAAAGCGCGGTATCAATCTGGTAGATAATGGCCCGTGTATGCCAGTCCGTCATAGCGTTCCTCAGTGATAGCCTTCAGTATCCGAAACTTTGCCCCGGAAGACGTAGTAGCTCCAGGCGGTGTACACCAGAATCACAGGAATTATCAGCAGGGTCCCGACCAGCATAAATAGCTGGCTGGCGGGGGGCGCCGCGGCTTCCCACAGGGTGATGCGCGGCGGAATAATATTTGGCCACAGGCTGATACCCAGGCCGCTAAATCCGAGGAAGATCAGCCCCAGCGTCAGCAGGAAGGGGCGCGAGTGGCTGGCCGGGTTGCGGGTCAGCCGCCAGATCAGCACGCTAAACAGGCCTACCAGCAGGGGAACCGGCAGGAACCAGAAGAAGTTGGGCAGGGTAAACCAACGGTCGGCCACGTACTGCCAGCCGAGCGGCGTCCAGACGCTGACAACCGCGATCACCACCATCAGGGCCAGCAGCACGTGGCGGGTTAGCTCGCGCATACGGCGTTGCAGGGCACCTTCACTTTTCATGATAAGCCAGGTGGTGCCCAGCAGCGTGTAGGCGACCACCAGGCCGATACCGCAGAAAAGGTTAAAGGGCGTCAGCCAGTCAAGCGGCGAGCCCACAAAGCGTCTGCCCTCAACCTCAAAGCCGTTGATCACCGCCCCCACGACGATCCCTTGACTGAAGGTGGCGAGCAAAGAGCCACCGGCGAAGGAGTAGTCCCAGAACTTGCGGTGCGAAGGCGTCGCTTTAAAACGAAACTCAAAGGCGACGCCGCGAAAGATGAGGCCGATCAGCATCGCGGTAAGGGGGATAGTGAGCGCATCAATGATCACCGCGTAAGCCAGCGGGAACGCGCCGAACAGCCCCGCGCCGCCGAGCACCAGCCAGGTCTCGTTGCCGTCCCATACGGGCGCTACGCTGTTGACCATCACATCGCGCTCTTTCGCATCGCCCACGAAGTTAAACAGCAGGCCGATGCCCAAATCAAAGCCATCCATAATGATGTACATCAGCGTGGCAAAGACGATGATGGCAAACCAGATAACAGAGATATCGACGCCCATCAGTTTCTCTCCTGTTCCGGAACAGACTCCGCGGCAGACAGTGGACGGGCGGGGGTGCCCGACGTGTTTGACGTCAGCGTATCGACGGGCTGCGGGCCTTTCTTAATCAGCCGGATGAGGTACACATAGCCCACGCCAAACACCGACGAGTAGACAACGAAGAACGCCAGCAGGCTGATGCTCATCTGCAGGGTGCTGTGCAGGGAGACCGCGTCAATCGTGCGCAGATAACCGTAAACCACCCACGGCTGGCGGCCCACTTCGGTGGTCACCCAACCGGCGAGCAGCGCCACCAGACCCGCGGGCCCCATGCAGAGGGCAAACCACTGAAACGGACGCGAGTGGTAGAGCCGGTGGCGATAGCGTAGCCAGAGGCTGACCAGACCGAGGGTAATCATCAGCAGGCCCATTCCGACCATGATGCGAAACGACCAGAAGACGATGGTCGAGTTTGGGCGATCCTCTTTCGGGAAGTCCTTCAGCGCCGGGACCTGCTTATCGAGGCTGTGCGTCAGGATAAGGCTGCCGAGCGCGGGAATTTCAAGACCGTATTTGGTGCGCTCCTCGTCCATATCGGGCAGGCCAAACAGCAGCAGCGGCGTGGCCTCGCCGGGCGGATTTTCCCAGTGCCCCTCTATGGCGGCAATTTTGGCTGGCTGATGCTCAAGCGTGTTCAGGCCGTGCATATCGCCCACGACGGCCTGAATGGGGGCAACCAGCAGCGCCATCCACATCGCCATGGAGAACATGGTGCGTATGGCAGGGGTATCGTTACCGCGCAGCAGGTGCCATGCGCCCGACGCGCCGACAAACAGCGCGCTGCTCAGAAATGCGGCGATGGCCATATGTATCAGGCGGTAAGGGAAGGAGGGGTTAAAGATAATCGCCAGCCAGTCCTGCGGAATGACCTGCCCGTTCTCGATAGTAAAACCCTGCGGGGTGTGCATCCAGCTGTTTGAGGCGAGGATCCAGAAGGTCGACATCAGCGTGCCGAGCGCCACCATGCAGGTTGAAAAGAAGTGCAGCCCAGGGCCAACCTTGTTCCAGCCGAACATCATTACGCCAAGAAAGCCGGCTTCCAGGAAGAAGGCGGTTAACACCTCGTAGGTCAGCAGGGGACCGGTAATACTGCCTGCGAACTGGGAGAACCCGCTCCAGTTGGTGCCGAACTGATACGCCATGACCAGCCCGGAAACGACACCCATCCCGAAGTTAACGGCAAATATCTTGAGCCAGAAGTGGTACAGCGAGCGCCAGACGTCGTTTTTGGTGCGCAGCCACATGCCTTCAAGCACGACCAGATAGCTGGCAAGACCGATGGTGATCGCCGGGAAAAGAATGTGAAACGAGACGGTAAAAGCGAACTGAATTCTGGCGAGATGAAATGCATCAAGTTCGAACATGGTCCGTACCTCTGAAGCGATGGGGCACGAGAATTGCCGGGCAGGTCAGGATGCCCGGCAAAACCGATTACGGTTTACTCTTTCCGGCACCCAGCTCGGCACCGGTCAGCGGGTCGGAATGGGGATCGGACTTGGTGCGGGCAGACATCGCCTTAACCAGGGTTGCCTGTTCAGCTGTGAGCGTCACGCTGGCGCTACCGTCTCCGCCATCAACCGCAGGCTGGGGGCACTCAACGTAATCAAAGTGCTTATCGCTGTTCCAGCTTCCGCGAACCTCTCCACCTTCAGACATATTGTAGTACTTGTTGGTGAATTCCTCGATTGGCGGCAGTTTTCCCGGCGGGAAATTATTACGAATGGACTGCAGCGCCTTCTCAAAGGAGAGCTGATGCGCCGCCTCACGCGTCATCAGAAACGCCAGCGCATCCTTCACTCCGGGATCGTCAGTGACGTTAATCAGCCGTTCATAGATGATTTTCGCCCTGGCCTCTGCCGCCACGTTCGAGCGCAGATCCGCCGTCGGCTCGCCGATGGTATCGACGTAGGCTGCCGTCCAGGGCACGCCCGCCGAGTTAGTGAGCGGGGTACCGCCGCCGTAGAGCAGGGAGGTGATGTGGCTGTCGTTACCGTTTTCGGTCATGGACCGATACAGTTCAGCCTCATTTTCCACCCCTTCCGCCAGCGCGCCTTTGGCACCTTTGTTCAGCATACCAACCAGCGTACCGATGATTTCGAGGTGGCTTAGCT
Organism: Enterobacter cloacae complex sp. P1B; assembly: GCF_014982345.1. Taxonomy (NCBI): domain Bacteria; kingdom Pseudomonadati; phylum Pseudomonadota; class Gammaproteobacteria; order Enterobacterales; family Enterobacteriaceae; genus Enterobacter; species Enterobacter cloacae complex sp. P1B. The sequence continues at coordinate 453,595 of NZ_JADCLF010000013.1, read as the reverse complement.
CCTCGGTGGCGATATCCATCAGCATATCCTTGCGGCCCGGATCGTCATCGCTCAGGCCCTGAGTGAAGTAACGGCAGGCGGCAGCCAGTTCGCCCTGCGGCCCGCCAAACTGTTCCAGTAAAAGGTTAGCAAGACCGGGGTTGGGTTCGGCGACGCGAACCGTATATTGCAGCTGTTTGACGTGTCGAAACATAGGCACTCTCCTGTGGATTATTTTTTCGCTTCGACACCGTCTGCGTCTGAACGCAGCAGGAACTGTTCCGTCGTTTGCGGGATATGGCGAATCAGCCAGTCGGCCATTTCGCGCTCTTCTGCGAGGATCGTCTCAATGGCAGGCACAGAGGCGGTATCGCCCGCTTTTTTCGCCGCAGCGAGCAGGGAGGTGTAGCAGGCGATTTCAAACTGTTCGAAGACATAGCCGCTGATCGAGCCCTTAACGATCTCATCGGACGGGAACATACCGCCGATGGATTGACCCAGGGCCGCCATTTTGCTCATCGAGTCTTTTAAGACCGAACGAGAAATATCATTACGGTCGAGGATTTCCTCCAGCAATGTAATTTGCCGTTTTGTCTCATTAATATGTTGCTCAATTCTGGCGCGAACATCAGGATAATTATCAATACGGCTGGCCATGGACTCCAGCATAGATTCGGCTTGCTTTTCCATTGCATGGGCATCGCGTAGCCAGTCATGGTAGTGTTCTACGTGATTCATCATTGTATCCTCATTAGGGGTTCGCTTATTTGGTCTCACTTTCAGCAGCCTGATCGGCACGTGCGGCACTGTAGCCAGATAAGTGGCCGACAATATTGGCGTAAATGCTGATGATAATGACCCATAGTACGCTATTCTTCCACCATATTACGGAAGGGATAGCGAGAATGAACCATATTATTGCTGCCGCTAAATGGCACCGTTTAATTGTCCTGGGACTGATGCTCATTTTATTTAACCTGTCTTATCGCGTCATTTCTGCGCTTTTTGGTTAATATTGCCAACGGCCAGGTCGGTGAGTTTAAGGTCGGTCTCTTTCTCTTCTTCCAGCGTTTCGGCAAGAAGTTTAACGGCTTTTTTGTAGCCCAGTTGTTCTGCGAGGGTCGCAAGGGTACCGTAGCTGGCTATTTCGTAATGCTCCACTTTTTGCGCAGCGGCAATTAACGCGGCATCACGCACTTCATTTTTTTCCGTACTTTCGATAACTTCGTTGGCTTCTTCAATTAAGCCTTCCATTGCCACGCACTTCATGCGCTTGAGCTTAATACCGTCTTCCTGTTCGACGATCTGGTCAATACGTTCAATCTGACCCTGCGTCTCCTCCAGGTGCGCGGTGAAGGCGGCGCTCAGCTTCTCGCTGGAGGCGGCGCGAGCGAGTTTGCTTAACGCTCGGGTAAGTTGTTTTTCAGCGCTGTAGGTATCGGACAGAAGATGAATAAATACATCCTCAACACTTTTCATATTCATAATAATTACGCTCCGGTAAAATAAGGAAAGGGTACTGCGAGCTTTTCAGCCCGCAGCATGCTCTCAGGTTTTATTAAAAGAGTACTAAATAAGATCAGGAGTTATCAGATTTACGGCCTCCGCCGTGACTGTTCTGTCCCCCTTTCTTACCCGCTTCAGATGCGCGTTGCGGATCGTTTTTGAAATTACCACCGCTGTGCTGGCCGCCTTTACGTCCAGCTTCTGATGCTTTTTCACGATCTTCAGCGAAATTACCGGAACCACCACGATGCTCTGCCATATTAAACCTCATAGTCATATATTGGTTATGTCAGTACGATACGAAAATATTCCGTATCACTCGTCGTTCGAGTAATAACTCTAGTCGCTGTGAGGCATACGTCAAATTCGTTTCGCCATTAGCGGTTGCGTTATATTTAATTATTGCTGCGTTTGCGCTTCGCTTGGTTTGGAAATATGGAAGTGTGGGAAGGACTTGTAAACAAATGTTCGGATTAGTCCTAAGTTTCATTTAAAAATCGGAAGGTTGAGGCCAATAATAATGGCGTAGCAAAAACGAATAATTTGCAAGCGGTGATTAGGAGAAAATTACCCCTTAAGGGCTAGAAAAAAATAGCCGCTACGAATCATAAGGAAAATCCTGGAAAAAGATGACGAGGCGGCTAACAGGGGTCGGTAGCACACGGTTTAACCACTGGCGTCTTAAGATCACAAATCAGAAATTCTTCCCCCCGGAAGGAACGGCCTTCTCTACACTCCAGGTAATATTCACTGGAGGCATGACATCATGGCGAACACCATCACGGCTGATGATATTCGGGAACATTTTTCGCAGGCTATGTCGGCGATGTACCAGCAGGAAGTTCCGCAGTACGGCACCTTGCTTGAGCTGGTCGCGGACGTAAACCTGGCGGTTCTGGAAAATAATCCACTATTACATGAACAACTGGCGAACGCCGACGAGCTGGCACGCCTGAACGTGGAGCGTCACGGGGCGATCCGCGTCGGTACGGCACAAGAGCTTTCCACCCTGCGTCGTATGTTTGCCATCATGGGCATGTTCCCGGTCAGCTATTACGATCTTTCTCAGGCGGGGGTACCGGTCCACTCAACGGCGTTTCGTCCGGTTGACGATGCGGCGCTGTGCCGCAATCCGTTTCGTATCTTTACCTCACTGCTGCGCCTTGAGCTGATTGAAAACGTGGCGTTACGCGAACGGGCGGCAGAAATTCTCTCTCAGCGGAACATCTTTACGCCGCGCTGTCTGGAACTTATTGACCTCCATGAGTCGGAAGGGCACTTTACCGAAGCGCAGGCGCACGAGTTTGTACAGGAAGCGTTAGAAACCTTCCGCTGGCACCGTCATGCAACGGTCGACCAGGAGACCTACCTGGCGTTGAGTAACGAGCACCGCCTGATAGCTGACGTGGTCTGCTTCCCGGGGTGCCATATCAACCACCTCACGCCGCGCACGCTGGACATTGACCGTGTGCAGGAGCTGATGCCGAAGTACGGGATTGAGCCCAAAATTCTGATCGAAGGGCCGCCGCGTCGTGAAGTGCCGATCCTGCTGCGTCAGACCAGCTTTAAAGCCCTCGAAGAGCCGGTGCTTTTCGCCGGGGAACATAAAGGCACCCACACCGCGCGCTTCGGTGAAATTGAACAGCGCGGCGTGGCACTGACCCCGAAAGGCCGTGAACTGTACGATAGCCTGCTGGCCCAGGCCGGAACCGGAAAAGATAACCTCACGCACCAGCTGCATTTGCGGGAGATTTTCAGCGCCTTCCCGGACAGCGAAATGTTCCTGCGCCGTCAGGAGCTGGCGTATTTTCGCTATCGCCTGACCCCGGCGGGAGAGGCCCATCGTCACGCGTTTCGTCCGGGGGATGACGCGCAGCCGCTGATCGAGCGCGGGTGGGTGGTGGCCCAGCCGATAATTTACGAAGATTTCCTTCCGGTCAGCGCGGCGGGGATTTTCCAGTCCAATCTCGGGAATGAAACCCAGGCGCGCAGCCACGGGAATGCCAGCCGCAATGCGTTTGAAGCCGCGCTCGGCTGCCCGGTGTATGACGAATTTACGCTCTACGAGGAGGCGGAAATGCGCAGCAAACAGCGTTGCGGTTTGCTCTGAAATCGTTACTCTTCAGGGGTGTGATGGAAAAAATAAGGTCGTTATGCAAAATCCTTCCGCCCCTGTGGTTGAAACGCGCCAGGGCGCACTGTCTGGTTTAACCGATGAAAACGTTCACCTCTGGCGCGGTATTCCCTATGCCGCACCGCCCGTTGGCGACTGGCGCTGGCGCTCACCCCGGCCGCCGGAACGCTGGGATGGCGTGCGTGCAGCTACCGACTTTTCGCCCTCAAGCTGGCAAAGCAGTGAATATTGTCAGGAGTTGGGTGGGGGCGATCCCGGCCAGTTTTCTGAAGACTGCCTTTATCTGAACGTCTGGTCCCCTATCGACCGTACCGGGCCGCTGCCGGTCATGGTTTGGCTGCACGGCGGCGGGTTTACGATCGGCGCCGGAAGCCTGCCGCCGTATAACGGCAACGCCCTGGCATCCCGCGGGGTGGTTGTCGTCACGATTAACTACCGTCTCGGCCATCTCGGCTTCTTCGCCCATCCCGCTCTGGAAGGTGAAGAGGAGCGGGTGGTGCATAATTTTGCCCTGCTGGACCAGATCGCCGCGCTCGAATGGGTGCAGGATAATATTGCCGCGTTTGGTGGCGACCCGAATAACGTGACCCTGTTTGGTGAATCCGCCGGCGCGCGCAGCGTGCTGTCGCTGCTGGCCTCGCCGCTGGCGAAAGGACTATTCCAAAAGGCGATAGTGCAAAGCGGGTACACTTTGCCGGATACGCCGCGCGCGCAGGCCCTGCACAAAGGGGAAGCGCTGGCCGCCCACTTCGGGCTGGAAAATGCGACGGCAGAGCAGCTGCGCGCGATCCCGCCTGAGGCGTTCTGGCCGCTGACCGCTCCGCTGAACGTCGCTCCGGCCCCTATCGTTGGGGATTGCGTTTTGCCGGAGGCGATGCTGGACGTCTTTTTCGCCGCCCGCCAGCATCCCGTGCCGGTGATGATTGGCTCCAACAGCGATGAAGCCAGCGTGATGGCGGTGTTTGGTGTCGATCTCGCCGGGCAGATCCAGAAGCTTCGCCGGGAGCGCCGCTTCGGGCTGGGGCTCATCAAGCTGCTTTATCCGGGCGTGAAGGGCGACGAGGAGCTCGGCAGGCAGGTGTGCCGCGACATGGCCTTCACCACCATGGGCTACGTGGTGATGCAGGCCCAGCAGCGCGTCGGCGGGCTTTGCTGGCGCTACTGGTTTGACTATGTGGCCGAAGCGGAACACGCCACCTATATCAACGGTGCCTGGCACGGCAATGAGGTGCCGTACGCGTTCGATACCCTCGGGCAGGTGGAGCCTTCGCGCCAGTACGTTAACGAACGGGATCTGGCGTTTGCCGCCCAGGTAGCTGATTACTGGGTGAGCTTTGCGCGCGATGCCGGAACGCATGACAGCCTTCACGGGCCGACGCGCTGGCCCGCCTGCCGCAAAGGGCGGGACGTGCTGTTACGCATTGGTGTGAATAAACATGCAGGTTTCAGGGTTGAAAACCGCTTTATGCGCGCCCGCATGAGCCTCTTCAAGCGCGTAATGAAGCACCACGTCAGCCTCGATTAAGCAAACAGGCGCGAAACGCCGCCAGACCATTCTCCTGACAAGGCGTTTCGCGCAGCACCAGCCGGTAGCTCGCGCCGGTTTTAATGCTGGTCTCATAGGGCCGCATTAGCCTTCCGGCGCGGATATCTTCTGCCACCAGCGTTTCGTCGGCAATGGCTACGCCCAGTCCCTGAATGGCGGCGGTAATGGCGAGATCCATCGTATCGAAGTGTTGATTTTTGTGCATAGCAAAGCCCGGACCTTCCTGATTCGCCAGCCACAGTGACCAGTCTGTCTTATCCCTTGTCGGATGAAGAAACGTCAGCGAACCCAGCGCGGCACCCGCTCGCACGGGGCTGAACACCGGCGTCAGCGCCTCTTCGAACAGCAGATCGCCTGCGCTCATGTGCGTGCCGAAGACGATGGCGGCATCGTAAGATTCGGTTTTGAAATTGACGTTATGATCGGTCGTGGTGGTGAGCGCGATCTGCAGATCCGGCTGCTCGCGCTCCACTTCCAGCAGGCGCGGCACCAGCCAGCGCATCGCGCAGGTGGGGGCCTTGAGGCGGATCACCGTGTGCTGGCTGCGGGCCTGGTCGGCCACGCTCAGCAGCTGTTCGAAGGAGGACTGCAGTTCGGGAAGCAGTGCGCTGCCCTGCGGGGAGAGGCGCAACCCGCGCGCGTGGCGCTCAAACAGCGGAAAGCCAAACCAGGCTTCAAGGGAGGCAATCTTACGGCTCACGGCCCCCTGCGTCAGGCAGAGTTCCGCGGCGGCGTGGGTAAGATTCAGATGCCGCGCGGTGACTAAAAATGCGTCGATGGCATTGAGCGGGAGCGAACGGCGTGACATTGAAACACCTCAGCTATGCATTTTTCTCATGGCTATTATGACAACAATTCGATTGTCCCGGCAACGGAGTTGTTGTTTGAATAGTTATGCAATATCCATGAGAAGGGAAAGAGGATGACTTTACGAACACAGGTGCAAACGCGCTCCAAGCTGCCAGACGTGGGGACCACCATTTTTACCGTTATCGGCCAGCTTTCGGCCCAGCATAACGCCATCAACCTTTCTCAGGGGGCACCGAATTTTTCCTGCGACCCGAAGCTGATCGCCGGCGTTACCCGCGCGATGGAGGCAGGGCATAACCAGTATGCGTCGATGACCGGCCTGCAGCCGCTCAAAGAACGCATCGCCGATAAGATTGCCGCGCTCTACGGCACGCAGTATAACCCTGCCAGCGAGGTGCTGGTCACCGCCAGCGCCAGCGAAGGGCTCTATTCGGCGATAAGCGGGCTGGTGCACCCTGGCGATGAGGTGATCTACTTTGAGCCGTCGTTTGACAGCTACGCGCCGATTGTTCGTCTGCAGGGGGCAACGCCTGTCGCCATCAAGCTCACGGTGCCGGATTTTGCCGTCAACTGGGATGAGGTCCGTGCGGCAATCACCCCGCGCACGCGCATGATCATCATCAATACGCCGCACAACCCGAGCGGCCAGGTCTTCTCCGCTAATGACCTGCAGCATCTGGCAGCGCTGACGCGCAATACCGACATCATTATTTTGTCTGACGAAGTGTACGAACACGTCGTGTTTGATGGGGAACCGCACCACGGGATGGCCACGCACCCGCAGCTGGCGGAGCGTAGCGTGATTATTTCTTCTTTCGGAAAAACCTATCACGTCACCGGCTGGCGCGTGGGTTATTGTGTGGCGCCCGCAGAGCTGATGGACGAGATATGTAAAGTCCATCAATTTTTGATGTTCTCTGCCGATACGCCAATGCAATACGCGTTTGCAGAACACATGACCGATCCGCAAACCTGGCTGTCACTGTCGGCGTTTTACCAGCGTAAGCGCGATCTGCTGCACGGCCTGCTGGCCGATTCGCCGTTTACCCTGCTGCCGAGCGCCGGGTCGTTCTTTATGCTGGCGGACTACAGCCAGTTCAGCGACGAGCGCGACAGCGAGCTGGTGAAGCGGCTGATTGTTGAGTACGGTGTTGCCACCATTCCGCTGTCGGCGTTTTATGCCGACGGCACGGATAATAAATTGATTCGTCTCTCTTTTGCGAAAGATGAGGCGACGTTACGGGCAGGTGCCCAGGCCCTGTGTCGGGTTAAACCACGCTAAGGAGTATGAAATGAAATTACGCGCGTTAGTTGTCGGCATGGGATTGCTGTGTACCTTTTCCTCCTTCGCGGCCACCGAGCTGCGCTACGGTCTGGAAGCGGAATACCCGCCGTTTGAAAGCCGTAATGCGGCAGGCGAACTGGAAGGGTTTGACGTTGAGCTGGGAAATGCCATCTGCAAAGCGGCAGCGCTGAAGTGCAGCTGGGTCGAAACCTCGTTTGACGCGCTGATCCCGGGGCTGGTGGCGAAGAAGTTTGACGCCATCAACTCGGCGATGAATATCACCGAACAGCGCCGCAAGAGCATCGATTTTACCCAGCCGATCTACCGCATTCCGTCTCAGCTGGTCGGCAAGGCCGGTACGGCGGTCGAAGCAACGCCTGAAGGGCTGAAGGGAAAAACCATCGGCGTGCTGCAGGGGTCGATTCAGGAAACCTATGCCAAAGAGCACTGGGAAAAGCAGGGTGTCACCGTGGTGTCGTATAAAGATCAGAATATGGCCTGGGGTGACCTGCTGAATGGCCGCATTGACGCCTCGCTGGTCATGTCCGCGGCCGGGCAGGCGGGTTTCCTCAGCAAGCCGCAGGGAAAAGGGTTTGGCTTCATCGGCAAACCGGTGTCTGACGACACTATCCTCGGCAGTGGGATCGGCTTTGGGTTGCGCAAAGGTGACGAGGCCACCAAAAAGCAGCTTGATGCCGCCATTGATAAAGTACGTGCCGACGGCACGATCGCCAAACTCGCTGATAAGTACTTCCCGGGTATCGATGTCAGCGTAAAATAACCGCCTCATTGGCCCCGTCAGCTGATGTCCTGACGGGGCATTTTTCTACACATTTTCCAGGCTTTCTTTACACCACTTTCGGGCCGTTCTGGTCGACAGAAAATATTTCTCACTTTGTTCAGATAATCACCGGCCAACAATTGGATTCTTAACCATTTTTGTTTAGGCTGTGCGTTCTTTCTTGCCGTCATTTCGCCGAGCGCGAAACACATTCACACGACCATAAGGACGTTTTTCCAGGCATGAATCGCAGACGTTTTCTAAAAGGCTCGCTGGCTGTGGCAGCCCTGAGCGGCACCTCCGGCCTTGCTTCCCTGTTTTCCAAAGCGGCATATGCGGCTGACTCTGACATCGCTGACGGTCAGAGCCGTCGGTTTGACTTCTCCGTACTGCAATCCATGGCGCATGACCTGGCGAAAACCCCGTGGGGTGGCGCGCCGCGTCCGCTGCCGGAGACGCTGGCGACCATGACGCCGCAGGCGTATAACGCCATCCGCTACGATGAAAAACAGTCTCTGTGGAACAACATTGAAGGGCGTCAGCTGGACGTGCAGTTCTTCCATATGGGAATGGGGTTCCGCCGCCGCGTGCGGATGTTCTCGCTGGACCAGTCTACCTCTATGGCGCGCGAGATCCATTTCCGCCCTGAGCTGTTCAGCTACGGTGACACGGGTGTCGATACCAAACAGCTGGAAGGGCAAAGCGATCTCGGCTTTGCGGGCTTCCGCGCCTTTAAAGCGCCTGAGCTGGCGCGCCGCGATATTGTCTCTTTCCTCGGGGCGAGCTATTTCCGCGCGGTGGACGATACCTACCAGTACGGGCTTTCCGCGCGCGGTCTGGCGGTAGATACCTTTACCGACACCCCGGAAGAGTTCCCGGACTTCACCTCCTTCTGGTTTGAAACCGTCAAGCCTGGCGATACCACCTTTACCGTCTATACGCTGCTGGACAGCCCGAGCGTCACCGGTGCCTATAAATTCGTGATCCACTGCGAGAAGAGCCAGGTGATCATGGAGGTGGAAAACCATCTCTACGCGCGTAAGGACATTAAGCAGCTGGGCATCGCGCCGATGACCAGCATGTTCAGCTGTGGCAACAACGAACGCCGCATGTGCGACACCATTCACCCGCAAATCCACGACTCCGACCGCCTGGCAATGTGGCGCGGCAACGGGGAGTGGATCTGCCGTCCGCTCAATAACCCGCAGAAGCTGCAGTTTAATGCCTATCTGGACAAAAACCCGAAAGGGTTCGGCCTGCTGCAGCTCGATCGCGATTTCTCCCACTATCAGGACGTGATGGGCTGGTATAACAAGCGCCCGAGCCTGTGGGTTGAGCCGCGCAACGACTGGGGGAAAGGATCTATCGCGCTGATGGAGATCCCAACCACCGGTGAAACGCTGGATAACGTGGTCTGCTTCTGGCAGCCGGAAAAACCAGTGAAAGCGGGCGACGAGCTGGACTTTAAATATCGTCTCTACTGGAGCGCGCAGCCGCCGGTGCGTTCTCCGCTGGCCAACGTTTACGCGACCCGCACCGGCATGGGCGGATTCCCGGAGGGCTGGGCGCCGGGCGAACACTATCCGAAAGTGTGGGCCCGTCGCTTTGCGATTGATTTCGTTGGCGGCGACCTGAAAGCCGCTGCGCCGAAGGGCATCGAGCCGGTGATTACGCTCTCCAGCGGTGAAGCGAAGCAGGTTGAGATCCTTTACGTTGAGCCGTTTGACGGGTATCGCATTCTGTTTGACTGGTACCCAACGTCGGATTCGACGGAGCCGGTGGATATGCGCCTGTTCCTGCGCTGCCAGGGCGATGCCATCAGCGAAACCTGGCTGTATCAGTATTTCCCGCCAGCGCCGGATAAACGTCATTACGTTGATGACCGGGTAATGCGTTAACGATCGATTCCCTCTCCCTGTGGGAGAGGGTTAGGGTGAGGGGCAATGACCGCAACACAATCCGAAACTATTCCCGTATCTGACGCTCTCGAGCTTCGCGCCGTCGAAGAGCGCTACACCGCCGAACTGCATAACCTCGTCGTCAAAAACAGAGCCTTTCTGCAAACCGCCTTTGACTGGGCGCAGCACGTGGGGACTGAAGATGACACCCGACGCAACGTGCAGAGTAACCAGATGCTGCACCAGCGCGGCTACGCCAAAATGTTTTTGATCTTCAGGGAGGATGCGCTGGTCGGCGTACTGTCGTTTAATGCGATTGAGCCTGCCAATAAAGCCGCGTACATCGGCTACTGGCTGGATGAAGCACATCAGGGGCAGGGGATCCTCTCGCAGTCGCTGCAGGCGTTTATGCGCTACTACGCTGAGCGCGGTGAGATCCGCCGATTTGTGATCAAGTGTCGGGTGGCGAATCAGCACAGCAACAGCGTGGCCCTGCGCAACGGTTTTACGCTGGAAGGGTGCCTGCGGGAAGCGGAATACCTCAATGGCGCCTATGACGATGTGAACATCTACGGCAAAATTTATACCCTATAGCGCCCTCAGCAGCGGCGTGCGGGTGATGCGCTGGTCGCCGTTGATCACCTTTTCACCGCGCAGGTGAATGCTCTCACCAGCAAAGGCCTCTATCACCGCATCGTCGGTGATTTCTACCCGATGCTCAATCAGCACGTCGCCGCTGATCCGCGCGCGTCCCTGAATCACCACTTTATCATCCAGCATGATCGGCCCGCCGCGCAGCCATGCCTGACCGCCGATCAGGACGTGATGCTTGATGATGCAGTTTCCTTCCACCACGGCGTTCTCAGCAATCTGAGAGCTGTAGCGCACGGTAGGGATGGCGTCATCGTCGAAACCGGCTATCACGCGGGCGTTGCCGTACACTTTGGCGCAGTCGCACACCCAGACGTTGTTGAGTTCGTTACCTTCGAGGATCGCGCAGTCGAACACTTCGGCGCGGTGCTCAACAAACGCGTTATTCACCATCGCCTCGCCGTATATTTGTGCCTGATGCACAATGCGCGATCGGCTTACCGTCGCCTTGCCGTAGATTTGCAGGATCTGGTCGTGGTCCGGCGTGAGGCCTTTAGCGGCAATGATGACGCTGTTGTGCAGCACGCGCGCATCGCCGTAGAGATGGCACTCACCCCGCACGCAGGAGTGCTGAATAGTGACGTTGTCACTTATTCGCGCCCCGAGGCTGACCTCTGCGGCGTCAAGCCAGCAGTTATCGCCGATATGCGCGTCATGGCTGACGGTGCACGGCAGGGTCAGGCGCGCGTTGCCGGACACGGTTGCGCCAGCGAATACCACGCTGTTTTCATCGTAGATCCAGCAGTCTCCGTCCTGCGCAAGGGCGCGCTCATCGTCAATCCAGCCGCCTTTCGTGCCGGCCTTCACATCGTTAAAGTCCACCGTAGCGATAATCTGCCGCAGCGTCGTTGAGTGGGATGTTTCGCCATTTTTCCATTGCCAGAGCCGGGTTTCATCGCTGAGCCGATACTTATTCATCGTGGGGTCCCTGATATGCGTCTTCACTAAACGTAGCAAACTTTTGGCTTTCCGTTGTGCTGGCATCCGTTGCTGAAACCCCTTAAAATGGCATTTAAAATACATTTTAAAAATTCAAATTAATGGATAAATTAAACAAACCTGAACAGGCGCTTAACCTTCCCGCAGGCTATTTTGGCATGGTGCTGGGCATCATCGGCATGGGTTTCGCCTGGCGATACGCCAGCACCCTGTGGCCGGTGACGCGCTGGCCGGGTGAGATTCTGGTCGCTCTCGCAGTTGCCTGCTGGTTTTTACTGACGACGGCGTTTATTACCCGTGCGATCCGTTTCCCGCACAGCGTGCTGGCAGAGATGCGCCACCCGGTAATGAGCAGCTTCGTCAGCCTTTTTCCGGCCACCACCATGCTGGTCGCCATCGGTTTTGTGCCCTGGTTCCGCCCGGTATCGCTGGCGCTGTTCGGCGTGGGTGTGGTGTTACAGCTTGCTTATTCCGCCTGGCAAAGCGCCGGGCTCTGGCGAGGCAGGCACCCGCAGGAGGCTACCACGCCCGGATTGTATCTGCCGACGGTGGCGAATAATTTCATCAGCGCGATGGCGTGCGGTGCTCTGGGGTTCAACGATGCAGGGCTCGTTTTTCTCGGCGCGGGCGTCTTTTCCTGGCTCAGCCTGGAGCCGGTGATCCTCCAGCGTCTTCGCAGCGCCGGGGAGCTTCCCACCGCGCAGCGCACCGCTTTAGGCATTCAGCTGGCGCCCGCGCTGGTGGCGTGCAGCGCCTGGTTTAGCGTCAACGGTGGGGAAGCCGACACCTTCGCCAAAATGCTGTTCGGCTACGGCCTGTTGCAGTTGCTCTTTATGCTGCGCCTGCTGCCGTGGTATGTGTCTCAGCCGTTTAACGCCTCCTTCTGGAGTTTCTCGTTTGGCGTGTCGGCTCTGGCTACCACCGGGCTGCATCTGGGTCACGGCAGTTCGTCTGGATTCTTCCACGCCATTGCCGTGCCGCTGTTTATCTTTACCAATCTCATCATTGGGATGCTGTTGGTCCGTACGTTTATTCTGCTGATTCAGGGCAAACTTCTGGTGCGCACTGATAAGGCACTGCTTATGCAATCTGAGGAAAAATAATGGCTGTCGATGAAAATTACTTCACAGAGAAATATGGCTTAACCCGTACGCATTCAGAGGTGCTGTACAGCGCGGGGTTCGTAAAGCCCGGCAAGACATTGGATCTGGGCTGCGGAAATGGCCGCAACAGCCTTTACCTGGCGGCCAACGGCCACGAGGTGACCGCCTGGGATAAAAAACCGATGAGCGTTGATAACATTGAGCGCATCAAGGCGGCAGAAGGGATTGAGAATCTGCACACTGCCGTCAAAGATCTTAACAGCCTGAGCTTTGACGGCGAGTACGACTTTATTCTTTCCACCGTGGTGCTGATGTTCCTGGAGGCGAAAACCATTCCGGGCCTTATCGCCAACATGCAGCGCTGCACCAAACCCGGCGGCTACAACCTGATCGTTGCCGCGATGGACACGGCGGATTACCCGTGCACCGTCGGCTTCCCGTTTGCGTTCAAAAGCGGTGAGCTGAGCAGCTACTACGAAGGCTGGGAGCTGCTCAAATACAACGAAGAGGTTGGCGAACTGCACCGCACCGATGAAAACGGCAACCGCATCAAGCTGCGCTTTGCCACCATGCTGGCGCGCAAGCCCGCTTAACGGGCGGCCAGCAGGCAGATCTGCAGGGCAGTCTTGTAAGATGCCTCGAACGACGACAGCGGCAGGAACTCAAACTTCGAGTGGAAATTATGCGCGCCGGTGAAGAAGTTCGGGGTGAGTAGCCCTTTTGCCGACAGCGCCGCACCGTCCGTGCCGCCGCGCATAGGGATCGGTTTTGGGGTGATGCCTAGCGATTCCATCGCCTCAAACATCAGGTCGATGGCGCGCCGGTCTTCACCAATCGCATTGCTGATGTTGCTGTAGGTATCTTCAATGCGATAGTCGACCTTCGCCGTCGGGTGTTGGGCGGCAATCAGCGCGGCGACGTCCGCAATCTGCTGCTTGCGGGCGTCAAAGCTAGTTTTATCAAAATCGCGAATATTAGCCTTTAGCACGGCGTCGTTCTGTCCGGCCTGAATGCCGTTAAACCAGATATAGCCCTCGCGGCCCTCGGTGCACTCCGGGGTTTGCTGGCGGTCGAAATGGCTGATGAAGTCGGTCGCCATCAATAACGGGTTCACCAGTACCCCTTTGGCGGACATCGGGTGCGCCGTCACGCCGGTGAAGTGGATCTCTGCCGCTGCCGCGTTAAAATTCTCGTAAACAATTTCTCCCAGCTCACAGCAGTCGATGGTCCAGGCAAAGTCCACGTCGAAGCGTTTCAGATCCAACGCCTTGGCGCCGTTCAGGCCAATCTCTTCGTCGGGCACAAACGCGACCACAATGTCGCCATGCTGATGCGCAGCGGTGAGGTTTTCCAGTACGGTCATTACCACCGTCACCGCCGCTTTATTGTCTGCGCCCAATACGCTGGTACCGTCGCTGAAAATAATCTCCTCATTCGGATAAGCCAAAATTTCCGGGTGTTCGTTCACGCGCAGCCAGATGTCTTTTTCCTTATTCAGACAGAGATCTTCACCATTAAACGTTAATATTTGTGGATGAATATTCGGTGATAAACCGACGTCTACCGTATCAATGTGGGTAATAAAGCCGATGCGCGGTGCGCCGGGCACGTTGCCCTTTTTCACTGCCGTCACGGTCGCGAATTCGTCAATCACGATGTCGTCTAAACCCAGCTGCGCCAGCTCCTGCGCCAGCTCTCGCGCCATGTCGTGCTGGCCCGGCGTCGAGGGCAGAGTTTTTACTTTCGGATCGCTCTGGCTGGTAATCGCAAGATAGCGGAAAAAACGGTGCGTTAATTGTCTGGAAAGCGGCGAGCCCATAGTGTTTTCTTCCTTATTTATTTTTCGGGTGTTTGCCACTTCACTTTAATGTTATTTATGAAATGGCAAAAGAATTAATTAGCCGTCGAATTAAAAAGACAGGAATAAATGATGACAAGCAAACGCACAACGTTAACGCTGGCACTCGCTGCGCTCACGGTCAGTTCCACCGTAGCCGCGAAAACGCTGGTGTATTGCTCCGAAGGGTCACCGGAAAACTTTAATCCCCAGTTATACACCTCGGGCACCAGCGTGGATGCCAGCGCAGTGCCGGTTTACAACCGGCTGGTCGATTTCAAACCCGGCACCACGGAGCTGGTGCCGAGCCTGGCAGAGCGCTGGGAGGTGAGCGACGACGGCAAGGTTTATACCTTCCATCTGCGTAAAGGGGTGAAGTTTCAGAGCAATAAATTCTTCACGCCGACCCGCGATTTCAACGCAGATGACGTGATCTTCTCGTTTATGCGCCAGAAGGACGTGAACCATCCCTATCACAACGTCTCAAACGGCAGCTATTCCAACTTCGAAAGCCTGGAGTTTGGCAGCCTGATTACCGCTATTGATAAAGTCGATGACCATACGGTGCGCTTTACCCTGGCGCACCCTGAAGCGCCGTTTGTTGCGGATCTGGCATGGTATTTTGCCTCGATCCTCTCAGCGGAGTATGCCGATGCAATGTTGAAAGCGGGCACGCCGGAGAAGGTGGATATGCAGCCCATTGGCACCGGGCCGTTTAAGCTGGCGCAGTATCAGAAGGATTCCCGCATTCTGTTCACGGCGTTTGCCGACTACTGGCAGGGGAAATCAAAGCTGGACAGGCTTGTCTTTACCATCACCCCGGATCCTTCCGTGCGTTTTGCCAAAATTGAGAAAAACGAATGCCAGGTGATGCCGTTCCCGAACCCGGCGGATCTGCCGCGTATGAAGGCTAATAATGATATTACGCTGATGAGCAAGGCCGGGCTGAACACGGGTTTCCTGGCGTTTAATACCCAAAAACCGCCGCTGGATAACGTGAAGGTTCGCCAGGCGCTGGCGATGGCGATCAATAAGCCGGCCATTATCGACGCGGTGTTCCACGGCACCGGCACCGCGGCGAAAAACCTGCTGCCGCCGGGCGTCTGGAGCGCTGACAGCGAGCTGAAGGATTACGATTACGATCCTGAAAAAGCGAAAGCGTTGCTGAAAGAGGCCGGTTTAGCTGGCGGCATGAGTATTGACCTGTGGGCGATGCCCGTCCAGCGGCCCTATAACCCGAACGCCAGACGGATGGCGGAGATGATTCAGGCTGACTGGGCGAAGGTGGGGATGCAGACCAAAATTGTCACCTACGAATGGGGCGAATATCTCAAGCGCGTGAAGGACGGTGAACATCAGGCTGCCCTGATGGGCTGGACGACCGCAACGGGCGACCCGGATAACTTCTTTGGCCCGCTGTTTACCTGCACCTCGGCCAACGGCGGTTCGAATTCGGCGAAGTGGTGCTATAAGCCGTTTGATAAAATTATCGCGGAAGCAAAATCAACTACCGATCGCGACAAGCGCGTGGCGCTGTATAAAGAGGCGCAGCAGATCATGCATGACCAGATGCCGGCGGTTATGATTGCGCATTCAACGATCTTCGAACCGGTGCGCAAAGAGGTGACAGGTTACGAAATCGATCCGTTTGGTAAACATTTGTTCTGGCAGGTGGATATTAATCAGTAATTTTCTCTGCCCGGTACGCTGCCGGGCATTCTTTTCGCAATTTGTGCTCCCCACGTCATTTTTTGTCACAACAAACCCGCCGAACTTTTGCTATAACTTCAAATGCATACTTGCAGATTACATGGAAAACTATCATGCGTACTCAAACTTTTTTTAAAGTTGCAGTGCTTACGGGTTTATTGGCAGTGGCGGGCTGTTCTTCAAAAGTCGCGGCTCCAGAACAATATTCAGGCTTTTTAAAAGATTATTCCGGCTTGCAGCAGACGACGTCTGCAACGGGTAAACCAACGCTGCGTTGGGTTGACCCTTCCTATAACGAAGCCAACTATGACAGCATTATCTGGACGCCAATCACCTATTATCCAACGCCAAAACCGACGACTCAGATCGGGAAACAAACCCTTGATGAGCTGCTGAATTACACCAATAACAAAATGAAAACGGCTATTGGTACCCGTAAGCCGATTGTGACCACGCCGGGTAAACACAGCCTGATTTTCCGCGGTGCTATCACCGGGGTGAGTTCGCAGAAAGAAGGCCTGCAGTTCTATGAAGTGGTGCCGGTCGCGCTGGTGGTAGCAGGTACGCAGATGGCTACCGGCCATCGCACCATGGATACCCATCTCTACTTTGAAGGTGAGCTGATCGACGCGGCCACCAATAAACCGGTGATGAAGGTGGTTCGTAAAGGTGAAGGCAAAGAGCTGAATAACGAAAGTACGCCGATGACCTTTGCGACGCTGAAGCAGGTTGTTGACGACATGGCGACGGACGCCACCATGTTTGACGTGCATAAAACAGCGAAATAACGTTAAGCGGCCTGCATTGCGCAGGCCGTTTTTTTTACGCCGTACGCAGGCGCCTGAACCAGGTCTCTGGTTTCGTGAACATCACCATATTCCCGCCAAGAATCAGCAGCAAACCGACGATACCGTTAATGTGCCAGACGTAGCCTTCATACACCGTTGAGATAGAGAGCGCCACCAGCGGGAAGAGCAGCGTACTGTAGGCCGCTTTCCCGGGGCCGATACGTCCCACCAGCGTGAAGTAGGCACCAAAGGCAATCACCGAGCCGAAGAGGGCCAGATAGAGCAGCGCGCCCATATAGGTGACCGTCCATTCCGGGGTAAAACTGTCGCCTCTGAAGAGCGCAATACCCCCCATCACCAGCGTGCCGTAAAGCATAGCCCAGGCGTTGGTGGTCATGGTTTCCAGACCTCTGCGCTGATGGCGCATGCTGATCATATTGCCCAGCGAGAAGCCGTACGTGCCGAGGGCGGAAAGGCCAATGCCCGTCAGGAGCGATACGCTCCAGCCGCTGGCCAGCAGGTCGTCCCAGAAAAGGGTCACGATCCCTACAAGACCCAGCGCCGCCGCCGTCCAGAAACGCGCGGGCGGGCGCTGTCCAAAGAAAATAAAACAGTTAATGGCGTTGTAGAGCACCGCCATGGAGAAGATCACCGATTCCAGCCCGGTGTTGATATGTGCCGCCGCGGTATAAAAACACCAGAAGTTAAAGCAGAAGATGCAGCATCCCTGAAGCATGCAGAACAGATGATCCCGCAGCGCCAGCTTACGCAACCGGCGCAGGGCAAGTAACACCACCATCATCGTGGCGCTGGCCACCGCGAAACGCCAGAAAATAGAGACGGGGGCGGGTACGGGACCCTGCTGCAGGAAAATGGCAATCCAGGTGGTTCCCCAGATGATCACCACCAGTCCGTATAATAACGCGTTCATATTTTTTCTCTTCTCAAACCACGGAAGCCCGCAGTATGGCGCTGTCATCGCTCTGGGGCTTTCACCGGCTTGCGGTAGACTTGCAAAATCTTGCGCTTTTTTCTTTTCCGGGGGCTGGCAACGGAAGACAACAGTTCTTAGACTGACAGTTCACTTAATAACGCGCTAACGGTTATGTCTTACGCTTACGATACCTTTGAAACGCTTCGCCAGCAGAATGCGGTCCTGCGGGAAACGGTCGCGCTCAATTCCGGCATTCAGCTGGCGGCGTGGTACAACAAGCACGATACGATAACGGTTAAAAGCAATCATCATACCCTTAGTCTGTACGTCGCCGACGGTTACGAGAGCTATCAAAAGACGCCGGGCGGCTGGAAGAACGGCGGGGGACCGGACCGTTTCTGTCTGATGCCGAAAGAGAGCGAATCGACGTGGGACATCCGCGATGACCTGTCGTTTGTCCATCTCTACTGCACCGATGAACACCTGCGCGATGTGGGCGAAAAAATCTGGGACAAGCGGCCCCTGTCGCTGACTCTGGACGAGCGCATTTTTGGCAGCGACCCGAAAATCACCGCGCTGTACCGCCAGTTTCTGCTCGGCTGCGACTGGCAGCAGCAGGCCAACCAGCTCACCCTGAGCACGGCCTCTACGCTGCTGTTGACCCACCTGCTGCAAAACTACGCCAACGTTCAGTGGAAGCTCCCGGTCGTTACCGGCGGGCTATCGCCGTTTGTTCTGCGCAACGTGCTGGCTTTTATTGAAGAAAACCTCGGACAGCCCCTGACGCTGGCCGATCTGGCGGCGCAGGCCGCACTCAGCGAATACCATTTTGCCCGCATGTTCCGCCAGTCGACGGGGCTGGCGCCGCATCAGTACGTTATGCAACGGCGCATGGAAAAAGCGAAAAACCTGGTGCAGCATACCTCGACGCCGCTGACGGATATCGCGCTGGCCTGCGGGTTTAACTCCGCCAGCCACTTCAGTAACCGTTTTCGCAGCGTCATGGGCATCACGCCGTCACAGCTGCGCGCGGCGAGCGCGTGAAAACAGGGCATAGCTTACGCCGCCCAGCACCAGCCCCCAGAATGCCGAGCCGATGCCCAGGATCGTGACGCCGCTTGCGGTCATCAGAAACGTGACGATAGCCGCGTCGCGCTCCGCTTCATGATTCAGCGCCTGATATAAACTCCCGCTGATGGTACCCAGCAGCGCCAGACCGGCCAGCGTCTGGATCCAGCTGAGCGGCAGCGCAGCCATTATCCCGGTGATGGATCCGCCGAACACTCCCGCCAGCAGATAAAACCCGCCCGCGGCGATAGCCGCCAGCCAGCGTTTACCGGCATCGGGATGGGCATCCGGGCTTTGACAGATAGCGGCGGTAATGGCGGCTATGCAGATGGAAAAGACGCCGAAGGGGGACAGCAGCAGCGCCAGCCCGCCCGTAAAAATAATGAGCGGTGAGACCGCCAGCGGATAGCCGGACGCTTTCATGGTCGCGAAACCGGGCGCATTTTGCGAGGCCATGGTCACCAGGAAGAAGGGCAAGCCGATGCTCACCAGGCTGGTGAAGGTGAACGTGGGCGCAATAAACTCAGGTGTCACGAAGGAAATGGTGATTTTATCCGTGACAACGTCACCTCCCGCCCACGCCACGATCCCGCCCACCAGCAGCGTAACGACGATTGCATAGCGCGGTGCCAGCGCTTTCGCCAGCAGCCACGCGGCAATCATGCTGCCGCACAGCAGAAAGTGCCCGTCCAGATGGGCAAACGCATGCAGCCCAAACTGCAGGAGTACGCCTGCCAGCATGGCCGCAGCCAGTGAGTGTGGGATCAGCTTCATCAGGCGGGCGAAAAGCCCGGTCATGCCGCAGAGTAAAATGAGCGCGTTGGCGAAGATAAACACGCCGATTGTCTCGGCCAGTGTCACGCCGTGCAGGCTGGTGGCGAGTAGCGCCGCGCCGGGCGTAGACCAGGCGGTCAGCACCGGAGCTTTATACCACCAGGAGAGCGCCAGCGTGCTGACGCCCATCCCAACCCCCAGCGCGGTCATCCAGCCCGCAATCTGCTGCGCGCTGGCGCCTGCCGCCGCGGCGGCCTGCCAGATGATAGCTGCCGAACTGGCGTAACCGACCAGAACGGCGACAAATCCAGCCAGTACGACTGGAACGAGATGAGAGGTAGGGCGCATAGAAACTCCGCTGTGCGTTATAACGTCCGCGATAAGGTAACACTGTGCGCTATAGCGTACAAGTGGTATGCTCAGGGCCATCAGGAGGGAGCATGGACATTACACAACATCTTGCAGCAACGCTGAAAACGCTGCGCCAGGCGCGCGGCTGGAGTTTATCGAAGCTGGCGGACGAAACGGGCGTGTCGAAAGCGATGCTCGGGCAAATCGAGCGCAATGAGTCCAGCCCGACGGTGTCGACGCTGTGGAAAATTGCCACCGGGCTGAACGTCCCGTTTTCCGCTTTCATTACGCCCGAGGCGGACAGGCCGGCTGTGTTTG
The DNA here is from genome assembly GCF_014982345.1 of Enterobacter cloacae complex sp. P1B. Lineage (NCBI taxonomy): Bacteria > Pseudomonadati > Pseudomonadota > Gammaproteobacteria > Enterobacterales > Enterobacteriaceae > Enterobacter > Enterobacter cloacae complex sp. P1B. The sequence goes on along the minus strand of NZ_JADCLF010000013.1, from coordinate 433,183 downwards.
ATTCCCAGCAGCAGGCGATGGTGGTCAAACCGCTCTTTCCCTGGGATGAGACGCTCCGGTTCGATCATTTCTCCATTACGCTGGCACCGGGTGCCCTGAGCGAGTCCACGCCGCATGAGGCTGGCGTGATTGAACATGTGGTGGTCATCAGCGGCGAGCTGGAAATGAACATCAACGACGAGTGGCAGACGGTGCATGCCGATTCTGGCGTCCGTTTTGCCGGCGATAAACCGCACGCCTACCGCAACAGCAGCGACAGGCCGGTGCATTTTCACTCTCTGATCCATTATCCCCGCTGAGGCTACGCAAAACTGTTTCGCTGGCGCATACTTCTGACTACAATAGCCGCCATTTTGACCATAACGGATAACGACGAAGTATGCGCCTGCAATCCCATCATCTTGAACTTTTAAGCCCGGCCCGCGACGCCGCCATTGCCCGTGAAGCGATCCTTCATGGCGCTGACGCCGTCTATATCGGCGGCCCTGGCTTCGGTGCCCGCCATAACGCCAGCAACAGCCTGCGCGATATTGCCGATCTGGTGCCGTTCGCCCACCGTTTCGGGGCGAAAGTGTTCGTGACCCTGAACACCATTCTTCATGATGATGAGCTGGAGCCCGCGCAGCGTCTGATTACCGATCTCTACCAGACCGGCGTCGATGCCCTGATTGTTCAGGATATGGGCGTGCTTGAGCTGGATATTCCGCCTATCGAACTGCATGCCAGCACCCAGTGCGATATCCGCACGGTTGAGAAGGCGAAGTTTCTCTCCGACGTGGGCTTTTCGCAGATCGTTCTGGCCCGCGAGCTGAACCTCAATCAGATCCGCGATATTCATCAGGCGACGGACGCGACGATCGAATTCTTTATCCACGGCGCGCTGTGCGTGGCCTATTCCGGCCAGTGCAACATTTCCCACGCCCAGACGGGCCGCAGCGCCAACCGCGGCGACTGCTCGCAGGCCTGCCGTCTGCCGTATACCCTGAAAGACGACCAGGGTCGCGTGGTGGCGTTCGAAAAACACCTGCTTTCCATGAAGGATAACGATCAGACCGCCAACCTGGGCGCGCTGATCGACGCGGGCGTGCGTTCCTTTAAGATTGAAGGGCGCTACAAAGATATGAGTTACGTGAAGAACATCACCGCGCACTATCGCCAGATGCTGGACGCCATCATCGAAGATCGCGGTGACCTGGCGCGCGCCTCGGCCGGTCGTACCGAACATTTCTTTATTCCGTCAACGGACAAAACCTTCCACCGCGGCAGCACGGACTATTTCGTGAACGCCCGCAAAGGGGATATTGGCGCGTTTGACTCACCGAAATTTATCGGTTTACCGGTCGGTGAAGTGCTGAAAGTGGCGAAAGATCACCTGGACGTTGAAGTGACCGAGCCGCTGGCGAACGGCGACGGCCTGAACGTGATGATTAAGCGTGAAGTGGTGGGCTTCCGCGCCAACACGGTCGAAAAAACCGGCGAGAACCGCTACCGCGTCTGGCCGAATGAAATGCCTGCCGATCTCTACAAGGCAAGGCCGAACGCGCCGCTCAACCGTAACCTGGATCATAACTGGCAGCAGGCGTTGCTGAAAACCTCCAGCGAGCGTCGCATCGCGGTGGACATTGAGCTGGGCGGCTGGGAAGAGCAGCTGATCCTGACCATGACCTGCGAAGACGGCATCAGCGTAACGCATACGCTTGATGGCCTGTTCGAGGTGGCAAACAACGCGGAGAAAGCGCTTAACAGCCTGAAGGACGGCGTAGCGAAGCTGGGCCAGACGATTTACTACGCGCGCGCCATCGAGGTTAATCTGCCGGACGCGCTGTTCGTGCCGAACAGCCTGCTGAATCAGTTCCGCCGCGAAACGGCAGAGATGCTGGATGCCGCACGCCTGGCGCAGTATCCGCGCGGCAGCCGTAAGGCCGAATCCGTTCCTGCGCCTGTGTATCCGGACACCCATTTATCGTTCCTGGCCAACGTTTACAACCATAAAGCGCGTGAATTTTATCATCGCCACGGCGTGCAGCTTATCGACGCGGCCTATGAAGCGCACGAAGAGAAGGGCGATGTGCCGGTGATGATCACCAAGCACTGCCTGCGCTTTGCTTTTAACCTGTGCCCGAAACAGGCGAAAGGGAATATTAAAAGCTGGAAGGCCACCCCCATGCAGCTGGTCAACGGTGACGAAGTTCTGACCCTGAAGTTTGACTGCCGTCCTTGTGAAATGCATGTTATCGGCAAAATGAAAAACCACATTTTCAAAATGCCACCGCCGGGCAGCATCGTTGCGTCCGTGAGCCCGGACGATCTGATGAAAACCCTTCCGAAACGCAAGGGCAGTTAATTACCTTACGTGCGTGTCCGGTTTGCGCGATTTCTGCCACAGGTGGTGTTCGCGCAAACCCTCCGCTGACTCTTCCGCTACACTGCGTAACTCGTCACTGTCGGCCTCATGCCGCAGCTGATGCTCCACATTCTTTACCCAAACATATTCATGGCCTTTGTGCCCGGCCATCAGCTGGCCGGAAAAGAGGGCACAAATAAGCATGATAAAAGATAGCCCTTTTTTGAACATAAATTCACCGAATAAGAACAGCGCGGGGAAATCATGCCAATTATTGTTTAGGGTTATTATTCAAAATTTCAAAATAGCGCAAAGAAAATGTCAAATAACGTGGGTTCATAATACCGATTAGGATTTTTCTTAAAATATATGTGCGTTTTTGTAAACCTCCTATTTCTGGTCCATAGTTGGATGTTCGCTTTAAGGATAAATCCTATATAATAGTGAATCTCTGGCTAAGGAATGGGTCATTCATAAATGAAAAAAATAATAGCGTTTTCGCTTCTGGCTGTTGCGGTAGGTGCCGTTGCAGCGATTCGTTATGCAGGTAATGACGAACCAGAATATATTCAGTCCGCTGAAATTCGCGTTGGTTCCTATTTAACCAGCGACTATGGACGCGTAGCCTGCACTAGTAAAAGAGTAAATGAACAGCGCTGGGAATTAGACTGCACCCATCCGGCACGGGGAAAAACATTCCAGTTTGCGGTATATCCCTCTGAAAAGGCTCCCTATGGCGTATCGCGATCGTTTTATCTCGAGGCCCTTAACGATGATGCCAGGCAGAGCGCTGAGCAGGGCCTGATGCGCTATTTACAAATCAACACCAGCGCGAGTTAATCAGGCTGTTTAGCTTTCGTTGAGACAGCCAGTGTTAGTTTGTATGAGATCCGCTGCCCGACCATGGAGCGTCGGGGACGTAGAGACCAAAATACAAATCTATCCATGCAAGCATTTACCGCCAGATAATGGCGGTTTTTTTTGCGCTTTTGCCGCTAGCGGGCAGTATCAGAACGTGAAAATTGTTTGCGATACTGAGCCGGGGAAAGCGCAAACTGCTGACGAAAATGATGACGCAGCGTCGACGCCTGACCAAACCCGGTCTGTTCCGCGATGCTGTCGATGCTTAAACGGCTGCTCTCCAGATAATCTTTTGCTCTCAGCAGGCGTTCATTAAGCAGCCAGCGTGCGGGCGTCGTGCCCGTTGCCGCCTCGAAGCGACGAAGAAAGGTGCGCTGGCTCATGCCGACCCGACGCGCCAGCGAGTCGACGCTGTGCGGCTCGACAAGGTGCGTGTGCAGAAAATCAAATAGCTGGCCCAGGCGCTGGCTCTCACGCAGCTGCGCCACCGGGCGGCTCAGCTGCTGCGGCTGTGAACCATCCCGGTGAGGGGGGATCACCAGCCGACGCGCCACGCTGTTGGCGGTTTCCAGCCCATAATCCCTTCGTACAACATGAAGGCAGAGATCGATCCCCGCCGCGCTGCCCGCGGAGGTCAGGATATCGCCCTCGTCCTGGTAGAGCACATCCTCAACCACCTCGATGTCAGGGTAGCGGACCTTAAGCGCGTCAATGTAGCGCCAGTGCGTCGTGGCTTTACGTCCGTTCAGCAGCCCCGTAGCGGCCAGCACGAACACGCCCGAGCAGATGGACAGCAGCTGACATCCGCGCGCGCTGGCCTGGCGCAGCGCCTCGCAGAGCGCCGGAGGAACCGGTGAGTCCAGCCCCCGCCAGCCGGGAACCACGATCAGGTCCGCCGACGCAAGCAGGCTCAAGTCCCCATCGGTAACGATGCGGATCCCGCCGGTCGCCCGCAGTTCGCCGCTATCCACGCTCGCCACCGCAAAACGATACCAGTCGTCGCCCAGCTCCGGACGCGGCAGGCCAAAAATCTCAACCGCCACGCCAAACTCAAAGGTACATAGCCCGTCATACGCCAGCACCACCACCTGCGGGCGGGTAACCTGTCTTAAGTTTGTCATCTTTTTGCTGTTTTCTGGCATAAGCGAGCGCATTCACGGGCTGAATTTGTGGATAGAGTAGTGTTAACACAAACGCCAAAGATGAGGAAGGATCATGAGCTATGTTACTGAATTTCCGGCTGCCGAGCCGCAGGAAGCCGTTACCCATTTTCTGCGTCGCCTGAGCGTCGAAACCGACTGCGCCGACGTGCATCACGCCATCGCCAATAATGAGCAGGACTTCGTGCTGCTGCACGTGGTGGGGAGCCCGGAGCAGTTTGCCCGCCGCCATGTGCCGGGCGCACTGCATATGCCGTGGAGCCAGATGACCGCTGAGCGGATGTCTCAATGGCCGGAAGGGACACTGTTTGTCGTCTACTGTGCGGGGCCACACTGTAACGGCGCGGACAGGGCGGCGCTGAAGCTGGCGCGTCTCGGGCTGCCGGTCAAAATCATGCTCGGCGGCATCACCGGCTGGGAAGATGAACGCTACGCCTTTGCCAGCCAGGCGCACGCTGACGCGCTGTGAAGATGAATTTTTTTCAACACCCGTGAAATTTTCTCGTTTGCCGGAAACGGTCAGGTATGACATCTTTTTTTGGACATTTAGACATCCAGAAGTCTAAAGATTCAAATAATGAATTATCACTGCGGGCAATTAATACCGGCAGACTGAGGAGATTTCCATGCAACGACAGCACGCCCCATACCGCGCCGACGTAGTCGGCAGCTTTTTACGCCCGGATGCCATCAAGCAGGCTCGCCTGAAGTTCGCCAGCGGCGAGATTGATGCCGGACAGCTTCGCGCGGTGGAGGACGAGGCTATTCGCCACGTCGTCGAGCAGCAGTGCGCGTGCGGCCTGCATGTGGTGACCGACGGTGAATTTCGCCGTGCCTGGTGGCACTTCGATTTCTTCGACGGTCTTCAGGGCGTTGAGCGCTACGATTCCCAGCAGGGGATTCAGTTCAACGGAGTACAAACCAAAGCCCACGGCGTGCGCGTGACCGGCAAGCTGGGCTTTGGCGACCACCCGATGCTGGAAGACTTCCGCTATCTGAAAAGCATCAGCGGCAATGCCCAGCCGAAGATGACCATTCCCAGCCCAAGCGTGCTCCATTTCCGCGGCGGGCGCAAAGACATCGACGCGACGGTGTATCCGGATCTGAACGACTATTTCGACGATCTGGCAACCACCTGGCGCGACGCCATCCGCGCATTCTACGACGCGGGCTGCCGTTATCTGCAGCTGGACGACACCGTCTGGGCCTACCTCTGCTCGGACGACCAGCGCCGTCAGATCCGCGAGCGCGGCGACGATGCCGATGAGCTGGCGCAAATCTATGCCCGCGTACTGAACAAGGCCCTGGAAGGCAAGCCGGAGGATCTGACCATCGGGCTGCACGTCTGCCGCGGTAACTTCCGTTCAACCTGGATTTCCGAAGGCGGCTACGAGCCGGTGGCGGAAGTGCTGTTCGGGACGGTCAACGTTGACGCATTCTTCCTGGAATACGATAACGACCGCAGCGGGGATTTCGCGCCGCTGCGCTTCGTTCGCCCGGGCAAGCAGCAGGTGGTGCTGGGCCTGATCACCACGAAAAACGGTGAGCTGGAGAACCCGGAAGGCGTGAAGGCCCGTCTGGAAGAGGCGGCGAAATACGTGGCGAAAGAGCAAATCTGCCTCAGCCCGCAGTGCGGTTTTGCCTCCACCGAAGAGGGCAACAGCCTGAGCGAGTCCCAGCAGTGGGATAAGGTCCGTCTGGTGACGCAGATCGCCAGCGAAGTCTGGTAAAAGCGCTTCCTCAGCGCTGCATTATAAAAGTGCAGCGCTGTGCCATTCTGAGTCGTTCTCTTTACATCCTGCCGTCTGTCTCCTGCAATAGCGCTTCCTCCATTCTGGCATCCTTTTTGCTCCTGCTTCGCTGACACCTTTTTTCCGCGTCCATGACGTAACGGACGTTTTCGCACAGCGTTCTTTTTCAGGAGTGAAAATATGCAGCGTCGTACCTTATTAAAAGCCTTTGCGTTATCCGCGTCCGTCGTGGCGATGGGAATGAGTTTTGGCGTGCAGGCGGCCGACACCATCAAAGTGGGGATCATGCACTCTTTGTCCGGCACGATGGCCATCTCCGAAACCCCGCTAAAGGACGTCGCCCTGATGACCATCGACGAGATCAACGCCAAAGGCGGCGTGCTGGGTAAGAAACTGGAGCCTGTGGTGGTGGATCCAGCCTCAAACTGGCCGCTGTTTGCCGAGAAGGCACGCCAGCTGCTGAGCCAGGATAAAGTGGCGGTGGTGTTCGGCTGCTGGACGTCGGTTTCGCGCAAATCCGTGCTGCCGGTGTTTGAGGAGCTGAACGGCCTGCTGTTCTATCCGGTGCAGTATGAAGGCGAAGAGATGTCGCCAAACGTCTTCTATACCGGCGCGGCGCCGAACCAGCAGGCCATCCCGGCGGTGGAATACCTGATGAGCGAGGACGGCGGCGGGGCGAAGCGCTTCTTCCTGCTGGGTACCGACTACGTTTACCCGCGCACCACCAACAAGATTCTGCGCGCGTTCCTGCATTCGAAAGGGGTGGAGGATAAGGACATCGAAGAGGTTTACACCCCGTTTGGTCACAGCGACTACCAGACCATCGTCGCCAGCATCAAGAAATTCTCCGCCGGCGGCAAAACCGCCGTGGTGTCGACCATCAACGGCGACTCCAACGTGCCGTTCTACAAAGAGCTGGCTAACCAGGGGCTGAAGGCCACCGACGTGCCGGTGGTGGCGTTCTCCGTCGGCGAAGAAGAGCTACGCGGAATCGACACCAAACCGCTGGTGGGTAACCTGGCGGCGTGGAACTACTTTGAGTCCGTGGATAATCCAACCAACCAGGCGTTCGTCGCGGATTACAAAGCCTATGCGAAGGCGCACAAGCTGCCGAATGCCGATACCGTGGTGACCAACGACCCGATGGAAGCGACTTACGTGGGGATCCATATGTGGGCACAGGCGGTGGAAAAAGCGGGCACCACCGACGTGGATAAAGTGCGCGCGGCGATGGCCGGTCAGTCATTTAAGGCGCCGTCTGGCTTTACGCTCACCATGGATGCCACCAACCATCATCTGCATAAGCCGGTCATGATCGGTGAAATTGAAGGCAACGGCCAGTTCAACGTGGTCTGGCAGACGGAACAGCCGGTACGCGCCCAGCCGTGGAGTCCGTTCATCGCCGGGAATGACAAAAAGCCCGACCAGCCGATGAAAACCGCCAGCAACTAGGCCATTGCCTCAGGGAGAAACGTCATGAACGCCATGCGCATGTTCATCGCTCTTGTATGGCTTTCCGGACTGCTGCCAGGGATGGCGCAGGCATCGGATGCCGATCGTTTTGTTGCCGCCAGCCGCGGCCAGCAGGCGGAGCTCCTCACGCAGTGGGCCGCTGCGCCGGATGCCGCCAGGCTTCCGCTGCTTCAGTCCCTGCAAAAGGAAAACCTGTATACCGACAGCCAAAAGCACGCCTTTGCGAAGCGTAATGGCGAAATGGTTTCGCTCGGTGAGGCCCGTGCGGCAGTAGGGCAAACCAAAGCTGTACGCCTGACAAACCGGCTGCGCGTGCTGGCTGCAACGGCCATTGCCACGCATCAGCTTGTAAGTTACAGTGTCACCGAAAGGCGGGCGGCAGCCCGTCAGCTCCAGCGTGATGCTCAGCCCGACATGCTCGCTTTTCTGGAAAAGCGCGCCGGGGATGAAGCGGACGCTGTGGCGCGTCAGGCGCTGCTGCTGGCGGTGGCAAACCTCCAGCTGGCGAGCCCGCAGCCGGAGGTGCGCCGCAGGGCCGTCGAACTGCTTGGCCAGTCAGACGATCCGGACGTACAGTCCAGACTCACGCCGTTTACCCAGGCGCAGACCGAGCCGGACGCCGGCGTGCGCGCGGCCGCAGAAGAGAGCCTTAGCCAGATTACGCATCGCCTGATGTGGGGCGATCTGCTGGGCCAGGCATTTATGGGGCTTTCTCTGGGGTCGGTGCTGCTGCTGGCCGCGCTTGGGCTCGCGATCACCTACGGTCTGCTGGGCGTCATCAATATGGCGCACGGCGAGATGCTGATGCTGGGGGCGTACGCCACGTGGATGGTGCAGCAGGCAATGGCCGGGCTCGCGCCTCAGTGGCTGGCGCTCTATCCCGTTATCGCCTTGCCGGTGGCATTCTGCCTGACTGCGGGCATTGGAATGGTGCTGGAGCGCACCGTGATCCGTCACCTGTACGGTCGTCCGCTGGAAACCCTGCTGGCGACTTGGGGGATCAGCCTGATGCTCATCCAGCTGGTGCGCATGACCTTTGGTGCCCAGAACCTGGAGGTGGCAAACCCGGCATGGCTTTCCGGCGGGGTGCAGGTTTTTGCCAACCTGACCCTGCCGTGGAACCGCATTGTGGTGCTGGGCTTCGTGCTGCTGGTGCTGTTCTTCACCTGGCTGATTCTGAATAAAACCCGTCTTGGTCTGAACGTGCGCGCGGTGACGCAAAACCGCAGCATGGCCGCCTGCTGCGGGGTACCGACCGGGCGCGTCGATATGCTGGCGTTTGGGCTTGGCTCAGGGATCGCCGGGTTAGGCGGCGTGGCGTTATCCCAGCTTGGTAACGTCGGGCCGGAGCTTGGTCAGGGGTACATCATCGACTCGTTCCTCGTAGTCGTTCTCGGTGGCGTAGGCCAGCTGGCAGGCAGCGTGGCCGCCGCGTTCGGGCTGGGCATTTTCAATAAAATCCTTGAGCCGCAGATGGGTGCGGTGCTGGGCAAGATCGTGATTCTGGTGGCGATCGTCCTGTTTATCCAGAAGCGTCCTCAGGGGCTGTTTGCGCTGAAAGGGAGGGTGATTGACTGATGAGCCAGCCGCTGACCTTAACGCTGGCGCGTAAAGCGCCGCGCACGACACAGATTGCAGGCAGCCTGCTGGTGGCGTGTCTGCTGATATTACCGTTTTTCGCCTTGCTGCCCGCCACGCATCCGCTGGCGCTGTCGACCTGGATGCTGACGCTCATCGGCAAGATCCTCTGCTATGCCATCGTTGCGGTGGCGCTGGATCTGGTGTGGGGCTACGCCGGCATGCTCTCTCTTGGACACGGCATCTTCTTCGCCCTGGGCGGCTATGCGATGGGCATGTACCTGATGCGCCAGGCGTCAGGCGACGGCCTGCCCGCGTTTATGTCGTTTCTCTCCTGGAGCGAGCTGCCGTGGTTCTGGTGGGGCACCCAGCACTTTGCCTGGGCGCTGGTGCTGATCGTGATGGTGCCGGGTTTGCTGGCGCTGGTGTTTGGCTGGTTTGCCTTCCGCTCGAAGATCAAAGGGGTTTACTTCTCGATTATGACCCAGGCGCTGACCTACGCGGGCATGCTGCTGTTCTTTCGCAACGAAACCGGCTTTGGCGGCAATAACGGCTTTACCGGTTTTACCACGCTGCTTGGGTTTTCGGTGACGGAAACGGCAACCCGCATCGCGCTGTTCCTGGCGACGGTGCTGTTGCTGCTTCTGGCGTTGGGCACCGGATTTGCGCTGGCGAAGAGCAAGTTTGGCCGCATCCTGACCGCCGTGCGCGACGCGGAAAACCGCCTGACGTTCTGCGGGTACGATCCGCGCGGGTTCAAGCTGCTGGTGTGGACGCTCTCCGCCGTGCTGTGCGGCCTGGCGGGGGCGCTGTACGTTCCGCAGGTGGGCATCATTAACCCCGGTGAAATGTCGCCGACCAACTCGATAGAAGCCGCCATCTGGGTGGCGCTGGGCGGGCGCGGCACCCTGGTGGGGCCGGTGATTGGCGCGGCGCTGGTGAACGGGGCGAAAAGCTTCTTTACCGTTGCCATGCCGGAGTACTGGCAGCTGTTTCTGGGGCTGATTTTTATCGCCGTCACGCTGTTCCTGCCGCGCGGCGTCTACGGTCTGTTGCGTAAGGGAGAGAAATAATGCAGCCAACGGAAGAGTTATTTACCCGCCAGTTGCCCGGTGATCGCTACCGGGACCAGACTGACCCGGTGCTTCAGCTTGAGGCTATTAACGTCAGTTTCGACGGCTTCCAGGCGCTGACCGATCTCTCCCTGAATATCGGCGTGGGCGAGTTGCGCTGCGTGATTGGCCCCAACGGGGCGGGTAAAACCACGCTGATGGACGTCATCACCGGCAAAACCCGACCCAAAAGCGGGAGAGCGATTTACGACCAGTCCATCGACCTGACCGGGCTGGAGCCTGCGGCCATTGCTCGCCAGGGGATTGGCCGAAAATTCCAGAAACCCACGGTCTTTGAAGCGCTGACGGTGTGGGAGAACCTTGAGATCGCCATGAAAACCGATAAATCCGTCTGGGCGAGCCTGCGGGCAAAACTCAACGGCGATCAGCGGGACCGCATTGACGAGATGCTGGTTCTTCTGCGCCTTGGCAGCGAGCGGGACCGTCGCGCCGGGCTGCTTTCGCACGGGCAGAAACAGTTCCTGGAGATCGGCATGCTGCTGGTGCAGGACCCGCACCTGCTGCTGCTGGATGAACCCGCCGCCGGGATGACCGATGCGGAAACGGAATACACCGCCGAGCTGTTCAAAACCCTGGCGGGCAAGCATTCGCTGATGGTGGTGGAGCACGACATGGGCTTTGTTGAAACGATTGCCGACCACGTCACGGTGCTGCATCAGGGGCGCGTGCTGGCGGAAGGCTCGCTTCGCGAGGTGCAGGCCAACGAGCAGGTGATTGAGGTCTATCTGGGCCGCTAAGGAGCGATGATGTTACAGGTTAACGAACTGAATCAGTACTACGGCGGCAGCCATATCCTGCGCGGCGTGAGCTTCGAAGCCGCTCCCGGTGAAGTCACCTGTCTGCTGGGACGCAACGGCGTCGGGAAAACCACGCTGCTGAAATGCCTGATGGGGCTGATCCCGGCGAAAACCGGGGAGGTCATCTGGCAGGGTAAAACGATCACCCACAGCAGGCCGCACCAGCGGGTGCAGTCCGGCGTGGCGTATGTCCCGCAGGGGCGCGAGATTTTCCCGCGCCTGACCGTGGAAGAGAACCTTTTGCTTGGGCTTTCGCGTTTTTCCGCCCGCGAGGCAAAGCAGGTTCCTGACGAGATCTGGCAGCTGTTTCCGGTTCTCAAAGAGATGAAGCACCGCCGCGGGGGCGATCTCTCCGGCGGGCAGCAGCAGCAGCTGGCGATTGGTCGCGCGCTGGCGAGCCGTCCGCAGCTGCTGATTCTGGACGAACCGACGGAAGGCATACAGCCTTCCGTCATCAAAGAGATTGGCCAGGTGATCCGCACCCTGGCAAACAGAGGCGATATGGCAATCCTGCTCGTCGAGCAGTTTTACGACTTTGCCGCCGAGCTGGCCGACAGCTATCTCCTGATGTCCCGCGGCACTATCATTCAGCGCGGGAGGGGCGAAAATATGGAGCAGGAGGGCGTTCGCGGGCTGGTTGCGATCTGAAATGTTATATTATAACATCCTCATTCTTATAAAACGGAATGAGGGCGTTACTTTGGCTGCACATATTGGAAAATTTGCCATGACTCTGGGGGCGCTGCTGGTCAGTGGCCAGCTGTTTGCTCACTCGCACGGCCATCAGATGACCGAAGCGGAACAGAAGGCGGCAAACGGGGTGTTTGAGGATAAAGACGTAAAGGACAGAGCGCTGTCCGACTGGGACGGCACCTGGCAGTCGGTGTATCCGTTCCTGCTGGACGGTTCGCTGGATCCGGTCTTCAAACAGAAAGCGCAGAAGGATAAAAGCAAAACCTTTGACGAGGTGAAAGCGTACTACCGCAAGGGATATGCCACGGACGTGGATGCCATCGGCATTGAAAATAACGTAATGGAATTCCACAGAGGCAAGGCGGTCAGCAGCTGTCAGTATGACTACAGTGGCTACAAAATTCTGACCTACGCATCGGGTAAAAAAGGCGTTCGCTATCTGTTTGAGTGTAAGGATGCCGACAGCAAGGCGCCGAAGTTCGTGCAGTTCAGCGACCATATCATCGGACCGAAAGCCTCATCGCACTTCCATATTTTTATGGGCAATACCTCCCACGAGGCGCTGCTGAAAGAGATGGACAGCTGGCCGACCTATTATCCAAACGAGATGTACAAAGAGCAGGTGGTCGAGGAGATGCTGCACCACTGATGCGTTATTGCCGGGGGGCGGCTTCGCCTTACCCGGCCACTATTTTTTACGCCGCTTTGGGGGATTCGTTCCACGCCTTCACGCTCATTCCCCGCAAAATCATCAGCCAGGCAACGACGATGGCAACCATCATGATTGCAAACAGCGACCAGTGCGGCAGGTTGGTCAGGATAATGCCGGTGATCATCGGGTTTGCCGCCGCGCCGAGCCAGCCCAGCGCCTGCGCGGAAAAATAGCTCGCCTTCATCCCCGGCGGGGCGATGTTGTCGATCAGCATGTATTCACCCGGTGCGTAGATAATCTCACCCAGCGTAAAGATGGCGGCGGCGATGCCCCAGTAAATCAGGTTCTCCCCGGAGAGCATAAAGCCTCCCAGCCCCAGGATAAAAAACAGCGTTGCGGCGGTCATTAAAGGCCGAATATTGCTGGCGGAGATCTTCCGCCCCAGCGCGTACTGCAGCGTCACCACCACGGCGGCGTTAACGGGCAGCACCACGGCGACTACCTTCTGGGCAAAATCGCTGTCGGCATTGGCGGCCAGTACGTATTGCGAAATGCAGCTGGCGAACGATCCACCCACGTAAGACGCGAGCAGGCCGGAGAGGGTGAACCAGAACAGGGCGCGATCTTTCAGCAGCACCGACGGCTGCCAGGGCATCTTCTCCTCGGCGGTATCCAGCGCGACGCTTTTTTGCACGAAGAAATGAATAAACCCGAGCGGCAGCGCGGCGCAGAAGGCCGCCAGCCAGAACGGCAGCTGCAGGCTGTACATCACCAGCAGGGTGCCAATCGGCGGCCCTATCGTCCAGCCAATGTTCAGGAAGCTGTAGTTGAGCGAGAAGACGCGCGCTTTCTGGCTGGAGGTCAGCACGTCCGAGAACCAGGCTTTCAGCACCGTCGAAAAGACGGAATAGGCGCAGTTGATCAGGGAAAAGAACAGCACTACCAGGGTGACATTATCCACCAGCGGGATCGCGACAAAACCGGCGATAAAAGCCACGATCGCGATCAGCATATAGCGTTTTTTATCAAACTTATCGGCCAGAATGCCAAATCCCAGGCTGAACACCACGCCAACGGTCAGCGCAATCGTCAGGGCATAACCAATATTCTCGACGCTCATATTAAACACGCGCGTGAGATAAATGGTCATGAACGGCAGCGTTGCCCCCCGACCGATGGTTAATAACAATGACGATGCCAGCAGCGCTGCGGTTGAGCGCCTGAGAGATGGTTTCATATTCCTTCCCGACGGTTGCTTATGCTTTTTTTAGACGAGTGTTAACAGGATTACCATGACATAAGGGGCTTGTATAGCACCCGATTTATCCCTAAGTGCTTCAGCTGCCTGCCAGAAATAATGATCTTCTCGCGGCACACTTTTTTCTGTTACCTTGAAGTGTTAACAAATTATTAATAATTCAGGGGCAGGGTATGACGCGTAAAGACGGACTGCTGGCGTTGCTGGTGGTCGTGGTATGGGGGCTCAATTTTGTGGTCATCAAGCTGGGATTGCACAACATGCCCCCGCTGATGCTGGCCGGTTTGCGTTTTATGCTGGTGGCGTTCCCGGCGCTCTTTTTCGTCGCCCGTCCGAAAATCCCGTTAAGACTGCTGCTGGGCTACGGTCTGACCATCAGCTTTGGCCAGTTCGCGTTTCTCTTCTGCGCCATCAAGTTCGGCATGCCGGCCGGTCTGGCCTCGCTGGTGTTACAGGCGCAGGCGTTCTTTACCATTATTCTCGGCGCATTTGTGTTTGGCGAACGCCTGCAGGGCAAGCAGCTGGCGGGGATAACGCTGGCGGTATTTGGCGTGCTGGTGCTGATTGAAGCCAGCCTGAACGGTCAGGATGTGGCGCTGCTCGGGTTTATGCTCACGCTGGCGGCGGGGCTGAGCTGGGCGTGCGGCAATATTTTCAACAAGCTGATTATGCAGCACGAGGCGAGGCCTCAGGTGATGTCCCTAGTGGTCTGGAGCGCATTGATTCCGATAATCCCGTTTCTGGTGGCGTCGTTTATTCTGGATGGCCCGGAGGTGATGCTGAACAGCCTGGTCGAGATCGATCTGACCACGATCCTTTCTCTTATCTATCTGGCGTTTGTCGCCACCATCGTGGGCTACGGGATCTGGGGTTCGCTGCTGGGGCGCTATGAGACCTGGCGCGTCGCGCCGCTGTCTTTGCTGGTTCCGGTAGTGGGGCTTGCCAGTGCGGCGATACTGCTGGATGAAACGCTGAGCGCGCTGCAGCTGCTCGGTGCCGTGCTGATCATGGCCGGGCTGTACATCAACGTGTTTGGCCTGCGGGTTCGCCGGGCGGCGCGGGTAAGGGGATAGGGCATAAAAAAGCCCCGCGGCTGCGGGGCAAAAACGAATCAGAGGCCGTGCTGATTATAATAAGGCACGCCTAATTCGTCGGATTTGTCGCTACCAGCACCCATGTGGTTGAAATCATAAGGCGACTGGTCATGTGCTGACGGCAAAATCATCGTGTCATGATTATTTTGCTGCGTTGCACCTGGGGTTTGCTCCGCGAAGGTCTGGCTGGAAAACAGCACCAGCAAGGCGAGGGCGGCGGAGGCGGTAACTTTCATTTTTTCCTCGGTTACGTCTTTTACAGGCGATGATTAACTACAGTGTTTTAACGGATACAGGTAACGGGATTCACCCGGCACGCTGGTAATTCGGTACTTATGAGGCGGCACGTCAAAATAGTTCTTGAACGTACGCGTGAGGGTTTGCTGTGATTCAAATCCGTAACGCTCCGCCAGATAAAGGATCGGTTCATTGCTTTCTTTCAGTTTCTGGGCAATTTCCGTCAGCTTGCGGCTGCGAATATATTGACCTAATGAATGACCGGTCTCTTTTTTGAACATCCGTTGCAGGTGCCATTTGGAGTAACCTGAACGCTCAGACACTTTTTCAAGGGAGAGCGGCGATTCCAGGTTATCTTCGATCCAGTCCAAAATGCTATGAATAGTGATAGCGTCAGTATTGCGTCTGGACATCGTCATACCTCTTTTTCTGTTTACGGCAGTATTTTCTTCAGCAAAAGCTCAAGGGTAGCCACTTCATCTGCCGTTAAGTTTTTTGTTAGTTCCTGATGCAGTGTTTGTCCTACTAATTGATGACATTGCTCGCACATAGCCGCACCATCGCTGGTGAGCCTGACCAGTACGCCGCGTTTGTCATTCGGGTTAGGGCTTCGTTCTACCCATCCTTTGCAGACGAGACGATCGAGCATGCGGGTTAACGCACCCAGATCGACAGAGAGCACCTTTTTCAGCTCAACCGGCGTGATACACACTTCGCAGCGAATGGAACACAGCACTTTGAACTGTGTTGCGGTGATATCCAGCGGTGACAGGTAGTCATTGAGCAGGCGATCTTTTTTCTGGTTAACCATATGAATAAGACGACCCAGCGGAACAACGTCGTTAAAGATATCACTGGTGCTTTTCACAATGGTTGCCCTGGCAAGTAGTTTAATCACGGCAGATATTATTGCTCAGGCAAGTATAAGTCAACTGAATGAATCAGCCGATGCCACGAATTGCTAAAACGTTTCATGAACGATTTTTGCAACCTTTCAAATCAGGAAGATAACTAACGAGTATCGTTCCCAAAGGAAAACTATCGTTACGTTGCGCCGATGGCTGAACGTCACACTTTCACCCTATAATTGCGATGTTAAATATGGATAAGGACAACGACGCACTATGTTGGATTTGATTAAAGCAATTGGTCTCGGGCTGGTGGTACTGCTGCCGTTAGCTAACCCGTTAACGACGGTGGCGCTGTTCCTGGGGCTGGCAGGGAATATGAACAGCGCCGAGCGCAACCATCAGTCGATGATGGCTTCGGTGTATGTGTTTGCCATTATGATGGTGGCCTACTACGCCGGACAGCTGGTGATGAACACCTTCGGGATTTCAATTCCCGGGCTGCGTATTGCGGGCGGGCTGATTGTGGCCTTTATCGGCTTCCGCATGCTGTTCCCGGCGCAGAAAGCGCACGAGTCTCCGGAGGCAACCAGCAAATCTGAAGAGCTGGAGTCCGAACCGAGCGCGAATATTGCTTTTGTACCGCTGGCCATGCCGAGTACGGCCGGGCCGGGTACCATCGCGATGATCATCAGTTCTGCATCGACGGTGCGCGATAGCTCTACCTTCCCGGACTGGGTACTGACCGTTGCGCCGCCGCTAATTTTTGCGCTTATTGGGATTATCGTGTGGGCGTCTCTGCGCAGTTCCGGTGCGATCATGCGCTGGGTGGGCAAGGGCGGTATCGAGGCGATTTCCCGTCTGATGGGCTTCTTACTGGTCTGTATGGGCGTGCAGTTTATTATTAACGGCGTGCTGGAGATTATTAAGACCTACCACTGATGTCATTGCCGGGTGGCGGCTACGCCTTGCCCGGCACAAACGCACCTCACCCGTGCTGCCCCTGTTCCTCCAGCGCCACCGGCCACTTGCGGAAGATGAGTACCGACCAGACGAGCGCGACGAGCGCCGGAATCGCCCCCAGATAGCCAATCGCCGACATCGATACGTGCAGGCTAATCTGATTGCCCACCAGCGCCCCCGCGCCAATCCCGAGATTGAATATCCCCGAAAACAGCGACATCGCCACGTCCGTGGCATCCGGCGCCAGGGCCAGGACTTTCACCTGCATGCCGAGACCAATAATCATGATCGCCACGCCCCAGAACAGGCTCAGGATCGCCAGCTGGCTTTCGCTGCCTGACGCAGGGAGCAGCAGCACCAGGCACGCCAGCAGCAGGCCGATGGCGCTGCTCACCAGCAAGGAGGCATGCTGGTTACCCAGTTTACCAAACAGCACGCTGCCAATAATGCCCGCGCCGCCGAGAATGAGCAGTAAGAGGGTGGCAAAGTTTGCGCTAAAGCCCGCGACCACCTGTACAAACGGTTCAATGTAGCTGTACGCCGTGTAGTGCGCGGTGACCACGATAACGGTAAGCAGGTAGATACTCAGGAGCGCCGGGCGACGCATCAGCAGCGGCAGGCTTTTCAGCGAGCCGGAATGTTCGCTTGGCAGCGCGGGCAGCAGCTTAATCAGACACACCAGCGTCACCAGCGCGCCCATGCCGATGGCAAAGAAGGTGGTACGCCAGCCGAAGTACTGTCCCACGATGCGGCCAATGGGCAGCCCCAGCACCATCGCCAGCGCGGTGCCGGTGGCAATCAGGCTCAAGGCCTGGGCGCGTTTACCCGCCGGCGCGAGTCGAATAGCCAGCGACGCGGTGATCGACCAGAATACCGCGTGGGCAAAGGCAATGCCGATGCGGCTAATGACCAGCACCGTAAAATTCCACGCCATAAACGACAGGACATGGCTGGCAATGAACAGGGCAAACAGGCCGATCAACAGCCTGCGCCGCTCCATCTGGCTGGTCAGCAACATAAACGGCAAAGACATCAGCGCCACCACCCAGGCGTAGATAGTTAACATAATCCCCACCTGCGCCGTTTCCATCTGGAAGCTTTCTGCTATGTCAGACAACAGCCCAACCGGAACAAATTCTGTGGTGTTAAAAATAAATGCGGCAATGGCCAGCGTGACCACGCGTAGCCACGCGACCCTGCGGGAAACTGTGTTCGTTGTCATAGGGATGTCGGAGATTCGTTGCTGGAAAGATGAGAAGGCGATCTTAAAACGTCATACGGCGAAAACTCAACCATTATGTGACGCAGATCTCAATATTTACCTTATGAAAGCGGTAGCCGGGGGCGTTGTTTTCATTGAATATAAAAGTACGACACAGCAAAGACAGGCGGTAATACAATGCAGGAGATTGATTTTTATCTGGTAGATGCATTCAGCAATACCTCGTTCGGCGGCAATCCGGCAGCGGTTTGCCCGCTGAACGAATGGCTGCCGGATGAAACGTTACTGAAAATGGCGCAGCAGCATAATCAGTCGGAAACCGCATTTTTCGTCTGCACTAAGGGCGGCATTGAGCTACGCTGGTTTACCACGCTCACTGAAGTCAATCTCTGCGGTCACGCCACTCTGGCCGCCGCGTACGTTCTGTTTAATGAACTCGATTACCCCGACTCGCGGATCCACTTTGATACCGCCTCTGGCCGACTGACGGTCAGCCGGGAGGGCGAGTGGATGACGCTGGACTTCCCGGCGTGCCCGACCCGTGAAGAGACGCCGCCGCCGGAGATGCTCGCGGCGCTCGGTATCCGCCATTACGTTGAAGCCCGTAAAGGCCGCGCCTGGGTGATTGTGCTGGAAAATCCCCGGCAGGTTGAAGCGCTTGCGCCGCGCTTTTCGGCAATGACGCCGGGCGAGCATAAAGTGAGCGTGACGGCACCGGGTGAAGGGGAATATGACTTTGCCAGCCGCTTCTTCTCACCGGGCGTTGCCGTTCCGGAAGATCCGGTGACTGGATCCGCGCACACGATGCTGATCCCCTACTGGAGCGAAAAGCTGGGGAAAACGGCAATGTTTGCCCGTCAGGTTTCGGCGCGCGGCGGGGATGTGCGCTGCGAGCTGAAAGGGGAGCGCGTATTGATGAGCGGTCAGGCGTCGTGCTACCTGAAAGGCACTGTGTATCTGCGCTAAAACTGATAACAAAAGAGGAAGAGACAATGCGGGAAATTGATTTTTATCTGGTGGATGCCTTCAGCGACAAAACCTTTGGCGGCAACGCGGCAGCGGTATGTCCTCTGGAAGAGTGGCTGCCGGACGAGACGCTTCTCAAAATGGCACAGCAGCATAACCAGTCGGAGACCGCGTTTTTTGTGCGAACCGACGGCGGATTTGAACTGCGCTGGTTCACCACGCTGCATGAAATTAACCTCTGCGGCCATGCGACCCTCGCGGCATCACACGTCATTTTTGAGTATCTGGACTATCCGCATACGGAAATCCACTTTACCACGCGCTTCGTGGGGGAGCTGACGGTCAAACGCAGCGGCGACTGGCTGACGCTGAATTTCCCCGCATGGTCCACGGAGGTCGTCGATAACCCACCGCCTGCACTGTTTAGCGCGCTGGGCATCCCGGCGGCAAAAGAGGTGCGCGTCGGGCGAGACTACCTCGTGGTGCTGGAGAGCCAGCAGCAGGTGGAGGCATTAATGCCGGATATTGGCGCGATGGTTCCGCTGGGCAAAATGGTCTGCGTAACCGCGCCGGGCGAAGGGGAATATGACTTCGTCAGTCGCTTTTTCTGCCCGGGCGAAGGGGTGCCGGAAGATCCGGTTACCGGGTCCACGCACAGCATGCTGATCCCCTACTGGAGTGAAAGGCTGGGTAAGACGTCGCTCAACGCCCGCCAGGTGTCGTACCGCGGCGGGGATCTTCGCTGCGAGCTGAAGGGCGACCGCGTACTCATTGCCGGCCAGGCCACCCTGTACCTGAAAGGGCGGATCTTTTTACGCTAGCGGCTGCGCGATAAGTTAATACTATGAAGCAGCCTGGCAGGCCTGCGCTATGTTGACATTGAGTATCACAAATAAAGCAAGGAGCCTGCCATGTATTCCATTACCTCTGAATCTGCACGTCACCCGGACATTCTTATGCTGATTGCGGCCCTCGACCGTTATCAGAGCGAACTCTATCCCGCCGAAAGCAACCATCTGCTCGATCTTTCAGAACTGCCCGCGACATCCCTTATCCTGATGATCGTCCGCGACCCGCAGCTTCAGGCCGTTGGCTGTGGAGCTATCGTGCTCAACGGCGACGGAACGGGGGAGATGAAGCGGGTCTATATCGATCCGGCCCATCGCGGGCAACATCTGGCTGAGAAGCTGCTGGCCGCGCTGGAAGATGAGGCCCTGAGCCGTCACTGCCATACCGTACGGCTGGAAACGGGCATCAAACAGCATGCCGCGATTCGTCTTTATGAACGAAGCGGCTACGATCGGCGTCTGGCGTTTGCCCCGTATGTGGACGATCCGCTCAGCCTGTTTATGGAGAAGGCGCTGGTTGAAGACGTTCGTTTAGCAGCGCTATAAACGCTTCCAGCTGGCGGGTCATCGCCCCGCGTCGCCACACCAGCCAGGTAGTGAGCCAGCGCCAGTTTTCCGCCAGCGGCCAGGCTTCAACCTGATGGTGGCCCGGCATACTTTCCAGCATTGAGCGCGGCATCAGCGCGATGCCCGCGCCCGCGATGACGCAGGCGAGCATGCCGTGATAGGACTCCATCTCATGAATGCGTCCCGGCGCGGCTCTGTCTGCATGAAACCAGCTCTCCAGGTGTCGGCGATACGAGCAGTTTGCGCGAAAGGCATAAACATCGCTGCCGCTCACCTGCGCAGCGCGCGTTACCTCTGTCTGCCCGGCAGGGGTGACCAGCATCATCTCTTCCCGGTAGACCGGCATCCCCTCCAGCTCCGGGTGCGACAGCGGCCCGTCGACAAAGGCGGCGCTCAGGGTTCCCTCCAGTACGCCATCAATCATCGTCCCGGACGGTCCGGTAGAAAGGGCAAACTGGATGCGCGGATAGCGCTGGTTAAACTGCGCCAGCGTCTCAGGGATGCGTACGGCGGCGGTGCTCTCCAGCGCGCCGAGGGCAAACAGCCCCTGCGGCTCATCGCCCGCGACGACCATGCGCGCTTCATCCACCAGCGCCAGGATCTGCCTGCTGTAGCGCAGGAAGTTATGCCCGGCGGGAGATAAGCGCAAGCGCTGGTTCTCACGGATAAACAGCTCCACGCCAAGATCGGCCTCCAGCTGGCGGATGCGGGTCGTCAGATTCGAAGGTACGCGATGCACCTTCTGCGCCGCCTGGGTGATGCTGCCCGTCAGCGCGACGGCGTTAAACATTTCAAGCTGGGTTAAGTCCATAGCATTCTCGTTTCGTGAATAAGGTGGTCAGTATTATTCATTTTTAAGAAATAGCAGAGTGAGCCACACTTAATCAACCGAAATGCGTGGAGAACATCATGAAATATTCATCTGCTACACATGCTCTGTCCGTTAACCCTGCAACGGGCGAAACGCTCGCCTCGTATCCGTGGGCGACGCAGGAAGAGGTTGAACGTGCCATCGCGCTGGCTGATGCGGGCTTTCGTCACTGGCGGTGCGAAAGCGTAGCCCACCGGGCGCAGAAGCTGCGCGATCTCGGCACCGCGCTGCGCGGTCGCGCGGAAGAGATGGCCCGGATGATGTCCCGCGAGATGGGAAAACCCATTCAGCAGGCGCGGGCGGAAGTGGCGAAATCAGCGGGCCTTTGCGACTGGTATGCCGAACATGGCCCGGCGATGCTGAATGCTGAACCCACGCAGGTCGAGAATAACAACGCGGTCATCGAGTATCGTCCGCTGGGGCCAATTCTGGCGGTGATGCCGTGGAACTTCCCGCTCTGGCAGGTGCTGCGCGGCGCGGTGCCGATCCTGCTGGCAGGTAACAGCTATCTGCTCAAACACGCGCCCAATGTGCTCGGCTCGGCGGAACTTATCGCGCAGATTTTTGCGGACGCCGGCTTCCCTGAAGGGGTATTCGGCTGGGTGAACGCCACCAATGACGGCGTAAGCCAGGCGATTAACGATCGTCGCATTGCGGCGGTAACCGTCACCGGCAGCGTGCGCGCCGGGGCAGCCATTGGCGCGCAGGCGGGGGCGGCGCTGAAAAAATGCGTTCTTGAGCTGGGGGGGGCTGACCCGTTCATCGTTCTCAACGATGCCGACCTGAATCTTGCCGTGAAGGCGGCGGTAGCAGGGCGCTACCAGAATACCGGGCAGGTGTGCGCGGCGGCCAAACGGTTCATTGTGGAAGAGGGTATTGCAGACACTTTTACCCGACGCTTCGTTGACGCCGTCGCCGCGTTAAAGATGGGCTCGCCGGATGAAGAAGAGAACTACCTTGGCCCGATGGCGCGCTATGATCTGCGCGATGAACTGCATCAGCAGGTGCAGGCGAGCCTGGCAGAAGGGGCAACGCTGCTGCTGGGGGGAGAGAAAATCAGCGGTGAGGGAAATTATTACGCGCCAACCGTGCTGGCGAACGTCACCCCGTCGATGACGGCCTTCCGACAGGAGCTGTTTGGTCCGGTCGCGGCCATTACCGTTGCGAAAGACGCGGCGCACGCCCTGACGCTTGCCAATGACAGCGACTTTGGCCTGTCTGCCACGGTCTTCACCGCCGACGCAGCGCTTGCGGATAAATTCTCTCGCGGGCTGGAGTGCGGTGGGGTGTTTATCAACGGATACAGCGCCAGCGACGCGCGCGTGGCCTTTGGTGGCGTGAAGAAAAGTGGCTTTGGCCGCGAGCTTTCCCATTTTGGTTTGCACGAGTTCTGTAATGTGCAGACGGTGTGGAAGGATCGCGTGTAATTTATTCGGCCCTCATCTCGAGGGCCGTTGTCATTTATCTGCAATGGTTCTGTCATTTTCGTTTCGTAGACTCGCACGCGTCTAACGTCTTGTTACTGAAGAAAATTATGAACCTAACGCAAATTTTTCGCCGTATTGCGCAGCGTCTTATCCCTCGCCAGTTTGGCCTGCTGACGGGTATCTTTTGTATTATTGGCCTTTTCTCCGCGCTGCAGCTCTCCTCATCCTTTCTGCTGAACGCCTCCCTGAAGGAAGCTCAGCGCAATGAACGGCAAAACCTGCTGGCGTATCAGCAGCAGAGCAAGCTGGATCTGGCGCGCGTCTCCCTGCTGGCGGCGAGCGATCTGCTCAACCGCTCCGGCGTCTGGTTTATGCAGGATAAAGAAACCGGCTCGGAAGGAAGCTGGCACAGCCTGATGGACGACGCACAAAAGTCGCTGGCGGTTTCTCAGCAGGCATGGAAGGCCTGGCTGGCGCTCAGCCCGCCAAAAGATGAGGCGCTGATTAACAGTTACCAGCTTTTCTACGATGCCATTAAGGAGCAATCGGAAGCGCTTGTCAGAACCAACTCCATTGATGCCTTTTTTGCCGTGCCGGCACAGGCGTTTCAGACCGACTTTAACGACAACTACGCGCGCTATCAGCAGGCCAGCGAGAAGCAGGCCATGCAGGGGCGTCAGGCCTTAATGGCGCAGCTCTCCGGTCTGCAAACGTTGTTCCTGCTGGCGCCGGTTCTGCTGCTCGCCATCGCCGCAGCCGTCTGGTTCGGCATGTCCAGGTGGGTGATTACGCCGTTGCGTCGGCTTATTGCACATATTAACCGGCTGGCCGCTGGAGATCTCTCCGGCACGCCGCCAAACGTGATGCGCTTTAACCGGGAGACGGGGCAGCTTAGCGACAGCGTTGCCACCATGCAGCGCGGCTTGCAGCAGCTGGTGACGCAGGTCAGCCACGCCACAGCCACGATGGTGGAGAACATTGGCTCCCTCGCGGAGGGAAACCAGAAGCTGTACCAGCAGTCGGCGCGTCAGGCAAAGGAGCTGGAGGAGGTTACAGCGCATATCGCGGCGCTGGAAACCCACGTGGAAGGGAATACCGGCTATGCCCGCCTCGCCAGCTCGCGCGCGGATGAAGCGCGTCAGGCTGCCGTAGGGGGCGACCAGATGATGTCGATCGTGAATGCCTCCATGCAGGCGATCGTCGAGCGATCGTCAGAGATGCGCGGGATCGTGGCGATGATCGACAGCGTGGCGTTTCAGACTAACATTCTGGCGCTCAACGCCGCCATTGAGGCCGCCCATGCAGGAAACCAGGGGCGCGGGTTTGCCGTCGTCGCCCGGGAAGTCGGGCTCCTGGCGCGAAAGAGCAGCCACTCGACGCAGACCATTCAGGAGTTGATCAACCGCTCCGTGCAGGGCATTGAAGACGGCTCCCGCGCCGTGAATCTGATGGAAGAGAACCTGCAGCAGGTCACCGGTCTGGTGGGCAATTTAAGCAGTTTGCTGAATGAAATCTCGACCGCCACGCTCAGTCAGGGAGAAAGTATTCACCAGATGACGCGCCAGCTTCAGGCGCTGAATCAGGTCTCGCGCCAGACGGATCTGCTGGTTTCTGACGCCTCGGAGGCCTCTGAACGCCTGCAAAAGCAGTCCGATCTTTTATTGCAGGCCGTTTCGCGTTTTCGTCTTAGCGCCTGACGCAATACATTAGCCTCTGTTATACTCGCAGCCCGTTTTAGCCTGAGGGCAAGGAGCAAAGAGTGGCTGCGGTCATCCATAATGAGATGCTGGACGAGATTCTGGCGCAGGTTCGTCCGTTATTGGGAAAGGGGAAGGTGGCCGACTACATTCCGGCCCTTGCCTCGGTGAGCGGGAATAAGCTGGGCATCGCTATCTGTACCATAGACGGACAGCGATACCAGGCAGGCGATGCCACTGAACGCTTTTCTATTCAGTCTATTTCTAAAGTGCTGAGTCTGGTCGCGGCGATGCGCCAGTATGAGGAAGAAGAGATCTGGCAGCGCGTGGGAAAAGATCCGTCCGGTCAGCCCTTTAACTCACTGCTTCAGCTCGAAATCGAGCAGGGTAAACCGCGTAACCCCTTTATCAACGCCGGGGCGCTGGTGGTCTGCGATATGCTGCAAAGCCGCCTCAGCGCACCGCGTCAGCGAATGCTTGAGATTGTTCGTCAGCTTTCTGGCGTGGACGATATTGCCTATGATTCGGTGGTGGCGCGCTCGGAGTTTGAACACTCCGCCCGCAACGCGGCTATCGCCTGGCTGATGAAATCCTTCGGTAACTTCCACAACGACGTGGCGACCGTGCTGCAAAACTACTTCCATTACTGCGCCCTGAAGATGAACTGCGTTGAGCTGGCCCAGACGTTTCTGTTCCTTGCGCACCAGGGGCACGCGCCGCATCTCGATCAGGAGGTGGTTTCCCCGCTTCAGGCGCGTCAGGTTAACGCCCTGATGGCTACCAGCGGCATGTATCAGAACGCCGGGGAGTTTGCCTGGCGGGTTGGCCTTCCGGCCAAATCGGGCGTTGGCGGAGGGGTGGTGGCGATAGTGCCGCATGAAATGGCGATTGCCGTCTGGAGCCCGGAGCTGGATGAAACGGGAAATTCACTTGCCGGCGTGGCGGTTCTGGAGAAGCTGACCCAGCGCCTGGGACGTTCTGTATACTGATGTCTGACCTGGATCCCCTCTTTTCCCGCCTGGCGCGATCGACGTTTCGCTCGCGCTTCCGCTTGGGCAATAAGGAACGACAGTACTGCTGGGACAAAGGCCCCGAAACCATTGACCAGCATGCCGCCGATTTTGTCGCTAAACGCCTTGCACCCGCGCAACCCGCAAACGACGGCAAGCAGACGCCCATGCGTGGCCACCCGGTGTTTATCGCCCAGCATGCCACCGCGACCTGCTGCCGGGGCTGTCTGGCAAAATGGCATAACATTCCCCAGGACGTGCAGCTGAGCGCGCAGCAGCAACATTATATCGTCAGCGTGATCCACCGCTGGCTGGTGATACAGATGAACGCCCAAAAATGATATTTAATGCGTTCTGCGCTTACCGCCTGCAGCTTCGTACCCGGCTGGCGGACGAGCAAATCGTCATAACGCATTGACGTGAAATGGATAGCGGCTTAACAGGACGTCGAACGCTGACAATGTCTCGGTTTAAGCTACGCTTTGAGTAACGCTTTACGTCAGGAGACATTATGAAAGCACCTGCAACACCTGAAAATGAAATTGACAGACTTAACGCGCTGCGCGAATCGGGTCTGCTTGAGATTGACAGTTCCCCGGCGTTTGACCGCTTAACGCGTCTGGCAAAACGCTTTTTCCAGGTACCGCTGGCCATGGTCAACCTTATTGATGAGCATACGCTGATCGTTAAGTCGGCGGATGGGCAGGCACCCGATTCCGTTCCGCGCAACAT
Organism: Enterobacter cloacae complex sp. P1B; assembly: GCF_014982345.1. NCBI lineage: Bacteria > Pseudomonadati > Pseudomonadota > Gammaproteobacteria > Enterobacterales > Enterobacteriaceae > Enterobacter > Enterobacter cloacae complex sp. P1B. The sequence goes on along the minus strand of NZ_JADCLF010000013.1, from coordinate 407,001 downwards.
CTCTTTTTGTGGCCATACCATCCTCACCGAAGCACCGCTGATCGTCGGGGATATGCTTCAGGACGATCGTTTTGCGGATAACCCGCTGGTGGCCGGCGAACCTCGCGTGCGGTTTTACGCAGGCTTTCCGCTGCGTTTACGCAACGGCGCAAGCGTTGGCTCGCTTTGCCTGATCGACTACGCACCGCGGGAGTTCTCAGCGACCGATCTCGCCGTGCTGGGGGATTTGGGCGCGCTGGCTGAAGATGAGTTTGCGGCAATCAGCGCGGCGACCACGGATGAATTGACCGGATTATTCAACCGGCGGGGCTTTAACCAGCTCGTGCGGTTCACGCTCTCCATCGCCCGACGCCGGGCCGAGCCGTTAACGCTCGGCTGGCTGGATCTGGATCGTTTCAAGGAGATTAACGATCGCTACGGGCACGAAGAGGGGGATAAGGCGTTAAAGACCATGGCGCAGCTGATGCGCGCCTCTTTCCGCGAAGCGGATATGCTGGTTCGTTTTGGTGGCGATGAGTTTGCCGTGCTGTTTGCTGATACGGATGAGAAGGGCGCGTGGATTGCCATGCAGTATCTCGCCGAGCAGGTCGAAAACTACAATGCACGCAAGCTACATCCGTGGTCGCTTCTGTTCTCCTGGGGGCTGAGCGAATTCGATCATAACGGCAACGACCTGCAGCAGTGGCTCAAAGATGCCGATGAAAAAATGTATGCCATGAAGCAGCAGCGGCAGCGGGCCAGATGACATAACAAAAGCGTATGACCGTTCCGTTTGCGTTAATGAAATGTTAAATGCAAAGTGAGGGTATTCTTCGTAAGGACAAAAAAATGAATACCTCACTGCAAATCAAAAACCTCACCCGCGACGACATTCTCACCCATCTTGATGCGCTGGCCGGGATCCTCGAAAACTGCGTAAACGGCGGCGCATCCGTCAGCTTTATGCTGCCTTTTAACCTGGAGAAGGCCCGTTCATTCTGGCTCGGCATAGCTGACAGCGTAGGGCGCAACGAGCGCGTGGTGCTGGCCAGTATTGATCCGCAGGAGGGCGTCATCGGCACGGTGCAAATGATTACCGACCAGCCGGAAAACCAGCCGCACCGTGCGGACGTGGCAAAGCTGCTGGTTCATGAAAAAGCGCGTCGAAAAGGGGCCGCAATGGCGCTGATGGAAGCGCTGGAAGCGGAGGCCCGGGCCAGAAACATTTCGGTTCTGGTGCTCGATACCTCCACCGGCAGCGGCGCCGAAACCTTCTACCAGCGTGCCGGCTGGCAAAAGGTCGGTGAGATCCCGCGCTACGCCCTGATGCCGGACGGCGATATGACGGCCACGTCGGTGTTCTATAAATTCTTATAATTTTTTCACAACCACGCCGGGGATTGATCGAAACAGGGTTTCTGGTCGTAAAGTTTTGATAAGTTATCGTACCAATCTTATCAGGCTGTATGACTAATCATAAAAGGAACCCTCTTGTGAACACGCTCAACCGTCGTGATTTTCCCGGTGCGCAGTATCCCGAACGCATTATTCAGTTTGGCGAAGGCAATTTCCTGCGTGCGTTTGTCGACTGGCAAATTGACCTTTTGAATGAACATACCGATCTCAACGCCGGTGTGGTTATCGTTCGTCCTATTCAGAGCGACTTCCCGCCGTCGCTGAACACGCAGGATGGGTTGTACACCACCATCATTCGTGGCCTGAATGAGCAGGGCGAAGAGGTGAGTGAAGCCCGACTTATCCGCTCTGTTAACCGTGAAATCAGCGTCTACGACGATTACGACGCCTTTCTGAAACTGGCACACAGTCCGGATATGCGCTTTGTTTTCTCGAACACCACCGAAGCCGGAATCAGCTATCACGCGGGGGATAAATTCGACGATGCGCCAGCCGTCAGCTACCCGGCGAAGCTAACACGCCTGCTGTTTGAGCGCTTTAGCCACTTTAACGGCGCGCCTGACAAGGGCTGGGTTATCATTCCGTGTGAACTGATTGACTACAACGGTGACGCATTGCGTGAACTTGTGTTGCGCTATGCCCAGGAGTGGGCGCTGCCTGCCGCCTTTATCCAGTGGCTGAACGAGGCAAACCACCTCTGCTCAACGCTGGTTGACCGTATCGTGACCGGTTACCCGCGCGATGAAGTGGACACGCTTGAGGCCGAGCTGGGTTATCACGATGGGTTCCTGGACACGGCTGAACACTTTTATCTGTTTGTCATTCAGGGCCCAGGCTCGCTGGCTGGTGAACTGCGCCTGGATAAGTACCCGTTAAATGTGCTGATTGTCGACGACATCAAGCCCTATAAAGAGCGTAAAGTCGCCATTCTTAACGGTGCGCACACGGCGCTGGTACCGGTGGCCTATCAGGCCGGGCTGGATACGGTTGGCGAGGCGATGAATGATGAAGACGTGTGCGCTTTCGTCGAAAAAGCAATTTATGAGGAAATTATTCCGGTTCTCGATTTGCCCTGCGACGAACTGGAGTCGTTCGCCAGCGCGGTAACAGGGCGTTTTCGAAATCCCTACATCAGACACCAGCTGCTTTCCATCGCGCTCAACGGCATGACCAAGTATCGCACGCGTATTCTTCCGCAGCTGCTGGCAGGGCAGAAGGCCTCAGGTCAACTGCCAGCGCGTCTGAAGTTTGCGTTAGCGGCACTGATCGCATTTTATCGCGCGGAGCGTAACGGAGCGAACTATCCGGTGCAGGATGATGCGTTCTGGCTGGAACGTTATCAACAGCTATGGGCGCAGCATCGCGATAATCAGCTCGCTACCCGCGAACTGGTGCACGCCGTGCTGAGCGTAGAAGCGCACTGGGAGCAGGACCTGACGAAGGTGGACGGTCTGGTTGATCAGGTGACGCGGGATCTTGATGCCATTCTGCTGAAGGGCATGCGCGCAGCGGTGAAGCCGCTTTGCTAATTACGTGACCCGGCTTCGGCCGGGTTTAAACAGGCATTATTTTAGTTACAACATACTATTTACCCTGTTTTTAAAATCAAATGCAGCACCGTGCGGTTTTCATTCTTCAGGTGAGAGAATGCAATGTTCCGTTAACATGCTTGCAACCGTGATGGGGATCACGTTTAATAGCCACGCTCTTTTCTTGCCTGAAACTCACTATGATTGTTCGTCCTAAACAGCACTGGCTACAACTGATTTTTGTCTGGCACGGTTCGGTACTTCCCAAAATCTATACCCGACTGCTGCTCAACTTCCTGCTTTCTATCGCCGTTATCCTGATGCTGCCGTGGTATACCTCGCTGGGCATCAAATTTACCGTGGCGCCATTTAGCATTCTCGGCGTGGCGATCGCAATCTTTCTTGGTTTCAGAAACAACGCCTGCTATTCACGCTACGTTGAAGCTCGCCAGCTGTGGGGGCAACTGATGATAGCGGCACGCTCGCTGTTTCGCGAGGTAAAAAACACCTTGCCGGACGATAAGCACCTGGGGGAATTTGTCCGCCTGCAGATCGCCTTTGCCAACTGTCTGCGCATGACCCTGCGCCGGGAAATGAACGCTGACCAACTCTCTCGCTATCTTGCCCCGGACGTTTTAGCTCAGGTAATGGGCGCCAACTCGCCGGCGAACCGTATTTTGCTGGTCATGGGGGAGTGGCTGGCCGTGCGGCGGCGTAACGGGGAGCTTTCGGACATCCTGTTCCACAGTCTGAACAACCGCCTGAACGATATGTCCATCGTCCTTTCCGGCTGTGAACGGATTGCGACAACGCCAGTGCCGTTTGCCTATACGCTGATTTTGCACCGCACGGTGTATCTGTTCTGCATCATGCTGCCGTTCGCGCTGGTTGTGGATCTGCACTACATGACGCCGTTTGTCTCGGCGCTGATCTCATACACCTTTATCTCGCTGGACACCCTGGCGGAAGAGCTGGAAGACCCGTTTGGCACAGAAGATAACGACCTTCCGCTGGACGCCATCTGCAACATGATGGAACGCGATCTGCTGCAGATGAACGATGAAGAGAACATTCCGGAAAGGCTGATGCCGGATAAGCACTATCAGCTGACCTGATGGGCGTTCCACTCGTCGCGGGTGATCTCCCACAGTTCGGAGTCCAATATCCCGCTGACGTAGGCTTTCTTTTCCGTTCTGATGAGCCGCATGCCGCTGCTGTCTGAAATACGACGGGAGCGGCTGTTCGCGGCGGCCTTCGGTGCCCGCAAAACGGGTTTGTTGAGCGTATTAAACCAGTAATCCGTCGCGGCAATGCTGGCCTCACGCATATATCCCTGTCCCTGAAACTCCGGCGCCAGCCAGAATCCGCGGTTATTATCGTCAACATCGTACAGACAGATAATCCCCATCAACGCATCCGGCACCTCACGACGGCGGATGCTCCAGATCCAGGCTATCCCTTTTGCCATATCCGGCAGCGCGACGTTATTCACATAGTTTTCCGCGCCATTATCCGGGTAGGGCCAGGGCACGGAAGAGACCAAATAGCGAACGATCTCCCAGCGCGGATACAGCTTTTGAATCTGAACCGCATCTTCGGCGACCAGCGGTTTCAGCAGGAGACGTTCTGTCGTGAGGGTCGGTATTGTCATCTGCGGATCTCCTTATTTAAGCGTTATGTTTTTGTTTGCGTTCTGGTATTTTCATCTCTATCACATTCTGGTGAGGCGTGCTGTGGTTATTCACTACCAAAAATGGGCAACGTCTCTTTAATGGCCAAATATTGAAGAGGTGATATGACGTTACGATCTGCTCATCCACAGGAAGCCGAAATACTCTGGAATATACGCAATCAGGCGATTCGTCACGGCTGCAAAACCAGCTACGACGCTGACGTGATTGCACGCTGGACGCCGGATCTTATGCCCGAGCATTACCGTCAAATGGTCATTGATTACCCTTTTTACGTGGTGGAAGACGAGAAGGGCGTCATTGCGGCTACCGGCTATCTGGATCTCGATACCCATTGTCTGGAGGCCATATTCACCTTGCCTTCAGCCACCGGAAAAGGCATGGCGACCAGAATTATCGAGGCGCTTACACACGAGGCGCGCAGCCGGGGGATAACCCGCCTGAGGCTGGATGCAACGCCTAACGCCCACTCCTTTTATCAGAAGCTGGGGTTTGTGACGTTGCGCGAAAACTATCATCACTCGCGTATGGCGGGGGCTGATTTACGCTGTTTTGAAATGGCAATCGACTTGTAATGTGAGGAACGCATGGCTGTCACGGTAAGACCTCTACGCGAAGACGACTATCCCCAGTGGCGACCGCTGTGGGATGGCTATACCCATTTTTATGATTGCTACCTCGAGGAGTCCGTTACCGCATCGACATGGGAAAGGGCGCTCTCAACGCATTCACCGATGTTCTGCCGCGTGGTAGAGAAAGACGCAAAGGTCATCGGTTTCGCAATGTGTGTTCTGCACGAAGGAACCTGGTCAACCGCGCCCATCTGCTACCTGGAAGATCTGTTTGTTGATGCAGCCGAGCGCGGCGCGGGAGCGGGTAAGGCGCTTATTGATGCCTTGATAGCGGAAGGCAAGCGCGAAGAGTGGTCAAAGCTCTACTGGGTTACCCGGGAGAACAATCCGGCACGTAAACTCTACGATCGATACGGTGACGCTGACGATTACGTCCGCTATCGTCTCTCCCTTTAAGGCAACAGCGCCTGTGTTTGTATCACACTGTATCCGTGTTCCAGATACATACACAGGCTTGCAATAAACGCGTTTCCGCACATATCCGCTATACATTGAACTGTTGTTATATCCCCGTGAATTGTACTCAACCGGAGATACCAACATGTTCAGCAAACTCGCTTATTCAACGCTTGCTCTCACCGTTTCCCTTGGCACCGTCATGTCATGTCAGGCCGAAGTCACCGGCACTAACTTAGCGGCGGCTTTCGATCGTCCACAGCAAATTAACGCCGGCGATCTTAACGTCGGGTATGTCGACATTGGTCCTAAAGACGGCCAACCGGTCATTCTGTTACACGGCTGGCCCTACGATATTCACAGCTACGCTGAAGTCGCGCCTGCGCTGGCGGCAAAAGGCTATCGCGTGATTGTGCCTTCTCTGCGCGGCTACGGTACTACGCGCTTCCTGTCGGCAAAAACGCCGCGCAACGGCCAGCCTTCCGCGATGGCGAAAGATATCGTGAACCTGATGGACGCCCTGAATATCAAGCAGGCGGTGTTTGCAGGCTATGACTGGGGTGCCCGTACGGCCGATATCGTTGCGGCGCTGTGGCCAGAGCGCGTTAAGTCGCTCGTTTCGGTAAGCGGTTATCTCATCAGCAGCCAGCAGATTGGTAAACAGCCGTTGCCGCCAAAAGCGGAGCAGCAGTGGTGGTATCAGTTCTATTTCGCCACCGAGCGCGGCGCTGAAGGCTATGCCAAAAACACGCATGACTTCGCTCGTTTGATCTGGTCTCAGGCCTCACCTGACTGGAAATTTAGCGACGCTGTCTTTAACGCCAGCGCCAAATCCCTTGATAACCCGGATCACGTTGCGATAACGCTCAGCAACTATCGCTGGCGCTTAGGGCTGGAAAAAGGCGAGCGCAAATACGACGCCTACGAGCAAAAACTGGCCACGCTGCCGAATATCACCGTTCCGACGATCACCATCGAAGGCGGAAACAACGGGGCGCCGCATCCGGCACCGCAGGCCTACGCGGGTAAATTCACCGGTAAGTATGAACACCGTACCTTCGGCGCAACCGTGGGGCACAATCCGCCTCAGGAAGATCCGCAGGATTTCGTCAAGGCAGTTGTTGACGCTGACAAACTCTGAAATGTGCTATTTTCAGTACGTTACCCTTCGGTCTGGAGATTTCGGTGGAGCATATTGATCATATCCTTGTCGTCGATGACGACAGGGATATTCGTGAACTGATTATCGACTATCTCGTTAAGTCCGGTTATCGCGCCTCCGGCGCGGCAAACGGCAAAGAGATGCGCGTCGTGCTGGACAAGCAGCATATCGACCTGGTGGTGCTGGACGTTATGATGCCCGGCGACGACGGGCTTACGCTGTGTCGGCAATTACGCGTCGGGAAATATAAAGATCTGCCCATCCTGATGCTGACGGCGCGCAACGAGGAGACGGACAGGATCCTGGGTCTGGAAATGGGAGCCGACGATTACGTCGTAAAGCCTTTCGTCGCGCGAGAATTACTGGCGCGTATCAAAGCGATTTTACGCCGTTTTCGCACGATGCCGCCCAATTTACAGGTGACGGAAGCAGGGCGGCTGGTGATGTTCGGTGAATGGCAGCTCGATACCGTTGCCCGCCACCTGATCGACCCGGAAGGGGTGATTGTGGCGCTCAGCGGGGCGGAGTATCGCCTGCTGCGCGTTTTCCTTGACCACCCGCAGCGGGTGCTGACCCGCGATCAGCTGCTCAACCTGACGCAGGGGCGTGACGCCGAGCTGTTTGAACGCTCAATCGACCTGCTGGTTAGCCGGGTTCGCCAGCGTCTGAATGAAGATGCCCGTACGCCCGCGTATATTAAAACCGTGCGCAGCGAGGGCTATGTGTTTACCATGCCGGTCACCATCAAAGAGGCTAACGAATGACGCTCTGGCCTCGCTCGCTGCTGGCCCGCTTGCTGATCGTCGTGCTGCCCGGCCTGTTGCTCGCCAATGCCCTGAGCCTGACGCTGGTCATGATAGAGCGAATGCACAGCGCCCGAACGGTGATGCTCGGTAATCTGGAATACGATGTCGCGACCAGCGTGGCTATTTTAGACCGCTTACCCGCCAGCGAGCGCGCGGCCTGGTTGCCGCGCCTTGAACGGGGTAACTATCGCTATATTCTGGGGCCGGGAGATCCTGGCAACGCGCCGACGGACAAGCGTTCCCGGGACGCCATCCGAACCTTAAAAGCGACGCTTGCGGCACAGTACCCGCTCAGCTTCACCGCCGTTCCCGGCGCCATTTCACATATCCAGGCGCATCTCACGTTACATGATGGCGCGCCGCTGACCATTGACCTGATCCCACGGATGCCGCCGGTCGCCAGCTGGCTGCCCGTTGTTCTTATTCTGCAGCTGCTCGTGCTGGCTGCCTGCTCCTGGATCGCCGTACGCCAGGTGATACGGCCTTTTTCACAGTTTACCCGCGCGGTAGACTCCCTGGACCCGGCTGCCAATTCGCCAATGACGGAAAAGGGGCCAGTCGAGGTGCAGCGGGCAGCACATGCCTTCAACGCGATGCAGGCGCGCATTCAGTCCTATCTCAGGGAGCGGGCGCAGATCCTGGCATCCATATCGCACGATCTCCAGACGCCCATTACCCGCATGAAGCTTCGTGTTGAAATGGCGAATCAGCCTGACCTGCGCGACAAGCTCTTAAACGACCTTGATAACATGTCGCGTCTGGTGCGGGAGGGTATTGCATATGCCCGGTCATCAGAATCACTGGAAGAGACCTCGCTGAAGCTGGAGCTGAACGCCTGGATAAACAGCATCGCCTGCGATTATCAGGACATCGGTAAAAACGTGCAGTTTCAGGCAGGCGAAAACCGTTTGCCCATCGTCACGCGTCCACAGGCGCTGCGCCGGGTGTTGACCAACCTGCTGGATAACGCCCTGAAATTTGGCGACTACGCCACCATTAGCATTGATGACTCGGCTGCCGGAGAGGTGGTGATTCACATCATGGACGGCGGGCCTGGGATACCGGATGCCGAGCTGGAGGCGGTATTACAGCCGTTTTATCGGGTAGAAACATCACGCAACCGCGACACCGGCGGGACAGGACTCGGCCTGGCGATCGCAGCGCAGCTTACCGCTCAGCTGGACGGAAAGCTAAAGCTGGAGAACCGCGCAGAGGGCGGGCTGGACGTTTCGATTACTCTCCCGCGCCTTTAATTGTACGGTTCTGTATCTCCCCGCGTGGCCGATACAGAGCCAGACAAAAACCCACGCTTTTACACATATCCTGAACACATCCGCACGATGAAATAGCCTCACTGCAGCATCGCAGGACTTGTATTGTGAGGTGTCTATGTTTCTGATAATTGCTTTCCTGGGCGGGATGATAAGCCTGCTCAGTCCATGTACGCTCCCGGTAATTCCTCTCCTGTTCGCCGGTTTTCAGGGGCAGCGGCGACATAGTCTGGCGCTGCTCGCGGGGATGATCGTCATGTTCACCCTGGTGGCGATGGTCGTCACCGTCGCCAGCGAGTGGATAGCAGAGGCAACTATCGTCGGGCGCTGGATCGCGCTTATCGTCCTGGCCACGGCCGCGCTGGCCTTAATTTTTCCGGCCTTTGCCCAGCGTATCGCCGGGCCGGCAGTCAGCGCGGGAAATGTCCTCAACACCCGAAGCGGGCAAACGCGTGGTATGGCATCGGCTTTTCTGGCCGGTCTTGCCGTCGGGCTGCTCTGGTCTCCCTGCGCGGGACCGATTCTGGGCGCCATTTTCAGCATCAATATTGCCGGACACTCGGCCATTGCCACAGGAGCCTTGCTGGCCGCCTATGGTAGCGGCTGCGCGCTGATGCTGGGCCTGCTCGTTTTCGGAGGCCGCACGCTGATGGCGCCGCTGAGAGCAAGATCGGCGCTGATGGAAAAATTACGTCAGGCGGCAGGCGTGGTGATGTTAGCGGCCGTCGTCTTTAACGCAACGGGGATGACGTCTGCTCTGCAAGGCGCAAACGGCGTCGCGAATCGTCTTGAAACCGCGCTGCTGAATCTGGCAAAGCCCGCCGCGCAACCAGCGAAGCTTCAACCGGTCGTCATGACCGAGCCCAGCAGCCAGCTGCCTTCATTAAGCGGTGGAACAGGGTGGGTAAATGGTGACCCTGTCACGTCTGAATCGTTGCGCGGGAAGGTGGTTCTGATCGATTTCTGGACCTGGGACTGCATTAACTGCCAGCATACGCTTCCGCACGTGCGCGACTGGGCAACAAAATACCAGTCTCAGGGCCTGGTCGTCATAGGGGTACACACGCCTGAATACCCCTGGGAGAAACCGATCGCCTCGGTGAAAAACGCGGTAAATAAATGGCAGCTGCCGTACCGGGTTGTGACGGACAACAACTATCAGATCTGGAACGCTTTCGGCAACCAGTACTGGCCCGCGCATTACTATTTCGATGCTAAAGGTCAGCTACGCTATACCTCGTTTGGCGAAGGGAATTATGAGCAGCAGGAAAAGGTTATCCAGCAGCTGCTCAAAGAGGCCCGTTCATAGCGCCATTCAGGGCTGACGCTGGGCAACCATAAACAGTCGAGGAAAAGCCAGCAGTATCTGCCCGTTTTCCTGGAGCGGATACTGCTCTTCCAGCAGTTCATGGTAGCGTTTCAGGAAGCGTTGCTGCTCGCTCTCGCTCAGTTCCTGGAGCCACGGGCGTAAACCGGTCGCGCTGACCCAGTCAATAATGGCCTGGTGCGAACTCATTTTATGGAAATAGGTTGTCCGCCAGATATCCACATCGCAGCCGGCCTCCGACAGGATATCGTAATAGGCATGCACGCCAGGCAGCGGCTCGCGGCCACGGTCCGGGTAGCCTTGCTCCAGCGCCACTTCACGCATCGCCACATGCGTGGGCTCAAGCCAGTTGTCCGGCATCTGGATCGCCAGCACGCCATTGAGCGCGAGCAGTGACGCCAGATGCGGCAGGAGATCGTAATGGTCAGGTATCCACTGTAGGGATGCGTTCGCATAGATGAGGTTCAACGGCTGGCCTGGCCTGAACTGGCGGATATCGGCCTCAACGAACTGACAGTCGGGCAGTGCGCTGCGCGCCTCTTCCAGCATAGCCGGTGAGTTATCGACGCCGACAATCTGCGCTTTAGGCCAGCGATGCTGCAACAGCGCGGTGCTGTTTCCCGGCCCGCAGCCCAAATCGGCAATGGTGGCAACGTCACTCAGGGGAATTCTGGCAAGCAGCTCGGCGGCAGGGCGCGTTCGTTCAGCGCCGTATTGCAGATAAAGCGAAGGGTTCCAGTCGGCCATCTTCAGATCTCCGTTTTGCGTGTTTCAGCAAGGATAGCACAGGCCGACACCTGCACCTGCACCGGGACAGGCGTCAGGCGAGCGGCAGGTTACAGAAGGCCTTTCAGTGCAATATGGTAGAGCAGCATGATGGTTTTTCCGTCGACGATTTTGCCCGTATCAATTCCCCGCAAGGCCTCTTCAAAGGGCATTTCCAGCACGTCGATATCTTCTCCCTCCGCTTTGATACCGCCGCCTGCGCTGGTTTTGTCCTTCGGCTGATACTCGGCAATATAGAAATAGAGTTTCTCCGTGACGGAGCCTGGGCTCATGTAGGCTTCAAAGATTTTCTGCACGCTCGACACGTTAAACCCGGTCTCTTCTTCCGCCTCTGCTCTAATGCGGCTTTCCGGATCCATGTTATCAAGCAGGCCGGCCGCCGCCTCAATCAGATTGTCCTCATGGCCATTAATAAAGACCGGGAAGCGGAACTGGCGGGTCAGAATCACCGTTTTTTGGTCACGGTTGTAGAGCAGGATCGTAGCGCCGTTCCCCCGGTCATAAACTTCACGCGTTTGCCGCTGCCATTCGCCATCGCGTCTTTGTAGGTCAAAGGTATATTTTTTAAGTAAGTACCAGTTATCGGACAGGGTTTCACTGTCAATGATGCGCACATCTGCACGTTTTGATTGCACGTTTCGTCCTCCTTACGTAGAGTAACTATCAATACCAGCACTATCGTGCATTATCAAGATTAAACATGCAACGTCAGGAATACATCATGCTCACCAGTCAGCGAAAACAGTTGATCCTTGAAAAGCTCGGTGCCGAAGGTCAAGTCCAGTCAAAAGCGCTTAGCATTCTCTTCGACGTCTCTGAAGACACCATCCGACGCGATTTGCGCGAGCTGGCGGCAGAAGGGCGTTTACAGCGGGTTCACGGCGGCGCGCTGCCGTCGTCTTCCGCCACTGTGCCTTTCGCGGAACGACAGTTCGTTAAAATGGATGCCAAAAGAAAGGTGGCGCAGAAGGGGGCACAGCTGATTTCTTCGGGCCAGGTGGTGATCGTTGACGGTGGAACGACCACTTCAGAATTGCTCGCTTTTTTACCGCAAGACCTGCGTATTACCGTGGTGACGCACAGTCCGAGCATTGCCCTGGGGCTTGTTAATCATCCTTTTATTGAGGTGATTCTGATCGGCGGCCGTTTATATAAACACTCGATTGTAGCCGTCGGCGCGGCGGCCATCGAAGGTATCGAAAACATTCATGCGGATCTGTTCTTTATGGGCGTGACCGGTATCCATCCGGAAGCAGGGCTGACGACCGGAGATTTCGAAGAGGCGTGCATCAAACGTGCATTTTCCGGCAGAGCCGCCGAGACGGTTGTCCTGGCGTCGCCGGAAAAAATAAATACGGCGTCATCATTTGTTATTGGCGATGTGGCGCTGGCGAATACGATTGTCGTCGAAGGCGATACCGACCGCGGCTGGGTCAATGCGGTATCGGAAAAAGGGGTATCGGTCGTATTGGCCTGAGCGTGAGCCAGCCAGAAAACTGGCTGGCGCGGGTACTCGCAAGCGGGTGAAATTAAGTTATCTTTCTTCGGGGGCATGGCATACCGCTTCGATATTATGACCATCAGGGGCAATGACAAATGCGGCATAGTAATTTTTACCGTAGGAGCGCAATCCCGGTGCGCCATTGTCGCGTCCGCCTGCGCGCAGCGCGGCATGGTAAAAGTCATCAACCTGCTGGCGTGTCGTGGCCACAAAGGCCAGATGAAGCGGAGCGGGTTTATCATTCGACTGAAAAAGGCAAAGAGAAACATCGCCGGAACTCATTTCGACGCCATAGTCAGGAGAGCCTTCATCGACGAGTTCGACACCGAGCGGTTGAAGCGACATGAGGAAGAAGGTTTTACTTTTCTCATAATCGCTGACGCCGAATTTTACATGATCAAACATAATGGACTCCTCAAAAGTGATGGTGAAATGAGAAGTATAGAAAGAGAGTGGAGTCCAACACGATCAAGGGGTTGCGAATGTGACCGATATCAATACTCGCTACACAGCAGACCGTTTACTCCCTACGAATGTCCAACGCAGATAATCATAGAGCCAGTTAAAAAGCATCGTGTATGGCAGGAAAAACAGTACAAGGCCAATCTCAACAAAAAATGCCTCCGCGATCGTTAAATTCAGCATGAACATGGCCACAGGGATTAAGGAGATGATAAGGCCCGTTTCAAACCCAACTGCATGGATGGCGCGAACGAGAAACGTTCGTTGGAACTGATGTTTTTTCTGCAGGGCGTCAAAGAACTTATTGAAGACAAAATTCCAGACCGTTGCGGTAAGCGCAGATATCACCGACAACGAACCCGACTGGAGTACCGAAACGTTCATCAGCCACGCAAGAGACAGAGCGATGATAACGTTGGCCGTCACTTCAAAAATGACAGCGTGGAAAATCCTTTCTTTAAAGCTTTTATTGAGTTCGATTTCCATAAGTCTACAGCAGCGGTGGTCAAAGCCAGGAGTATATCAAACGTCTTTTAACATTGGATAAACGTAGAAGTTGGGATTTCACAAGCTATCAATGAACCGGGGCCAATCACGACCGTAGAAAGGCAGATTTTGACTGGCATTACGTTGGTGCGCATAATGTATATTATGTTAAATAAGAATATTGCCGTGCCTCAGGAGGTATCCCTCCTCAGTCTTGAGGATTCACCATTGGCCACGCAGTTTGTATGTAAAACCCACTGACGATTACGCCCATCTGTGAAAAAAACTCACAACACCATTCGATGGCGCATGCTGGTTCCCTTCATGTCAGTGCAATACCCTTTCACATACAGAATTGCTGGCAATAAAAGAAGGAAAACAGAATGAAGTATGTGAATCTGGGTCGTAGCGGTTTGCAAGTCTCCCGTCTTTGTCTCGGTTGTATGAGCTATGGTGAACCTGAACGTCTGCCTCAACCCTGGTCCCTGGATGAAAAGGCGTCACGTCCGCTCATTCGTCAGGCGCTTGAAGCGGGCATTAATTTTTTTGATACCGCGAATATCTACTCGGGCGGAAGTTCTGAAGAGATCACTGGAAAAGCGCTGAGAGAAATGGCCAGACGCGATGAGATCGTTGTGGCAACAAAGACCTTCTTTCCGTGGCGCAACTCACCCAATACCGGGTTTCTTTCCCGCAAGGCCATTTTTCAGTCTATTGACGATAGCCTGATGCGCTTAGGCATGGATTACGTGGATCTCTTTCAGATTCACCGCTTTGACCACTCCACGCCTGTTGAAGAGACCATGGAGGCTCTGCATGACCTCGTTAAATCAGGAAAAGTACGTTACATCGGCGCATCATCTATGGAAGCCTGGCGCTTTGCAAAAATGCAGCATACGGCAGAGCGTAACGGCTGGACCCGATTTATTACAATGCAACCGCAATACAACCTGCTTTACCGGGAAGAAGAGCGCGAGATGCTGCCCCTGTGTGAAGACCAGGGCGTTGGTGTGATCCCCTGGAGTCCGATGGCACGCGGCAGGCTCACGCGCGACTGGAGTGTCACGTCCCGACGAACGCAAAACGATGCCTTTGCGTTAAAAATGTATGAGAACGCAGCCCTTCTGGATAAGCCCGTTATTGATGTTGTTGCCAGCATTGCTGAAAAGCACCATGTGCCAAGAGCCCATGTTGCAATTGCCTGGTTGCTATCAAAAACGGTCATCACAGCACCGATCATCGGCGCGACGAAACCAGAACATCTTTCCACGGCTATCAGCGCGCTGGACTTTTCACTTAGCGATGCCGAAATCATGGAACTCGAGGCACGCTATCTGCCGCACCCCGTCGACGGGATCATTCCCCCGCTTCCGGATACGCCACCTTCACTCACACCGCCTTCAGCAATACAGGACTGTTAATGCCCTACCCTGGCCCGGCGTTGGTTCGGGCCCGCTGTTGGTGACAATGAACAACTCGTGATGTCAGGGTCGGATCGCCGACCGGGAGACTTTACCTACAGTCTCCCTGTGACAGTAAGTATAAAGGTGGCCATCACCGTTTAACTTTTATCAAACTGACTTTCGGTAAACGGATCTGCGCGACCGCCCTGCAATGGGATCCTGGCAAGCGCTGCATCGATTTCGCGTAACTCGCTGTCCGTCAACCGGACTTGCGGTGCACCGCTATTTTCTATCAGGTGCGGATATTGCGTCGTACCCGGGATGGGGACTATCCATGGCCGCTGAGCCATCACCCAGGCCAGCGCGAACTGAACCGGAGTGGTGTTTTTGCGGCGGGCCCACGACTGCGCGAATTCAAGCAGTACCATGTTTTTGGCCAGGGCATCGGGCTGGAAGCGTGGCAGGTTATGCCGCCGATCTGTGCTGTCGAACCGCTGGCTTGGATTGACTGCCCCGGCAAGGAAACTCCGGGCGGTCGGGCAGTAAGGTACAAAGCCGATACCCAGCTCTTCGAGCGTTGGAAATATCCGCGTCTCCGGTTCACGCCACCACATGGCATACTCACTCTGTACTGCAGTCACAGGGAGTACCGCATGTGCGCGGCGGATTGTCCTGGCACTCGCTTCCGACAATCCCCAGTGTTTCACTTTACCCTCCTGGATCAACGCCTTCACGGTTTCCGCCACATCCTCAATCGGCACATTCGGATCGGGGCGATGCTGATAAAGAAGATCGATGTGGTCCGTTTTCAGACGCTTCAGCGAGCCCTCTACGGCACGGCGAATATGGTCAGGATGGCTGTTAAGGGAGGTTGGCTTCCCCTCCTCCACGCCGAAACCGAACTTAGTGGCAATCACCACACGATCGCGAACGGGGGCCAGTGCTTCCCCGACAAATTCTTCACTGAGATGGGGGCCATACACCTCGGCAGTATCAAAGAACGTAATGCCTTGTTCGAAGGCGGCCCGGATGAGCGACACCATGGCTTTGCGATCGCGCGGACCACCGCCGTAATACCCCACCATGGGCAGACACCCTAGTCCCATGCTGGAAACCTCCAGCGAGCCGAGTTTACGCGTGGTTAAGGTCTCCTTCTGGACGGGAACAGCATCCGAAGGGGCGTTCGACGAGTCCTGACCAGCCGGGTTCGCCATCACTGCACCGCTCCTGCCAAGGGTGGTAGCGGCCAACGCCAGACCGGCGCCGGCGATCAGAAAATTGCGACGATCCCGGGAAGCGGGTACGGAAGCAGAATGCTGGTCATGCATCATCTTGCTCATAAACTGGAACTCCCTATAGCGAAGAAAGGATTCATTAATGTGGTCATTACCAGGCATAAGCCTGGGGCGCTTCTCCCCCGGGTCCGGGCCAGATTTCGTCGAGACAGCTCATGGTGTCGTCTGATAGCGTGATTGTCGTTGCGTGAAGCGCCTGCAGGAGTTGATCGACCGTACGAGGCCCGATAAGTGGAGCAGTAACCACAGGATTCTGCAGGAGCCAGGCAAGCGCCACATCGGAAGGGGTTTCGCCGAGGTCCTCACATAATCCTTCGTAGGCTTCCAGCTGCGGACGATACTGTTCGATTAGACGGGAAAACGCGGGCCTTGCACGGCGCCCGCTTGCCATCTTTTTCAGTACGCCGCCAAGCAACCCTCCGGCAAGTGGGCTCCAGGGAATCAGTCCCAGGCCAAAATGACGGCATGCGGGAATGACCTCCAGCTCAACGGTTCGGGCAGTCAGATTGTAGAGACTTTGCTCAGCAACCAGGCCCAGGGAATGACGGGCCGTGGCAACTGACTGCGCAGTCGCAATGTCCCAGCCTGCGAAATTGCTGCTACCGATATAAAGCACTTTTCCCTGCTGAACAAGGAGTTCCATGGCCTGCCAGACCTCTTCCCATGGTGTATAACGATCGATGTGATGCATCTGATAGACGTCAATATGGTCGGTCTTAAGCCGTCGCAAACTGTCCTCGCAGGCCTTGCGAATATGGTAAGCAGAAAGACGGCGATCGTTCGGACCCGGTCCCATAGGCTGATAGGCTTTCGTCGCCAGAACGATACGGTCACGGCGGCCACCCTGCTGGAGCCAGCGACCAATAATCTCTTCAGACAGCCCCGAACCTTGCTGGATATCGGGTGATTGCTCGGTGCCATACACGTCTGCTGTATCAATGAAATTGATACCCGCCTCAAGCGCTTCATCCAGAATGCGGGCGCTGGTTTTCTCGTCGGTGACATCACCAAAATTCATGGTTCCGAGACAAAGGCGGCTGACTTTCAGGCCGGTGCGGCCAAGATGCGTATAGTTCATACACGGCTCCGTTAGGTGAATGTTCCGCCCTGACCGACGGCCAGAGCGCATAATTTTCAAGAATAACGAAGCACAATGTGTTCAGTGAGAGGCGATGAGTGGATGGACTTGTGAAAAAAATTCAGCAACGGATTAGCCCTGGTCGGTCTATGGTGTATATCATTTCCGTATCAACGCATTCGGGCCTTAACGCACAAGGAAAACGATTCTGTATGCAAATAAGCAGAGCTGATGTCGCCGATCTCATTTATTTCATGGCTATTGCACGTCATCGCAGTTTCAGCCGTGCGGCGATTGAATTAGGTGTCAGTGCATCAGCGCTTAGTCATGCCCTGAAGGGACTGGAAACCCGGCTCGGGGTTCGCCTCCTTAATCGCACGACCAAGAGCGTTACACCTACGGCTGCAGGTGAAGAACTGGTTCAGTCTGTCCTTCAGCCTTTCGACAAGATAGAAGGCGCGCTTGAATCGCTTAACCGGTATCGTAATACGCCTACCGGGCGTATCCGCATCAATGCAGCCGTTGAAGCGGCCAATCTTTTGCTTGCGCCGGTTATGCCCGCGTTTATGGATCGCTATCCCGATATTGAAATCGATATTGTGGCCAGCAACCGTATGGTTGACGTCACTGATGCGGGCTTCGATGCCGGTATCCGCTATGGTGGCACCGTCCCGGAAGACATGGTTGCCCGGCGTTTATCTGCCGATATTCGCTGGGTTATCGCCGCATCCCCCGACTACCTTGAACGCTACGGAACGCCTGAACATCCTGATGATTTATTACACCATCGCTGTATAAGCAATCGTCTCGGCGACGATCGGATTTATCGCTGGGAACTTGAGCGAGACGGCGAAACGTACCAAATCACTGTGCCTGGCTCAGTGACGGTCAACCAGGCTGAAACGGGTCTTGTGGCCGTATTAGGCGGGGCCGGCCTGATGTATTTTCCGGAGCCTCTTGTTGCACCCTATGTGAAGGATGGACGGCTCCGCCTGGTGCTTACGGAATGGTCCCCGCTGGAGGAAGGTTTTTATATCTATTATTCAAGCCGCCGGCAACTGCCGACCGGGCTTCGCCTTCTGATTGAGTTCATACAGGAGGCCAGGCCGCTGGGGTTGTGAAATAGCGCTTCCATACGGGACGATGCGTTATCGCCTTTATCGCCCCGTAGCGGATATCAGAAAATCAATCAGGGCCTTCACTCTTTTCGTTTTGCCCGCGTTTTTGGGGTAATAGAGATACACTGGCGGGTAGGTTTTCCAGTAGCTCTCCATCACGGGTATAAAGCGCTCCCTGTCCGGCTGTAACTGCCAGATGGGTTCAAACAAACGTCCAATTCCCAGGCCGTTACGGATCCCGTCTGCCATAACGTCAATATCGTTGCTGATTAACTGTCCGGGCATCTCAACCGTCAACTGCTCTCCGCGATCGTTCAGAATCAACGGAAGGATGCGGTTGTTAGTAATAAAACGGTAGCCAATCAGCTTGTGTTGACTGAGATCTGACGGCACCTCAGGCGTTCCATGCTCGCGGAGATAGGCTGAGGATGCATATAACCCTTCACGAAAGGGTTTCATTAACGGCCGCGCTACCACCCCACCCTCGAGGATATCGCCAAAACGGATCCCAAGATCAAAACGCTCTTCGATAACATTCACAGTACCGTCGTAAACCGAAATTTCCAGCTGTATACCCGGATATTGCTGACAGAATTTCGCCATTGCAGGCTTAAGAATTAACAGATAGGCAAAACGCGAGAGCGTGATTCGCACGATACCAGAGGGCTCCTGATTCTGGTCGCGAATGCTTTCAAGCGAATTTTCCAGCGACTCCACCGCCGCAGCGGTCTGTTCCAGCAACAGTTGCCCGGTTTCCGTCAGCTCAATACGGCGGGTCGTACGCACAAAAAGCGGATGGCCAATATGATCTTCCAGCAGCTTAAGCGCATTGCTGACGGAGGGAGGCGTAATTTCCAGTTTTCTTGCGGCTGCCGAAATATTGCCCTCACGTGCAATGCTCTGAAAGATCCGTATCTGGTTATACAGGGCGTTATTCATAATGTGTTCCTTAAGCAATTACTGCTTAATTATTAACTACAGCCTAAAGATGCTTAAGTCAATAATATCCCTTTAGTTCGTTTTTACTGATGCTGCGATCCACTGTTAACCACGTATTTTGAAATACACCTGTACTCATTCAGATGACATTCACGGCACAGAATGGATTAAGGTATTTATGTTTTTTTACTTTTGTTTAGTGCGGGATAGTCAGTGTAGCCCACCGCATCGTTCTGTCCCGGCGCATAGAAGGTTGCAGGGTCCGGAACGTTGAGATCGCTGCCGCACGCAAATCTTGCGGGTAAATCGGGATTGGCAATAAATGGAACATCGGTCAGGTTTCTCAGAGAATGCTGACGTTAACACTGAGAAGTCTTAAACGAGACGGGTTAGTATCGCGGACGGTATTCCCTTCGATCCCGCCACGTGTTGAATATGAGCTAACTCCACTTGGACGGACATTAATGGGGCCAGTTATGACACTTATAGACTGGTCCTTGATTCATCAGGGCGAGGTTGAAAAGGCACGTTCTGAATATGAAAGCCAGCCCGAGTTTTCGACTGATTAAGCCAGACTATTCATATACAGATGCAGGAACAGACATGTCTGGCATAGATTTACCCTGTCGCACTCCTCACCTGATTATTAAGTACAGACTAAATATGCTTAAGCCAATGGCCACCTAATCTTCTCAAAATGGCGCTCATATACTCTTCTTTCTTTCCCTTTAAACCTGAGAACAAGAGATACTTATGCGAATTTTATGTCTGGATATCCCCGCACCTGGAGCATCGCTGGAAAAATATGCTCCACACCTTAACGCTGAAGCGCTGCACGCCTGGGGATTGTATAAATCCGGCTTCATCCGCGACATCTACTTCCGTCAGGACAGACCTGGCGTCGCTATTTTTCTTGAGTGTGACTCTGTCGATGAAGCGATGAACGTAATGGCCGAATTTCCGCTGGCAAAAGCAGGCTTATTAAGCTTTGAGTGCATTCCGCTTGGCTCCTTTATTAACTGGGAAAATCTCTTTGCCGCTGAATTTAAAAATAAAGAGTGAGGCCCGATATGAAACCTGCAGATAAACCCGTGCTGTGTGTCGTTTCCAGCCATCCGATTAAAGGCGCATCCGGTGTACCAACAGGTTTTTTCCTGGCTGAGCTGACGCATCCGCTGAAAGTACTGGAAGATGCCGGACTAAAAACGATGATAGCCAGCATTCGCGGGGGACAGCCGCCGGTGGATGGATTTGACCTCAGTGACTCTGTCAACGCCTGGTTCTGGAACGAAACCGATTTTCAGCAGCGTCTGGCCACAACGCCTGCGTTATCTGAGCTGAACGGTTCCGATTACAGCGCCGTTTTCTTTGCGGGCGGGCATGGAACCATGTGGGATTTCCGCGACAGCCAGGATGCCCAGCGTATTATCCGCGAAGTGTATGAAAGTGATGGGATTGTCTCAGCCGTCTGCCACGGGCCTGCGGCACTGGTTGACGCAAAGCTCAGCAGCGGAGAATACCTGGTGAAAGGCAAAAACGTGGCGGCCTTTACCAACAAGGAAGAGGAAGAAGTTCACACCACAGATGTGGTTCCCTACCTGCTTGAGACTGCACTCCGCGAGCATGGCGCGCTTCATCATGAAGCCCCGAACTGGTCTGAAAATGTGGTTACTGACGGTCGCCTTATCACGGGGCAGAATCCCGCTTCAGCGCACGGTGTCGGTGTGGCGCTGTTAAATGCCCTCCGCCAGCCAACTTAATTCATTCATCTGTCTTTCATCTTTACTCACCCTCTTTGGCCGATTTACGTCAGCAACGTTCCGGCTTTTTTCAGGAGCTGAATATGAAAACTCTTCCTCCAGTCGCGCTCGGCACATGGTCCTGGGGCACAGGCTTCGCCGGTGGCGACACCGTCTTCGGCAATCATCTTTCTGATACTCAGATGGCAGACGTGTTCACCACGGCCATGAGTAAGGGTCTGAATCTCTGGGATACCGCAGCAGTATATGGCATGGGGAGTTCCGAGGCAGCGCTGGGAACATTAGTCCGTCAGTTCCCCCGCGAGGATATGATTTTATCCACCAAATTCACGCCGCAGATTGCGAACGAACAGTCAGCGCAGCCTGTTAGCGATATGCTTGAGGCCAGCCTTGGACGTCTGGGTGTGGACGCGATTGATATCTACTGGATCCATAATCCCCTCGACGTTGAGAAATGGACGCCTGGACTGATCCCACTTTTACAAAGCGGTAAGGTCAAACGCGTCGGGGTTTCCAACCACAATCTGGCACAAATCAGACGCGCCAACGAAATCCTTAACGCTTCCGGTTATTCCCTCAGTGCAGTACAGAATCACTACAGCCTGCTTTATCGCGCCTCTGAAGAGGCCGGGATCCTTGATTATTGCCGACAAAATAACATCACGTTCTTTGCTTACATGGTCCTGGAGCAAGGCGCGCTCAGTGGTCGTTATGATTCAAATCATCCCATGCCTGCCGGGAGTGGCCGGGCCGAAAGTTATAACGCAGTACTGCCGCAGATAGAAAGATTAACCGCCGCCATGAAAAAAATGGGAGCCGAAAGGAATGCCAGCGTTGCACAGATAGCCATCGCATGGGCTATTGCAAAAGGTACCCTTCCCCTCGTTGGTGCGACTAAAGTCCATCACGTTCTGGACGCCGCCTGCGCTTCAGACATCCAGTTACGCGATGAGGAAATCATCCTGCTGGAACAACTCGCCACAGAGACCAGAGTGGATACACGAGGCGCCTGGGAAAAACCGATGGTGTAAACCCTGTCCGGGACAGACTGTCATGAATGACACTCACGAACGGGCTGTTCCGGGCGATCCTAATCTGCATCACTTTTACTGCTTTGTATGAAGGGTGAGAATATGAAAATCATTTGCCTCGAAGAACATTATCTCGACAGCGAGTTAGGGCGAGCGTGTATGCCTGTTGCGCTTGAGCAGGCACCTTTCCTTGGCGACTGGGGGAAAACCGTCGCTGATGGTCATAATCCTGACCGAAGCCGGCCGCAGATAGAAAAGAATGCGCTGATAAACGCGAAAGGCGCTGATTTGGGAAGCCGCCGCCTCAGGGATATGGATGAAGCTGGAATTACCCTGCAGATCCTCTCTGTGGGCGGATTTCCCCAGCTGGCACCCGGGGATGAAGCGGTAACATTAAATACGGCGGCAAACGACCGCCTTGCCGGGGCGGTAAGAAATCACCCGGATCGCTTCGCGGCATTTGCCACACTTCCCTGGGCACAGCCGGAAGAGGCTGAAAAAGAGCTTGCCCGCGCAGTTGAAAAACTGGGGTTTAAGGGGGCACTTCTGAATGGCCGACCCTCTTCATGCTTTCTCGATCATCCTGACTATGACTCCCTGCTTTCCCGCTTTAATAAACTGAATGTGCCACTCTATCTTCATCCCGGATTACCGGTTAAAAGCGTGCAACAGGCCTACTTCACGGGCTTCAGCGCAGAGGTCAACGCCCGGCTCTCTATGTTTGGCTGGGGCTGGCATCACGAAGCCGGGATCCATTTGTTACGGCTGATGTTATCGGGCGCATTTGATAAATATCCCCACCTGCAGGTAATCAGTGGCCACTGGGGGGAGATGCTACCCTTCTGGCTGCAGCGTCTTGATGACAGCCTTCCGCTGGCTGCAACGGGTCTGTCACGCACGCTAACGAGAACCTTCCAGGAACACGTTTACGTTACCCCGTCAGGTATGCTGACACTGCCGCACTTCCAGTTTATCTACGCGTTAATGGGGGCAGACAGGATCCTGTTCTCCGTTGATTACCCCTATCAGACCCTCGACGGTGTAAAAACATTTATCGACAGTCTGCCCGTCAACAAGGCTGAAAAAGAGGCCATCGCGTTTCGCAATGCGGAACGTTTACTGGGCATCATGGCGTAGTCCACGGGTTCATGATGACCGGGCACAATGAGAACAGTCGACCATTATTAGTTTTTGTCTAAAAGTGAATGAGCCTTTACTGCTCTAAAAAAAATAATGGTGTCACTCTATACTGGACTAAAAATTCACCAGCCTCTTTAACGTATTGAAATGAAAAATATCCTTGTTATTTCAGGTCATCCTGAGCTGAACCATTCCGTCGCTAACGCCACTATCCTTGATGAAGTGGCGACCGCCCTTCCCGATGCTGAAATTCGTCGTCTGGACTGGCTCTATCCGGACGGCAAATTCAATATCGCGGCGGAGCAGGAAAGTCTGCTCAGGGCCGATGTGATTGTCTGGCAGTTTCCTTTTTCCTGGTATGGGCTGCCCGGGTTAATGAAACAATGGCTGGACGAGGTCTTTGTCCACGGCTTCGCGCATGGCTCAACGGCGAAACTGGGCGGTAAAAAGCTGATCCTCTCCTTCACTACAGGGGCGCCACAGGCGCTCTATACCGCTGACGGTTTCTTTGGCCATGCCATTGAAGAGTATCTTATTCCGTTCGAGACCACGGCAAAACTGTGCAATCTTGAGCTGCTGGCGCCGGTTTATACCTGCGGTATCAGCTATGCCGACCGGGATGCCGACAAAATCGCGCAGCATAAAACGCTTGCCCGGGAACATGCTTCAAGGCTTGTCGATCTGCTTAATTCCGTCGTGAATAATCCAGAGGGAGAATAACGATGCAGTATACCCGGCTCGGTAAAAGTGACTTACTGGTCTCCCGCATCTGTATGGGATGTATGGGGTTTGGCGACCCGTTAACGGGCCAGCATCGCTGGACGCTGGACGAAACAGCAAGCCGGGACATCATCCGCTACGGTCTCGAAAAGGGTATCAATTTTTACGATACCGCCATCGCCTATCAGAACGGCTCCAGCGAGCGATACGTTGGCCGGGCGCTGCGGGAGATGGCAAAACGCGAGGATGTGGTGCTGGCCACCAAGTTTCTGCCGCGAACCGCCGCGCAAATTGCCGCGGGGATCGGCGGAAAAGAGGCAATAGCCCGATCGCTCGACCAGAGTCTGCAGAATCTGGGGATGGACTACATCGACCTCTACATCTACCACATCTGGGATTACAACACGCCCGTTATTGAGGTGCTTGAAGCGCTTCATGCCGCCGTTACTGCGGGCAAAGTGCGCGCTATTGGTATTTCCAATTGCTATGCCTGGCAGCTTGCGAAAGCGAACGCCCTTGCCGAACGCGAAGGGCTGACGCCCTTTGTTTCCGTGCAAAGCCACTACAACCTGATTATGCGTGAAGATGAACGAGAGCTCTTCGGTCTGTGCGCTGAAGATGATATCGCCATGACCCCCTATAGCGCGCTGGCCAGCGGTCGTCTCTCCCGGAAAGAAGGCCACACGCGGCGAGCCACGGAGGATGATTATGCGCGCGGGAAATATGACAGCACGGCTGAACAGGATCGGCTCATTATTGAGCGTGTCGCCGAACTTGCCGAACGGCATCAGGTGTCCATGACGGAAATCTCACTCGCCTGGCTGCTGACAAAAGTCACGTCACCTGTCGTAGGGGCCACAAAAAAAGATCACGTTGATGGCGCGGTAAACGCCGTAAATCTTCAACTGAGCCTTGAGGAAATCCGGTTTCTGGAAGCAACCTACCAGCCGCACGTTCTGACGGGGATTATGGCGCAAAACACGCCGCAAACGAAAGACGTTAAGCAGGTCTGGACGCGGTAGCAAACAGTCATTTCAGTAAAAGGATCAACGTGAAAAAGCCCCTTATGCTTTTAATTTGCATGCTAATAAGCACCTCTGTCTTTGCAACAAAACCGGACGCACCGGATAAGGTAGTGATGAATATCTTTGAGCTCGGCGTCAGACCCGATCGGGACAAAGAGTTTGCAGACGTAGCCAGACAGACGATTTCCGCTTCGGTTGATCATGAAGCAGGTACGCTGGCGATGTACGCCCTGCAACGAAGCGACAATCCACGTAAGGCATTCATGGTCGAACTCTATGAAAACGAGAGTGCTTACCGCAAACATCTGAATGCCGAACCATACAAGGCATTCGCTGCCCGGGCACCTGACATTATCGATCGGAAAAATAAAATCACTCTGAAGCCACAGTTTCTGGGCGACAAACACATCATACCGAATGAGCGAACCATTAATAATCTGGTGATCGTCGAGGTAAAGCCTGAATTTCAGACCGAATTTAAAAACATCGTCCTTCCTGAAATGGCCGAGTCGCTCAAAGTAGAGAAAGGCGTGTTAGCCATGTATGCCGCTACAGACTCACAGAGTCCGAACCGCTGGTATTTCTATGAGATTTACGCCAGTGAGGAGGATTATCAACTGCACCGACAAACGCCGCACTTCCTGGACTATCTCAGGCAAACGGCGCATATGAGCGCCAGGAAGGACGCTATCCCGGTAAAACCGGTATTTCTTCGTAACAAAGGCGGAATCAAACAGGATCCGCACCGTTGACCAGTGAGGATTAACATGAAAAGCGTAATTGCAGCGGCGGCCATGTCGCTTGTTATTTCTGATTTTGCTAATGCTGAGGAAACAAGAGGTAAAGCTATGATGAAAATTGAACCTTCAGCGATTCCTGAAGCTGATATTCGTTCTGTCTCACCGGCTCTTGCGCGCTTTGGTCGAGAAGCGATTACTGAAGATCTGTGGACTCGCGATGCCCTCTCTCCCAGGGATCGTAGTATGGTGACCGTCGCCATGCTGATTGCCCGTAACCAGCCTGCCGAGCTTAAGCACTATATTGACGTCGCTCTCGATAGCGGCGTTACGCCAGCAGAATTGTCAGAAATCATTACCCATCTGGCGTTCTACTCAGGTTGGCCAAATGCAATGTCAGCCGTCAGCGTGACCAAAGCAGTATTTGAAACTCGTGGCGTCACGGCAGATGCACTTCCTGAAGCTTCTCCGGACCTGCTTCCTCTCAATCAGGAAGCAGAAAAGCAGCGTTCAGAGACAGTGGAAAAAAATGTAGGCCCAATATCTCCAGGCCTGGTTAAATTTACTGCTGACCCCCTGTTCCTGGATCTCTGGCAAAGACCCGCGCTGAAACCCCGCGACAGAAGCCTGATTACGGTCAGCGCGTTAATCGCATCTGGACAGAGCGCGCAGATTGGCTATCACCTCAACAGAGCGATGGATAATGGACTTTCTGCTGAGGAAGCTGGGGAGATCGTTACCCAAGCCGCGTTTTACGCTGGCTGGCCAAACGCATTTACCGCTGCTCCTGTTGTCGGAGAGGTATTAAGCAATCGCTCATCGAGTAAAAGGTAATATTACTGAACACTAAAACCTGACGCACATCACAAAATTAGAACGAACGTTCGCGTTGAATCGGATGCGGTATCGACGCGCTTCATTCTCTCCGTGCCGAAAAAAAGTGGCCTGAGCCGTCAGCGTACAGCGCGGCACACCTCCAGCACCTTTTCTCTGAGCCAGCGATGCGCCGGGTCCTTTTCCATGCGCGGATGCCACATCTGTGACACCGTAATGCTCCGGGTTTTAAACGGCAGTTCAAAGACGTGCACGCGCTCGGTCATCGGCTGATTGAGCAGATAGAGCGCCGGCACCATGGCAACGAGATCGGAGACCATCGCCACCGATAACGCCGTCGGGAACCCTGGCACCACGCTGGCAATTTTGCGCTTCATCCCGCGTTCCGCCAGCGCCTCATCGACAAATCCGTGTAACGAGCCGTCGGGCGAGGCCACCACGTGCCCCCAGGCGACATAATCCTCAAGGCTGACTGACGACAGCGAGGCCAGCGGATGCCCCTGGCGTACCGCGCCCACAAACCGGTCCTGAAAGAGCCGTTGCAGACGAATTTCAGGCCCCATATTGCTCTGCACGCCGATCTCGAGGTCAACCAGCCCCTCACGCAGATAGCGCGACGTTTTCTCAGGTTTCGGCGAAAAGCGAATGCAGACGTCGGGCGCCACCGCCGCCACTGCGGCAATGAGCAGTGGCCCAAACGCCACCACAAAGCCGTCGTTGGCTCGGATGGTGAACAGGCGCTCCATACGCTCAACATTCAGCGTTTCCGTGGAGGGTTGCAGTACCGCCCTTGCCTCATGCACAGCGCTTCTGGCCCGGTCCCGGGTGGCTTCGGCCCAGGGCGTCAGCACCATCTGCCGACCGGCCCGCACCAGGATAGGATCGCCTGTCACCTCCCGCAGCCTGCTCAGGGTGCGGCTCATGGCGGAGGTGCTCAGGTTTAAGCGCCGCGCCGCGCCAGCCACGCTGGCTTCGGCCAGCAGAACGTCGAGCGCAACCAGAAGGTTAAAGTCAGGATCGGACACGATAGCTCCTCAGATAAGGCGTTATATGCAACGATTAAGTGCAAGCGCTGCGTCTTCCGCCCTGTATACCCCATGATTATAGTTTCGTCATCACTATTCTTATGCGGAGTAACGACGATGACGCTCTTTTCAAACCAGCCCGGCGATGAAGGCTTACCCGGTCATGAACGCGCCCGGGTGATGGCCGCCGTCATGACCACCACGCTGATGGGCGTCTTTGACGGCACCATGATCAACATCGCGCTGCCCTCCATGGCAAGGGCGATGCAGGTCCCCGCGAACGTTGCGGTGTGGTTTGCCAACGGTTATCTACTATCGGCGGCAATGACGCTGGCCATCTTCGCGGCGCTGGCGGCGCGCGTGGGCTTTCGACCGGTTTTTCTTGCCGGGCTTGCCACCTTTACGCTCACCTCGCTCGGCTGCGCGCTGGCGAAAACGCCCGACATGCTGATCGGGATGCGTATTCTGCAGGGCATCGGCGGCGCGGCTACCCTGAGTATCGCCCCGGCGATCCTGCGTTCCGTTTTTCCGGGGCGACTGCTTGGGCGCATTCTGGGGCTGCACGCCCTGCTTATCGCCGCCAGCACGGCAATTGCCCCCGTGCTGGGCGGGACGATACTGGACGCGCTGAGCTGGCAGTGGCTGTTCGCCATTAACCTTGTTCCGGGCAGTATTGCCCTGTTGCTGGCATGGCAGGCGTTGCCGCGCCAGTCGGACGTTGACCGCTCCCCCTTTGATGCGCCGGGCGCCGCGCTCTCCGCCGTGCTGTTAGGTTCTGCAATCATGCTGGCCGACAGCCTTCAGCACATAACGCAAGGCATTAACCCGGCAGCCGCAGGCTGGGGGCTTCTCACGCTGGTCAGCGCTATCGCCTTCGTCTGGCGTATTCGGCGCGTGCGCAGTCCCATACTGCCGCCAGTTATGTTCAGAAACGGACGCTTCACCCTCGCCGCCCTGACCTCGCTGGCCTCGTTTGTCAGCCAGGGCATCACCTTTGTCGCGCTGCCGTTCCTGTTTCAGAGCGTGTATGGCTTCAGCCCGGTGGTTTCGGCGCTGCTGTTCACCCCGTGGCCAATTGGCATTGTGCTGATCGCACCGCACGCGGGGCGCTGGGCAGATACCCTTTCCGCGCCGCTGATCTCGACTATCGGCCTGATGATTTTTGTCGGTGGGCTGGTCCTGCTGGCGACGTTGCCGGAAAACCCGTCCGCATGGAATATCTGCCTGCGCAGTCTGGTTTGCGGGATTGGGTTTGGCTGCTTCCAGAGCCCCAATAACCGGGAGATGCTCGCTAACGTGGCGCGGGAATATGCCAGCTATGCCTCAGGGGTGTTGTCTATCGTCAGGACGTTCGGGCAATGTCTGGGGGCCGCCGCGGTGGGGGTGCTGCTTGCGACGACCGGATCAGACCACGATCGGGCCGTGCATCTGGCACTGTGGATCGCCGTCATCGCCTCAACAGGATCGGTTTTGTTTAGCCTGAGCAGGCTGCGCCCTGGGGTTCGGGCGTCAGCCTGAATCGCCCAGCGGCGCTACGTTTGTACGGGACAACGGCCGGGTAAGGCATAGCCGCCACCCGGCAAAAAAGACGACTCGTTCGTTTATTCCAGCGCCAGTAGCGCAAAGCTCGCCAGCCAGTGCCCGCCGCTGTAGTGGCTGCCCACCACGTGCCCGACGCTTGCCGCCAGGTGTTTCGCCACGGCATCACGCAAGGCCTGCTGGGCCGGGTGGTTTACCGGAAGCGCCCTGGCGATATGCTTCATACACCAGGCGCGGCTGAGGTTTAACCCATCCAGATGGGCAATTTTCGGGTCGGTACGGTCGCTCACTTCCGCCGGGTTCATCAGCGCCGCAATGGAGCCGATATCCGGCAGAAACGCGTCAAACCAGGCCGGGAAATTCTCTGCGACCTTGCTCATCAGCAGCGCTTCCGTCAGCGCACCAGAGATGTACTCATCGCCACCCGGCTCGTAATGGGCCGGGTAGTGCGTGTCGGCGAGATAAAACCGCTCCGCCGCCGTCACAATCGCCTGCTCAAGCGCGCTATCTTCCACGGCTCGGGCGTAGTCCAGCCCCAGCGCGAGGGCAAACGCCGTGTTGTAGTGCGTTCCGACGCGGATCGGATAGGTGAGCTTGCTGAGGTAATCCACCAGCCGGTTGCGAATATCCTGGGTTAGCGGCTCCAGCGTCTGGTACCAGCCCGTGGCCTGCGGCAGCGACGATTGTTTCATCTCCTGGGCCAGCGCCAGCAGCCATCCGTAGCCATACGGCCGCTCAAACGAGGCGCGGAACGGCGCGGTGAAATAGGCCAGCTCCTTCGCCACGTTCTCGTCGGTCAGGTGCTCGTCGAAAAGCGCGACGATGTCATTCCGACACGGTAGATCAGGATAGAGGCGCACGCAGCGCAGCAGCAGCCAGTAGCCGTGCACCGCCGAGTGCCAGTCGAAACAGCCGTAGAAAATCGGGTGTAGCTCGCGAGGCGGCAGAACGTCACCGTCATCATTCAGCAGATGCATGATGTGGTTCGGGTATTCCTGGCGCAAATAGGTTAAAGGCATGCGGGCAAACGCGTCAGCCTGATGTTGCGTCAATTCCATAACAGCTCCTTAGCGAAACACGAGGAAATACATGAGGAACACGTTCACCACCAGCAGGGTTAACGCGGTCGGGATCTGGATCTTGATCACCTGATATTTGTCTTTCAGCTCCAGCAGCGCGGCGGGAACGATATTGAAGTTCGCGGCCATTGGCGTCATCAGCGTGCCGCAGTAGCCCGCGTACATGCCGATCGCCAGCAGCGGCGCCGGGTTGCCGTGATGCACGTTGATCAGGAACGGTAAGGCGATCCCCGCGCTCAGCACCGGGAAGGCCGCAAAGGCGTTACCCATGATCATGGTAAACAGCGCCATCCCCACGCAGTAAATGACCACCAGCATGAAGCGGCTGTCCGGGTTCACGAACAGGCTCACCACCTTCTGCACCGAATCACCGGTATTGGCCGCCACGAACACGCCGCCGAGCATGGCCAGCATCTGCGGCAGGATCACCGCCCAGCCGATGGTATCGACAAGACGACGTGACTGGCGAATGGCGTGCAGCGGCGTGCCTTTGGTCAGCCACCAGCCGGTGAGGATCGCCGCGACGCAGGCCACGCACAGCGCCGCCAGAGTGAGCTGTTTCTGGTCGAGAAGGTAAACGCCGCCAATTGACACCCCCTTCAGGAACAGCGTCCCGATTACCGTCACCACCGGGATCATCAGCGCGGGCAGGAACAGCCAGTTTTTAAGGCGGTTTGACGAGGCAATGCGCTCCTCGTCGGAGGCCATTTTATAGTGGCCTTTCCCGACCAGGCCAAAACCCGCCAGCAGCGCGATAGCGATAACGCAGCCGCCAACGATCCGGTATGCCAGCGATTTGCCCAGCTCCTGAACCATCAGGTCACCGAACAGGAAGATACCGCCGAATAAAAACCAGAACAGCGCGGTGGTAAAACGCTTCGGATTAGCGCGGTCGCGCAGGGTCATGACAACCAGCAGCATCACAACAAAGCCGATCAGGTAATACACGCGGTTAATGGTGATAAGCGTCATCATTGCGCGGCCCCCTGCGTACCCTGCTCTGCACGCCAGGCCATGACGTCGCGGCGGATGCTGGCATCCAGGCGCAGCAGGCGCGTCATATGAATAATCAATGCCGCAATGGCGGTGGGAATGGCCCACAGGCCGATGTGCAGCGGCTCGATCCCTTCGATCCCGTTTTCCTTAAGAAACGCGTCAATCAGCAGCACCGCACCGAAGGCGATAAAGATATCTTCCCCAAAGAAGACCGCGATGTTGTCACACGCCGCGGCATGGGCCTTGATTTTGTCGCGAATGTGCTGCGGCAGTTCGCCGTATTCGTTCAGCGCTGCCCCTTCGGCCATCGGGGCCAGCAGCGGGCGTACCGTCTGGGCATGGCCGCCCAGCGACATCAGCCCCAGCGCGGCGGTGCCTTCACGCGCCACGAAGTAGAGCATCAGAATACGCGCCGAGGTGGCGCTGGCGATCTTCGCCACCCAGGCCTGGGCGCGCTCTTTAAGCCCGTAATATTCCAGCAGACCAATTACCGGCAGGATCAGGATGAAGGTCGCCAGCGATCGGCTATTGACGAACTTCTCGCCAAAGGTCTCCAGCAGCATCCCGAAATCCATCCCGACCAGCAGGCCCGTCGCCAGACCCGCCACCACGACGACCAGCAGCGGGTTGAAGCGCAGTGCAAAACCAATGACCGCGATCGGTATCCCGATCAGCGGCAACAGCGTAGTACCGTCCATAACGTTTACCCTATCGAAAGTGAGCGTTGCGCGCCGACGGCTATTTTTTTAATTTGCGGCGAGCGATGTTGTGTTTTTCGTCAGGCTTCACAAAACCTGCGCTAAAAAGCTATATCTGAACCTCAAAAACATGTAAACAAATTATCAATAAAATGTTCTTATTTTATCGACGAGTTTACATTTCTGGCTAAGGAACGTTATGACCTCGAAAAAGAGTGCTTCACCCGATTGCAACGATATCAACGATGGCCGGATCGTCTCCTCCCGCCATCTGGTGTCGGAGCGCTGCGCGGAACTGTCAGAGCTGGAGTACGCGCTGATCATGACCGGCAACGCGTTTAACAAGTGGATGGTGCGCTGCATGGCCGCAGCCGGAGAGCCGGATATGGGCGCTTTTGACGTCTCGCTGCTGCATCACGTGAACCACCGCGACCGCAAGAAAAAGCTGGCCGATATCTGCTTTGTTCTCAACGTGGAAGATACGCATGTAGTGACCTATGCCCTGAAAAAGCTGGTCAAAGCGGGCTACGTGACGAGCGAAAAAGCGGGTAAAGAGCTCTTTTTCTCCACCACGGAGGAAGGGAAAGCGTTGTGCATGAAGTACCGGGACGTGCGCGAAGCGTGTCTGATCGCCATTCATGCGGAGAGCGGCATTTCCGGGAAATCCATCGGCGAAACCGCGCAGCTGCTACGCGCGATCTCCTCCCTGTATGACACCGCCGCCCGCGCGGCGGCATCACTCTGAATTACGGACGTCTGAACAGGGTAATGCTGCGTCCGGCCAGTTCGTACTCTACGGTTTCGGTGAACGCTGTCCCGGCGGCAGCGTCATCCGCCGTAGAAAGCTCCAGCACCCATCCCCCTTCGCCAAACTGCGGGATCTGGAACGGCACGGTGCCTTCAAACGGATTGAACAGCATCAGCACGTCGTGCCAGATGCCGTCCTCCTGCTGAAGATCCGGCCTGCTGATGGAGACCCCGAGCGTTGAGCCTTCATCCCACTGCTCGGCCTGCTGCGGACCGCCTCCGGCATTGAACCAGCGGATCTCGAGCCCGTCGCGCCAGCTCTCACGACGCAGCAGCGGCTGCTGCGCGCGCAGGGCAATGAGCCGGCGGGTGAACTCGCGCAGCGCCGCGTCATTTTCGGACAGCCCCTTCCAGTCGATCCATGAGATCTCGCTGTCCTGGCAGTAGCCGTTGTTGTTGCCCTTCTGCGTACGGCCAAACTCGTCCCCCGCCAGCAGCATCGGCGTACCGTGGGAGAAAAGCAGCGTGGTCAGGAAATTACGCTTCTGCCGTTCGCGGGTGGCGATAATGTCCGGGTTCTCCGTCGGCCCTTCTTCGCCATAGTTGTACGACCGGTTATCGTTATGCCCGTCGTTATTGTCCTCGCCGTTGTCGGCGTTGTGCTTCTCGTTGTACGACACCAGGTCATTCAGCGTAAAGCCGTCATGGGCGGTGATAAAGTTGACGCTGGCCCACGGGCGACGCCCGCGCAGGTCGTACAGATCCCCGGAGCCCAGCAAACGCGCGGCAAAGTCCGTCGAGACGTTGTCCCCCTTCCAGTACTCGCGCACGGTATCGCGGTATTTGTCGTTCCACTCTCCCCAGCCTGGCGGGAAGCCACCGACCTGATAGCCGCCGGGGCCAATATCCCAGGGCTCGCCAATCAGCTTGAGCTTAGAGAGCACCGGATCCTGGGTAACGGCGTCGAAAAAGCCCCCGCGCGGGTCGAACCCCTCAGGCTCGCGGCCCAGAATCGTCCCCAGGTCGAAACGAAAACCGTCAATGTGCATAGATTCGGCCCAGTAGCGCAAGGAATCCATCACCATCTGCAGCACGCGCGGGTGCGAGGTATTCACCGTGTTCCCCGTCCCGGTGTCGTTAATGTAATACCGGTGCTGGTCCGGCAGCGTGCGGTAGTAGCTGTAGTTATCAATGCCCTTGAATGAAAGCGTTGGCCCCAGCTCGTTACCTTCCGCCGTGTGGTTGTAGACCACGTCCAGAATCACCTCGATGCCCGCGTCATGATAGGCGCGCACCATGTCGCGAAATCCCTGGATCCCCGCCGGGCCATAGTAGCGCGACGCCGGAGCAAAAAAGCCGAGCGTGTTATAGCCCCAGAAGTTCTTCAGGCCACGGTCGAGCAGATGCTGGTCGTCCGGGAACCAGTGAACGGGTAGCAGCTCCACCGAGGTAATGCCGAGGCTTTTGATGTAGTCGACCGAGGCTTTGTGTCCCATCCCCTCGAACGTCCCGCGCAGCTCGGGCGGAATGGCCGGGTTCATCTGGGTGAAACCCTTCACGTGGCTCTCATAGACGACGGTATGCGGCCAGGGCACGTTTGGCCGGTTGTTGTCCTGCCAGTCGAAAGCGTTCGGGTCGATAACCTTGCATTTCGGCGTGAACGGCGCGCTGTCTCGCGTATCGAAGCTAAGATCCAGTTCGTCATGCCCCAGCTCATAGCCGAAATGGGCGTCGTTCCAGTCGATATCGCCCACCAGTTCACGGGCATACGGGTCAATAAGCAGCTTATGCGGGTTAAAGCGGTGACCGTTTTCCGGATCGTAGGGGCCGTAGACGCGATAGCCGTACAGCGCACCGGGTTTCAGGTCAGGCACATAGCCGTGCCAGACCTCATGGGTATACTCCGGCAGCTCCAGCCGGGCGATTTCTGTTTTCCCGGACGGGTCAAACAGACAGAGCTCCACCCGCTCCGCGTGCGCGGAGAACAGCGCGAAGTTAACGCCCTTCCCGTCATAATTCGCCCCCAACTGCTGGCCATGACCGGCCCGAATTTCAAACGTAGTTTCCTTTGCCATTTTCGTTCTCCACGATTATTCGCAGGTAAGCAGAACCAGTACACATCCCTTTTCTGACGTTAAATCCAGCGTCTCTTGCAGAATGCGGCTTTCACCGCTGAACAGATCCCGATAGCGCTTCCCGGCCAGTTCGTCGGGTATCGCTACCGTGGTATTGCCCCACAGCTGATGATTATCGGTGATGCCAAAAACCAGACGCGGCACGGCAACGATCAGCGCCTCCTCGTCTTTAACGCGCGCATAGACAATCAGGTTCTCCTCGCGCTCACCGGAAACCTTGAGCGGCAGCCAGTCGCCGTAGCGGAAAAGCGCGTCGTAATGCGGTCGAAGCCGCAGCAGCGTGGCGGTGACAAACTGCTTTACCCTGCCGTCCCGCCAGCACGCCGGGTGTTCAAACACTGAAGCATCCGCCGCGCTGAGGTTTTGCACCAGCGCGTTGAAGTCCGGCTCCCGCCGGTTATCCGGGTCGACGAGGCTAAAGTTGAGCGCCTCGCTGCCCTGATAGATATCCGGCACGCCGGGCGCCGTCAGCTTGATGACCGTCTGGCTGAGGCTGTTCATCAGCCCGGCGCGGATAAAGGGCTGCATCGCCTCGCTGAAATCGTGCAGGAACGGGGCGTTATCCGGGGAAAGCAGATGCCGCGCATAGCTCAGCACCACGCTCTCATAGCTCTCGTTGCTGTCGATCCAGTCGGTGCGCTGCTTCGCCTCGCGAAGCGCTTTCTCAAGGAAGCCGAGGAAACGCGTCTCCAGCGATGCAAGCCCTTCGGCATCGTCAGGCGACAGCGTGGCGGGCCAGACGCCCGCCAGCGCCTGATAGATCATCCAGGTATCGGCGGCGTTCGGCGCGGTGCCGTCGTTGAGAAAACGCACCTGGGTCTGGTTCATCTGCCGCCAGCGGGCGAGATTTTCTCCCCAGCGTTCCGGCGCCTCCGTCAGGGTGTAGAGCCGCGCCCGGGCGTCTTCTCCGCGCTTGGTATCGTGCGTGGAGGTGCCCAGCAGCGCGTCGGGCTGACGGGCGAGACGAATGCGCATCTCCTGGTGAAAGCGGGATAACGAGAACGCGCGCGGCGTCGGGTCAGCGCCCACTTCATTGAGCGCAAGCTCAAGGTTAAGACGGAAAAACAGCGTATCTTCCACCGACTTCGCCATCAGCGGCCCGGTCAGCTGCTGGAAGCGGGTTCTGAAAAGCGCGGCGCAGTCGCGGCAATCTTCCGGCAGATCGCCGGTAAGAATGCGCACAATCAGGCTGAGCGCCGCTTCCGACGTCTCCACGCTGGCGACTACGCGGTTAAGCAGCGCCACGTCAGGCGGGGTTAGTCCCTCGCGAGTGCCGTAGGTGCGGTACACCGGAAAAGCGATAAGCAACTCGCGCAGCGCGTGGCGGATCTCCTCGCGCGGCAGCGCAACGTCATTGCGGCGGGCCAGATCGTCCGCAAGGTTTAGCAGCGTGGTGAACTCGCCCTCAAAATTACGATCGGTCATCAGACCCTTGGCATCGCGCAGTTCGGCGTGGCGATCGACCGTGATGCCCAGCGTCTCGTCGTGGATTGTCTCCAGGCGCGAGAGGTTATCGTCGTCGACCAGCACCTCCGCCAGCGAGGCGATAAACTCGTAGCCGGTGGTGCCGGAAACCGGCCAGTCGGTGGGGAGCTGCTCTCCCTTCGCGAGAATTTTTTCGACCGTGATGTAACAGTCAGGTCCGGCTGCCTGCCGCAGCTTCTGCAAATAACCCAGCGGATCGGCCAGGCCGTCAATATGGTCAATGCGCAGGCCGTCAACCACGCCCGCGTGAACCAGCTCAAGAATGAGACGGTGCGTATCGTAGAAGACCGCCTCGTCTTCAACCCGTACGCCTACAAGACCGGTGATCTCGAAGAAGCGCCGCCACGAGAGCTGCTTCGGCGCTTCCCGCCAGGACATCAGCCGCCAGCTCTGCGCCTCATGAAGTTCGGTGATGCTTTTATCCTCGCTGTACGTGCCCGGATTAAGCGGGTACGCCGTGTCGTAATAGACCAGAGAGGCTTTATTCGTGACAGGGTCACGTTTTAACGTAATGGCACCCTTCTCCAGCTCCGCCTCAAAGGTGTCTCCGAGAAACGGCAGCGTAAGCGGGCGCGACGCGTCGATATCGAAATAGCGGAAATAGCGGCTCTGCTGGCCATATTCAATCACGTCCCGCCACCAGGCGTTTTCCAGCGAGGTGGACATATGGTTCGGGACAATATCCAGAATCAGCCCCATGCCAGCCTGCCTGAGCGCCGCGGCCATGCGGTCAAACCCTGCCCGACCGCCAATCGCGGGGTCAATTTCATTCGGGTTGGTCACGTCATAGCCGTGGGTGGAACCCGTTGTGGCGGTAAACACGGGCGAGGCGTAGAGGTGGCTGATGCCGAGGTCTTTCAGATACGGCACCAGCTCGACAGCGCGGTCAAACGTCATGCCGTTGCGGAACTGAATACGGTACGTGGCGGAAGGGATCATAACGATGCGTCTCCATCAGCAAAGCGAACGACAATACTGTTCGGCGGCAAAACGTCGTTTACCTCCGGCCAGGCGAAGCGCGTCTCCCCTGCGAGCGCGGGCACGTCGACAGGCTTAGGGCCAATATTGAGCGCCAGAGAGAGCGTCCCGGACGGGAAGCGCCAGCTCACCGCCACCATGCCGGGCGCGGTCTCGATCGCCTTGCCCTCAACGATGCCGCCCTGATGCAGAAGCGGAACGATATAGCGATGGCGCAACGTCAGCAGGTGGCGGGTGAAGCGCAGCCACGTTTTCCCTTCGTCGGTAGCAATCTTATGCCAGTCGAGCTTTGAGCGAACGAAGGTGTTAACGTCGTTCGGATCCGGGACGGCTTCATCGTGCCCGGCGTGGCCGGTAAACTCTTTCGCGCGCCCTTCCCGCACCGCTTTTGCCAGGTCGCCGTGAAAATCGGTGAAGAACAGGAACGGGTGAGTTTCACCATACTCCTCGCCCATAAACAGCAGCGGGATATGGGGAGAAAGCAGCAGCGCGGCAAGCAGCACCCGCGTCCTGTCGGCCCCCGCGAGGGTGATGAGCCGCTCCCCCTGGGCCCGATTCCCGGTCTGATCGTGGTTTTGAATGAAATCGACGAAGAACTGCGGCGGCTGGGTACGGCACTCCACCCCGCGAGATTCCCCGGTTTGCAGCGAAATCTCGCCCTGGTAGACAAACCCTTCCGCCAGCGCACGGGCGAACTTTTTCTCCGGCTCACACGCAAAATCCTGGTAGTAGGCGTGCGTTTCGCCGGTGGCAAACACGTGGGCAGCATTGTGGAAGTCATCATTCCACTCGGCGGTGAACAGCGGCGTGTTGCCCTGTTCATCGCGCGGATGCAGGAAAATCACGTTGCGGCTGTCTTCCGTGGTCAGGTGAACGTGACGGTGCGGGATCGCCTCGCGGATCTTCGCGGCAATCTCTTCCAGAATGTGCGTCCCGGAGCTGTCTTTAATCTGGTCGATGGCATCAAAGCGCAGGCCGTCCAGACGGTACTCCGTCAGCCAGTAGAGCGGTGCGTCGGTGATGTACTGCCTCACCGGCTCGCGCTCGTAAGCGATGCCGTTGCCCCACGGCGTCATTCGATCCGCATCAAAAAACGCGGGCGACAGCAGAGGGAGATAATTCCCCTCCGGGCCGAAGTGGTTGAGCACGATATCCAGCACCACGGAAAGCCCGAGCCCGTGCGCGGCGTCGATAAACGCGTGAAACTCCTCCGGCGTGCCGTAGGCCACGTGCGGGGCATACAGCAGCACGCCGTCGTAGCCCCAGCCGCGGGTTCCTCCAAACTGGGAAACGGGCATCACTTCAAGCTGGGTGATACCGAGCTCCGCCAGATAGGGCAGCTTGTCGATGGCCGCCCGGAAGGTGCCCTCCGGGGTAAAGGTGCCGACGTGCAGCTCGTAAATGACCGTCTCTTCCCACGGCCGCCCTGCCCAGTCCCGGTTAACCGGCTGATAGCGTCGGGGATTGATAACAACCGATGGCCCGTTAACGTCGCCCTTTTGCGCGCGCGATGCCGGGTCGGGTACCGTCATGCCGTCCTGCAGGACAAACTGATACTCTGCACCGTGCGTGACGCCAGAAACGTCTGCCTGGAACCAGCCGTGCCCCACCGCCGTCATCGGCACGTCGGTGGCGGCCAGACGTAGCGTAAGTTCTTTCTGTCCTTCTGCCCAGACGCGAAAACGTACCACGTCATCGGAAATAAACTCAGCACCCCACTGCTTTTGAAATGTCCTGAATTCCATTCATTGTCCTCGAATGACCCACATTTTACGCGGAACGAAGTACAAGCTTAGTTCAGGATCTCAAGTGCGTGAGCTCAGCGGATTTAACCGCGTCGTCTATTCTTTATGAAATAACTCACTATCGGGAATACTATGCAGATTCGAAAAGGATTAAATACGGACCTCGTCCGTCTTGAATGTTGTGACTTTTCTTTCACCATTAGCCACATTGCGCGAGAGCCCTTTATCCATTGTGATTTGCATATCGAAGCCGTCGCCGAGCCCTGGATAAAAACCTACGAACTCGACATCCAAACCCTTGAAAACCATTGCGTTAATCCGGACGCCATATTTCTTGTTGCGGAAACCGATGACGGTGAATTAGCCGGATTTATTACCGCGTCAATCGGCTGGAATAAATTTATTTCAGTGGATTATATTGCCGTTGATCGCACCAGACGCAGAACCGGCGCCGCGCAAAAATTAATGGCTGCCGCGCACGTGTGGGCCCGCAGCGTAAACGCGCCGGGATTACGGCTTGAAACACAAAATGTGAACGTCTCTGCCTGTCTGTTTTACCGTAACTACGGGTTCACCCTGGGCGGGTACGATCGGTATCTCTACAACGCCTTACCGGAAAAAGACGAGGTCGCCCTGTTCTGGTATTACATGCTGGTGTAGCGCCGCTGCCTTCATATTTCTGTCATTGAACTTCATTACGCTTTCGGGATTTTAACCACGGTGTTGAGGAAAGAAGTGTGAATTCAATGGCTAAGGCATTACTGCTGGCCTTACCCGTTTTGAGTGCAGCGGCGACGGCCGCTGAGCGCGAGCTGTGTGAACCCAAAGCGTACGAAATGGCGCTGCGCTATCAGCAGAAATCGGCAGAGATTCTGGCCCTTCAGCTGCAGACGTATCGGTTTGCCACCGAGCGTTTCAACGAAAAATTAAAAGATCTGAAAACACCTGAAAATTACGCCGTGGTGATGGACCTGGATGAAACGGTGCTGGATAACACCCCTCTGCTGGTGCGCGACATGGCGCAGTGTCACGACTATACGAAATGGGATACCTGGAGCGACTGGGAAAAACAGGGAAAACCCGGCTTAATTCCGGGAGCGAAGGCGTTTCTTGACCATGTGAATCAAAGCAAGGTCCGCATCTATTATGTTTCGGACCGTATGCAGGAAAACAAAGCCGACACGCTGAAGACGTTAAACGCTCTCGGCCTGCCGCAGGTATCTGACGAAAGCGTGCTGCTGGATACGGTCAGCAAGGAAGAGCGCCGTCAGAGCATCCTCAAAAAGCAGCAGATCGTGATGCTGTTCGGCGACAGCCTGCCGGACTTCGCCGTACAGTTCAAAAACAAAAAACCGAGCGAGCAGCAGCGTGAGCTGGTTGATGCCAGCGGCGAACACTTCGGCAACGACTGGATTG
This sequence comes from Enterobacter cloacae complex sp. P1B, assembly GCF_014982345.1. NCBI lineage: Bacteria > Pseudomonadati > Pseudomonadota > Gammaproteobacteria > Enterobacterales > Enterobacteriaceae > Enterobacter > Enterobacter cloacae complex sp. P1B. The sequence goes on along the minus strand of NZ_JADCLF010000013.1, from coordinate 366,634 downwards.
TGCTCCCAAATGCCGCTTATGGTGCCTGGTCCAGGGCCACACTGGATAGCTGGAACGCACCGCTGAAAAAATAACGCTTTACGGGCCGGGAAAGGCTTCACCACCACCCGGCTGTTGCGCTGTGGTATTTATCTCGTTTATAGGTCCTATCATTTCTGAGCAGGTTCTTATAATTTTACGGAGCAGTAAGATGAGCACTTTCAAAGGAGACTCGTATGCTTACCGTGAAAAAACTTGCTATTTCCACGCTGATTTCCAGTTCATTGCTGTTCTACCCTGCGCTGCAGGCCTCGGCAGAAACGCCGCAGCACGTCGTTAAACAACCGGCGGGCGGTTACAGCGTGCAGGTCGGTGACGTTCTGGTAACGTCGTTTACGGACGGGACCGTTGCGCAGGATCTGCATAAGCTACTGCGCCGGACAACGCCGCAAAACATTGATGCACTGCTCGCGAAAAAGTTTCAGACCAACCCGGCGGAAGTGTCCATCAACGCCTTCCTGATTGCGATGCCCGGACACAAAATCCTGGTGGATACCGGTTCCGGCCAGCTCTTTGGCCCCGGCAACGGCGGACGTCTGATTGAGAGCCTCGCCACCCAGGGAATCAAACCCGAGGACATTACTGAAGTCTTGCTGACCCACGCCCATTCCGACCACGCGGGCGGACTGGTGAAAGACGGCAAGGTGGTGTTCAGCAACGCGCGCGTTTTCGTTGGCAAACCGGACGTCGACTTTTTCTTTAACGACGACAATCAGAAGAAAACCGGCTACGGCAAGAACTATTTCGATGTCGCACAGAAGACCTTAAAACCCTATCTTGACGCGGGTAAAGTGGTGCCGTTTAGCGGCACATCGGAGATTCTTCCGGGGCTGACCGGCAAGGTTCATCCCGGACACACGCCGGGTTCAGCCTTCTACACGCTGACAAGTAAAGGCGAGAAGATCACCTTTGTCGGCGACATCATTCACGCAGCGGCGGTCCAGTTCCCGCAGCCTGCGGTGACCATCACCTACGATGAAGATGAGAACAAAGCGGCAAGCGTACGCGAGCATGCGTTCGCTGACTTTGTGAAAAATAAAGACCTTATTGCCGCGCCCCATCTGCCTTTCCCGGGCATCGGCTATGTGACGAAAGGTGAGAAAGGCGGCTATGCCTGGGTCCCTGTCACCTATACCAACCGGGACGCCAGCGGCGTGAAGTAGAGTGATGTCGCGTATATCTGACATGGACATAGACCTGCTCCTGGCGCTGGACGCCCTGCTTCAGGACAGGAACATTACTCATGCGGCCACGCGGCTGGGCATCAGCCAGCCCGCGCTCTCTGCCCGACTGGCGCGTCTGCGCACGCTGTTTGGCGAACCGCTGTTTATTCCCTCCCCACATGGACGTGGGGTATTACCCACACCGAGAGCGGAGGCGTTGAGGCCACAGGTTGAAAGCGTGCTACGCGGCATCCGCGCGATGTTCGCCCCCACCGCGTTTGAGGCGCAAACCAGCAGCCGGACATTTGTTATCGCGCTGCATGAAAACCCGGCGCTGATGCTCGGCACCGCGCTGCTTAACCAGGTGAGTACCGATGCCCCCGGCATCCGCCTTCGCTTCGCCCTGCCGGAGATGGTAGACCTGCCGCAGCAGCTGGAAAACGGTGATGTGGATATCTACATCGGCGTGAGCGCGGGCGCCCATGACGGATGGGTGAGGCGCAAACTTCTCGACGACGCGTTTGCCACCGCCCAGCGCAAAGCTCATCCGCGTGGAACAGGTCCGTTAGATTTGGAAAGCTACTGCGCGCTTTCCCATCTGGTGGTGTCGTCGGCGGGAGATCCCTTTACCGGATTTGTCGACCAAACCCTCGCCGGGCTGGGCTATCAGCGACACGTTGCCATGTCCACCCAGAGCTACGCTATGGCGCCTGCGCTGGTTGCCGGTACCGACCTGGTATGTACCCTGCCGGAACGGATGCTGAAGCAGTTTGCCAGCATACTGGATATTTTCCCACCGCCGCTGCCGCTCCAGCCGATTACCATCAACATGTACTGGCACCCGAAAAACAGCCAGGATCCGGCGAACGCCTGGCTGCGCGGGCAGCTGCTGCGGGCTGCCGGACGTCAGGTGTGATCGAGCGTGACCAGAAACTTTTTAAGCACTTCTGAACGAATAATCCGGTGGCAAACCAGGGTGAGTTCGCTCTCCCGCAGCCGGTCGAGGATGTCCACGTAGACGACATTCTCAACGCTCACTGCCTTTGCCGACGCGGGCAGCAGCGCCAGGCCAAATCCGGCCGAGACAAGGCTTATCACCGTGGGCACGTCGGTCGCATTTTGCACCACGTCCGGCTGAAAGCCCGCCCCGCTGCAGGTGTCATAGAAGTACTGCTCCAGCCCCATTCCCTCCGGATCGCGCAGCGAGATCCATTTTTCGTCTTTCACCGACGAAAGCGTCAGCGCGGACGATCCGGCGAGCGGATGCTGACGAGAGAGCGCCAGCACCGTTTTCTCCGAGGTGAACGGCCGGCTTTGCAGATCGTCAGGCAGAGACGGCAGCGGCGCGCGGATGATGGCCACGTCCAGCTGGTTGCTCTGCACGGCGGCGTAGAGCGTCTGCACATTTCCCGTCATCAGGGACATGGTAATGGCCGGCCAGCGGCTGTGCATCTGGCGCAGCGCGGCGGGCAGCCTGCCGTCAAACATCGCACTCGACACGCACCCCAGGTTTAACGCCCCCTGCTCGCCCCGTGCCGTTTGTCTGGCATCCAGCACCGCCTGCTCGGTCAACGAGATGGCAAGCCGGGCTTTGACCAGAAACGCTTCGCCCGCGGGCGTCAGGGTTAAGCGGCGGTTCGCCCGGCTGAAAAGCGTGACGCCTAAACGTTCTTCCAGCGCCTTTATCTGCTGGCTCAGCGCCGGTTGGGCGATGTTCAGACGCTCGGCGGCCCGGTGCATGTGGAGCTCTTCGGCCACGACAATGAAGTGGCGCATCTGACGAAACTGCACGAGACGTCTCCCTGTATTGATATATATTTACTTATCAATTTAACAGAAATGATGAAATTGATGCTATTGGTCTTTGCCATAAAAATGGAGGTATTCAACCGAGGGAGGAAAATATGGAAAACCAAGTCAACGATCTCCGCAGCGCCATCGCCTTACTGCAGCGCCACGAAGGACAGTATATTGAAACCGATCATCCGGTCGATCCCAACGCGGAACTTGCGGGTGTCTATCGCCATATCGGCGCAGGCGGCACGGTCAAACGTCCGACCCGCACGGGTCCGGCCATGATGTTCAACAGCGTTAAGGGCTATCCGGGCTCCCGCATTCTGGTGGGCATGCACGCCAGCCGCGAGCGCGCGGCGCTGCTGTTAGGTTGCGAACCGTCTGAACTGGCAAAACACGTTGGCCATGCGGTGAAAAAGCCGATAGCCCCCGTCGTCGTCCCGGCCTCGCAGGCGCCGTGTCAGGAGCAGGTTTTCTACGCTGACGATCCTGACTTCGATCTTCGCAAATTGCTTCCGGCACCGACCAATACGCCAATTGATGCCGGTCCGTTTTTCTGCCTGGGGCTGGTGCTGGCAAGCGATCCGGAAGACAGCTCGCTGACGGATGTCACCATTCACCGCCTCTGCGTGCAGGAGCGCGACGAGCTTTCCATGTTCCTTGCCGCCGGGCGACATATCGAAGTCTTCCGTAAAAAAGCGGAGGATGCCGGAAAACCGCTGCCGGTGACGATCAACATGGGTCTCGACCCCGCCATCTATATCGGCGCATGCTTTGAGGCCCCTACCACGCCGTTTGGCTACAACGAGCTGGGCGTCTCCGGGGCGCTGCGCCAGCAGCCGGTCGAGCTGGTGCAGGGCGTGGCGGTCAAAGAGAAAGCCATCGCACGGGCGGAAATCATCATTGAAGGCGAACTGCTTCCGGGCGTGCGCGTAAGAGAGGATCAGCATACCAACACTGGCCACGCGATGCCGGAGTTCCCGGGCTACTGCGGTGAGGCGAATCCCTCCCTGCCGGTGATCAAAGTGAAAGCCGTGACCATGCGCAACCACGCGATCCTGCAGACGCTGGTGGGACCGGGGGAAGAACATACCACGCTGGCCGGACTGCCGACCGAGGCCAGCATCCGTAATGCCGTTGAAGAGGCAATTCCGGGCTTCCTACAAAACGTCTATGCCCATACCGCGGGCGGCGGTAAGTTCCTCGGCATATTGCAGGTGAAAAAACGCCAGCCGTCAGACGAAGGACGCCAGGGCCAGGCGGCGCTCATCGCCTTAGCCACCTATTCGGAGCTGAAAAACATTATTCTTGTCGACGAAGATGTGGATATTTTCGACAGCGACGACATCCTGTGGGCGATGACGACGCGCATGCAGGGCGATGTGAGCATCACCAATATTCCGGGGATCCGCGGCCACCAGCTGGATCCGTCCCAGTCGCCGGATTACAGCACCTCGATTCGCGGCAACGGCATTTCCTGCAAGACGATTTTCGACTGCACGGTGCCGTGGGCGCTGAAGGACCGCTTCGAGCGCGCGCCGTTTATGGAAGTGGATCCACGTCCGTGGGCGCCGGAGCTGTTTGCCGATAAGAAATAAAATCACGTGCGTATGGCCCGCAGGTCATACGCGTATTTTCTTTTCAAGCGTGGCGATATTTTCACCCGCCACGCGTTCTACAGTGAAACGATCGACGCTCAGCAATATGAGCATCAGCCCCCTGCCGCTCTCCAGCAGCGGCGACATTTCGCAGAAACGGTCTCGCCGGGCGATCTCAAGACGCTCCTGCGGGAACGCGTCACCCGCGTCGGTAAAAACAAGGCAGACGTCATTGCCGCGGATGGCGAACTGTACGCTAAAGACGCTCGAATTATCCTCATGAAGCGCGTAGCGGATGATATTCGTTGCCACTTCACAAACGGCGAGATCGAAGGCGAAACGCCACTCGTCATCGACGGGAAGCGCGCTCAGCCTGTCTCTCAGCCAGTCGGACAGCGGCGTCAGGGACGCGATCGCCGCCGGAAATTCAGCATGCTCTGGCCTCTGCATCTACTGCCCCAGCTGTGCAAGCGCGCTATGTTTATCCGGATAGATACGGAAGATACGATCCATTCGGGTCAGGGTGAACATGTTCATGATCCCGGGGTTCAGAGAGCACAGCGCCATGTCGCCTTTTCCGTTCATCAGCTTAAACAACGACACCAGCATCCCCAGCCCGCTGCTGTCGATGAAATCCACTTTGCTAAAGTCGACGATTAAGGCTTTACGATCGCTGCCGATTTCCTCCGTCACGGACGCTTTAAACGTCGCAGCAACGGAGGCGTCCAGCCGTCGGACCGCGGGCGTGAGAATGTTGGCATGCGGTAATCGTTCGGTGTTAATTATCATTCTGTTCTCCCTGACGCTCAATCACGAGCAGTGACACGTCATCAGTTAAGGCGATCGGTTCATCACGGTTTGCATTGCGCCAGCCGGTCAGGTGGTCACCGAACCGCGGCAGGAGCTGGTCAACGGGGAGCCGGGCATGCTCATGAAGCCAGCGTTCGAGACGTTGCGGGCCAAACTGCTCGCCGCTGACGTTCTCACACTCGGTAATACCGTCACTGAATAAGCATAAGCGATCCCCTGGATGGAGGGTAAACGCGACGTCTTCCCAGCTCAGATCCGGGATTAGCCCGACCGGCGGTCCGCCATCGCCCACGGACGTGACGGCGCTGTCCGCATTCACAATGAAGGGAGTAGGATGCCCGGCCTGGCACAGCCACCCTTCGCCAGTCTCTGGATCGATCACGCCGTAAATGAGCGTGAAAAAACTGGTGATGTCGCTCTCTTCACTGCAAAAGCGGCTGTTCAACATCCTGACAACCTCCGCAGGTGACTGAATCCCCCCCTCTTCGGTAAACAGAAAGCGATCCACCACCCGGCCATGTAAAAACTGGCGAGCCACCGCGAGGGACATCATCGCGGCCCCCACGCCGTGACCCGAGACATCAACGCAATAGAATCCCAGATGTGAATCCAGAGGGAAAATATTGAACACATCGCCCGAAACCCAGGCTGACGGCAGGAAAAGCCAGTCGGAGAAGTAGTCGCCATAGCGTAAGCGGCGTGAAGGCAGCACCGAGTGCTGAACGCGCGCAGCCAGTTCCAGATCTTTTTCAATCTGATGCAACGCTTCACTCAGGCGCTTGTTGTGCGCCGCGAGGGTCGCCTCCAGCGTCAAAATACGGACCCCGGCATGGAGCCGCGCCCGCAGTTCAGCCTGCTCAACGGGCTTACTCAAAAAATCATCCGCTCCGGCATCAAACCCCTGCGTCACGTCCCCGGCATTCTCGCGGGCCGTCAACAGGATGATATACACGTAGCGGCCAAACTGACGGTTGCGGATGGTCTGACACAGCGTCAGTCCGTCCATTTCCGGCATTTCCCAGTCGCTTATCACCATGCTGACCGGCTGGCTGGACAAGATTTCCAGCGCGTCGACACCGTTTTCCGCCTCGCTCACGATATATCCCCACTGGGTGAGCATTCGGGAGAGTAACCGACGATAAATCAGCGAATCTTCAACGATTAACACGTGCAGCGCCGACATACATCCCTCCTAAAGCGGTAAGAACCAGATGAGGCTCACGGTCCCTTCCCTGAATTTTGCATTCCCGTTGCCGTGCCCCGGATAGCGCGTTCCCGCATAGTTCGCGTACTGGATGGAGAACGAACCCGGCGTATAGCCGGCATAACCGAAGCTGTAGCTATAATCGCCATTCCAGGGCTGCTGCTGGCTGCTGTCCGGGAACCAGAATGCCGTCGCGCGAACGAAGAAATGTTGTTTGAAGGTGTAGCCGCAGCCGCCGAGCATGACGTTTTTATTTTTGCGGATGTCATCGCTGCTGAGGTCGTAGTAGCGCGGTACCCAGCTGTACCCTACCTGGCAAATGATGGAATCCCCTTTATTAATCAGGAGCGTGTTTTCAACCGGTTTCGGTAGCGAAAACTTATAGGCCAGCGTGAAGGCGCCCTGTTCGAAATAGGTGTGTCGTCGGCTGCCCGATGTCCAGAAATGGTTATCGCCGTAGTTGCTGTAAACCAGACTCACGGTGTTGGCGTGCCAGTCATCGTAACCGAAGCTGTAGCGAAAATCGGCGGTGTAGCGGCTGGTGTCTCTGACCGGCAGTCGGGACGTAATGTTGGCAAACCAGAAGCTGTAGGGGGAATACTGTAGGCTGAGATTCAGCGTCTGGTTAATCTTTTTCTTTTCCGTGGCGGTGTCTGAACTGTTAGGAATGCTCATCCACTGCTCTTTCAGTCCCGAGCTAAAGCTAAGCGCACCTGAGAATTTCTTGTCGTTACCCGAGAACAGGCGCCCCCAACGGCTGGTAAAAACGCCTGCCTGAACGGGTTCACCGTTCTTATCGCGCAGGGTTTCTTTATCACTGCTTTGCGCCGCCTCCGCGGCGGGTATCGCGGCGAGCAGCACGCCCGCCAGAAGCCATTTTTCGCGCATAACCGCCATCCTTAGTTAGGTATCCAGCGTGCGCCGACGTCGTATTTTGCCATCAGCCACAAAATACCCAGTGCCGCCGCATGCACTAACGTGTTCTCTATCCAGGCGTGACGCCATAAATCGAAGGTAATGAACTGACTCACCAGCAGCACCACGTAAACATGCAAAATAAAGGTATAGAGCGAGTGCTGCCCTAGCGGGATGAGGAACCATCCCAGCAGGCGGTTGAGCGGCGTCCAGCAATACGTCAGCACCAGGTAGACGGTGACCATCAGGGCGATATCGTTCAATACCCGCACCGGGCCCAGCCCATTCTTCGCCGCCCAGGTGTGATAAAACGAATTGAAGCTGTCAGGCGGGATGACGTGCATCAGCAGCGCGGGCGGCATAAACGGGTTGGTATGGTTCTGGGCAACAAATCCCAGCACCAGTGACACCATGACCAGCGCCACCACCACCCCTTTGCCCGGGGGCGTCCGGGCGAACGAGAGCAGTTCGGCTTTATACCAGCCGCTGGCCATGCCCAGCACAAAGATGAACTGCCAGGCGAGCAGCGGGAAGGCAAATTCGAATTCCGACGGCGTCAGCCGAAGCGGCCACCGCTGCCACAGGCTGTACACCAGCAGCGACAGCCCTAACAGCCACCAGACTTTTCCTTTCTGCAGCATCCCTAAAAATAGCGGGCTGAGTAGCAGCAAAAAGATATACAGTCCGAGAATTTGCGTCTGGTGGGGGCCGATCTGCAAATAGAGAATAATGTTGAACCAGGTCTCTTTAATTTGCGGCGTCACAGGATAAAGCGACCAGCTTTGACCTGAAAATCGGTCGGTAAAATGGGTGACCTCGAAAACGTTAATATGTGGGATATAGGCCAGCAGAATAAACGACACTATGATAATGATATTTACGCGATATATTTTCCATGCCCTGAGATAAAGCCCCCAGGAAACCGTAAGCAAAACCACTTTTTGCAGACGCGCGCGATTCAGCATTCCCAGCATAAACCCGGAGAGAATGACAAAGCCTTCTGCACCTGTTGTTAACCCAAAACGCTCCCAGGAGAATATATTAAATATCGACATCACCTCCGTATGCGCCACGACCATCATGACGAGGGCAATGCCGCGCATAAAGTCAATTCTCAGGTCACGGGCACCTGCAACGGAATACCTCCATGTTATTGATTTAGCATCATCTTCTTGCGCAATTGACGGCGCAACATGGCTCATAGGGTGTCCTTTGCCTGAAAACGAAAATTAAGGTCTAAATAAAGTAGATAGTCTAAAGGAATAGTAACTGCAATTTATCACCGGCAGATGAAACATATTAAGCAGAATTAAATCCAAATTAATCACCACTTCATATTAATAAAAACGACGCTGGACACTTTTATTCGGCGTTCTACACTTATCTTAAATCTTGTTTACTCGCTATTTTCTTTCGCTTTTGGGCAACTGTCTGCGCAGCAGAATGGGTCTGCATTTTCACGGAATCAGGAACGCCGGAACTATGGATTTTTATTTTTCCCGTTTTGAACATCGTCGTCCTCCGGAACCGTTAACAACACCGCGTTGGGTCATGATGACCTGGCAGGTATTAGCGGTCGCGGCACTTATTCTGGGTGCAAATTATATTTACTGGCGCTGGACCGCCTCCCTGAATACTGACGCACTATGGTATGCCATACCGCTGGTCCTCGCCGAAACGCTGGCGTGGATAGGGACCGTGCTGTTTACCATCAACTTATGGAAAGAACAGGATCCCCCCCAGTGTCCGCCCCCCGGCGAAATTAACGAATGCCTGTTTCCGGAAGAGGCCGTAGAACCTCGTCCTGTTAAAGTGGATTTGTTCATTGCCACCTACTCGGAAGACACCGAGCTGGTCAGGCTGTCCATTCGCGACGCCCTGAAGATGGCCTACCCGTACCCGATTGACTACCGGATCCACGTGCTTGATGACGGCCGCCGCCCGGAGATGAAAGCCGTCTGCGACGAGGAAGGCGTTAACTATATCAGCCGCCAGACCAACATCGGCTTTAAGGCCGGCAACCTGCGCAACGGTCTTGAGCAAACCGACGGTGATTTTATTGTTATCTGCGACGCCGATACCCGCGTATTTCCCACCCTGCTCAGCCATACGCTGGGCTATTTTCGCGATCCGGACGTGGCCTGGGTGCAGACGCCGCAGTGGTTCTTCGACCTTCCGGAAGGAGAAAATCTTTCACGCTGGGGCCAGCGAAAAGCCGGAAAAGTGGGCTACGGTCTGGGCTGGCTGATTCAAAAGTGTGTTGGCCCGGTGACCGTAGGCCGCGACCCGTTTTTTAACGATCCGCGCATGTTCTATGACGTGATCCTGCGGCGGCGCAACTGGGCGAACGCGGCTTTCTGCTGCGGCGCGGCCTCCATCCACCGGCGCGAGGCGGTCATGCAGGCCGCGCTGAGAAGCTACGTCTGGTCCGTCGAAGAGGAGATCCATCGCCACACCCGCGACATCCGCGATGAAGAAACCCGCGAAGCGCTGCAGGAGGCGATGCGCCCGCACGTGGCGTTTGACACCGAGCTCACCCCCTACAAATTTCACGTCTCCGAAGATATTTACACCTCGGTGCTGCTGCACGGTGACGCCGCGCGACGCTGGCGATCGGTCATGCATCCGCGGGTGGAGTCGAAGATGCTCTCTCCGCAGGATATGCTGACCTGGATGATCCAGCGCTTTAAATACGCCGCCGGCTCGCTGGATATTTTGTTCCATGACAACATCTTCAGCCGTCGCCGCTTCCGGCTTTCCCTCCCCCAGACGCTGATGTATGCCACCACCTTCTGGTCTTACATGGCCTGCGTGTGGAACACGGTATTTTTGATTTCGCCCATTATCTATCTGTTCACCGGCATTCCGCCGGTATCCGCCTGGTCGACGCCGTTCTATCTCCACTTTCTTCCCTTTTTTATCTTCTCTGAACTGGCGTTTATGTTCGGGACATGGGGGATCTCGGCCTGGGACGGCAGGGCCTCTTACCTTTCCTTCTTTTCCATGAACCTGCGCGCGCTCAATACGGTGCTGCGGGGCGAGCAGATCAAATTTCACGTCACGCCAAAAGAGCGCCAGAGGGGCCGTTTTCTCTACCTGGTGAAGCCGCAGATTGCCATTGTGGTGCTGACCCTCGCAGGGCTTATCTGGGGCGGTATTCAGGTGGCGCGTGGACAGGTGGACGACCCCTCCGGCTACGTCATCAATATTTTCTGGGGAGGGGTGAATATCGCCGCCATGCTGCCGCTGATTTTCGCGGCCATGTGGACGCCCGCTGAAGAGGATGAGGTCACCCAATGAGGATACGTGATGCCCTGCTGCCCGCGCGCAGCTACCTCACCATTTTGCTCGGGTTCCTGCTCGGCTTTGCCATTGTGGCCTGGGTGGAGAAACAGATGCCCACGCGCGTGGAAAGCAGCGGCGGCATCGCGCTCAGCAAAGACTTCCCGCCGCTGCCTGCGAAACGCGCCCTGACCTATGACGAAGCCATCTGGGCGCGGGTCGCCTGGCAATACTACGTGAATAATACCCAGCCAAACGGCCTGCCGAATGCCAGCGACGGTGAACCCTGGCTGAGCCTCTGGAGCGTGGGAAGCTACCTGTTTGCGACCGCTGCCGCAGAGCAGCTCAACATTATTTCCGCCGATGAGTTCGACGAGAGGATCGGTACGGCCCTGTTCGCGCTGGGGCAGCTGCCGCTCAACGAGCGAGGCCTCCCAGCTGCGTATTACCATGCCGACACCCTGAAAATCCTCGGCAAACCCGACGCCTCGGCAATTGGGCTGAGCCGCCTGCTGACGGCGCTTCAGACCCTCCTGTGGCGCTATCCTCAGCACGCGGCGGCTATCCATGATCTCTTCAGCCTCTGGAACACCGGCGCTCTGATTGAACATAACGTCCAAAGCCAGGCGGCCGTGCCGCTCCATCACTGGACGCTGACCGATGACGAACAGCGGGACAGTTTTGGCTACCGTCTCTATGCCAGCCATACGCTGCGCCTGATTGACAGCGCGGCAGGCCTCGCGGTAACCAACCCGCCTGAAGGGCAAAAGATGATCGATCTGGACGGCGTGATGGTGCCGGATGAAGGGCTACGCACGCCCTGGGGCAAGCAAACCTCCCTGATCAGTCTCCCCTACCTGTTAACCGGCCTTGAACTGGGCTTTGACGCGCAGAGCGCTGAGATTGCGTGGCGGATTATGCAGATCCAGCAGCGGCGTCATAGCCTGCGCAGCCCAAAATCCCCTGTCAGCACGGATTACGCCGAACCGGCGCCGGATTACGTCAACGATCTGCCGAACCGGCAGCCGGTACAGGCGCGCAACCTGCGCGACGAGGTGCCGGAGAAAGTGGCAATTACCTCCACCCGCACCGCGTTTGCCTGGTATGCTCTGTTCCGCAACAGCTGGAGCGAAGCGCTGCGCCAGCAGGTTCTGCCGCTTCAGGTACCGGGTAAAGGCTGGCAGCGCGGATTAAATCTTAACAACAGCGTCAATGCCGTCGTGGACGCCGATACCAATGCCATTGTGCTGGAAAGTCTGTCTTACATCGCGCATGGTCAGATGCTCTGTCTGGCCTGCCTCTACACTTCCCCCTCAGCAGGAGCAACGCCATGAAGCCACGATCCCCGATCCTTTTCCACCTGCTCACGGGAATAACGATCTGCTGGCTGGCGTTATCGACCGTGCGTGCGGACACCGAGCTTCCTGCATCAGGTTACTCCCCGCGCAGCGGCGAGCTGACGGTCCGAGAGATGACCATCGCGAAAAACGCCTGGCAGTATTTCGTCACCAACTATCAGCCCACGACGGGCCTGGTGAATGCGGTCAACAAATTTCCCTCCACCACCATGTGGGACAGCGCCTCCTATCTGGCCGCCCTGACGGCGGCGCGCGAGCTCGGGATCATTGATAAAGCGGAATTTGACCGCCGGATGCTGAAATTTCTCGCCACGTTAAACACCCTGGTACTGTTCCGCAACGAGCTGCCCAACAAGGCCTATAACACCATCAGCGCCCAGAAGGTAGACTACACCAACAAGCCCGGCGAAATTGGCTTCTCGGCGCTGGATATCGGGCGAATGCTGGTCTGGCTGAAAATTGTCAAAGAGCGCTATCCGGAATACGGCAACAGCATTGATAACGTGGTGCTCGGCTGGGATTTCAGCCACGCGATCGACCCCTGCGGCACGCTGTACGGGGCCTATCTCGAGAACGGCCAGCCGAAGTACGTTCAGGAAGGTCGGCTGGGCTATGAAGAGTACGGCGCGGCCGGGTTCCAGCTTTGGGGGTTTAATACCTGTAAAGCCAGCCGTCCGCAGCCTTATGAGCTGGCCGAAATCTACTGCGTGCTGGTCCCGTACGATACGCGCGACCCGCGCAACACGTCGCAGCATAACTACGTGGTGACGGAATCCTACCTGCTCTACGGGCTGGAGTTCGGCTTTGATAAACCGACCGACCGGGATAACGCCCCGCGCGACTACTCCCTGACGTGGATGAAAAACTTTGCTGACCGTGTTTATCAGGCTCAGGAGAACCGCTATACCATTACCGGCGTCCTCACCGCGCGCTCCGAGCACCAGCTCGATAAGGCCCCTTACTTCGTCTATGACACCGTCTTCAGCGACGGATACAACTGGAACACCATTACCGATAAAGGCCAGTTCGTCCCCAACGCTGCCGCGATATCGCTGAAGGCGGCGCTGGGCATGTGGGTGTTGTGGAACTCCCCCTATACCGACCGCCTGCTGAATACGATTGAGAATGCCAACGAAGAGGGAAAAGGCTACTACGAAGGGCTGTATGAAAACGGTGACGGCCCGATCAAAGAGTTCACCGCGAACAATAACGGCATCATGCTGGAAGCCCTGCTGTTCAAGAAAGAGGGAAAACTGCTGGCCTTCAACACCGACAACCCAAAGAGCAAGGATTTTGCCCCCTCGCTGTGGGATCGCAAGCTGCTCGATCAGTTTGAAGAGAACAACGCGCTGCGCAGCCGTCCGTTCCTTAGCAGCACACCGGCCATAAAAAGCTGGTGCGACCGGACCGGCGTCACGCAGCGTACCAAACCCGCCTGTCAGGCCTGTCAGTGCGCGTCATGCAGCGTGGACGAGCCCGTTAAACTGCCTCCGGTGACTGCGCAATGCTTAAAACCTTAGCCAGAGGGCTCGCGGGATTACTCCTTGCAGGCGGGGTCATCTTTGCCCTGTTTGGCCATCAGGGAGCAGGCTGGCGCTGGCTAATCCACGGCGGCTGGCACTCCAGCGCGCGTATCGCCGCCCTGACGCCGGAAGAGCAGACGTGGGCGACGATCGCCTGGCGCTATTTCGTCAATAATACCCAGCCGCAAACGGGCCTGGTCAACGGGAGCGACAAACAGCCCCGCGTCACGCTCTGGCAAATGGGCGATACACTTATTGCCCTGCTGGCGGCAAAAGAGCTGGGGCTGATTGAGGACGCCGAGTATGACGCTCGCTTAACCCGTCTCATGGGCACTCTAAACCGCCTGATGCTGACCGATGCCCGAACGCCGGGTCGACTCTATTCCAGCCAGACGGCGACGCCAGTCGACTTTAGCGGCAAGCCCAGCAAAAACGGCTGGTCCGCGCGCGACATGGCGCGTCTGATGCTCGCCCTGCGCCTTACCGCACAGCGGGAGCCGCAGTACAGCGAATACCTGGATAAAATTATCCTGCGCTGGAATTTCTGCCCGGTCATCGATAGCGAAGGCGAACTGTGGTCCTCTTCCCTGCAAAACGGTCAGCCGGTCGTGCGGGAGGAACTGCGGCTGGGCGAAAGTGAATATGCCGCGACGGCGTTTCAGCTGTGGGGATTTTCCCCGGATAAAGCATTTACGCCCCCGGCGCACCACGTCATCATCGCCCAGCGGCGTCTGGCCGTCGATGCCCGCGATCCGCGCACCACGTGGCAGCCCTCTCTGATTACCACCCTTCCCTATATGCTGCCGGGCCTGGAGTTTGGCTGGGAGCCAGAAGGCGTTGCGGCCGATCTGCAACAGCGTCTGCGCAAGCAGGCCGAAAACGTCTGGCTGAGCCAGAAGACCCGCTGGGAGACCGATAAAATCCTGACGGCCAGGGCAGATTTCACGCTCTCTCAGGCGCCCTGGCATATCCAGGATACCGTCTGGGGAAATGGCTATGCCTGGAACTCTGTCGGAGACGATGGCCGGGACTACACCCGTTTCGCACAGGTATCGACTAAAGCGGTTTTTGCCCTGTGGGCCCTGTGGGACACCCCGTACACCGACGTGCTGATGACGGTCACCCAACACCTTAACGATCCGCAGAAAGGCTGGTATGAAGGCCGTCAGGAAGCCACGGGCGATACCAACGCTGCCTTAACCCTCTCGACCAACGCCACGGTGCTGGAAGCCCTCTTCTTTAAACACAACGCCGGGCCTCTGTTTGACGTGCGTCGGTCGAAGAAAGAGAGCTACTTCTCACGCCGTCTGGCGGAGCAATACACGCCCATCGGGCACTGTCTGCCGGGCGAAAGCACCATAAGGAGGACGCCGTGAAGTTCTATCGCGATCTGTTTGAATCAAGCCTGAACCGCGTCTTTCCGAATAATGAAAAAACCGCGTTTTTTCAGACGTTCTATGACGCCTTCGTCCATATGTCACCCGAAACCGAGGCGCATTTTTCTCGTCTGCCGGATCGGGAGGGTCAGCAGACCCTGTTTAAAAGCTTCTTCGCCATGCTTGCGGTCGACGGCGCCCTGATCGTCCCTGATTTTCTCGAGCGCCTGGCGCGGGAGCAAAGCGACGACGGCCTCCACCTTCCCCCGCGGTTTTTTGCCCTTTGGCGCGAAGCGATGTTGAACGCGGTGAGCCTGCGCGATCCGCAGTGCGACGATGAGATCCTCACCGCCTGGGCCATGGCGATCGCGCCCGGGCTGGAATACCTTCGCCGACAGGCAGAACTGCACTACCGCGCGTAGGGGGAATCACGATGAGTTCATTCACGTACGATCTTAACGCGCTGCCGGCCGCCGTCATGATTTATGACCGCGAGGAACGCCTTCAGGCCTGGAATCACAACGTGGCCCTGTTTTATCCGGTCATAACCCCGTGGCTGACGGTGGGAACGACACTTGAGGCGCTGGCGGAACGCTTTATCGATGCCGTTTACAACGTCGACCCCGGCCTGCGGCAGACGCTGCGCGAGTCGATCGTGCGCAACTGTCGGCAGGATAAACACTGCGAGGTGCGCCAGGCGGGCCAGCGGCGGATCTTCGTCCAGCATCAGCGGCTTGCGGACGGTGGTATTGTCAGCCTGCACAGCGATGTTACGGAGCTGGATGAAGCGCAGCGCGCGCGCCACCAGCTGCATGACGACTTTCTGCTGACGGCGGAATCCATTCATATCGGGATCTGGGACTGGCAGGTTTCCGGCGACACGCTCCAGGTCAACGATACCCTGCTTGCCATGCTGGGCCAGTCGCGCACACAGTGGCGATATCCGGTGCGTTTTCTCCTCAATCAGGTCCACGAGGACGATCGCGCAGCGCTACGCAAGGCGCTGCACGCTTCGAAGCAGGATCATCGTCCGGTCTTTGAATGTGAAATTCGCGTGCATCACCCTACCGAAGGGCTGCGCTGGATGCTACTGTCCGGCCAGGTGGTTACGCTCTCCATTGAGGGAAACGCAGAGCGCGTTATTGGCACGCTGCAGGATATTACGCGGCGCAAAGAGGCTGAAATTCAGGCGTTCGCCTCGGCCATTGAGGCACAAAAAGCCAATGAGGCAAAAAGCGCGTTTCTGGCGAATATGAGCCATGAAATTCGTACCCCGATGAACGGCATTATCGGCATGACCCAGCTGTGCCTGGATACGTCTCTGAGTGCCGATCAGCGTGACTATCTGACCCTGGTGATGAGCTCTGCCCAGTCGCTTCTGCATATCATCAACGATATTCTCGACTTTTCCCGAATTGAAGCCGGCAAAGTGGAGCTGGAGACGGAACCCGTACCTGTCCGCCCCTTTATTCAGTCGCTCATTCGCCCGCACATGCCGGGGGCGAGCGAAAAAGGCATCGAGCTGCTGGTTGATATTGCGCCCGACGTTCCCGACGTGCTGCTGGTTGACGGCGCGCGGCTGCGCCAAATCCTGACCAATCTGCTGGGCAACGCGCTGAAATTTACCCATCAGGGAGAAGTGATCCTGGTTGTTGAGCCCGGCGATAGCGCGAATCGATGGCGTTTTCGCGTGCGCGACAGCGGCATTGGCATACCGGCAGATAAGCAGAAGGCCATTTTTGAAGCCTTCAGCCAGGCGGACAACTCAACCACCCGCCGCTACGGCGGTACGGGGCTCGGGCTAACCATCTCGGCAAGACTGGTTGCGGCCATGGGGGGCGAATTAACGGTCTCCAGCGAGCCGGGAAAAGGAAGCGAATTTTCGTTCTCGCTGCCCCTGGCGGCGCAGATCCTTGCGCCCGGAGAGCGCCCACATAGCCAGCGCTTTAACGGTGAACCCGTACTGGTGGTTGATGATAACGCGACCAACCTGCGGCTGCTGGCCGCGATGCTCAGCCAGATGGGACTGAAACCCACCTGCGTTAACAACGCCAGCGAGGCCATTGACCGGGTTAGAACGGGAACGGCGTGGCCCCTGATCCTGCTGGACGCGCAGATGCCGGATATGGACGGCGTGTCTCTGGCCCTTGAGCTTTCGGTTCTGCCGCAGGTTGCTGAAAGCCATATCATCATGCTGAGCTCCATGAGCCGACATTTTGATATCAATATGCTGAAGCGGATCGGAATCAAGAACTATCTGCATAAGCCTATCGCCCAGGATGAATTACATCAGGCGATTGCCGCCGCGTTTGAACGTTCGCCAGCACCCGTGGGTGAAAGCACGCCCGCGCCTGTCGCCTCGCCTGCAGCCACGGGACTGCGGATCCTGCTGGCTGAAGATAATCTGGTCAACCAGAAGGTCGCCGCGCGCCTGCTCGAGCGGCTCGGCCATAGCTGTCAGATCGTCGACAATGGCGTCGCGCTGCTGGAACGCTGGCGCGCGGATGCGTGGGACGTTTTACTGATCGACCTTCAGATGCCAGAGATGGACGGTGAGACCGCCATTCGCCTGCTTCGTGAAGAAGAGCAGTCCCGGCCCGGACCGCCTCAACCCACCGTCGCCATGACCGCACACGCCATGCAGGGGGATAAAGAGCGCTGCCTGAACATGGGGTTCGACGGCTATATTGCCAAACCCATCAGCCAGGAGCGTCTCGCTGAAGAGATTGCCCGCGTGCTCCAGCACCACGAAGACGCCTCCGGTTTTCCGGATGAAGCACGCCTGCTGAAGCAGTGCGCTGACGATCCCACCCTGGTACAGGAGCTGCTGGCCCTGTTTGGCGAAGGGCTAAATGAAGCAATCAAAACCATTACCCAGGCGATCGACAGCAACGACCGCGAGGCGCTGCGACGAGCGGCCCACAAGCTGCGCGGAGAAGCCGTCACCCTGGACTTCAGCACGCTCGCACAGCAGTTGCAGGTGCTGGAAAGCGACGCGCATACGCTGGATGGGCGCCAGCTTGCGGCCCTGAAAGAAAATCTTCGCCAGGAATCGCTGCGCCTGATGGCGTGGCTCAACGCGCGCGGGGTAAACAAATGAACGCTCGCAACTGCACGCTGCTCGTTGCCCTGTTGACCACCCACGCGGTGGCGAACTCTGCGCCGGTCAGTTGGTCTCTGACCGGAGAATGGCAGGTTCAGGATGCCAATGACAGCGCACGTCCTGCCGCATCAGGCTGGCACCCGCTTCAGGTTCCTGCCAACTGGTACAGTGCCGGGTACGATCATCAGGGCGCGCTGTGGTACAAGCACGCGTTTTCCCTGCCCGTGCAGCCCCCTGACGTGATGAGTACCCTGGTGTTTGACGGCGTCGATTACCTGGCCGAGGTGACCCTGAACGGCCAGCCGCTGGGCAAGCATGAGGGCTACTTTCAGCGTTTTTCGCTGGACGCCAGCCCGGCGTTACAACGTCACAATCGGCTCATCGTCAGGGTAGACAGCCCCTACGAAGATCCGCACAAGATCTGGCCTTTGCATAAAACGGCCATGAAGGGGGTTCTGAATCAGCATGACACGCGTCCCGGTGGCGCCTGGTCGCCGGAAGGACAGGACGCTAACTCGGGCGGCATTTGGGCACCGGTCCGGCTGCACCTTAGCCGGGGAGCTACCCTTGATGAGACCATCCTGCGGCCCGACTGGTCGCAGGGGCTGACTCGCCCGACGCTAAAAGCGGATATTCGCTATCGCGCGCTCGATCAGGGCCTGGCGACCGTGCGGCTCACCGCCACGCCCGCCAACTTCAGCGGCAGGCCCTATCAGGCTGACTTTCCGGTTACTCTCGAAAGCGGTGCCCATTCCGTGCAGGTGACGCTGCCCATGCCGAAGGCAAAGCTGTGGTGGCCGATCGGCACGGGGAAACCCCACCTGTATACCGTTCGCGTGGCGTTGCGAGATGCAAACGGCTTAATGGACACGGCGGTAACCCGCACCGGGCTGCGCAAAATCGTCGAGCAGCCCGACAATAAGGGCTGGCTCATAAACGACAGGCGCCTTTTTATTAAGGGCAGCAATTACATCGGTTCCCCCTGGCTCGGCACCATGACGCGGAAAAAATACCGACGCGACCTTCGTCTGGTGGAAGCCATGAACGCCAACGCCATACGCGTGCACGGACACGTTGCCGGACGTGCGTTGTATGACGTGGCCGATGAGATGGGCATGATGATCTGGCAGGATGTTCCGCTGCAGTGGGGCTACAACAACAGTGCGGCTTTCACGGAAAATGCGGTTCGACAGACGCGGGAGATGATCGAACAGTTTGGCAATTCGCCCGCCATCATCGTCTGGGGCGGGCATAACGAACCGCCGTGGAATTCGCCGTGGATGGAAAAACGCTTCCCGGACTGGAATAAAGATCTGAATCGCGAGCTCACGCAAAAGGTGGCGGATACGCTTGCCGAAGATACCTCCCGCATCGTGCACCGCTTCTCCGCCGTTGAGGAGCATTACTGGGCGGGCTGGTACTTCGGCACCGTGCGCGACCTGCTTGCCCCAGCCAAAACGGGGATCATTACCGAGTTCGGCGCGCAGGCGCTTCCCCGCCTGTCAACGCTAAAAACCATCATCCCGGCGGCGTCGCTCTGGCCAAAAACGACTGCCGCCGACGATCCCGGCTGGACCGTCTGGAAATACCATAATTTTCAGCCCTTCCAGACCTTTAAGTTCGCCGGTATTTCACGCGGGAAGAATATTCAGGCGATGATACGCAATACCCAGGCGTACCAGTCTCAGCTGGTGGCCACGGCGGCCGAAAGCTATCGCCGACAGCGATACCAGCCGGTGACGGCCCTGTTCCACTTTATGTTTGTGGAAACCTGGCCCTCCATCAACTGGGGCGTAGTGGACTACCTTCGTAAACCTAAAGCCGGGTTTTACGCCTTAAAACGCGCCTACCAGCCTGTTTTGCCGTCCATTGAACCCGTCACCGCGCAGTGGCAATCCGGCGCGGCGGCGACCGTGCGCCTCTGGGCCATCAACGACACCTGGAAACCGTGCAGCGAATGCCGCCTGACCTGGCGTATCACGCAGCGCGACAAGGTGCTGGCTAAAGGCACGACGACGATGACGATCGCAGCAGACTCGGGAACGATGGTCAAAACGCTGACGGCTACGCCCGTGGGCCAGGACGACGTGTCGATTCGGTTTACGATTGAAAACAGCGCGGGAAAAATTGTCGGTGAAAATCAGCGCACGGAGTCCGTCATAAAGTGAGCGAGGGGAAAAGGAAAATTGCCGCTTCCCCTGCTTTCTTGTACCCTTTCAGCGTTTAACCCAATCCCCAAAAAATCGAGACATCCGGACGCCTATGACTGCACACATTTCCAAAGATCCTTTACATGGCGTAACGCTGGAGATGATGGTCAACGCCCTGGTGGCGAAGTATGGCTGGAGCGAATTGGGCGACCGCATCAAAATTAACTGTTTCAGAAAAGATCCCAGCGTTAAATCGAGCCTGAAATTCCTGCGCCGCACCCCGTGGGCGCGCGCGGAAGTTGAAGCCCTGTATCTGGATTCCCTCAACGATGAGGAAAGCGCAGAACAGGCGGCGCCCGCCTTTAATCCCTGGGCTAACAGTCGGATTATCAAGAGCTAATACGCAAATGACGCGACACGTAAAACGGATCGGTGCGCTGGCTGCCTGCGCGCTTTTACTTGTAAGCTGCTCCTCAAAACCACCTAAATCACTGGTTACCCCTCTTCCCACCGCCAGCAAACCAACACAGCAGGCAAACGAGCCGATGCGCGGGGTCTGGCTGGCGACCGTCTCTCGTCTCGACTGGCCGCCGGTGGCCTCGGTGAATGGCCGCAGCGCCGACCAGCGCATCACCATGCAAAAGCAGGCGCTGATCGGCAAGCTCGACAACCTTAAGCGCCTCGGGATTAACACCGTATTTTTCCAGGTGAAGCCGGACAGCACCGCGCTCTGGTCATCAAAAATTCTACCGTGGTCAGATATGCTGACGGGCAACATCGGCGAATATCCGGGTTACGACCCGCTGCAATTTATGCTGGATGAAGCGCACAAGCGCGGCATGAAGGTCCATGCCTGGTTTAACCCATACCGCGTGTCGACCAACACGAAGCCATCAACCATCGCCGCCCTGAACCGGACTTCATATCTGACCCCGTCCAGCGTCTATGTTCAGCACCCGGAATGGGTACGCGTCTCCGGCGATCGTTTTGTTCTCGACCCGGGCATTCCCGAAGTGCGTGACTGGATAACCAAAGTGGTGACCGAAGTGGTGGCGAACTACCCGGTAGACGGCGTGCAGTTTGATGATTACTTTTACGCTGAATCGCCGGGATCCGCGCTCAACGACGCGCAAACCTGGCGGCAGTACGGCCAGGGATTTGCCTCAAAAGCCGACTGGCGCAGACACAATACGCAGCAGCTGATCGTGCAGGTCTCCCGCGCGATAAAGCAGACCAGGCCCAACGTGGAGTTTGGCGTCAGCCCGGCGGGCGTGTGGCGAAACCGCTCCTTTGACCCGGCGGGTTCGGACACGCGCGGCGCCGCAGCCTACGATGAATCCTACGCCGATACGCGTCAGTGGGTGCAGCAGGGCCTGCTGGACTACATCGCCCCGCAGATATACTGGCCCTTCGCCCGTGATGCGGCGCGCTATGACGTGCTGACCAAATGGTGGGCCGACGTCGTCAAGCCGACCCATACCCGCCTGTATATCGGCATTGCGTTCTACAAGGTGGGCGAACCGTCGAAGAATGAGCCGGACTGGACGGTTCAGGGCGGCGTGCCGGAGCTAAAAAAACAGCTCGACCTTAACGATTCGCTGCCCAACGTGAACGGCACCATCCTGTTCCGGGAAGATTACCTGAACCAGCCGCAGACCCAGCAGGCGGTGAACTACCTCAAAGGACGCTGGGGTAGCTAAGTGACTATCAGGCAGAAACGCCCCGTTTCTGCCTGATTTCTTACGGCTTCGGCCCGAACATTGCCTCAAGCTGCTGCGCGTCCGGCATACCGACCACCTGCTGCAACTCGTTTTCCGCATTCAGATAGTAAATGGCCGGCGTGGCGTTTGCGCCCAGGCTGTCCATCAGCGCCTGATGTTTTTGCAGGATCGCTACCGTTTCGCGGGAAGCCTCCCCTTCAGGTTTTGGCAATTTTTTCCCACCAGAGAGCTCGTATTCGCGCCAGGCCGAAACCGGATCTTTCGCATTCAGGATCGCAGAGGCGTTACGCCCGCTGTTGGGGTTAAGAAACGCCACCAGCAGCGTGTTGAGCTGAACCTTGCCCGCCTTCACCCACGGCTGCGCTTCGGCCCAGAACTGCTTGCAGTACGGGCAGAACGGATCGGCGAAGACGAAGACCTTACGCGGGGCGTTATCTGCCCCTTCCTTCAGGGGATGCGCCGCGTTGAGGTTCTTCCACATCTCGCGCCCCATCGGAGCGTAGATCTCTTTCTGGAAATAGCCTTCGCTGAGGTTTTTTCCTTTTTCATCGTACAGATAACCCGAAATGACGTGCTTGCCGTCCGGCGTTAAAAACAGCGTCACGCCCATGTCCTGATATTGCCCCAGCCAGGCCGGTGCGCCGCCGGGGGCATCCAGTTTCTTAATGATTTTGATCTGCTGCTGCTCGCTGAACTGCTTCACCACATCCGGTATGGCATCAGCGGCCTGGGCCAGCCCTGAGGTCGCCAGCGCCGAAAGTAACAGTAATTTTTTCATTTCCCTCTCCGGTTTCTCGGGGGCATTCCGCCCCCTTCAGGTTAGCGGTTTTTCAGTGCGTCACTGACCATTTCGTCGAATTGTTCAAAAGGAACCCAGCCGGGCAGCAGCCCTTCGCCGATAAGCGTGGCGGGCGTGCCCTGAATTCCCATTTTTTCCGCGACGATCAGGCTGCGTTTGATCGACACCATGCTCTCGTCATCCGGCGCGCTGACGCTCACCCCCGCGCGTTTTTGCGCCTCCTGAATGCTGGCGTCATCGTGGTATCCCTTTTTGGCCATCAGGGTATGGTTAAATTTCATAAACTGCTCGGGATGCGCGCGCCAGACGGTTAACGCGTCGCGCGCGGCGGTCAGCGAACTTTCCGAGCGGAAAGGTAAAAACTTAAAGACCACCGCCACATCAGGGTGTTTTTCGACGATCTTCTCCAGGTAAGGATCGAATTTCTTACAGTACGGGCAGTTATAGTCGGTAAACACCACCAGGGTAAGCTTTGGATTTTTCGCGCCAATACGCGGCGAATCCGGATCGTTGAACAGAAAATCAGCGATCATCTTCTGCGCACGCTGTTCCTGGTCCGGCGTCAGCGGCTGGGCTGCCATCATCTGAGTCGAGGCCAGCAGGAGCATAAGCGTAATAAAGAATTTTTTCATAGTGCATTAGCCTTTTGCGTTGTTCAGGGTGGTGACCAGGGTGCGCTTGTCCAGCAGCGGCGAGAGGATCTCTCCGTCAGGCGTGCCGGGGCCATAGACCTCATTAAAGGGAATGGCGTAGCGGTTTCGCTTCGCGAGAAACTCCGCGATAAGCGCGGAGGGCTGGCTCCAGTCTCCGCGCAGGGCCACCACGTCCGGCTGGCTCAGCGCGGCAATAACGTCCGGCTGACGCAGTACCCGGTGCTCGTTAACTTTGCAGGTCACGCACCAGTCCGCCGAGATATCCACAAACACCCGTTTCCCCTGCGTCAGCGCCTGCTCAATGGCCTCCTCGCTGAGCGGCTGCCACGGGATGGTCTGTGCGACGCTTTGCGTGGTGGCGTCAGACGGTGAGTTGAGCAACCCGCGCAGCTGATACCCGCCGAACACCGACAGCGCGATGACCACGACCCAGAATAACGGCGATGAGGTTTGCCCCTTCTTCGCGAACAGCGCCAGCGCGATAACGATCAGCACCAACATCACGACCTGGCTGACCGCCTCGCCCAGATGCAGGCTCAGCAGCGTAACCAGCCAGAGGCTGGAGGCCAGCATCATCAGGCCCAGGATCGTTTTGAGCGTGTTCATCCAGCGGCCGGGTTTTGGCAGCAGCATGGCCGTTTTCGGCACCAGGGCCACAAACAGCCACGGCAGGCTCATGCCCACGCCCAGCATCAGGAAGATAAGCCACAGGGCGTGCAGCGGCGCGCCAAGGGCAAAGGCAACCGCCGTGCCGAGGAACGGCGCGGAGCACGGCGTGGCAAGCAGCGTGGCGAACATCCCTTCGCAGAAGCTGCCGCCAAGCCCTGTGCCACCTGCCATTGCCAGCCGCCCGGCGGCAGCAGAAGGGAGCAGCATCTCAAACGCCCCAAACAGGTTCAGCGCAAAGAGGAAGGTCACGGCAACCATCAGGCCGATAAACCACGGGTTCTGGAACTGAATGCCCCACCCCAGCGACGCTCCGGTCAGCTTAAGCGCGGTCACCATCGCGGCGAGCAGCGCAAAGGAGGTGAGGATCCCGGCGCTGGTGGCCAGGAAGCGCAGCCTGATGGCCCGCCTGTCCGATCCCGCCTGCAGGATGCTGTTAAGCTTCATGCCCATTACCGGCAGCACGCAGGGCATCAGGTTCAGAATCAGCCCGCCCAGCAGGGCAAAAAGCACCATTTTACCCGTTCCTTCAGGCGCGGGAGGCTCTGCGGAAGTTGCCCCAACGGTCATGGTGGTTTGCTGCGCGTTACCGCCATTGGTCAGCACAAATGACAGCCTCTTGCCTTCCAGCGAGGCGGGTTTATCGCCCCATTCGTCGGTCACGGGTACCGTCACCCGAAGCGTGTTGCCGTCGTGCTTAATGGCCGGCTCGCCGGGCAGAATGTCACCCTCCAGCGGGTCAAAGTAGATCCCCGGATTGT
The DNA here is from genome assembly GCF_014982345.1 of Enterobacter cloacae complex sp. P1B. NCBI lineage: Bacteria > Pseudomonadati > Pseudomonadota > Gammaproteobacteria > Enterobacterales > Enterobacteriaceae > Enterobacter > Enterobacter cloacae complex sp. P1B. The sequence continues at coordinate 341,719 of NZ_JADCLF010000013.1, read as the reverse complement.
TCCACTTCCCGTCCGTCGTACCGGTAATCACCAGCTTGTCGCCAGCGAGCCAGGCGGAGAGATCCGTGGATACGCCAGACGTGCCTGGAACGGCGCGCATCGCTTGTTCGAACTCGCTACGGAAGCCCTCATCCGCCGGCTGGGTAAAATCGAGATGCAGCGGGTAGTCCGTCAGCAGGCAGACGTTGCTGCAGGTGGAGAGCGTGAGCGTTCCATTGAGCGCGTCGCTCTTCACCCCGTCGAGAACGATCGGAATCGTGACCTTATCGTGATACCCCTGCGTGGTCATGCCGGAGATATCGAAGCGCGAAGGAACCGGCCAGGACCAGTTGTCCGTTACGCCTTCCGGCCAGCTGATTTTTGGCGCGACGCCGCCCTCGCCCGGCGATCGCCAGTAGGTTTTCCAGCCGGGCTTTAGCTCAACGGTGAGCAGGCCTTTAACGTGCGTTTGTTCCCTCTCCGCCTGAAAGCGGATGCGGGCGTGATCGTTTTGTGGAGAGACCAGCCAGCCGGTGTCTGCCGCATGGGCAACGCCGATGCAGGACAGCCACAGGAGGACGAATCCCCTGAAGAGGTTAACCATGTTGTACTCCGTGAACAGTGAAAAATTATCGTGTGGTGACGATGTTTTTCATTCACGGAAAACGCAGTTTTTCAGGTGTATTCGGGGAGGCGGCGCCTGAACGGGCTGTTCCGCGGGAGCGAATGCCCGCCCTTGCGTCAGCAGCTGTAACAGCGCGAAGAAGATAATGATAGCCGGCAGCGCGCCGTCGAAGAACAGCGGCTGGGCACAAAGAAGCGACTGGGCGCCCAGCTGGCAGGGCGATGGCCCGGACTGCTCGGTGCTACTTTGGGTTGGGGCATCTGCACTCAGTGAAATCTGCGGATCCAGTCCCTGTAAAAAATGGTTGAGCATAACCGCACGCTGCACGAGGCAAATCGCCATCGCGAGACAGGTGATGATCAGAAGCCATTTTCCGAGGAGCTGACGGTTGCGCATAATATTCCAGAGTAACAAGACGCCCCGATCATAAACGATAGTGATGAATCTACAAGTGCCGGAAGTGTAAGGTTTTGTCTGTCGCTGCTATTCCCCCGTCAGCGCGTCGTAGATATCCCGCAGACGCGTGCGCAGAAACAGCACCGCCTTGTGCTTGCGGGATAGAAGCGCCTGCTCGCTGGCCCCCGTCTCCTCTGCCAGCATTTTAATGCTGTAGCCGTGCAGCTCGGTCTTTTCAAACACTTCGCGCTGCGGTGGTGGGAGTTCTGACAACGCCTGCCCCAGCTCTTCCCACAGCAGCGTTTTGAGATACTCCTCCTCCGGCGTTTGCGGTACGCCGAACAGGGTTTCGGCCAGCTCGTCCTCGGGAAAACCCTCTTCGTCTTCGCCCGTAAAATAGCCGGAGAGCGGCACCTCGCGCTTTTTACGCGCCCGGTCTGTCATCTCGTTACGCGCCGCGCGGAACAGCCAGGCCGCGACGTTTTCGACCGGCTGCTCCACTTTCATCAGCTGATACGTGACTTCCTGCAAAATGTCGTCGGCATCATCGCGAACGGACGTCCGTCCGCGAATGAAAGCTTTCAGCCGGGCGCGGCAGGCGTTGAGCGCCGACATCAGCATGGATCCGCCCGCCTCCCCGGCTTTCATTTCGCTCACTCTGCTTCCGGGGTTTTGGGCGCGGCGTCATCGCGCTTATCGTCACGATGGCCGTGCCAGCCGCAGTGACCGCGACCGTGACGACCAAAGCCTTCGCGACGCTGCTGAATAAACGCCTCGCGCTGCTCGGGCGTCATGTTCATCCAGCGCTCGTGCATCCGCCGGTGCGCGCCAAACATCCCCGGGCGGAAACCTAATCCGCCAAACAGAATGCGGCTCAGCACCAGAATCCCCAGCGCCTGCCAGAAACCAATGGCCTTCACGCCGAGGATCGCCGGAAGCAAGGCGTTCCACAGGGACATCACCAGCAGGCCGAGCACGATGAAAATGACCGCGCCGATGATTAAGCCCTTGCCCATACGGTGGCGCCCGAATCCGCGCCCGTGACCTCTGCCGTGCATTTCAAAATCTCTCATGGTGTTTACCTCGTTTACAGTAACTGATTATGGCTTGTGATGAGGTAGACGGATGAGGGAGGGAAATATTGCTGGGGTGAATATAAAATTACCGCTTTCGGCGTCGCTGCGACGCTCTCAGACGCACTGTCAATCGCACTGCTTAGCTGATAAAGCCTTTCTCCTTAAGCGTGGCGTCAGGATGGTCGAGAGGTTTATGCGGTGCTCCCATTCCTGGATCGCGGAATAGCACGCGGCCATACTCTGCAGGCTCAACGCCGGGGTCTGCGGCTGGTCAATCATCTGCGACAGGAGCGAGCCGTATTCACGGCGCATGACGCGCGACCCAACCGGCGTGACCAGAATGTCGCGCACGCTTTGCCGGATATGCTCAACCTCAGAGATGCTGATGCCGGTCTGGCCGTTCATTCCCAGATAACGCACCGTCATTGCGTCCCCTTAGTCCAGCTTCCGCCGCTCTGTACGTTGCCGTGCGCGTGATTATCCACCTGCACGCCGTTTGATTTCAGTGTCCCGCCGGTGTGCTCGATGTTCCCACCCATCTTCCCGCCGTTCTTCACTTCGAGCGAGCCGGTCGTCAGCTTGTTGGTGCACACCACCTCCGGCGTATCGAGCGTGATGCGGCTCGACGCTTTCACCAGCACCACCGGCACGGTGGCCGCTATGGACTCAGACGCGGTGACGTCTGCGGTTTTGATGCCTGACACAGTGAGCGCGCCGTTGTCGGGCTCATACTCAATAACCGCCCCGTCATGAAAGGAAACGTGAAGCGCATCAGGGGAGGTAGACGGCGCGGGATGGTCATCCGAGAAAATGCCGGGCAGCACAAATACCGTATCGAGCTCGCCGCCGATCGCCAGCAAAAGCACTTGCTCGCCAACGGATGGAGCCCACCACACCCGCGAGCGACCGGCGCGACTGGTAAGCCAGTTCAGCCAAGTAGTTTCCATGCCGCCGGTCTGGACGCGACACAGCCCCTCGTCGTGGTCGACGTCGGTCACGATGCCGGTGCGGATAAGGTTGCGGGTCGCGCGTGCGATTTCCTGCAGAGAATTTAGATTATTCATGGGGAAAGGATGCCGAATGGAAAGGCCAGCGGCAATAAAGCAAGGTTTTGTCATTTATGGAACAACATCCAGCAAATGAGAGCCCCTACTGCGCTATCATTCGGGCAATAATGTTTACTTAATTAAAATTTCCACCAAATATCCGCAGAGAGTGATTTTTCAAATTTCTTATTTCCACTTTGATAACAACAACGAACTTCACATAACCACATCATAATTAGTTGATCTCCACGTGATTGATAGTATATGATTGCGGGACAATATGGCATGGGCGCAGTCGAGCGCAAATGTAAACTAGCTTTACATTGGGAGGTTAAAATCCTTTCCGTGCCTCCTTTTTCAGACGGGAATGTCTAATGACTTTCAAATTAGAACAGTCTTGGAAGATTCTGATATCTTTAGATAATAACTCTCCTAATTATTTGAATTCCCATGAACTCTTCCTAATAGAGTCAGGGAAATCATTTTTGCGTAAAATAGGCGGAGGCATGGAAAATTTTGAAATTAGTCCATTAGTTCTTCGCCCAACCATCATTTTCAACAACGCAATATCTAAAATTGCCAATAAGTTAGGATTTATTGGAAATAAAGCACCGTATAAAAATGGAAATGAAACCCTTAACATAACCACTCACCTTTATTTTGAAAAATACATTATACTAACACTCAAGCACACTCAGTTTGACATCCCAACCACTGTTAACTTAAGAGAAAAAACTCTTCTAATCCACTATCCAGGCATATATAAGCTTGCTTTGTCAATCGCTGGATTAATTAAGTCAGGGGATTATAAAAACATTATTCCTTTGACATCAATCGGAACTTTACGTTGTACTTCGATTGAAATATCTGATGGCAATTCAACTCACTTTGATAGTTCTGATTTAGTCGAGTCCTTAACTGGTCATTTGCGACCGGTACAACATATAGTGCATGACGTTCTTAAGCGTAACAAAACGCACCAGTTAAACGAAGCACTAACACTTATAGATAAACAGGGTGTGATACAGCAAATACCTTTTGCTTTCCCCGCGAAAAAAGAAGCTCATAAAAAATACGTTATTTGCTGTAATCTCTTTGAATTATTCATTTTAATTAACAAAGCAGTACAGGATAATGCATTCGGCACTAACAAGACCTTTATCAAAGCCATGACTTTACTTGTAAAAACACCAGAAAAAATAGTGAACAGTTATACTGCCATCAAGACCATCGAACAATTCGTAAAAGACTTTCACTTATCAAACTATTTAGATGATCTCGAGCACGAAGCTAGTAAAGAATTTACTTTAGCTGAGTCTATTAAAAGCCAAGAAATAAAAATGACGAGTTTTAAAGATGGGTTAAAAAAATTCTATGCCTCGGATAATTTCTTTGGGGTTTTACTGACGGCCTTAATTACCGGCATTGCCGCAGCTTATGGTATACTCGTTAAGTTTTTTGAATGATAATGCCATTCCCACTTTGTGGTGATGTAGAGCAATCCCATGCTACCGTTTAAACCCACTTATTCAAAGAGTAATGTGATCGACTATCCTTTTTAACACGTCTCCTCCAGAGGGGAGACATCAAGCAATTGTACTTCCCCTAATATGCTCCATTACCAATTCCTCAAATTGCGGTTTTGTGTTTGAGTACCGGAGCAAGATGGGGAGAAGCTGCGCGATTGAAGGCGGAGAATGTGATTCATAACCGGGTGTCTTTCGTTAAGACGAAAACCAACACACCGCGCACGGTCCCGATCTCTGATGACGTTTCGGCTTACGTAGTCGGCAAAGCACGAGGCTTTCTGTTTCCTGAGGCCAGTTATGCTGAATTCAGGCGAATCCTCAAAGAAGTTAAGCCCGACTTATCAGCGGGGCAAGCAACACATGCGCTACGACACTCTTTCGCCACGCACTTTATGATTAACGGGGGCAATATCATCACACTGCAGAGGATCTTAGGTCATACGAAAATTGCGCAGACAATGGTCTATGCGCACTTCGCTCCTCAGTACCAGCAGGACGCGATTTCGCTTAACCCGCTGAAGAGTGCTAATGGTGGTGAGAGTGTCCACAATGTGTCCACACCCTAGCCGCTTTTTATGGCTTTTGGCTGCTAGTAGTCAAACGTGAAGCCTTGTCTGGCGCGGCTTTCCAACTACGCCAGACATGAAAAGGCTCCCTCAGGAGCCTTAAACCATCAATCAAGCCTGCACCGGCAACCTAAAACTCGCAATACTCCGTGAAAGCTGCTGCGCCTGCTCCTCCAGCGAGGCAGCTGCCGCCGCGGACTGCTGCACCAGCGCGGCGTTCTGCTGGGTTACGCCATCCATCTCGGTCACCGCCTGCCCGACCTGGCCGATCCCGCGACTCTGCTCTTCGGAGGCGACGGAGATTTGCTCCATCAGCGTATTCACCTTATTCACCGACGAAATAATCGAATCAATCACCTCGCCCGAGCGGCTCACCAGCTCCGCACCGTTTTTGACGCTGGAGACCGACTGCGCAATCAGGCTTTCGATGTCTTTAGCCGCCACCGCGCTTTTCTGCGCAAGAGTGCGCACTTCGCTGGCCACCACTGCAAAGCCGCGGCCCTGCGTTCCGGCGCGCGCCGCTTCAACCGCCGCGTTAAGTGCCAGAATGTTGGTCTGGAAGGCGATGCTGTTGATCACGCTGGTAATGTCTTCGATGCGCTTCGAGTTCGCCGCGATGGTGTGCATCGTGTCGATGACTTCGCGGGTCACCGCTTCCCCGGTGTGGGCATTTTTCACCGCGTCCTGCACCAGTTTTCCGGCCTGATAGACATTATCGGTATTGTTCGCCACCGTCGCGCTCAGCTCCTCCATGCTCGCCGCCGTCTGGGTCAACGCGGAAGCCTGCTGCTCGGTACGCGAAGCCAGATCGATATTCCCGGCGGCAATCTCCTGCGCCGCGTGCGTCACGGTATGGCTCGCATCGCGCACCTGGGCGATAGTCGCCAGCAGTGCCAGACGCATCTGCTCCATCGAACCCATCAGGTGGTCGATTTCGTTGCTTGAACTCCCCTTCACCGGCACCGGAACATCCAGCTTGCCCGCTGCAATCTGGCTGCAGTGCTCGCGCGCCAGGTTTACCGGGGCAAAGACAAAGCGCTTCATGAAGATGCTGACTGCAACGATCACCACCACAAACAGGCAGGCAATAACGGCAATCATCACCAGGCCGGAGACGAAATTGCTGCTCGCATCCTCGTTCAGGCTTTTAGCGTATTTCTGGTGGACCGAAAGCACCTGGTCGAGCACGATTTCGTACTGGCGGTCGAGACGGGAAACGTCCGGGATCAGCGCGTTAAATTTGGCGACATCGTGCGCCGCAGCGGCATCGATCAGCGGCGCCAGCCCCTGGTTGCGGTAGTTTTGCCAGGCGTCCTGATAGGCACTCACCATCGGTGCTTCATCCGTCAGACGCGGCGAAGCCATAAACGCCGCAAAGGCATTGTCCGCTTTGGTCAGCGCCTCTTTTACTGCGGCAAGCTTCGTAGACTCGTCAGCCGAGTTGCCCGCTTCCACCATCTTTACATACTCCATCACCCGCACGCGCAGCGTACGGCTGTGGTTGATGGGGTCAATAATGGACAGCACAACCTGGATCTCTTTGTTCACGTTATCCAGGGAATTATTACTTTTAATGATGAGGCCAACGCTGGTGACGGTGCTGACAACAAAGAAGAAAAGCAGCGAGAACAGGACAATCAGGGACGACTTTTTCAACGACATAAACCAATACCTCAAGGAGAATTATTCCTTATGGTTATCGGCGCTTCCAAAACTTAAATTAATTAAAGTTATTGATGTATCCCCTGGGGCTATACCGCTGACTTATAGCGCCGCTGCAGGGTGGCATCCAGCTTGCGCTGCAATGGCTGCGGCGTCTCCCCTTCGATCAATTTGCCAATTAGATCAAAGCAGTGCCACGCCAGCTGGCGGTTGTCCTGACGAATGGTATCCACCGGGATCGTCAGTGAATCGTAGAGATAGTGATCGTCAAAGCTGGCTAACCTGATATCGCTTTGCAACAGGTTATGCTGGCCCATATAGCGCAGCACCCCTTCCAGCAGCCCGCAGGCGGCGGTGAAAAGCGCTTTTGGCGGACGCCCCAGGCGGGCGCAGAGTTCAGCAAACATCTCGTATCCGGAACTCGGGTGATAGTTGCCGTGAATGATCCACTCGGGGCGCAGCTCCACGCCGGCCTCTCGCAGACCTTGCTTAAAACCGTCCAGACGGTCGCGCGTCGGAGACAGGCGCGGCTGGCCGCCGAGGAAGTAGAATTCATTCGGATGCTGGCGCGCAATGTCCGCTACCAGCGCCGCTGTCGGGGAAATGGAGTCGGTGATCACCAGCGGCAGCGCGCTGTCGTTCATGTGCCGGTCAAAAAGCACCACGGGCAGCTGCTCGCTGAGCTTCAGGTAGTCCGCATCGTTCAGCATGCTGGAGGCCACAATCAGCCCGTCCACCTGACGCGCCACCATATTGTTCACCACCACCGTCTCCTGCCCTGGGTTTTCATCGCTGCAGGAGATAAGCAGCTGAACGCCGGCCTCGCGGCACAGCGTCTCCAGCTCGTGAGAAAAGACGGCGAAACCGTAGTTGGTAATCTCAGGAACGACAAGACCAATGGTGTGGCTGCGGTTATCGCGCAGCGAGCGGGCGTGAATGCTGGGCTGATAGTGGTGCTCTTTTGCAATCGCCAGCACGCGCTCGCGCGTCTCTTCCGCCACGCGAAGCTCTTTGCTGCGCCCGTTCAGGACCAGGCTGGCGGTGGCTTTTGACACACCCGCCAGCTCCGCGATGTCTTTTATGGTGACGCGTTTTGTTTTTCTCACAACGACTTAGATCCGGCTGCCAAAACCCTCATTCTATCATGCAGGCGCGCAGCGACCAGTAGCGTAATGTGATGTCGGACGCACCTTCGAATCGCACCCGGGCCGGATGGTCAGGAAAATAGCGGCTGCTCATCACCCCTTCGCCGTGATTGATGAAAATTTCAACGCTTGAGCAGTCGCACAGAACGCGTAAATGACGAACCTCACCCTGCCAGTAGCGGGTCAATGTTTCACCGGTTTTCAGGCTCGCGCGTTCAAGGCGTAAACCCTGCTCATCGACCGTGAGGCGCAGCGCGCCTGCGAAATCGACATTCACCTGCGATGCGCCCAGCTCAAACTCCAGGCGCGTCGCGTCCAGTTCCGGCGCCTCGCTGGCGCGCCCCTGCCAGCGCTGCTCATCTTCACGCAGCGCCGCCAGCTCGCGCGCCGGGGTCTGCCAGAGCCTGCCGTCACGATAGCGTAATTCACGCGGGCAGGTCATCTGGTGCATCCAGCCGTGCGACCGGGTTGGCTGAAGCATCTCTTCCCCGTCCGGTACGCCCATCCAGCCGATCAGAATGCGGCGTCCGTCTTCTGCTAACGTAGTTTGCGGGGCGTAGAATTCAAAGCCCGCGTCCAGCTCGTGAAGCTCGCCGTGATCGAATGCGGCGCTGGCATAGTCAAACGCACCGCTCATCCAGGTGGCCGGATAAGTATTGAGGTAGCGATGCGGCTCGCGCGCCAGCCCCTGCGGGCAGCAGATCAGGACGTGCGTTCCGTCGAGGGCGAACAGGTCCGGGCACTCCCACATATACCCCGCTTCCGTCAGGCCGTTGACGCCGTGACCGGCGATCTCCCCGCAGGACGTCCAGGCATGCAAATCGGCTGATTTAAACAGCAGCACCTTGCCGCGCTTTTGCACATCCTGCGCACCCAGCACCATGTACCACTCCCCGTCGTGCTGCCATACCTTCGGGTCACGCACGTGGCCGGTGTAGCCTTCCGGCAGCGCCAGCACCGGCCCCAGCTTCGTAAAGGTTCCGTCCGGCTGCTCCACGGCGAGGCACTGCCAGGCGGTGCGGCTGCCGTCATCAAACTTAACGTTGCCGGTGTAGCACAGCGTGAGAACGCCGTGGTTGTCCACGGCGCTACCGGAGTAGCAGCCGTTGCGGTCATACTCTTCGTCGGGCATCAGCGCCAGCGGCTCATGCTGCCAGTGCACGAGGTCCGCAGAGCTCCAGTGCCCCCAGCATTTAAAGCGATGCTCGCAGGCCAGCGGGTTCCACTGATAAAACAGGTGGTAGCGTCCGGCAAACCAGATAAACCCGTTCGGGTCGTTCATCAGCCCCGTCACCGGCGCGGGGTGCCACTGCGGATAATGGCTGTCCGCCTGCGCGCGCGGCTGCCCTTTCATAACGGCCTGCAGGATCGCAGGCCAGCGGGAAAGTTGCGTCATTATTCAGAGTCCGTTTTATATTTCAGCAGCAGCGAGACGGTAAACGCCACGCCGAAGGCAATCACCATGCCGATAATATAGTTAAGGAGCGAGCTGGCCTGAACGATAGCCATGCCCGGAATGGCGGTCAGCCCGACGGCGGTCATGTAGACATGCACTGACACCACCCAGGCTCCGCCCGCCGCGCCGCCGATCAGCGCCGCGATAAACGGCTTCACGAAGCGCAGGTTGATACCAAAAATGGCCGCTTCGGTAATGCCCAGCATCGCAGAAAACGCCGACGGTAAGGTAATGGCTTTGATTTTCGCGTCTTTGGTTTTAAACCACACCGCCAGACAAGCGCCGCCCTGCGCCACGTTCGCCATGGCCCAGATCGGCAGCAGAAAGTTTACGCCAATCGACGGGTTACCCAGCAGCCCGGCTTCAATCGCGTGGAAGCTGTGGTGAATACCGGTGATCACAATCACCGAGTACAGCCCACCGAACAGCAGCCCGGCCAGCCAGCCCGCGTGTTCAATCAGCGTGCTCAGAATAAAGGAGATGCCGTCGCCCAGCGCGCGCCCTGCCGGGCCGATAATCAGCAAGGCGATGAAGCCAGAGATAACGACGGTGAGGAACGGCGTCAAAATCAGATCCAGCGCGTCCGGGATCGCGCGGCGCAGGTTTTTCTCGACGATGCTCATAAACCAGACGGCCAGCAGCACCGGGAATACCGTGCCCTGGTAGCCAATCATCGCGATCTCAAGGCCGAAGAAGTTCATGGTGTGGAAGCCGGAGGCCACGCCCCAGGCGTTGGTCAGCGCCGGGTGGGTCAGAATGCCGCCCAGCGTCGCGCCCAGATACGGGTTGCCGCCAAATTCCCGCGCCGCGGTAAAGCCGATCAGGATTGGCAGAATGATAAACGCCGCCGAGCTGCACATGTCCAGCATGATGTAGAGGGCGTTATCCGCATTGACCCAGCCGTAGGTTTTCACCATGCCGAGCAGGCCCATCAGCAGGCCGGACGCCACAATGGCGGGAATGATCGGGACAAAGATATTGGAGAGCAAACGCGCAATGCGCTGGAACGGGTTCAGCTTGCGCGCCGCGATATCCGCCGCTTCAGACTTGCTGGACTCACTAATCCCCGCCGCCTGAATAAACGCGGCGTAGACCTTATTCACCACGCCCGTGCCGAAAATGACCTGCATCTGCCCGGCGTTATGAAAACAGCCCTTCACGCCCTCGACCTTGCCAATCGCCTGCCGATCGGCAAGCGCGTCGTCGACCAGCACCAGACGAAGACGCGTAGCGCAGTGCGCGGCGCTGGCGATATTTTCCTTGCCGCCCAGCAGCGGAATAAGCTCGCGGGCGATTTGATTAACATCCATAGATACCTCTGCCTGACTTCTTTTTATGATGTGCGAAACGCTCCCGCCGGGCGGGAGCGTGATGGGTTAAAACCAGGTTTCCATCTGGACCCCAAAGTTCCATTCCCCGCCAGCGTTGAAGCCGCTGCTGCCAAAGGCATCATCGCTGGCGTAATTATCCAGTTTGCTGCTCCAGTCCATCCAGGTGGCAAACAGGCGCAGCTCCGGGCGGCTGAAGAAATCGCCGATTTTGCTCGCTTTTAACGTTGGCGCAAAGGTCAGCTTGTAGAAACTGCCGTTCACGGCGTTACGGTCCTTATAGCCTTCCGGATGTAAGTCCATGTACTGATAGCTTCCCTCAAACGCCAGCGCGAAGTTCTGGGTCACCTCTTTAATCAGGCGGGTGTTGAGCGTCACCCACTCATAGCTGTCGCCCTTGACGTAGCGATCTTTGCTGCTCTGTGCCAGCACGGCAGGCGCGATACTCCAGCCACCGCCGACAGGCGTGACACCGTAACTTGCGAAGCGCCAGGTATCGGCATTGGACAGCAGCGCCCCGTCGGAACCGATGCTCTTAACTTCTGCGCCCAGGCCGTGACCGTACAGCAGCGCCGTTTTGGCACTCCCTTCCCGCAGGCCGTAGAAGCTCTCGTTGTGCAGCCCCACCAGGGCATGAACGCCGTTATTGGCCGCGTCGGTTTTGATGAGATCGCCGTTAGCGTCTTTACGGTCGTCGTTATCCTTCGCCCGCAGGCCGCTCACCATCACCTGCAGCGGCCCGGCGAAGTGATTCATGCTGAGGATGTAGTTCTGAACGTTGTTGTCGGTCTGCTCCACGCTGCCGAAGTTGCGGCCGTAGATCGAGAAGTTGCTGCGCAGCGAGTCGTTCCACTTCACGTCGTAGACGCCGCCGCCGGTACCGGCCAGGAATACCACGTCGGAATCCAGCCAGTGAATATCAAAGTTGTCGCGGTCGAAGCGTTTACCCGCCCAGAATGTGCTGCCCTTGAGCGCGCCGGTAAAATCAGGCAGGTTACCCAGCTCCGCAAAGGCCTGGCGAATATTGAGATCGCTGGTATCGGCTGACCAGTCGTTATAGGTTCGCTGACCGTCGGCCAGCATCGCCTTGAAGCGCGTGGTCGCCCCGTTATCCAGGGTTTGCTTGTGCTCCAGGTTCAGCTCGACGTAGGTGTCGGCTTCGTTACCCAGACGCCCTACCGCACCGCCGGTTTCCCCGGCTGGCGTCAGGTACGGGCCGCTTTTGCTGCTGGAGGCCGCGTCGTTCATCAGCAGGCCGGAACGGGCGTAGCCGTGGAACTCAAATCCGCTACTCTGATCCGCTTTTTTCTCCAGCGCGGCGGTACGCTGCGCCACCGCCTGGGTTGTGGTTTGCGTCTGCTGCTGGGCGGCGACCAGCTGCTGCGTTTTTTGTTCGGCTTCGGTGGCGCGTTTTTCAGCGACCTGCGCACGCGCTTCAGCAGCCTGAAGGCGCTGCTCCATCGCGGCAAGGCGCGCTTCGATACTTGTCATATCCGTCTGGGCAAAAACAGAGGTACTGCCGGCCAGCATGCCTATCATCACGGCAAGTCTGCGTTTTTTATACATTTTGTCGCATCCCTAAAAGTATTAATCGAACGTGCTAAATTGCTAAACCGGTTTAGGTTGCTGATACTAAACCCGGGAATTTTGGATCGGCAATCTTTTTTGCTAAACCGATTTAGTAAGTGTGATCGAGGCGACAATTCAGGCCGCCGGACGGCGGCCAGTGAAGGAAGGATTACAGGTCGTGCTGCCAGGGCAACGCGGTCATTGCCCCCTTTGCCGTGGTGGCTAACGCGCCACAGCGCTGGGCTAAGGCGATTGCCGGGACCAGCTCCTGACCGGCGGCCAGCCCGTAGAGCAGCCCGGCGACGAAGGCATCGCCCGCGCCAGTGGTATCGACACATTGCACATGGGTAGCCGGATAGTGTTTCACCGCGCCCTGATGCCAGGCGATAACGCCCTCTTTTCCCTGGGTTACCAGCACCAGGCGCGCCGGGCAGCGCTGCATCAGCGTGTTCAGACATTCTCGTACATCCGCATCGCCGGTTAAAAATGCCAGTTCCTCAACGGAGAGCTTGACCACGTCGGCGCTTTGGAGGGCCTGTTCCAGGCAGCGACGCAGCGCGTTCTCATCCGGCCAGAGATCCGGGCGAATATTGGGGTCGAAGCTCACGTAACCGCCCGCCTTCCGGATGGCGTCCATCGCCTGAAAGGTCGCCGAGCGGCTCGGCTCTGCGCTTAGCGCGATGGAACAGACGTGCAGCCACTCGCCCGCGCTGAACGTCGGCAGGTCGGCGGGTTCCAGAAACAGATCGGCGCTCGGGCGCACCATGAAGGTAAACGAGCGTTCGCCGTGGTCGTCCAGATCCACCACCACCGTAGAGGTGCGGTGCGCCGGGTCAAGGCGCATATGCTTCACGTCGACCCGCTCGTCAGCGAGCGTTTTCGCCATAAAGCGCCCGAAAGGATCGTCGCCAACCCTGCCGATAAACGCGCTTTTGCCCCCCAGCCGGGCAATGCCCACCGCGACGTTTGCCGGTGCGCCACCGGGGCACTGCAGTAATTTCCCTTCGCCATCGGGCAATAAATCCACCACCGCATCGCCAAGTACCCAGATTTTTTCCATGTGATCCTCTTAGCTAAACTATGTTAAACCGTTTTAGCTATTTAAGCACAGGCAGGGAAAAGGGGAAATAACGCGGGAGGAAAATTGCCTAACGCTTCAGATGCGGCCAGCGAATATCGCCAACGCCGTTAAGCTGCGGACGGGCAAACAGGAAGCCCTGGAAGCGGCGGATCCCGGCAGATTCGAGCCAGCACCACTCCTCTATTTTCTCGATCCCTTCGGCCACCAGGGTAATTTCAAGATCGGAGCAGCAGCTGATGATGGAGCGCACAATCGCCTGCTTCGGGCCGCTGAGATGGATATCGCTGATGATTTCGCGATCGATTTTGATTTTATCCGGCTGGAAGCGGGTCAGCAGCGAAAGCCCGGCATAGCCGGAACCGAAATCATCAATCGCCAGCCCAACGCCCTCGGCACGAAGCTGTTTAATGGCGCTGTTGAACTGGTTAAGGCCGGATATCATTTCGTTTTCAGTGATTTCAACGACCACCTGCTCCGGCTGAAGCCCATGCTGTTTAATCTGATCGACCAGAAACGCCACCGCGCCAGGGACGTTCACCAGCGACATCGGCAGCAGATTGACCGCAATTTTATGGCTGCCAATGCCCAGCTTTTCCGCCAGCGCGAAGGCATACGCTTTCGTCTGGAGATCGACTTCATAGATTTTGGCCGGGTCCAGAGAGCTGAAGAAATGTTCCGGACTGCCGCCGTCATTGCCGCGGATAAGGGCTTCGAAGGAACTGATCTTGCCTTCCGAGGGCTCAATAATGGGCTGAAGGGCAAACTGGCAGTGCTGGCTGACAAGCAGGCCCAGACTCTGCCCCAGCGGTAAGGTCTCCGTTGAGAGCGTCCATTTTGCCGGATCGTAGCGTCCCCCCGACGGGGCCGGACGTTTGCCCGTAATAAACGTCTGTATAAATTTGAACACCCGGTCATCAGATGTCAGATAGCTGTCCAGCTTGCTGTAGCGCAGCACCGACTGCAGCACCTCTTTCGGCGACTGCGTCTGCAGGTCGAACAGCAGCATACCGACGTTTTCGAAGCGTCTGCGCGGGCCATAGTCCCGCAGCAGTTCAACCACCCCGCTGTGACGCTTGTCCTCACGGATGGTGTGGAACAGTTTGACCACACTCTCTTCCGACCCTTCGAGGATCTGCAGAACGTCATTCCCTTTTGCCAGGAGGACGCCGGTAATATCCAGTTTTGTGTTGCGGCCCCTGGCGCGCTCCACCAGCTCCCGCAGTTCGGTGGACGGGCGGGATAAATTCAACTGGCTTCGGTAGATCAGCGTCGTCAGCACAAAAAGGGGTTCCAATGATAAAGAGAGGTGCCTTGAAGCTACTATGTAACATACTTAATCAATGCGACCTAACATATTCACGCTACAAGGGAACATTACTTTTCCCCATCGCCAATCCTGCTGTCGATCCTCTCCAGCATGTAGTCATAAAACGGGTTCGAGGTGACCCTCATCAGCGCCTCTTTGCCAACGCTCAACACGGACGTTTCTCCCCACAGCGCAATTGTCCCCAGGCTTATCCCGTAGCGGTTTTTCACCCCAGGCTCACGGCCATAGAGATCGTCATCCGGCGGGAACGGCACGGCGATATGCGACAAGGAATAGACATCCTGCGGCCAGGTCTGCACAAGCGGCACAACCGTCTCCCGCGTGCTGCCTGCTGGCGTTGTTTTCGCCACCGTCGAGAAGCTGTGTGCGTCCGCATTGGTAATAATCGTGACACCGTAACGTCTCTGCGCAACCGGCAGCAGCGCCGAGGTTGCCGTCCACGACGATGGCTTGAACAGCGGACGGAAGCTGGCCGCCTGGTTGATATCAAACACCACCAGCTCACTGCCGTTTGCCGGAAGCTGGTCAAACAGGCCGGTCACCACCGCGCGGGTGCTGACCGTAGAATCCATGACCGACTGGAATGCAAGTACCGGGGGCAGATTCACCAGCCTGTTCTCCCGCGCCTCGCGGCCAATCTGCTCCTGCAGGGCCTTCGTCAGCAGCCACGACTGGCGGGCGGCGTTCACCGGGAACGAGTTGCATTTATACGGATTATATTCCGGGGAGATATTCAGCCACGCCGCTTTGGCAAACGCCGGCAGCAGCGCTGGTAGCCCCGCAAAACCGGCAAAACGCGCAAAGGCCGTCACGCCGATCATTGGTGAGAGCAGGATTACCTGCTGCGGTCGACGAAGCGCAGAGGAATCCAGCGCATCGAGAGCATATTTCATCGCCAGCGCCCCGCCGTTGGAGTACCCCACCAGATGCAACGGCACGTTATCCCCCGTCAGGCGCGTGGCTTCCCGCACGGCAAGACGCGTCGCCGCGAGCCACATCTCCCAGTCAACGTCGGTCAGCGCGCCGGGCGCGGTGCCGTGTCCGGGCAGGCGCGGAACCACGGCCACGAAGCCGTGCTGCTGATAATTTTCGGCAAGGTGCCTGACGCTGTAAGGCGAGTCCGTCAGTCCGTGCAGCAATACCACCGCGCCACGGGGTTTTCCTGCTGGCATCAGCACAAACGAACGGTTGGCATCGGGCGTGAACTGTCCCGGCCAAACCAGGCTCTGGCGATAATAGCGGTTTAGCGGCGTTTGTTCCTCGCCCGCTGTTTTCGCCGTCACCGCCCTATCAAGCTCGGCGAAAATGGCGTTTTCCCGGGCAACATACCCGGCAAAGTTGGTGTTATCGAGTTCACGCACGGACATCTCGTCCGCCCGCCAGGTGTGCCAGAGGTGCAGGTCCGGCCCCTGCTGCGAGAGATAGACCCGCACCGCCAACAGGACGACCAGGACGATCCCCACGACCATCCCTGTTTTCTTTGCAAGCGCCGCCAGGCGCACGCTGATTCGCCAGGGCAAATTCGCCATGCCGGGATCCCTTTTATGTTCACTGTCCTTTTATCTTATCAAAAATGTGAACGGACTGACGTATTCATCAAATTCATACCTGCCGCGTCAGCCGCTGCACCAAAAGTGAACTACGCTGCACAAATGTTGATCATTGGTTAACTAAATATTGCGTGAAATTAACAGCACGGCGGGTTTTTACCTCACCGTGAACATGGCACGCGTCGTGCATTGTTAACCCGGTAACACAAATCCAGCTTTTGACAGCCAGTTAACAGCGAGGCGGTATGACGACGAAACCCGAGATGTTGAGCCGTATCGAAGCGACGTTCAGCCAGCTCACTCCCAGCGAAAAGCGGGTCGGGAGCTGGCTGCTGGCGCACGCCGCACAAATCCCGTTTGAAACCGCGGAAAGCGTCGGTCTGGCGAGCGGGACCAGCGGGATCACCGTCGGACGCTTCCTGCGCAAGCTGGGGTATCGCAACCTGGAAGATGTCAAAAAGAGCCTGCGCGATCCGTATCAGCCCTGGGGCATGAACGAGCGGCTGGACTCCTGGCAGCAGCAGCGCCCCCTGCCCAACCGCCTTCAGCATGCCCTGTCGCTGGAGGTGGACGCCATTACGCAGGTGTATCAGCTGGCGCAAACGGATTCCTTCCGTCAGGTGGTGCACAACCTGGCTCACGCCGACGCGGTGTTTGTGCTGGGGATCCAGTCCACGCGCGGGATCGCCAACGCCTTCTTCAGCCATCTCGAGTACCTTCGCCCGCGCGTGAGCTATTCCGAAGGCGCGTCCGGCAGCTGGGTGGAATCCCTCAACTCCGGGTTTTCGCACCCTTACGTTGTGCTGACCGACACGCGCACCTACTCCACGATGGCCCGCCAGTACTGCCGCGTGGCGAGCGAAAAAGGGATCCCGCTGGCCTTAATCACCGACATCTGGTGCCCGTGGGCGCGGGATTACCCGATGGATTTACTGCAGGTGAAAACCGATACCGGTCATTTCTGGGATTCGCTTGCCCCCGTGAGCTGTCTGTTCAACCTGCTGCTGTCGGGCGTAGTGGAAGCGCTGGGTGATGCGCTCCCGACGCGTCTGGCGGTAAACCGACAATTACAACAAGAGTTTGGTCAATTCGAACGCTAAAGGAGCGGAGCTATGCCCGATGAGAGTGAACTGATTGACGTGGCGAAGACGTTTCCCACGCTGCATATCGATCTGAAGTACGCCACCGCCGACAACATCACCGGCAGGCCGATCTATCAGGAGGCGCTGTGCCTGCTGCATACCGACGCCGCCACCGCGCTGGCAAAAGCCATCAGCATTGCCGCCCTGGCCGGGCTGAAGCTGGTGGTGTACGACGCCTACCGGCCGCAGCAGGCGCAGGCCCAGCTGTGGGACGCCTGCCCGAACCCGGAGTATGTGGTCGATGTGGCAATTGGCTCCAACCACAGCCGCGGTACGGCCATCGACGTCACGCTGATGGACGAGCATAACAGCGTGCTGGATATGGGCGCCGGTTTTGACGAAATGCATGACCGTTCGCATCCCTATCACCCTTCCGTACCCCCGCACGCCCAGCGCAACCGTCTGCTGCTGAACGCCATCATGTTCGGCGGCGGTTTTGTGGGGATTAGCAGCGAATGGTGGCACTTCGAACTGCCGAACGCCGCCAGCTACCCGCTGCTTGATGACCGTTTTGCCTGTTTTCCCCTGACGCACACCTCTCTTTAACCTGGAGCACTGCCATGAAAACATCGCTTCTCACAACCCTGATTGCCGCCACGCTGGCGTTGAGCGCCCCGCTGGCGCTGGCCGCCGTCCCGAAAGACATGCTGGCGATCGGTAAAGCCGCCGACCCGCAAACGCTCGACCCTGCCATCACCATCGATAACAACGACTGGACCGTCACCTATCCGTCCTACCAGCGTCTGGTCAAGTACAAGCCCGGCTCTACCGAGGTGGAGGGCGATCTGTCGACGGGCTGGAAGGCGTCCGACGACCAGAAAGAGTGGACCTTTACCCTGGCGGATAACGCCAAATTCTCCGACGGCACGCCGGTCACCGCCGAAGCGGTCAAGCTCTCCTTTGAGCGCCTGCTGAAGCTCGGCCAGGGGCCGTCTGAAGCCTTCCCGAAAGATCTGAAAATTGATGCCGTCGATGACCATACGGTGAAATTCACCCTCAGCCAGCCGTTCGCGCCTTTCCTCTACACGCTGGCAAACGACGGGGCGTCCATCATTAACCCGGCGGTGCTGAAGGCCAATGCCGCGGACGACGCGCGCGGTTTTCTGGCGCAAAACACCGCCGGTTCCGGGCCGTTTATGCTGAAGAGCTGGCAGAAAGGCCAGCAGCTGATCCTGGTGCCGAACCCTCACTGGCCGGGCGACAAGCCGCACTTTAAGCGCGTCTCGGTGAAAATTATCGGCGAGAGCGCTTCGCGCCGACTGCAGCTTTCCCGCGGCGATCTGGACATTGCCGACTCCCTGCCGGTCGATCAGCTTGCGGCCCTGAAGCAGGAAGGCAAAGTCGCCGTCGCGGAATACCCCTCCCTGCGCGTGACCTATCTCTATCTCAACAACAGCAAAGCGCCGCTCAATCAGGTGGATTTACGCCGGGCCATCTCCTGGGCGACGGACTATCAGGGAATGGTAAAAGGCATTCTGAGCGGCAACGGCAAGCAGATGCGCGGCCCGATCCCGGAAGGCATGTGGGGCTTTGACGCCGCGGCAATGCAGTACAGCTTCGACGAGGCCAAAGCCAAAGCGGCGCTGGAGAAGGTCAAAGACAAACCCGCCAGCCTGACCTTCCTTTACTCGGACAACGATCCGAACTGGGAGCCTATCGCCCTCTCCACTCAGGCGAGCCTCGGCAAGATCGGCATTAACGTCAAGCTGGAAAAACTGGCCAATGCCACCATGCGCGACCGCGTCGGCAAAGGCGATTACGACATTGCCATCGGCAACTGGAGCCCGGACTTTGCCGACCCGTACATGTTTATGAACTACTGGTTCGAATCGGACAAAAAAGGGCTGCCGGGCAACCGCTCGTTCTATGAGAACAAAGAGGTGGATTCGCTGCTGCAGGCCGCGCTGAAAACCACCGACCAGGCGGAACGCACCAAAGATTACCAGCAGGCGCAAAAGGTGGTGATTGACGAAGCGGCCTACGTCTATCTGTTCCAGAAGAACTACCAGCTGGCGATGAACAAAGAGGTCAAAGGCTTCACCTTTAATCCGATGCTCGAGCAGGTGTTCAACATCGCCACCATGAGTAAATAACGGTTCTCGCCGGGGGAAAGCGTATGACGTTCTGGAGCATCGTGCGCCAGCGCTGCTGGGGGTTACTCCTGGTGGTGGCCGGTGTCTGTATTATTACCTTTATTATTTCACACATGATCCCCGGCGACCCGGCGCGTCTGCTGGCGGGCGATCGCGCCAGCGACGAAATCGTGCAGAACATTCGCCAGCAGCTGGGGCTGGATCGGCCGCTGTATGTGCAGTTTGGCCGCTACGTGGACGCCCTGGCCCACGGTGATTTAGGCACATCCATCCGTACCGGACGCCCGGTTGCGGAAGACCTGAAAGCCTTTTTCCCCGCCACGCTGGAGCTGGCCTTTTGTTCTTTGCTGCTGGCGCTGGTTATCGGCGTGCCGCTGGGGATTTTGTCGGCGGTGTACCGCAACCGCTGGCTGGATCACCTGGTGCGTTTAATGGCGATGACCGGAATTTCCACGCCTGCATTCTGGCTTGGGCTGGGCGTGATTGTCCTGTTTTACGGGCATCTGCAGATTCTGCCGGGCGGCGGCAGGCTGGACGACTGGCTCGATCCGCCGACGCACGTCACCGGGTTTTATCTGCTGGACGCCCTGCTGGAAGGCAACGGTGAAGTCTTTTTCAACGCGCTGCAGCACCTGATTTTACCCTCGCTGACGCTGGCGTTTGTTCACCTGGGCATCGTGGCGCGCCAGGTGCGCTCGGCGATGCTGGAGCAGCTTAGCGAGGACTACATCCGCACCGCACGCGCCAGCGGGCTGCCCGGCTGGTACATCGTCCTGCGCTACGCCCTGCCGAATGCGATGATCCCGTCCATTACCGTGCTCGGGCTGGCGCTGGGCGACCTGCTTTACGGCGCCGTCCTGACCGAAACCGTCTTTGCCTGGCCGGGTATGGGCGCCTGGGTGGTGACGTCCATTCAGGCGCTGGACTTCCCGGCGGTGATGGGCTTTGCCGTCGTCGTTTCGCTGGCCTACGTGCTGGTTAATCTGGTGGTCGATCTGCTTTACCTGTGGATTGACCCGCGAATCGGGCGCGGAGGTGCCGAATGATGTTAACGCAG
The DNA here is from genome assembly GCF_014982345.1 of Enterobacter cloacae complex sp. P1B. Taxonomy (NCBI): domain Bacteria; kingdom Pseudomonadati; phylum Pseudomonadota; class Gammaproteobacteria; order Enterobacterales; family Enterobacteriaceae; genus Enterobacter; species Enterobacter cloacae complex sp. P1B. Next base: position 321,092 of record NZ_JADCLF010000013.1, on the reverse strand, counting down.
GAAACACCCGTCCCGGTGAAAACCGCCAGACAACGCATCAACTGGGCAAAGCTGTTCTGGATGCTGCGCCAAAGCCCGCTCACGATCGTTGGCGGCGTCATTATGATCGCGATGCTTTTGCTGATGGTGACCTCGCCGTGGATAGTGCCGCATAACCCGAACGCGCTGGATCTCACCGCCCGCCTGCAGGCACCTTCTGCGCAACACTGGTTTGGCACCGATGAGGTGGGACGCGACCTGTTCAGCCGCGTGCTGACGGGCAGCCAGCAGTCGATTACCGCCGGGCTGGCGGTGGTGGTGATTGCGGGCGGCATTGGCTCGCTGCTGGGCTGTTTGTCCGGCGTCCTGGGCGGGCGCGGCGACGCCGTCATCATGCGGGTGATGGACATTATGCTCTCCATTCCTTCTCTGGTGCTGACCATGGCGCTGGCCGCCGCGCTCGGTCCGAGCCTGTTTAACGCCATGCTGGCGATTGCGATTGTCCGCATACCGTTCTACGTGCGGCTGGCGCGCGGGCAAACCCTGGTGGTGCGACAGTTCACCTACGTTCAGGCCGCCCGCACGTTTGGCGCGTCCCGCTGGCATTTGATCCGCTGGCATATCCTGCGCAACGCCCTGCCGCCGCTGATCGTGCAGGCGTCGCTGGATATCGGCAGCGCCATTCTGATGGCCGCCACGCTGGGGTTTATTGGCCTGGGCGCGCAGCAGCCCACCGCCGAATGGGGCGCGATGGTGGCCGTGGGCCGTAACTACGTCCTGGACCAGTGGTGGTACTGCGCCTTTCCCGGTGCGGCGATTTTGATTACCGCCGTGGGCTTTAATCTGTTTGGCGACGGTATCCGCGATCTGCTGGATCCGAAGTCAGGAGGCAAACAGTAATGACCGAACCGGTACTCAATATTGAAGACCTGCATCTGAGCTTCCCGGTTTTTCGCGGGGAGGTCCACGCCCTGAACCACGTTTCGCTGGAGATCGGCAGGGGCGAAATTGTCGGCGTGGTGGGCGAATCAGGGTCGGGCAAATCCGTTACCGCCATGCTCGCCATGCGCCTGCTGCCAGAGGGCAGCTACCGTATTCATCACGGTCAGGTGAGATTACTCGGTGAAAACGTCCTGACGGCGTCCGAGAAACAGCTTCGCCAGTGGCGCGGCGCTAAAGTGGCGATGATTTTTCAGGAGCCTATGACCGCCCTCAACCCGACGCGGCGGATTGGCAAACAGATGGTGGAGGTGATCCACCAGCATCAGCCGCTTTCCCGGCGCGAGGCGCAGCAGAAGGCGATCGCCCTGCTGGAAGAGATGCAAATTCCGGACGCGAAGGAGGTCATGGCGCGTTATCCGTTTGAACTCTCCGGCGGCATGCGCCAGCGGGTGATGATCGCCCTTGCCTTCTCCTGCGAGCCGGAGCTGATCATCGCCGACGAGCCAACCACCGCGCTGGACGTTACCGTCCAGCTCCAGGTGCTGCGTTTACTGAAGCATAAGGCGAAGGCCAGCGGCACCTCGGTGCTGTTTATCAGCCATGATATGGCCGTAGTGTCCCAGCTCTGCGACAGAATGTACGTAATGTATGCGGGCAGCGTGATAGAAAGCGGTGCCACGCAAACGCTGATCCACCGCCCTGTGCATCCCTATTCTATCGGCCTGCTACGGTGCGCGCCGGAACACGGCCAGCCGCGCGATCTGCTGCCCGCCATTCCCGGAACGGTGCCCAACCTCAGCCAGCTTCCGCAGGGGTGCGCGTTCCGCGAGCGCTGCTTTGCCGCGGGGGCAAAATGCAGCGAAACGCCGCGCCTGCAGCCCCATGGCGCAGAGGGCCAACAGGCTGCCTGCTGGTATCCACAACGGGAGAAACACCATGTCTGATGTACTGCTGGAACTGGATAGCGTGCACGTGAACTTTGCGGCGCGCAAAAACTGGCTGGGCCGCGTGACGGAACGGGTCCATGCGCTCAACGGGCTGGATCTCCAGATCCGTCGGGGCGAAACGCTGGGCGTTGTCGGGGAATCCGGCTGTGGGAAAAGCACGCTGGCGCAGCTGCTGATGGGGATGCTTAAACCCAGCACCGGCGCATGCCAGCGTGCCCACCACGCCGGTGGCATGCAGATGGTGTTTCAGGATCCGCTCTCCTCGCTCGACCCGCGATTGCCGGTCTGGCGCATCATTACCGAGCCGGTGTGGGTGCAAAAACGCAGCAGCGAGCGCGAGCGCCGCCAGCTGGCGGCGGATCTGGCGCTGCAGGTGGGCATTCGCCCGGAATATCTCGACCGCCTTCCACACGCCTTCTCCGGCGGGCAGCGCCAGCGCATTGCCATCGCCCGGGCGCTTTCGTCCGACCCGGATATCATCGTGCTCGATGAACCCACCAGCGCGCTGGATATCTCCGTGCAGGCGCAAATCCTCAACCTGCTGGTGACGCTACAGCAGCAGCGTAATCTGACCTACGTACTGATCTCGCATAACGTCTCGGTGGTCAGACACATGAGCGACCGCGTGGCGGTGATGTATCTCGGACAGATTGTGGAGCTGAGCAGCGCCGCGCAGGTACTTGGCGAGCCGCGCCACCCCTATACCCGCCTGCTGCTCGATTCGGTTCCCCGCACCGGAGAGCCGCTGGATGAAACGCTGGCGTTACGCAAAACGGAGCTGCCCGGCAACCGTCATCTGCCCGAAGGCTGTTTTTTCCGCGACCGCTGCCCGATGGCCGCGCAGGGGTGCGAACGTCCTCAGCCGCTACAGCCCTCTCGCGAGGGCCGTCACGTTCGCTGCTGGCGCAGCCTGGATTAAATTTGCGCCATCCCGCCGTCCACAAACAGCTCGGTGGCGTTGATAAAGCTGGCCGCGTCGGAGGCCAGAAACGCCACCGCTTTACCCACCTCGCCCGGCGCGCCTAAACGTCCGAGCGGCACCTGCGCGGCCAGCGCGTCGTACAGCCCCTGGCGATGTTCTTCCGGCACCAGATCCCCTAAACCTGGCGTTTTGATCGGGCCCGGGCTTACGACATTGACGCGGATCCCACGGCCCTGCAAATCCAGCGCCCAGGAGCGGGCAAAGTTACGCACCGCGGCCTTACTGGCGCTGTAGACGCTGAAATTGGCCGTCCCCTTAATCGACACCGTCGAGCCGGTCAGAATGATCGACGAGCCGGTTGATAACAGCGGCAGCGCCTTCTGCACCGTGAACAGCACCCCGCGAACGTTGGTGCCAAAAATCCGGTCAAACTGTTCTTCGGTGATCGCGCCCAGCGGCAGCATATCGCCGCCACCCGCATTGGCGAACAGAATATCAAGACGGCCTTCTTCTTTTGCTATCCGGGCATAAACCGCATCCAGATCGGCAAGCTTAGAGACGTCCGCGCGAATGCCCACTGCGTCAGAAGCAATCTCTGCTACCGCGGCGTCAAGTTCGGCCTGACGACGCCCGGTGATGTACACCTTCGCGCCCTGTGCCGCCAGCTCCTGCGCCGTGGCAAGACCAATACCGGTGCTGCCGCCGGTGACCAGTGCAATTTTTCCTGAGAGAGTCGTATTCATGTCATTTACCTTTTTGTGTTTGCGTTGGACAGACTTTATCCCTTGCGGCATTTATGAAAAATGGGCAAAAATGAAAATGACTATTCACCTATGGAAATAATCAGAGGTCATCATGGATCAGCTAATGGCGATGCGCGCCTTCACGCGGGTGGTGGAATCCGGCAGTTTTACCCGCGCGGCGGACTCGCTGAATATGCCGATCGCCACGCTGAGCAAACTGGTTAAATCCCTTGAGGCGCACCTGGCGATACGTCTCCTTCACCGGACGACTCGTCGGGTGGTCACGACGCCTGAAGGGCTGGAATACTATGAAAAAGCGCGCCGGGTGCTGATTGATATCGAAGATATCGACACCTCGTTTCGCGTTTCCCGCGCGACGCCCAAGGGACATTTGCGGGTTGACGTGGGCGGTTCCACCGCACGGGACGTGCTCATCCCCCTGCTGCCGGATTTTATGCAGCGCTACCCGGATATCCGTATCGATCTTGGCGTGGCCGATCGTCCGGTCGATCTTATCAGCGGTAACGTAGACTGCGTGATCCGCGGCGGCCCGCTGAACGATTCAACGCTTATCGCACGTCATCTCGGTGACGCTCAGATGGTCACCTGCGCGACGCCGGGTTACCTTAAAAACCACGGCGTTCCGGCCTATCCGCAGGAGCTGCGCAACGGCCACAAGCTTGTTAGTTATCTCTCTCCCGTCACCGGGCGGCCGTTTCCGTTTCGCTTCCGGCAGAACGGCGAGGCGCTGGAAATCACTCTTCCGCACTATCTCGGCGTCAATGAAAGTAACGCTCATCTGGCGGCTGCCGCGGCGGGTCTGGGGATCGTTCAAACCTTTGAGTATTCAGCAAAGACCTATTTGCAGGCGGGAGCGCTGGTGGCGATTCTGGGTGACTGGCAGCCTGCCGCGTACCCGTTTCACGTGGTCTACCCGCAGAACCGGCATTTAACGCACAGACTGAAGGTGTTTATCGCCTGGCTGGCGGAGGTGTTCCCCGCCGCGCTGAAGGGATAGCCGGGCACAAACCCGGCTGTGATTTAGTTAAGCTTATAGTCCAGGGTAATTTCGGCCTTGAGCAACTGCGACACCGGGCAGCCCGCTTTGGCTTTCTGAATAATGCCGTCAAACTGCTGTGGCGCAATGCCCGGTACGGTGACCTTACTTTGCAGCGCAACCTTAGTGATGGCAAAGCCGCCGTCGGTTTTATCCAGAGAGACGTCCGCGGTCGTATCAATCGAATCAGCGGTATAGCCCGCTTCACCCAGCATCAGCGACAGCGCCATGGAAAAACAAGCCGCATGTGCCGCGCCGATCAGCTCTTCCGGGTTGGTCCCCTTTTCACCCTCAAAGCGGGTGTTAAAGCCGTAAGGCTGTTGGTTGAGAACGCCGCTCTCGGTGGAAACCGTTCCTTTCCCGCGCTTAATGTCGCCAGACCAGTGTGCCGAACCGTGCTTATGAATCGTCATTCTTGCTCTCCTTTTGGCTTACAAAGGGTTAAGTATAGACTACGCATCTGACACGCCCTGGAACACAGACGATTCCGTGTCTTTCACCTGCTGTACCGACAACAAGGATAATGATATGACGCTAAAAATCAGGATGGCCGTCGCGGTAGCCACGCTGGCTCTCTCTCTTTCTTCACTGGCCAAAACGCCGGAAAACTTTATCTATACCAGCTCAGGTGACCTCGACGCGGCGCTCCCGCTGGTTGCGCGTGGCGACATCGGCGGCGTGCAGATCGTTTACAACTGGCGCCAGCTTGAACCCGAGAAGGACAGCTATGACTTCTCGCGGATTGAGCAGGATCTGGCGCGTCTTAAGGCTGCCCGGAAAAAACTCTTTATTCAGATCCAGGATCGTTTCTTTGAGCCGGACGCCCGCTACGTCCCGGACTATCTGATGCACGATAAGCAATACAGCGGCGGGATTGCACCACAGTTTGATAACCCCGGCGAGGGCAAGCCTGTCGGCGCGGGATGGGTAGCGCGTCAGTGGGACCCCACGGTGCGCCAGCGCTACCAGGCACTGCTGGCAGCGCTCGCAAAACGCTTTGATGGCGAGGTGTATGGCGTAAACCTGCCTGAAACCGCGATTGATATTGACGAGAAAAATCCGCCAGCGGGCTTCACCTGCGACAGCTATTTCGCGGGTGAGATGGAAAATCTGGCCTTTGCGCGCAAGGTTTTTCAGAAATCACATGTGGTGCAGTACGTGAACTTCTGGCCGTGCGAGTGGGATAACGACCACAACTATATGGGACGTCTTTTTGCGTATGCCAGCGCCAACAATATCGGCCTGGGCGGCCCGGACATTGTGCCCAACCGCAAGGCGCACATGAAGAATGCCTATCCCTTCTTCCATAAAAATAAACAGGCGCTGCCGCTCATTGCCATGGCGGTTCAGGAGCCGACTCTGACCTATAAGGATCCTCAGACCGGAAAACCGTTCACCAAAGCCGAGTTTGTCCGCTTCGGCGAAAATTATCTCGGGGCCGATATTATTTTCTGGAGCACGGCCTCTCCCTGGCTAAAGGCAAAATAATCGCCCCTCAGGCAAGGTGGCGGGACAGTTCGTCAAGAAACACGCGCAGCGCGGCAGGCTGGTATTCCCGTGACTGATAAATGCCGTGGATGGCAAGCGGTTTCGGCTCCAGCGACGCCAGTACCGGCACCAGTAATCCCTGCTCCAGCGCGGCGCGCGCTTCGCGCTCCGGCAGCATGGCGATGCCGCAGTGCTCGATCGCCGCGTTCATGAGCAGTGATGAGATACTGGCGCTCAGGTTGCCGCTGACGGCCACGCTCAGGCTTTCGCCTTCCGGCGTCAGGAAGTGCCAGGACTGCCCCGCGAAAAAGCTGTAGTGCAGGCAGTTATGCTGCGCCAGTTCTTCGGGGCTGACGGGCGTGCCGTGCTGTGCCAGATACGCCGGCGAGGCGCAGAGCACCGATCGACACTCCCCCAGCCGGCGGGCGATCATGCCGGGCTCCGGGTTATCGGTAATGCGCACCGCGACGTCAATGCGCTCTCCCACCAGGCTGACCGGATGGTTGTTCACGTCCAGCTCAATGCGCAGCTGCGGGTAGCGCGAGAGCAGGCCGGGCAGGACCGGCGCAATCAGGTGCATGGCGGTAAAGTGCGCGCAGGCTACCCGCAGCGTGCCGGACGGCAGATCTTTTTCCGACTGACCTTCGATTTCCTGCGAGATCTGCGAGAGCGTCCGCGTTTTTTGCAGCACCTTTTCCCCTGCCGCCGTCAGCGTCAACTTGCGCGTGGAGCGGTTTACCAGCCGCGTCCCCGCCCACTTCTCCATTTGTTCAAGGTAACGGCTCACCATCGGCCGGGAAATGCCCAGCGCGCGGGCCGCCGCGCTCAGGCTTCCCAGTTCGCATATCCGGTTATAGACCTGAGCGGCAATAACGCGATCCATATAAGCTCCATCTGCTCGATTTATGAAACTAAGCATGTCTTGTTTCAGGAATTCTGGCAAATGAGAATATCCGTACAATAGAGACATTCCTGAACAACAGAGACAACAGCATGAAATTCCCTCATATTGCCCTGCTTTCCACCCTTTTCGCTCCGGCCGTTTTTGCCGCGCCGTTGACGATTGATACCTATAACCCGCAGGAAAAAGGCATTTTCGCGGTCTCCTCCACGCTCGTTTCCGGCCCGAAAGAGGCGGTGCTGTTTGACGCGCAGTTCAGCGTGAAGGATGGCGAAGCGCTGGTAGAGAAAATTCGCCGCAGCGGTAAAACGCTGAATAAGATTGTGATCACCTCCGGCGATCCGGATTTCTATTTTGGCCTGCAGCCGCTGGTGAAAGCCTTCCCGAATGCCAAAGTGGTGGCCACGCAGCAGGTGGTTGACCATATTAAGGCCACCAAAGACGCCAAGCTCGCCTTCTGGGGCCCGCAGATGAAAGACGGCGCGCCAACGGAACTGGTGGTGCCGCAGGTGCTCGCCTCCACCACCTTTATGATTGACGGGGAAAAGGTCGATATCGAGCAGCCGGACAGCTATGCGGCCTACGTGTGGATCCCGTCCGTGAAAACCATCCTCGGCGGCACCGGGGTCTCCTGGGGGATTCACGTCTGGACGGCTGATACCCAGACGCCGGCTCGCCGGCAGCAGTGGCAGCAGACCCTGGACAACATGGCCGCGCACAAGCCGGAACGCGTGATACCGGGCCACTACCTGGGCACGCCACCGTCCGGAACCGGGGCTATTGATTTTACCCGTGGCTATCTGCAGCATTTTGAACAGGCGTTGTCGGCACATAAAAACTCTGCGGGCGTTATCGGTGCACTGAAAAAACAGTATCCGGATCTGGCAGAAGAGAGCTCTCTGGAATTAAGCGCCAAAGTGAATACTGGCGAAATGAAGTGGTAATTTAAAAACGGCTCCTGCTATATTCCCGCGATAGCAGGAGCACCGCCATAATATCCACACTGCCTCACGCCAATATATCCCTCCGTTTTAAAAACGCATAAAAGCATGCACTTATGTCATTTTTATTTCTAAGATGAATCTGAGACACAACCGGGAAAATATTTGCCATTCTGTTTATGAATTAAATTTTTTGCGAGCCGTACCATTAAACAGACAACGACACGGAGGCAGCATGTTTACTTATTACCCGGCTAATACCACAGCAGCACAACCTGAACTCGTTAACGCGATTGCGCAGGGTCTTCACGCCGAGCACGGTGCTGTGACTGAAGATGACATTTTAATGGAACTGACCAAGTGGGTGGAATCCACGGATAATGACATCCTCAGTGACATCTACCAGCAGACCATTAACTACGTCGTCAGCGGGCAAAACGCACCTTTGTAAAAACCTGCTAAGCTGGATCTGCAACCTAAGGGGTTACATTTCGTTTGCGAAAGCAAACTGGTCCTTAAAACTATCAACAGGATTGAGGAGTTAACATGAAATCGAACCGTCAGGCACGCCACATTCTGGGACTGAACTACAAGCTTTCAAATCAGCGTAAAGTGGTGATTGAAGGCGACCATGAAACGCAAGTCACTCACGCCACCGGCAGAAAACGCCACGCGGGCAAGTAAGTTCCAGACTGAGATCCAGAACACCATCGGCAAAACCGATGGTGTTTTTGTTTATGTGTTGCGGTAATTAATATTTAGCTCCTTTATAATACCGCCCGACCGCACCCCGTAGCACAGGCCAGAAAGATGACAAACAGCAGTGTCAGGGACGGATCTTCAAAAAAAGAGTGAGTGACATGGACAACAAACTGAAAAAACATCGTTCCTTATATATCCCTTATGCCGGCCCGGTTTTACTCGAATTCCCCCTGCTCAACAAAGGCAGCGCCTTCAGCATGGAAGAGCGCAGCAGCTTTAACCTGCTTGGCCTGCTGCCGGAAGTGGTTGAAACCATTGAAGAGCAGGCAGAGCGCGCGTGGATCCAGTATCAGGGCTTCAAAACCGAGATCGACAAACACATCTACCTGCGCAACATCCAGGACACCAACGAAACCCTCTTCTATCGCCTGGTGCAAAACCATCTCGAAGAGATGATGCCGGTGATCTACACCCCAACGGTGGGTGCGGCGTGCGAACGCTTCTCTGAGATCTACCGTCGCTCACGCGGCGTCTTTATCTCTTATCAGAACCGTCACAACATGGACGACATTCTGCAGAACGTGCCGAACCACAATATTAAAGTGATTGTGGTGACGGACGGGGAACGTATTCTCGGCCTCGGCGACCAGGGCATTGGCGGGATGGGGATCCCAATCGGTAAACTCTCTCTCTACACCGCCTGCGGCGGCATCAGCCCGGCGTACACCCTGCCGGTGGTGCTGGATGTCGGCACCAACAACCAGCAACTGTTGAACGATCCGCTGTACATGGGCTGGCGTCATCCGCGCATTACCGACGACGAGTACTATCAGTTTGTCGACGATTTCATTCAGGCCGTGAAGCACCGCTGGCCGGACGTTCTGCTGCAGTTTGAAGACTTTGCGCAGAAAAACGCGATGCCGCTGCTGAACCGCTATCGCGATGAGATCTGCTCCTTTAACGACGACATCCAGGGCACCGCAGCGGTGACCGTGGGCACGCTTATCGCCGCCAGCCGCGCGGCCGGCAGCCAGCTGAGCTACCAGAAAATCGTCTTCCTGGGCGCAGGCTCTGCGGGCTGCGGCATCGCCGAGCAGATTATTGCCCAGACGCAGCGCGAAGGCTTAAGCGAAGAGCTGGCCCGCTCCCGCGTCTTCATGGTTGACCGTTTCGGCCTGCTGACCGACGGTATGCCGAACCTGCTGCCGTTCCAGACCAAGCTGGTGCAGAAGCGCGAGAACCTGAAGAACTGGGACACCGACAACGAAGTGCTCTCCCTGCTGGACGTGGTGCGCAACGTGAAGCCGGATATTCTGATCGGCGTTTCCGGGCAAACCGGTCTCTTCACCGAAGAGATTATTCGTGAGATGCACAAGCACTGCGAGCGCCCTATCGTGATGCCGCTTTCTAACCCGACCTCCCGCGTGGAAGCGACGCCGCAGGACATCATCGCCTGGACCGAAGGTAACGCGCTGGTTGCCACCGGCAGCCCGTTCGATCCGGTGGTATGGAAGGATAAAACCTATCCGATCGCCCAGTGCAACAACTCCTATATTTTCCCGGGCATTGGTCTGGGCGTGATCGCCTCCGGCGCCTCCCGCATTACCGATGAGATGCTGATGTCAGCGAGCGAAACCCTTGCGGGCTATTCGCCGCTGGTCAACAACGGAGAAGGGCTGGTGCTGCCGGAACTGAAGGACATTCACAAGGTGTCGCGCGCTATCGCGTTTGCGGTGGGTAAAATGGCGCAGCAGCAGGGCGTGGCGGTGAAAACCTCTGCCGACGCGCTGCAGCAGGCTATTGATGATAACTTCTGGATGCCGGAATACCGCAGCTATCGCCGTACCTCGATTTAATTCTGCGCCCGAACCGATCCTCTCCTCATTGGGGAGAGGGTTAGGATGATGGGCAACAGACCGCACCATCGAATATCCGCTAGCCAAACCCCCTTTCCCCCGCTACACTCCTTTCATCCATTAACCCACTGAATATATAAGGAGGCCAATTATGCTGTATCGTGAAATTTTCAATGTTTCACATACATTTGGTGATCGCACCAGCTCAAGCGTTATCGGTATCGTGCTGCGATAACTTCTGCTTGAGCGAAGACACCAACCCCTGAAATCCCTTCTCTCGGGCTTACTGAGTTATCGTCAGCGATGTTTGACGAGGCATAAACATGCCTGTAACTCTTGGGTAAGCAACAATGAGCACTTTACTCACTGCACAATCTTTACGCGTTGATACGGCGTTTGGCACGCTCTTCGACTCACTCTCCTTTACGCTGAAAAAAGGCGACCGCATCGCCCTGCTGGGCGACAACGGCTGCGGCAAAAGTACGCTTTTAAAGGTGCTGGACGGAACAGATATCCCAGCCGCCGGAACGGTAGCGCTGGCCGGACACTGCCTGATGGCGCGCGTGGAGCAACATCTCCCGGACGCCATTTTCCCGCTGACCATGCTGGATGCCGTACTCGCGCAACTGCCTTTAGCTGAGCACGACAGCCTGCGCTGGAAAGCTGAAACGCTGCTGGCGAGCATGGGCTTCACGCCGCAGGATATGACGCTGCAATCCGCCACCCTGAGCGGCGGACAGCACACCCGCCTGCTGCTGGCGCGGGCGTTGATTCACGAGCCGGATCTGCTCCTGCTGGATGAACCCAGCAACCACCTGGATCTGCCGACCATGCTCTGGCTGGAACACTTTTTACAGAACTGGTCAGGCAGCTTCGTGCTGGTTTCGCACGACAGACAGCTGCTGGATGCCGTCACAAACGGCAGCTGGATCCTGCGTGATAAGACGCTGCACTACTTTGCCCTTCCCTGCACGGCCGCCCGTAAAGCGCTTGCAGCAAAAGACGAAAGCGATGCGCAGCGCCACAAGGCGGAGCAAAAGGAGATCGACCGCGTGACCGCCAGCGCGAAGCGGCTGGCGACCTGGGGTAAGGTTTACGACAACGAAGACCTGGCCCGCAAAGCCAAACAGATGGAAAAACAGGTCGAACGACTCAAAGAGAGCCAGACCGCGCTCACGGCGGGCAGTCCATGGACGCTAACCCTGCGCGGCGACGCGCTGCGGGCGGACCGTCTGCTGGAGATGGAAAACCTCAGCGTCCCGCCTGCGCCCGGGCTACCGCCACTGTTTAACATCGAAACGGCGCGGCTGAAAAGCGGCGATCGCGTGGCAATTGTCGGTCGTAACGGCTGCGGTAAATCGTCGCTGATGAAGCTTATCTGGCGACATTTTGTGGATGAACCGACGGACAGCGGGCTGAAAATCCATCCGCGCGTCTCGCCGGGCTACTACGACCAGACGCTGCATCAGCTGCCGGATGACGCCACGCTGCTCGACGCTCTGGAACCTTTCGCTCCCGACCCGCAAAACAGGAAGATGGCGCTCATCAGCGCCGGGTTCCCGTGGGCGAGACACGGGCAAAAAGTCAGCACGCTCAGCGGTGGCGAACGCTCGCGCCTGCTATTCGTGGGCCTGACGCTTGCCCGCTACAGCCTGCTGATGCTGGATGAGCCCACCAACCATCTCGACATGGAAGGCAAAGAGGCACTGGCGGAAACGCTGCAACAGTTCGAAGGCGGCGTGCTGCTGGTCAGCCACGATCGCCAGTTAATTAGCCAAAGCTGTAACCGCTTCTGGCTGATTGAGGACGGCTGGCTGAGCGAGTGGCACGATGCTGAAGCCGTGTTTGAGCGGCTGCGTGAAAGCGCGGGGCTGGGGACATCAGCCGCGCCCGTCGTCACCGCTGGGGAAGTTCAACCCTCGCCGTACGATGATCTGCTTGAACGGCTGATCGCGCTGGAAACGCTGCTGGAAGACGATCTGGCGCGTAAGCCGAAACATCAGAAGCCGCAGCTGCAGGCGCAATGGCGAAGAGAAATTGAGGAGATTGAAGCCCAGCTGTAAATCTGCGCCCGGCGAGCGCCTCGCCGGGCCAGCATTTTCCCCCTTAATTATTAGAGGATCGCCGTATTCTTAATCTTAAATCGAATCAAATGATGACATTATGTTGCCGCAGCCTTGCATTACCAGGCTAATGTATTAATCCTTAAGGGGTACTACACCTGCTATGCAGATTCTTATCATGAACAAGGAGATACACATGAAGGCTGCTGTTGTTACTCAGGATCATCAGGTCAATGTCACTGAAAAAACCTTACGCCCGCTTAAGCATGGGGAAGCCCTGCTGAAAATGGAGTGCTGTGGTGTATGCCATACCGACCTCCACGTGAAGAACGGTGATTTTGGCGATAAAACCGGGGTAATCCTGGGCCATGAAGGAATTGGTATCGTGAAAGAAGTCGGCCCTGGCGTGACGTCGCTGAAAGTTGGCGACCGCGCAAGCGTGGCCTGGTTCTTTGAAGGCTGCGGACACTGCGAATACTGTAATTCCGGCAACGAAACCCTGTGCCGTGACGTGAAAAACGCCGGTTACTCCGTTGACGGCGGCATGGCGGAAGAGTGCATCGTCACCGCGGATTACGCGGTAAAAGTGCCGGACGGTCTGGATTCGGCGGCGGCCAGCAGCATTACCTGCGCTGGCGTGACCACCTACAAAGCGGTGAAGGTGTCGGGTATTAAGCCGGGCCAGTGGATTGCGATTTACGGTCTGGGCGGGCTGGGCAACCTTGCGCTGCAGTACGCCAAAAACGTCTTTAACGCCAAAGTCATCGCCCTGGACGTTAACGATGAACAGCTGAAGCTGGCCGCGAGCATGGGTGCAGATTTAACCATCAACTCCCGCAGCGAAGATGCCGCTAAGATTGTGCAGGAAAAAACCAGCGGCGCGCATGCCGCAGTCGTCACCGCCGTCGCAAAAGCGGCCTTCAACTCGGCGGTAGATGCCGTGCGTGCCGGTGGCCGCGTGGTCGCCGTTGGCCTGCCGCCGGAAGCGATGAGCCTGGACATTCCGCGCCTGGTGCTGGACGGTATTCAGGTGGTAGGTTCGCTGGTTGGCACCCGTCAGGATCTGCAGGAGGCCTTCCAGTTTGCGGCCGAGGGCAAAGTAGTACCGAAAGTGACGATGCGTCCTATCGAGGACATCAACGCCATCTTTAAAGAGATGGAACAGGGCCAGATCCGTGGCCGTATGGTGATCGACTTACGCTCGTAAACACCTTTTGCCGGGTAGTGGCTACGCCTTACCCGGCTCATTGCTACGACGAACGACGAACTGAAATCCACTCCTGAACCTCAATCTGGAAGGTGTCCGGCGCTTTTCGGTACATTTTACGCGCCAGGTCGAGAATAGTATGACGCGCGAGCTCCTCTTCCATCCGCTGCTGCGCGCTATCCATGACTGAACGTACTCCGCACGGGCCGTCGCAGACCCAGGCAGGCGGTGCTTCATCAAACACGGCCAGCCGCTGGCGCACTTCACGACATTCGAACATGTTTTTCTCGCCGTCAATGGCATGCGCCACATCCAGCACGCTGATCAGCTCCGCCGGACGCGCCAGCTTAAAGCCCCCGCCCTTGCCTTCCGTACTGATGACCAGCCCGGCACGTGACAGGCGTGTGAAGATTTTGCCGAGGTAGTCATACGGCACGCCCTGCAAGGCAGCCATCTCACGGACGCTCATCTCACGCTCGTTGCCCTTCGCATCCACCATACACATCAGGCTGTGAATGCCGTATTCCACACCGGAACTGTAAAACGCCATGGTTAACTCCGAATTAGTGTTCGGAGCATTATAACGATTTTTAACTCAGAAAGAAGTTGTCGGAGTTAACTCCGACAAGTATAGTGGCAGTTATGTCAGGCATGAAGCCTGGCGGGAGAAAGGATCGAATATGAAAAAGCAGATTTTAATCGTAGGCAGTGGTTTTGCGGGTATGTGGGCAGCCGTGAGCGCGGCACGTCTCTCTGAGCAGCAGGGTAATAACAGTCTGGAAATTGCGGTTCTGGCCCCCTTACCCGAACTGCGCGTTCGGCCACGCTTCTATGAGGAGAAGGTTTCAACGCTGGTCGCCCCGTTGACTGACCTGTTTGCCGAGCTTGATATCACATTCATCGCCGGACACGTGGAACAAATTGATACCACGGCAAAAACCGTTTTATACCGGATGTCCAATGGCGCGCATGCTACGGCTTCCTACGATAGGCTGATCCTCGCTACGGGCAGCCAGACCAAACGCCCACCGATTGCCGGCCTGGCTGACTACGCCTTTGACATCGACCAGCTGGAATCCGCACAGGTATTTGAGCGCCACCTTGATTCACTGGCGTTACGTCCCTCCACGCCCGAGCGCAACACCGTGGTAGTCTGCGGAGGCGGCTTTACCGGCATCGAGCTGGCAACGGAGCTACCTGCCCGACTGCGTGCCCGTTTTGGTGACAATACGGAGATTAAAATAGTCGTAGTTGAGAGAGGGCCAGTCATTGGCGGCCGTTATAGCGACGCATTGCGTAAAACAATTGCAGAGGCGAGTGAGGCGCTGGGCGTTGAATGGCGGCTGAAGAGTGAAGTTGAAGCCATTGATGCTCACGGCGTAACGCTGAAAAACGGTGAACGTATTGCTGCTGCGACCGTCGTCTGGACCGCAGGCGTCGAGGCAAATCCTCTCAGCCTGCAGATAGGCGGTGAACGCGATAGCCAGGGCCGCCTGGTTGTGACAGAGACGTTGCAGGTCCCCGCACTTCCTGACGTCTATGCCACCGGCGATATGGCTCATGCCAAAACAGACGATGCGGGCAACACGGCGCTGATGACCTGCCAGCACGCGATCCAGCTAGGGAAATTTGCCGGTCATAACGCTGCCGCCAGCCTGCTGAACGTTACTCCTTACCCTTATCGTCAGGTGAACTATGTTACCTGCCTGGATTTAGGCGCGTGGGGCGCGGTTTATACCGAGGGCTGGGATCAGGTCGTTAAGTCAGTCCAAGATGACGCCAAGAAGATCAAGATCGCCATCACTAACGAGCTGATCTACCCTCCAGCAGCGGATAAAGCGGTCGCGTTTGCCGCCGCGGACCCGCTGGCGAAATTCGTTTAGTTCCCGCTTTCGCCCCGTTTACGGGGCATTTATATTTTCAGTTTCCGGCAATCCTTATCTCAATTCCTTTGTTCCCTTGTTTTCCCCCGCGCCCGATGATGAATCCGACGCTAACAAGAAGATAACAAAGGAATTCACCATGCAAACCCCATTTCGTCTGCCGCTGCTGACGGCGCTGATTCTGACGACAACTGCAGCCTGGTCCGCCGATGCGCCGGTCAAAGGCGGCACGCTGATTTATCTTGAACAACAGGCGCACACCAACCTCTATCCGCCTGCCGGCGGCTTCTACCCGAACGGCGGCATCCTGAACCAGATCACCGACAAACTGACGTGGCAAAATCCAAAGACGCTGCAGGTCGAACCGTGGGTGGCCGAAAGCTGGACCACCAACGCTGATAAAACTGAATACACCTTTAAACTGCATCCCGGTATTACCTTCTCCGACGGCACGCCGCTGGACGCCAACGCCGTAGCAAAAAACTTTGATACCTACGGTTTGGGCAATAAGGCGCAGCGCCTGCCGGTGTCAGAAGTGATCAATAACTACGATCGCAGCGAAGTGATCGACCCGCTGACCGTGAAGTTTTACTTCAAAAAACCGTCGCCGGGGTTCCTGCAGGGCACCGCCACGATTGGGTCGGGTCTGGTCTCGCTCAGCACGCTGAAGCGCAACTTTGAAGAGCTGGGAGACGCCCGGCATATCATCGGCTCCGGCCCGTTTGTGGTGAAGGACGAGAAGCTCGGCCGCGAAGTGACGCTCGAAGCCCGTAAGGACTACCGGTGGGGGCCCAAAAGCCTGACGCAACAGGGTCCAGCCAATCTGGACGGTATCAAGTTTATCGTGACCCAGGAGGACAGCGTGCGCGTCGGCGCCCTGCTGGCAGGTCAGGCCGACTTTATTCGCCAGGTGCAGGCGTATGACGAAAAGCAGGCGACAGACCAGGGCTATAAAATCTACGCTGCCCCAACGCGCGGGGTGAACGACAGTATCAGCTTCCGCCCGGATAACCCGCTGGTCTCCGATATTCGCGTGCGCCAGGCGCTGCTGCATGCCACGAATGCAAAGCAGGTGGTCGAGACCCTCTTCTCGGCCAACTATCCGCAGGCGAAGTCGGTGATTGCCGATTCCGCCGCAGGCTTTGTCGATCTCAGCGACAAACTGACCTTTGACCCGGCAAAAGCGAATCAATTGCTGGACGAGGCGGGCTGGAAAGCGGGCAGCGACGGGATCCGCGCTAAAGACGGGCAGCGGCTGGCGCTGACGGTATATGAATCCCTGCCGCAGCCGCAAAACAAAGAGGTGCTGCAGCTGGTTGCCCAGCAGTGGCGTCAGGTGGGCGTAGTGCTGAACGTAAAAGCCGGTGATGCTGGCAGCCGCACGCTGGATAACCTTGATCCACAGAAAACCCCGTTAACCGTCTCCGAAGTGGGCCGCGCCGATCCGGACGTGGTGAAAAGCATGTTCTACCCGGCTAACCGCGACGCGCTACTGCAAAAAGGCGGCTCCAGCGACAAGGTCAAAAGCTTCCGTGACGACAAGCTGAATGCGCTGCTGGTAAATATCTCCTCAGAGGTCGATCCGCAAAAACGCCTGCAGCTGACCGGCGATGCCCAGCGCTACCTGCTGGATAACGCCTATGTCATTCCGATCTTCGAAGAGCCACAGGTCTTTGCCGGTGCGCCGTGGCTAAAAGGCGTCAATTTTGAAGCGGTCGGCCGCCCGTCGTTCTACGGCGCGTGGATTGAGAAACACTAAGGAGCTGACGATGCGCCACGCACTTCTTCAACGTCTTGGGCACGGGCTGCTGGTGCTGTGGGCCGCCTTTACCCTCTCGTTCGTGTTGCTCCAGGTGCTGCCTGGCGACGCGGTGCTGATTAAATTTCAGAACCCGGACCTGGGCCTAAGCCCGGCGCAAATCGAGGAGATGCGCGTGGCCTACGGCGCGGACAGCCCACTGTGGCAGCAATACGGCCACACGCTGCTGGCGATGCTGCGCGGAGATTTCGGCTATTCATTACAGGCAGGGGTGCCGGTCAGCGAGCTGATTGCCAGCAATCTGCCGGATACCCTGAGCCTCGCCCTGCCCGCCTTTGTACTCGCGGTCCTGCTGGCGTTTGCGCTGGCCTTTGCGTCGCGTCTGCCGGGTCTGCGCTGGCTGAGTAATACCCTTCAGTCTCTGCCGGTCCTGTTTATCTCCTTACCCACGTTCTGGCTGGGGATTGCCCTTATCCAGCTCTTTTCTTTCCAGCTGCGGCTGATCCCGGTGATTAACCCGACGCCGCTGCAGGGGCTGATCCTGCCGATCGTCACCGTCGCGATCCCGATCTCCGCCCCGCTGGCACAAATTCTGATGCGCAGCCTGGACCAGGTGGCGACGCAGCCGTTTGTCGCCGTCGCCCGCGCCAAAGGGCTGAGTGAAACCGCCGTCCTGTGGCGTCACGTCACCGGCAACGCGCTGCTGCCGGTACTCAATATTGCCGGGCTGCTGCTGGGCGAACTGATTGCCGGAGCGCTGATCACCGAAACCGTATTTGGCCGCAGCGGGCTCGGGCAGCTGACCCAGCAGGCGGTGAACAACCAGGACATCGCCGTGCTTCAGGCGGTGGTGATGATTTCCGCTCTCGGCTTTGTCCTGATCAATCTGCTGGTGGACCTGCTGATGCCGCTGCTGGATCCCCGTCTGCAAACCGTTACCGGAGGTGCATCATGAGCCTGGTCGATTACGCTGCCGCCGCGCGAAAACGCGTTCCCGGCTGGCAGGGCGTCGCGTGGCAGCCGGGACTGTGGCTGGCGTGGGCGGTGATTATTCTCGCAGTTTTTGCTGCCGTAGCCCCCGGCCTGTTAACCCACTACAGCCCGATTGAGGGCATCGCCGGAGCACAACGTCTGGCACCGCAGGCGGGCCACTGGCTCGGCACCGATCAGCTTGGCCGCGATGTTTACACCCGCATTGTGTATGGTGCGTCCCACTCCCTGAGCGCGGCGCTCGCTGCCGTCACGATGGGGCTGGTGGTGGGCACCGGTCTGGGGGTGATCGCCGGCGCGTTCGCCGGACGCGTCGAGTCTTTCCTGATGCGTTTTGTCGACGTGCTGCTGTCCATTCCGTCTCTGCTGCTCTCGCTGACGGTCATTATTCTGCTCGGGTTTGGCACCGTTAACGCCGCCATTGCCGTCGGCGTGGCCTCAATCGCCAGCTTCGCCCGCCTCGCGCGGGGTGAAGTGGTGCGCATCCGCCATACGGATTATGTCGAGGCGGCGTTTGGCAGCGGCGGGACGTTCCTGGCGGTCTTGTGGCGACACATCCTGCCCAACGCCTTAACCGCCGTCCTCGCCTTTGCCACGCTGCAGTTTGGTCAGGCCATTCTGGCCCTCTCCACGCTGAGCTTTCTCGGCTACGGCACCCCACCGCCTGTTCCGGAATGGGGCTTATTGATTGCCGAAGGTCGTAACTATCTCTCTACCGCCTGGTGGTTAACTACCTTCCCCGGTGTGGTCGTCATCGCCGTCGTGCTTGCCACCAACCGTATCAGCCAACAGTTCAGCGGAGGCCTGAAATGACCGTACTCTCGGTAGAAAACCTGACCATCAGCTACCGTACCGCGCGCCAGTGGCGCGAGGTGGTGCATAACGTCAGCTTCACCCTCCGACCGGGGGAAATGCTGGCCTTTGTCGGCGAATCCGGCTCAGGCAAAACCACCACGGCACAGGCGATCATCGGTCTGCTGGCGGATAACGCCCGACGCGATACCGGGAAAATCGTGCTCAACGGCGAGGAGATTAGCCGGTGGTCAGCGAAGCGTCTCGATACCCTGCGCGGCGCGCGAATCAGCCTGGTTCCGCAGGATCCGGGTAATTCACTCAACCCGGTGAAGACGATCGGCGTACAGGTCGGGGAAATTATTCAGCAGCACCAAAAGGTAACGGCACTCCAGCGCGACGAGCAGGTGCTCGCCCTGCTGACAAAGGTCGGCCTGAGCCATCCCGAACAGCGCATGAAGCAGTATCCGCATCAGCTCTCCGGCGGGATGAAACAGCGCGTGCTGATTGCCATCGCCATTGCCCTGCGCCCGGACGTGATCGTCGCCGATGAGCCCACCAGCGCGCTGGACGTGACGGTGCAAAAACGCATTCTCGATCTGCTGGATATCCTGCGTCGGGAATCGGGTACTGCGGTTCTGTTTGTCACCCACGATCTGGCGCTGGCTGCCCAGCGCGCGGACAGGCTGCTGGTGTTTCGCAACGGCGAGGTTCAGGAGCACGGCGACACCGCCGACATTGTCCGCACGCCGCAGCACGCCTACACCCGCCAGCTGTTGAGCGATCTCCTGGGCCAGCGCCTGACCATTGCCCCGGTAGCTGGCCTTCCGCTGGCGTCACCGGCCATTCGCGCCCGCGCCATCAGCAAACGGTTCTCGCTGGGCAAAGGTCATCACCTTCAGGCGCTGGATCGGGTGACGTTTGACGTCAGGCGCGGCAGCACGCATGCGCTGGTCGGTGAATCCGGCTCCGGGAAAACCACCCTCGCCCGTATTTTGCTGGGTTTTGAACAGGCGGACAGCGGACAGGTCATTATTGATGATATTGATGCCACCGACCTCAGCCGCGAGGCCCGCCGCCAGCTGCGCCAGAAGATCCAGTTTGTCTACCAGAACCCGTTCGCCTCTCTCGACCCGCGTCAAACCCTGTTTGACATCATCGAAGAGCCGCTGAAGAACTTTGCTCGCCTCAGCAAGGCGGAGCGCAAGCTCCGTGTAGAGACCGTGGCGCAGCGGGTTGCCCTGCCCGTTGAACTCCTGACCCGCACCGCAAGGGAGCTTTCAGGCGGGCAGCGCCAGCGCGTAGCCATCGCCCGGGCGCTGATCCTGGAGCCGACTATTCTGGTGCTGGACGAGGCCACCTCCGCGCTGGACGTCACCGTACAGGCGCAGATTCTGGCACTGCTTCAGCAGCTGCAGCAGCAGCTGGGATTGACCTACCTCTTTATCACGCACGATCTTTCTATCGTCCGCCGGATCGCCCACAGCGTCACGGTGCTGCGCAGCGGCCAGGTGGTCGAACACGGTGACGTCGAGACCTTATTCACGTCGCCGCAGAACGACTATACCCGCGAGCTGATTGCCGCCATTCCCCATTTTTCACCCGTTACGGAGGAGTTCGCATGACGCGAAAACGCCTGGGATTTTTCACCCGCCTGCTTGACGACGCCACGCCGAAGGAGCGCTATCGTCTGGCAACCGAACAGATCCGCCACGCCGAACGCCACGGTTTTGACAGCGCCTGGATTGCCCAGCACCATTTCCACGAAAGTGAAGGCGGCCTGCCGTCGCCGCTGCTGTTTCTGGCGCACGTTGCCGCGCATACCGAAACCATCCGCCTGGGGACGGCCATCATTACCCTGCCGATGGAAAACCCGCTGCGCGTGGCGGAAGATGCGGCGGTGCTGGATTTACTCGCCGATGGTCGTCTCGAAGTCGGTTTTGGTTCGGGCGGCACGCCGACCTCTTTCCTGCCGTTCGGACTGACGTTTGAACAGCGCGGCGCGGCCTTTGCTGACCATTTGCATGTTCTCCAGAGCGCCTGGCGAGGGGATTCGCTCACCCATCCGGATAACCACCTTTATCCGCCAGCGCCACAGCTGGCTGAACGGATCTGGATTGCCACCTTTTCCGTCGACGGTGCCGTTCGCGCCGCGCGGGCCGGACACGGTTTGATGCTCTCCCGCACGCAGCCGCGCCCGGCAGACCAGTTGGATTTGACGCTCGACGCGATCCAGAACCCGATTGTGGATGCCTACCTTGAGGCACTGCCTGCGGGCATTGCGCCGCGCATTCTGGCCTCCCGCACGGCGTTCATCGCCGACAGCGATGACTACGCGCTGAAGGTCGCCACGCCGGGTCTCACCAGGCAGGCCCAGCAGCATCGCGCTGCCGGACACGTGGTTAAAGGTGACACTGTCACAGATTTTCGTCGCCAGTTCGACGCCCATATCGGCTCGCCAGAGACGGTGCTGCATTCGCTGCAGGCTGATTCCGTTCTCCGGCGCGCCACGGACATCTCATTCCAGGTCCATTCGGTTGAGCCCACCCATCGCGACACGCTGCGATCCATCGAACTGATCGCCGAACATATTGCCCCCCACATCCTTTGAGGAGACACCTATGTCATTAAGTCACGACATTCTCGCCGAGCTGGCGGAAATTAAACCCGGTTCCCCTCTGGCAGAGGCGCGCGCCACGCGGGACGCCGCCACGCGCCACGCACAGGGCAGCTACGAAATCTTATTTACCCAGCAGGATAGCGATTTTGCGCTGGACGAGCGCTTCGCCGTCGCGGCAAAAGTCGCCAGGTGGCACAACGCGGAGGCGCTGGCCGCGCACTATGCGGGGTTTGGCCTGGCCGACCCAACATCCGAACGCCTGACCCTGGCGCTGCACTTAGCGCGCCTGCTGACGTTCTCTCCCGTCGAAGCCACGCCGTCCGCGTTGACGGCGCTGACCCGGGCGGGCTGGAGCAAGGAAGGCATTGTTACCCTGGCGCAGCTTGTTGCGTTTGTCAGCTTTCAGAGCCGACTCGTCGCCGGGCTGCGGCTGCTAAATGACAAGCCGGTGGTGGCAAGCGATGCGCCGGTGGCGGCAGGCATCTGGCATACAACCGCAACCACGGTCTCCGGGAAGACGGCTCCCGTCGCGTTCACCCAGCAGGAGCTGGGCTGGGAGCCGTGGATCGACGCCAAACCGCTGGCGGACTTCCGTGATGACGAAGTTGCCGTTCTGGCGAAATTTGGCCATACCGATTCCGACTACTTTCGCCTGCTGGGGCGCAACCTGCCGGTGCTTGAACAGCGCACGTTAACGGATAAAGGAATTTTTTATACACCGGGGGGATTACCGCGCGCCGAGCGCGAGCTGGCCGCAACGGTAGCCAGTAAAATTAACGGCTGCATCTACTGCGCCTCTGTCCATGCGCGTAAAGCCAGCCAGCTGTCAAAGGATGATGCTGCGGTAGAGGCTCTGCTGGCCGTGCGTCCGGGACGATCCCTGAGTGAGGGGCAATCTGCGCGCTGGCAGGCGGAAATTAATTTTGCGGCAGCGCTGTCGGTTACCCCGCCTGCCGCCACGCCGCTGCACCTTGCCGCACTGGAAAAAGAGGGGCTGGACACCTTAGCCCAGCTGGACCTGGTGCAGTCCGCTGCGTTCTTCGCCTGGGCCAACCGCCTGATGCTGACGCTGGGTGAGCCCTGGCTTGCCTGAATGCAATCAGGCTAGCGCGCGAGCGTTAGCCTGAGCCTGTCTGGCCCGCAGGTAACCGTAGATCAACAGCGCGCTCATGGCCGAGAACGAGAGGAGCGCCGCAGGCAGCGTGACGTAGCGCCAGCTAAAGCCGAGGGTAATCATCATCCCACCAAAGTACGCCCCGATCGCGCTGCCGAGATTAAACGCCATCTGCCCTCCGGCTGCCCCCAGCATCTCACCGCCCTTCGCATTTTGCAGAAGCAAAATTTGCAGCGGTGCAGAGAGCGCAAACAGCCCGGCACAGCAGATAAAGCCCATCACCAGCGAGGCCGTTTTCAGTTCGCCCAGGGCGAAAAGCAGCAGCAGCGAGGCGACAATCACCATATCGGTGATGGCTGCAATGCGCAGCGGGCTAAAGCGCCCCGAGAGTTTGCCACTCAGCAGATTGCCCAACACCATGCCAAGGCCCATCAGCATCATGATGGCCGTCATCATCTCTTCGGAAAAGCCAGAAACGTTGACCATAAACGGCTTAACGAAGCTGAACCACGCGAACACGCCAGCATTGCCAAACATGGTGGCGGCAAAAATCAGCCAGGGTTCCGGTTTCTTCAGGAAGTGGAACTGCTCGGACAATTTGATTTCTGATTTGTCATGGATATCCGGCACCCAAAGCAGAACCGAGAGGATAACCAGCGCGTCGAACGCAGCAATCAGGAAAAAGGTATAGCGCCAGTCAAATGCATGCCCCAGCCAGGTCCCCAACGGAACGCCCACCAGGTTGGCTACAGTCATTCCGGCGATCATCCCGGCCACCGCGACCGTCACCTTCCCGGGTGGCGCAATTTTAGAGAGGATAATCGCCCCGACGCCAAAAATGGCCCCGTGCGGAAAACCGGAGATCAAGCGCCCCAGCGCCAGCCAGTAATACGACGTAGAAAACGTAAACAGGGCATTTCCGACTGCGCACATGGCAACCAGAAACAGCAGCGTCGTTTTTAACGAGAACTTGCCGGAGAACAGCGCCACAATCGGGGCGCCAATCACCACGCCGAAGGCATAAAACGAGATCATATTCCCGGCGGAGGGAATCGAAATACCGGTGTCATGCGCCAGCTCGGTTAACACCCCCATAATGCCAAATTCAGCCATACCCAGGCCAAATGTGCCAAGCGCCAACGAAAATATTGTCTTTTTCATGCCTCAACCACCGGTTAATCATTCGCGAGGGCATTATTAAATAATCTTGTATGGTGAGCCAGTTCAAATCAGCTGGCTGACACGTTAATCCATTAATTCAGGTGGATTACACTTCATAGTGCGGCCTCGCTTTTTCCACGCCGGACAACCTGAGGATGACAATCATGGGAAGCAAAAAGAAAACCCCTGTCGCTGTTGATGTCGTATCGAATGCCCCCCTTAAGACCAAAGAGTATGAAAAAGAGCTCCGCCGCCTGCACGTCGAACTGGTTAAGCTCCAGCAGTGGGTCGTCGCCAAAGGGTTAAAAGTGTGTATTGTTTTTGAAGGACGCGATGGTGCCGGCAAAGGCGGCACCATTAAAGCGATCACCGAGCGCGTCAGCCCCCGCGTGTTTCGCGTTGTTGCGCTTCCTGCCCCAACGGATAAAGAGAAAAGCCAGCTCTACTTCCAGCGCTATGTGCCTCACCTGCCCTCGGCGGGCGAAATCGTGATCTTCGATCGCAGCTGGTATAACCGCGCGGGCGTGGAGCGGGTGATGGGGTTCTGCACGGAGGAACAGGCGGAGAAATTTTTGGACGGCGCGCCGGTTATGGAAAAAGCGATGGTTGATGCCGGGATTATCTTGCTGAAGTACTGGCTGGAGGTGACGCCGAAAGAGCAGGAGCGGCGCCTGCGCGACCGCATTAACGATGGGCGTAAGATCTGGAAGCTGTCGCCGATGGATATTAAATCCTTTAACCTCTGGGACGAGTACACCCGCGCGCGCGACGCCATGTTTGAAGCCACTGACACCGCCTGGGCACCGTGGTTTGTCGCGCGTTCTGAAGATAAAAAACGCGTGCGTCTGAATATTATTTCGCATCTGCTTTCGCAGATCCCGTATAAAGAAATTCACGTCGACAAGGTGGATTTACCGAAGCGCAAAATCTGCAAAGTCAAACCCACGAAATACCCGTTCCGGTATGTGGAAGAGCGGTTTTGATTTGAAGAGTAGGCCCGCGCAAGCGCAGCGCCGCCGGGCAGAGCCGACGGCGCAGGTCTTACTTCATCCCTTCCGTACTTTCCTGTTTCGCCTCCAGCCGTTCCACATCACGATACCAGCGCGGGTGATGTTTCTGCGCCCAGCGGCGGCTCACCTTCCCTTCAATCATCCCTTTGATCGACCCTTTAACCCAGAACGCCATATACATATGGATCAGGATGGCATGAATCAGGATGATGGCAGACGTCGCGTGAATTAGCAGCGCGTAACGCACCACCTGGATCGGGAAGTACTGTGCAAAATACGGACGCCAGATCATCACCCCGGTCACCAGCAGCACAAAAATCATGCTCATGATGGTCCAGAACATCATCTTCTGTCCGGCATTGTATTTCCCCACCTTCGCGACTTTATGCTCGTTGCCCTTCAGGACTTCGACAATCCCTTTCACCCACGGGATGTCCTGCTTGTCCGGAATATTGTGATGGACAAAGCGCACGAACATAAACATCAGCACCACGAAAATCAGCACGCCGAAGAATGGATGCAGAATGCGCCCCATCTGCGGCGTACCGAAGGTTTCCGTAAGCCACTGCAGCGTCGGGAAGAAGAACGAAATGCCGGATACCGCCACCTGGAAGAAGCAAATGACTACCGTCCAGTGACAGGCGCGATCGACAAATTTGGTGCGCACTATCATTTTCGACTTACTCATGATGCTCCTCCTCCTCGTCATCCACCTCTTTATTCGGGCCGATACCGATGTAGTGATAAATCAGCCCCGCAAAGGTGGCGATAAAGCCCGCCGCAGAGAGCGGTTTAAGCGCCCCTTTCCACAGGTTAATGGAGGTATCGATCGCCGGATCTTTCGGCAGGTTGTGATACAGCTCCGGCTGGTCGTTGTGATGCAGCACATACATCACGTGCGTGCCGCCTACGCCCTGCGGGTTGTAAATGCCTGCCTTGTCGTAGCCGCGCGCTTTCAGCTTCTCCACGCGCTCTTGCGCCACGTCGAGCATCTCTTTTTTGGTGCCGAAGTGGATCGCACCGGTCGGACAGGTCTTCACGCACGCAGGCTCCTGCCCGACGCTAACGCGATCGACGCACAGCGTGCATTTGTATACCCGGTTATCCTCTTTATTGAGGCGCGGGATATTAAATGGACAGCCCGCGATGCAGTAGCCGCAGCCGATGCAGTTATCCTGCTGGAAGTCGACGATCCCGTTGGCGTACTGAATTATCGCACCGGCAGACGGACACGCCTTCAGGCAGCCCGGATCTTCACAGTGCATACAGCCGTCCTTGCGGATCAGCCACTCCAGCCTGCCGTTCTGGTCGGTTTCGCTAAAGCGCATCACCGTCCAGGATTTGGCGCTCAGATCCGCCGGGTTATCGTAAACCCCGACGCAGTGCCCCACCTCGTCGCGGATATCGTTCCACTCCGAACAGGCCACCTGGCAGGCCTTACAGCCCACGCAGGAGGAGACGTCGATAAGCTTGGCGACTTCAGCCTTGTAGTCCCGCGCGCGAGGCGCGGGGGTAATCGGGTTAGTCGCGGAGCGTTTAATAATGTCTTGTGTTTCCATCGCCATTTAATCGCTCCTTACGCTTTCTCGATGTTGACCAGAAACGCTTTGTACTCCGGCGTTTGCGAGTTGGAATCGCCGACGTTTGGCGTCAGGGTGTTGGCGATATAGCCTTTCTGCGCCACCCCTTCAAAGCCCCAGTGCAGCGGAATACCGACGGTTTCCACCTGCTGGCCGTGCACGTTCAGACTTTGCAAGCGACGGGTCACCACCGCCACGGCGCGAATAAAGCCGCGCTTGCTGCTCACCTTGACGCGATCGCCGTTGGCAATGCCTTTCGCCTTCGCCAGCGTTTCGCTTATCTCCACAAACTGTTCCGGCTGCGCGATGGCATTAAGCCGCGCGTGCTTGGTCCAGGTGTGGAAATGCTCGGTCAGGCGGTAGGTCGTCCCCACGTACGGGAATTTGTCCTTTTTGCCTAAGCGCAGCACGTCCTCTTCGTAGATGCGCACCACCGGGCTTGAGACCACGTTCGGGTGCAGCGGGTTGGTCCCCAGCGGCGTTTCCATCGGCTCGTAGTGTTCCGGGAACGGCCCTTCTGCCAGCTTGTTGAGAGCGAACAGGCGTCCCAGCCCTTCCGGCTGCATGATGAATGGTCCGGTGTTGCTGCCCGGCGCGGCGGTGTTGTAATCCGGAATGTCGTTCCCCGTCCACTTCGCCCCGTTCCACTGGATCAGCATCCGTTTCGGATCCCACGGCTTACCGTTCACGTCGGCGGACGCGCGGTTGTAAAGCACGCGACGGTTCAGCGGCCACGCCCATGCCCAGCCCAGCGTGTTGCCCAGGCCTGACGGGTCAGCGTTATCGCGGTTCGCCATCTGGTTACCCTGCTCCGTCCAGCTGCCGGTGTAGATCCAGCAGGACGATGCCGTGGTACCGTCGTCACGCAGCAACGCAAAGCTGTTCAGCAGCTGGCCTTTCTTCGCCACCAGGCTGCCGTTGGCGTCGTAGAGATCCGCCAGCGCCACGCCGTTGTTCTCTTTCGCGACTTCCTCAGACTCAGGACGATCCGGCTGCTTGTAGTGCCAGCTCATCTTCAGCAGCGGCTCAGCGCCTTTGCCGCCTTCGGTGCGGTACATTTCGCGCAGACGATGATAAATGCCGGCCAGGATTTCGCCGTCGTTACGCGCTTCGCCCGGTGCGTCCTGCCCTTTCCAGTGCCATTGCAGCCAGCGGCCGGAGTTGGCAATAGAGCCGTCCTCTTCCGCAAAGCAGGTGGACGGCAGGCGGAACACTTCGGTCTGAATCGACGCCGGATCGACATCGTTGGATTCCCCGTGGTTCTGCCAGAAGGTGGAGGTCTCGGTCACCAGCGGATCGATAACCACCATGTACTTCAGCTTGCTGAGGCTGCGAACGACTTTGTTTTTATCCGGGAATGACGCCACCGGGTTAAAGCCCTGGCAGATATAACCGGTGACGTCGCCCTTATCCATCATGTTGAAATACTTAATGACGTCGTAAGCCTGGTCCCACTTGGGCAGCAACTCAAAGCCCCAGTCATTCTCCTTCTGCGCCGCGTCGCCGTAGAAGGATTTCATCAGGCTGACGTAGAACTTCGGATAGTTGCTCCAGTAGTTCACCTGATCCGGCAGCGTTGCTTTTGGCGTATTAGCTTCAAGATACGCTTGCAGACTGGCCTGCTTTTCCGACGGCAGCGTCAGGTAGCCCGGCAGGCTGGTGGAGAGCAGGCCGAGATCGGTTAAGCCCTGAATGTTAGAGTGTCCGCGAAGGGCGTTCACGCCGCCACCGGCCATCCCCATGTTGCCGAGCAGCAGCTGGATCATCGCCATGGTACGGATGTTCTGCGCGCCCACGGTGTGCTGCGTCCAGCCCAGCGCATACAGGAACGTGGTGGTTCTGTCAGCGACGCTGGTGGAGGCCAGCACCTCGCACACCTTCAGGAAGTCCGCTTTCGGCGTGCCGCAGATGTTCTCCACCACGTCCGGCGTATAGCGGGAAACGTGTTGCTTCAGCAGGTTCCACACGCAGCGCGGATGCGTGAGCGTTTCATCCCGCATCGCATAGCCGTTTTCATCGAACTGATAGTTCCAGGACGTTTTGTCGTACTGGCGTTTTTCAGCGTCATAGCCGCTGAACAGCCCGTCATCGAAGGCAAAATCATCCCGCACCAGCAGGTTCGCATTGGTGTAATGCTTAACGTAGTCCGCGTTAATTTTGTTGTTTTCGATCAGGTACAGCAGAACCCCGGAGAGGAACGTAATGTCCGTACCGGAGCGGATCGGCGCATAGATATCGGCCACCGATGCCGTACGCGTAAAGCGCGGATCGACGACGATAAGCGTCGCATCGTTGTTGTTTTTCGCTTCCATCGCCCAGCGGAATCCCACCGGATGGGCTTCAGCGGCGTTACCGCCCATCACCACCACGACGTTTGCGTTTTTAATATCAACCCAGTGGTTGGTCATCGCACCGCGACCAAATGTTGGAGCAAGACTTGCTACCGTTGGTCCGTGTCAGACGCGCGCCTGGTTGTCTACCGCCAGCATGCCGAGAGAGCGCACAAACTTTTGCGTCAGCATGCCTGTTTCATTGCTTGCCGCAGATGCGCACAGCATCCCGGTAGAGAGCCAGCGGTTGACCGTCACGCCCTGCTCGTTCTTTTCAATAAAGTTGGCGTCACGGTCGGCTTTCATCAGTTTTGCAATACGGGAGAACGCCTCATCCCAGGAGATGCGCTGCCATTTGTCGGAGCCCGGCGCGCGGTATTCCGGGTAGCGGAGGCGGTTTTCGCTGTGGACATAGTCCAGCAGTCCCGCCCCTTTCGGGCACAGCGCCCCACGGCTCACCGGATGATCCGGATCCCCTTCAATATGGTAAATCGCTTCTCTGGCGTTCTTCGCGCCATCGCCCAGGCTATACATCAATAGCCCACAACCCACGGAGCAGTATGTGCAGGTGTTACGGATCTCTTTCGCACGCAGCAGCTTATAGTTGCGTGCCTGAGCCAGCGCCATTTTGGGAGCAAATCCCAGCATTGCGGCTGTGGTTCCGGCCATACCGCCCGCGCAGATTTTGAAAAATTGTCTGCGGCTGACGTCCATTGTTGTCCTCGTTATCTGATAAGACTTCGCGCCGCAAACTAACATTAAAGCCCCTGTTTTTTTTGCGTCAAATCAAGGTCGCCTGACGTCGCCCCCTTAATAGTCACCGCTGCCGCGTTTGAATACCCCCTAAGGGTTAAACACGTAAGAGAATAATTCGCGACAGGGTCAGAATTAATGCTATACATTTTCCCTTTGATTTTATTAGCGATGAAAACGTAATGGACAGAAAGAGAGCAACGCTCACGGGGCTGGCGGCGATACTGCTATGGAGCACAATGGTGGGTCTGATTCGCAGCGTAAGCGAGGGGCTGGGGCCCGTCGGCGGCGCGGCGATGATTTACACCCTCAGCGGGCTATTGTGCCTGGTAACGGTAGGATTTCCTGATATTAAACGTTTTTCACCCGGGTATCTTATTGCAGGCAGCGTACTGTTTGTCAGTTATGAAATTTGTCTGGCGCTGTCGTTAGGCTATGCCGCCACGCGAGCGCAGGCCATAGAAGTCGGTATGGTTAATTATCTCTGGCCGAGCCTGACGATCGTCTTTGCTATTTTATTCAACGGACAGAAATCAACGCTGTGGGTCGTCCCCGGTTTGGCTATCGCTCTGCTCGGCGTGTGTTGGGTATTAGGAGGTGAGCAAGGATTACACATTGATGAAATAATCCGCAATGTCGTCTCTAATCCCCTTAGCTATACGCTTGCTTTTGCCGGAGCATTTATCTGGGCCGCCTACTGTACCGTAACCGCCAAATTTGCCAAAGGGCAAAACGGTATTACCCTCTTTGTTTTGCTCACTGCGCTGAGCCTGTGGGTGAAATATACCATTAGCGATCAGCCAGAAATGGTGTTCAGCTTTCCGGTTATCGTGAAGCTCGTTATGTGCGGCATTGCGCTTGGGTTTGGCTATGCAGCATGGAATATTGGCATTCTGCACGGTAACGTCACGGTGCTGGCTGCCGTATCCTATTTTACTCCCGTGCTCTCCGCCGCGCTTGCAGCCGTGTTGCTAAGCTCACCCCTCTCTTTTACGTTCTGGCAGGGCGCGCTGATGGTCTGCGCCGGGTCATTGCTCTGCTGGTACGCTACACGAAAATAGGGTTCAGATTTATGCCGGGTTCGATTAAATCCGGCATAAAAATTAACATAAATTTAATATGTGATCACATCGTAATATATTAATCAGAACATTAGTGCATTTGTTGATGTTCTGTTTATATTAGCTTCCTTCGTCAATTCCGCCGACATCAAATTGACATAACCTGACACCGCTGCGTAACTACTTCCCTGCGAATATTACCGCTGTTAATAACACGAAATGCAATAATATTCGCCATCATAGTTGCCAAAAAAAATAAACTCATCCTGATTAAATAATCGCCACAACATTTTATTCAGCCGTCATTAACCCGATCTCGATCACACTAAATGAAATTATTACTCATATTTTGAAACTTATTATTGAAAGACAACTACAAGATTTTTAAAAATAGCACGCCGTTGACGAACAGCCTTGTTTAGAAATCGTTCGCGATGGTTCAGGAAATACTGAAAAAAATTATAAGGAATATTTAAGATGAAACTTAAATTAGTTGCAGTGGCAGTCACTTCCATGTTGGCAGCAGGCGTTGTAAACGCAGCTGAGATTTATAACAAAGACGGTAACAAGCTGGATCTGTACGGTAAAGTGACAGGTCTGCACTATTTCTCTGATGACGCAGGCGCAGACGGTGATAAAACCTACATGCGTATCGGCTTCAAGGGTGAAACCCAGGTTAACGACCAGCTGTCCGGTTACGGCCAGTGGGAATACCAGATTCAGGGTAACAAGGACGAAGGCGACAACCAGTCCTGGACCCGTGTGGCCTTCGCAGGTCTGAAGTTCGCTGAAGCCGGTTCATTCGATTACGGTCGTAACTACGGCGTGATTTACGACGTGACCTCCTGGACCGACGTTCTGCCAGAATTCGGCGGTGACACCTACGGTGCCGACAACTTCCTGCAGTCTCGTGCAAACGGTGTGGCAACTTACCGTAACCAGGACTTCTTCGGTCTGGTTGACGGCCTGAACTTTGCCCTGCAGTACCAGGGTAAAAACGGCAGCGTAAGCGGTGAAAACACCAGCGGCCGCAGCCTGCTGAACCAGAACGGCGACGGCTACGGCGCGTCCCTGACTTACGATCTGGGTGAAGGCTTCAGCGTCGGTGGTGCAATGTCTTCCTCTCGCCGTACCGCTGACCAGAATGCGGCTGGCGTATACGGTGAAGGCGACCGCGCTGAAGTGTACAGCGGCGGCGTGAAGTACGACGCGAACAACGTTTACCTCGCGGCGCAGTACTCTCAGACCTATAACGCAACCCGTTTCGGCACCTCTAACGGTAACCGCAGCGACATCTACGGCTTTGCAAACAAGGCGCAAAACTTCGAAGTTGTGGCTCAGTATCAGTTCGACTTTGGCCTGCGTCCATCCATCGCTTACCTGCAGTCTAAAGGTAAAGACATCGAGAACTTCGGCGACCAGGATCTGGTTAAATACATCGATGTTGGCACGACCTACTACTTTAACAAAAACATGTCCACCTACGTGGATTACAAAATCAACCTGCTGGACGACAACCAGTTCACTCGCCAGGCAGGTATCGGTACCGACAACATCGTGGCGCTGGGTCTGACCTACCAGTTCTAAAATCTTGTTTGTCAAAAAGCCAGCGTAACACGCTGGCTTTTTTTATCTTCCGCTTTTACCCGACAGACAACTCCCCGCCTGCCGCCCGACGCAGCCAGGTTTGCAGCAGCTTGCCGTCTTCGGTCATCTCTGAATCTGAGCGCACGCAGAGGTAATAATCGCGCCCGTCATCAATCGGTAAGTCAAATATCTTGACCAGCTCGCCGCTCTCAAGATATGGCGCAATCAGCGGCTCCCGCATGAGCGCACATCCCAGCCCTGCCTGAACGCCCGCCAGCGTCAACAGCCCGTCTTCAAACAGCGGGCCGCTGCGCCGGAGTGGACGTTTTACCCCCTGCAACAAAAACCACTGCGTCCAGCTCGTACGCTCTTCATCGTGCAGCAGCGGCATTTGCAGCAGCTGTTCAGGCGTGTCGATATGGCCATGAACGCGCAAAAACGCGCGGCTGCATACCGGCACCATCTGGCCGGAAATCAGCTTTTCACTCTGATACCCCGCCCACTGCCCGTTACCAAAACGAATCGACATATCCGACGCGTCGCTCAGATAGTTACGGTGGTTGGCATACACCACGTTGATCTCGGTTTGGAGATTGGCGCGCATGAACGCAGGCAAGCGCGGGATAAACCACCCCATACCAAAAAGCGGAATCAAGCTGATGGTGACCTGACGCGTTTGCGCCTGCTCCGCCAGGTGCTCCGTCGCCTGGCGCAACACGTTAAAGGCCGCACGGATCGAGCGGTAATATTCCCGCCCGTGCTGGCTCAGCACGAGCCTGCGTCCCTGACGTTCCGTGAGCGGCATTTGCAGGTATCCTTCGAGCACCTTGAGCTGATGGCTGACGGCCGACGGAGAGATATCCAGCTCCTGCGCGGCCAGCGTGACGCTCCCCAGCCTGGCGATGGCCTCGAATGCACGTACGGCCCGAAGCGGCGGATCGTTTGCCAGGCGGCTCTCTGCAAACGCCGTCAGGCTCGCTAATTGTTCTGTTTTATTCATATGTTGATTTCTTTAGGCTTTTCACCCAAAAACAGGCATTAACTATTTTCATTTAAATCATACACATAAAACAATATTTATTTATCATAAGAAATAATAGATGCGTATTTTACAATTTAATTCATTTATTGGATGGTAGCCGCAGAACGAGCACTTTGCGGGTACAGACGTTGGATACACTCATACAACAACTGATCAACGGTGTGATGCTGGGAAGCATCTACGCGCTGATCGCGCTGGGCTATACCATGGTGTATGGCATTTTGCGCATTATTAACTTTGCCCACGGCGATATTCTGATGGTCGGCGCGCTCACCACGCTCTCCGCCATTAACGCCCTGAATAGCACCTTCCCGCATATGCCGCTGCTGTTGCAGCTCGGCGCTGCCCTGATGATTGCCATGGCCGTTTGCGCCCTGCTGGCCATGGCCGTGGAGCGCTTTGCCTACCGTCGACTGCGCAACGCCCCGCGCCTGGCGCCGCTGATTTCGGGTATCGGCGTCTCCGTCCTGCTGCAAACCGTGGCGATGATTATCTGGACGCGCAACCCGCTGATGTTTCCGCAGATCCTGCCCATGGATCCGATTACCGTGACGTCAGGAAGTGAAATGCACCCGCCCGCCATCGTGACCGTTACCGGTATTGTCACCGTGGCGCTGGCGCTGGCGGTGATGACCGGGCTGTGGCTGCTGGTGGAATACACCCGCCTGGGGCGCGGCATGCGCGCCGTGGCGGAAAACCCGCGCGTGGCTACGCTGATGGGGGTTAACCCAAACGCCATTATCACCCTGACGTTTGCGATTGGCGGGGCGTTTGCCGCGCTGGCAGGCGTAATGATGGCCAGCAACTACGGTAACGCCAGCTTCTCGATGGGCTTTTTACCCGGGATCAAGGCCTTTACCGCCGCCGTACTGGGGGGCATTGGTAACATTCGGGGTGCCATGATTGGCGGCATCCTGCTCGGCATTATCGAAGCCCTGGGCGCAGGCTACCTGGGTGAACTGACCCACGGTGTATTTGGCAGCAACTATCAGGATGTCTTTGCCTTTATGGTGCTGATCCTGGTGCTGATCTTCCGTCCGGCTGGCCTGCTGGGCGAGCGCGTGGCGCACAGGGCGTAAGGATTACCATGACAACACTTCAAATTCAGGCCCCGGCGGCGACGCGCAAATTCTGGTCAGGCATGAGCCTGTTCTGCCTCGCGCTGCTGATTGCGCCCGTGATGGCCACGCAGCTCGGCGGCAACTACTGGGTGCGCGTTATCGACTTCGCCCTGCTCTACATCATGCTGGCGCTCGGGCTTAACATTGTGGTCGGCTATACCGGCCTGCTGGACATGGGCTTTATCGCCTTTTACGCCGTCGGCGCCTACCTCGCGGCACTGATGGCTTCTCCACACCTGCTGGAGGTGTTTCCGATCCTCGGCGTCTGGTTCCCGGATGGGCTGCACACCTCGTATCTGCTCATTATTCCGCTGGCGGCTCTCGTGGCGGCAGTCTGCGGGATTTTACTCGGTGCGCCCACGCTGAAGCTGCGCGGGGACTACCTGGCGATAGTGACCCTCGGCTTTGGCGAAATTATCCGCATCCTGATGCGCAACCTCGACCGTCCGGTAAACATCACCAACGGCGCAAAGGGCATTACCGGGGTGGATACGCTGAACCTGTTCGGCCTGAAGTTTAGCGGCGTCTACCACTGGTTTGGTTTCAAAGTGCCCGCCCTGTGGCTGTGGTACTACCTGCTGATGCTGGTGATTGTAGCGATTATTTTTGTCTGCCTGCGCCTGCAGCATTCCCGTATTGGCCGCGCCTGGCACGCCATCCGCGAGGATGAAGACGTGGCCCGCGCGATGGGCATCAACGTGCGTAACTATAAGCTGCTCGCCTTTGCGATGGGCGCCTCCTTTGGCGGCATAGCAGGTGCGCTGTTCGGCGCGTTTCAGGGCTTTGTCTCCCCGGAATCCTTCACCTTACAGGAATCGATTGCCGTACTGGCGATGGTGGTGCTGGGCGGTATGGGGCACATACCGGGCGTGATCCTGGGCGCGGTACTGCTTACCGCCCTGCCGGAACTGCTGCGCAGCCAGGCAGCGCCGGTTCAGCAGGCGCTGTTCGGTACGGTACTGATTGACCCGGAAGTGCTGCGCCAGCTGTTTTACGGTCTGGCACTGGTGCTGGTCATGCTGGTGCGCCCGTCAGGCCTCTGGCCGGTACGCCACAAGGAGGTGAAGGCATGAGCCTGTTAACCGTACGCAACATGTCAAAACGCTTCGGCGGGCTGACTGCCGTAGATGACGTTTCGATTACCGTGAACAGGGGGGAAATCTACGGGCTGATTGGCCCCAACGGCGCGGGAAAAACCACCTGCTTTAACCTGATCACCGGGCTTTATCCGGCGGACAGCGGTGAGTTTTCGATTGCCGATAAGCCCTACTTCCCAAAGCACATAGAGAAAGTCACCGCCGCCGGGATTGCCCGCACCTTCCAGAACGTGCGCCTCTTCAACGAGATGTCGGTGCTGGAAAACGTGATGGTGGGCCGCCACGTGCGCACCCGTAACGGCCTGTGGGCCGCGCTGAGCCGCCATAAACGCGCCCGCGAGGAAGAGAAGCAGACCCGCGAGCTGGCCTGGCACTGGCTGGACTATACCGGCATTGCGCAGTTCGCCCACTATCGCGCCTGCGATCTGGCCTATGGTCATCAGCGTCGCCTTGAAATCGCCCGCGCGCTGGCGACGGATCCGCTGCTGCTGGCGCTGGACGAGCCCGCCGCCGGAATGAACGCGGCGGAAAAAGTGGCGCTCGGCGAGCTGCTCATCCGCATCCGCGATGACGGCAAAACTCTGCTGATGATTGAACATGACGTCAAGCTGGTGATGGGCATCTGCGATCGCCTGACGGTGCTTGATTACGGTAAAACGCTCGCCAGCGGTACGCCGGAAAGCGTGCGACGCGACCCGGCAGTGATCGCCGCCTGGCTTGGAGGTAACGCCCATGACTGAAATACTGAAGGTAGAACGTCTGGACGTGCATTACGGCGGCATTCAGGCCGTACGCGATGTCTCCTTTACCCTGCACGAGGGCGAACAGGCTACGCTGATCGGCGCTAACGGCGCGGGGAAAAGCTCCACCGTGCGCGCCATTACCGGGCTGGAAAGCTTTAGCGGCAGTATTGAATTCAGCGGTAAGCCGGTCCGTAAACAGAGCCCGGAGACCCTGCTTCGCGACGGGCTGGTGATGGTCCCGGAGGGCCGCGGGATCTTCTCCCGCATGACGGTACTGGAAAACCTGCAGATGGGCGCCTGGCTAAGACGTGACACTGTCACAATTAAGCGCGAGATGAACGAGATTTTCGAACGTTTCCCGCGTCTGGGCGAGCGCCAGCATCAGCTTGCCGGGCTGCTGTCCGGCGGCGAGCAACAGCTGCTGGCCCTTAACCGCGCCCTCCTCAGCCGCCCGCGCCTGCTGATCCTCGACGAGCCGTCGATGGGCCTTGCCCCGAAGATGGTCGAGAACATATTTGCCGTTATTGCCGGGCTGCGCGAGCGCGGCGTCGCCCTGCTGCTTATCGAACAAAACGCCCGGCTCGCGCTGGAAGTGACAGACAGCGCATGGGTGATGGACAGCGGCAGCATTGTTCATCATGGCGAATCGACAGCACTGCTTAACGACGACCAGATTGCACACATTTATTTGGGCGAAATGCCCGTTTAACCACATCAGCCAACATCAGGGAAATACAATGAAAACAGTAAAAATCAGTGCGCTCAGCGCCGCTATTCTGCTCGGCGGTCTTGCCTCAACGTCCTCGTGGGCCGCCGACGGCGAAACCGTGGTGATCGGCCTGGCGGGGCCGCTGACCGGCCCGTCAGCACGTATCGGGAAAGATCTGGAGAACGGCGCGCAACTGGCCATTGACGACATTAACAAGCAGCATCCGACCATCGGCGGCAAAGCGGTCACCTTCAAACTGCAGTCCGAAGACGATCAGTCTGACCCGCGCACTGCCGTAGCCGTCGCGCAGCGTCTGGTGGACAGCGATGTGGCGGGCGTGGTCGGCCACTGGAACACCGGCACCAGCATTCCAGCGGCCCGCGTTTATCACGATGCGGGCATCGCCCAGGTGGCACCGGTCGCGACCGGTCACGCCTATACGCAACAAGGTTTTGATACCAGCTTCCGCGTGATGGGACACGACGATGACGGCGGCCAGCTCGCCGGTCAGTACGCGGTTAACACCCTGAAAGCCAAACGCATTGCGGTAATCGACGACCGTACCGCCTTCGGTCAGGGGCTTGCGGACCAGTTTATTAAATCGCTGGAAGCCCAGGGCGTGAAAATTGTCGACCGTCAGTACGTGGATGACAAAACGGTCGATTTCAGCGCCGTGCTGACCGCCATCCGCAGTAAAAACGCCGATCTGATCTTCTTCGGCGGCGTCGACAGCCAGGCCGCACCGCTGGCTCGCCGCATTAAACAGCTGGGCATGAATGCCACGCTGATGGGCGCAGGCGGATTCGTCAGCCAGACGTTCCTGAAGCTGGCGCAGAAAGAAGGCGAAGGCGTTGTGGCGCTGGAGCCGGGCCTGCCCGTTGACCAGATGCCGGGTGGAAAGGCATTCGAACAGGCCTACCAGGCCCGCTACCACACCCATATCGAACTGCACGCCCCGTTCGCCTATGACGCCACCCGCGTGCTGGTTGCGGCGATGGAAAAAGCAGACTCCGTTGAGCCATCAGACTATCTGCCCGCCCTGCGCGCCATCAGCTATTCCGGCGTTACCGGACAGATCGCGTTTGATAAAGAGGGCAACCTGAAATCGCCGTCGTTCACGGTCTATAAGGTTGTCGACGGCAAATGGCAGCCGCAGACCGTGCTGGGCGGCGCAAAAGCGAAGTAACGCAGCGAGGCAATGTGATGAGTGATAATAATGAGCTGGGCATTCTCGCCCGCCGCAAAATTGAAGCTGAAATTATTAAGCCAATTTATGAAATCCTGGTGCGCGAGATAGGGAAAGCCCGCGCCCAGGCGGTGATTGGCGAGGCCATTGAGCAGGCCGCGATTGACGCTGGTAAAGGGTTTGCCAGCAAAGAACCCAACGGCGCGAACATCAAGAGCTTTATCGCCCTGCAGTATCTGTGGGAGAAAGATAACGCCCTGGACGTCAAGGTGATCGACGCTGACGACCAGCAGTACAACTACAACGTGACCCGCTGTCGCTACGCGGAGATGTACCACGAGATGGGGCTGGGCGAGATCGGTCATCTGCTCTCCTGCGCGCGCGATGAAAAATTCATCGTTGGCTATGCGCCGGACGTAGAGCTAACCCGCACCACGACCATTATGCAGGGCGGTGCGTGCTGTGATTTCCGCTACCGCAGCGGTAAGGACAAGCCATGATCCGCGTCAACGCCGAACGGCTGTGGTCAACGCTTGAGATGATGGCGCAGATCGGCGGCACGCCCGCCGGTGGCGTCACCCGTCTGGCACTGAGCGAGGAGGATCGTATTGCGCGTAACCTGCTGCGCGACTGGGCGCTGGACGCCGGTTTTACCTGTGACGTCGACAGCATGGGCAATATGTTTATCCGCCGCGCGGGGAAAAACCCGCAACTCGCGCCGGTCATGACCGGTTCGCACGTGGATACCCAGCCGCTGGGAGGGAACTACGACGGCGTTTACGGCGTGCTGGCCGGGCTGGAGCTGCTGCGCACCCTCAATGACCATCACCTTGAGACAGAGCGTGACATCGTGCTGGTCAACTGGACCAACGAAGAAGGCGCGCGCTTTGCGCCAGCCATGCTCGCTTCAGGGGTCTGGACGGGGCAATTTAGCGAAGCGTACGCCCATGCCCGCGCGGATTGCGACGGTATCAGCGTGGGTGAAGCGCTGGAAAGCATCGGCTACCGGGGTGAAGCCCCTGCCCGCGCGTTTCCGGTTCACGCCTGCTACGAGCTGCACATCGAACAGGGCCCGATTCTGGAAGATGAAGCCCTGGATATCGGGTTAGTCCGCGCGGCAATGGGCCAGCGCTGGTTTACCCTGACGCTGGACGGGTTTGCCGCCCACGCGGGCACTACGCCGATGCACAGCCGACGCGATGCGCTGACCGCGTTCTCGGAGCTGGCGCTGAAGGTGGAGGAGATTGGCTATCGGCACGCGCCGGACGGACGTGCGACCATCGGTATGGCGCAGGTTACGCCAAACTCGCGCAACGTCGTGCCGTCTCGGGTGGTCTGCAGCGTGGAGTTTCGTCATCCGGCGCTGACGGCACTGGAAGCCATGGAGGCGGCGCTGCATAAGGTGGCTGAAAGCCTGAGCCTGCGCGGGGTGGCGGCTGTCGTTGAACGCATTTTTGACTACGCCCCCATCGCTTTTGATGCCGAATGTCTGGCCCGCACGGAGAAGGCCGTGGCGGAACTGGGCTACTCGGCGAAACCGATGGTCTCCGGCGCGGGACATGACGCCTGCTATGTCAGTAAAATTGCCCCTGCCAGCATGATTTTTATCCCCTGCGTGAAGGGCATCAGCCATAACGAAGCGGAAAGGATCCTGCCAGAGTGGTCGGAGAAAGGGGCGAACGTGCTGTTGCACAGCGTCCTGTCCGCGGCCCAGGAAAAATAAACCGGGTGGCGCGGCTCGGACAACCGCGCCCGTAGGCCCGGTAAGCGCAGCGCCACCGGGCGTGTTTTAAGGCTTCGGCACCTTCGCCAGGCTAAACCAGATCCCCACTGCCAGCAACAGCAGCATTCCGCCCGCACTCCCCAGCGCCACGCTGTGGGAGGTAATAAACGCACTTTTCGCCGCCTCAATCACCGGCTCCGCGAGGGACGGCGTCAGCTCCTGCGCCACCTTCATCGCTTCACCAATGGATGACGAGGCTTTATCGACGAGCGAGGCATTCAGCCCCTGCGGCAGGTCAATGGACGCCGAGAAGCTGCGGGTCAACAGCAGACCGAAAATGGCGATCCCCAGCCCGGCGCCCAGTTCATAGGACATGGTTTCAATCGCTCCTGCGGCAGCGGCTTTCTCCTTCGGCGCGGCAGCCATAATGGCGGAGGTCGAGGCCAGCAGCGCGCTTGCGGCGCTAAAGCCAAGCAGCACCATCAGCCCCCACGCCTGCCACTGCTGCGTACTGAAGTCGAGCATCGACAGGCCGATGAAGCTGACGGCGCTGAGCCCCATCCCCCCGGCAGCGACAATGCGCAGCCCCAGGCGGCCCACCAGCACACCGGCAATCGGCCCGCTGAATCCGCTTGCCACCATCACCGGGAGCATAAACATGCCCGCCTCGAACGGCGTAAAGCCGTGGACAAACTGTAGCTCCTGCGCCATCAGCAGCTCAAACCCGACCAGGGCAATCATGGCGGTCATCGCCATTACCACGCCGCTCAGAATGATGCGATGGCAGAACAGGCGCATATCGATCATCGGCACGCGGGCGCGCAGCTGGATGCGCACAAAAATAAACAGCATTACGGCACCCGTGAGCAAGGTACACGCCACCAGCCACGGCGACATAACGCCTTTTAGCGCGGTTTTGGCACTGTAGACCAGCAGCAAAATCGCCACAATCAGCATGATGGCATGACTGATATTCAGCGGCTGCTCCGGTCGGCCCTGCTGACGGGGCACAAAACGCGCGGCCAGCGACACCACTACCAGCACAATCGGCACGTTGATTAAAAACACCGATCCCCAGTAAAAATGCTCGAGCAGCATACCGCCAATCAGCGGACCAAACGCCGCCCCGCCGGAACCCACTGCCGCCCAGACGCCGAGCGCGATGTTGCGATCTTTCGCGTCGGTAAACAGCGTGCGGATCCCCGCAAGCGTAGCCGGAATGATCATTGCCGCACCGATCGCCAGCGAGGCGCGCGCCGCTATCAGCCACCCTGCCGACGGTGCAAACGCGGCCCCCAGGGACGACAGGCCAAACAGCGTGCTGCCGATCATCAGCAAGCGTTTAAAGCCAATGCGGTCACCCAGGGCACCCATCGGCAGCACCATCCCCGCCATCACCAGCGAGTAAATATCAATGATCCACAACAATTCGTTACCGCTGGCACCCAGCGTCATGCTCAATGTCGGCGCCGCCACGTGCAGCACCGTCGCGTCAATCGCCACCGGGATGTATACCAGCACGATAATCACTAACGCTAACCACTGACGAAACATAAATTTCCTTTTCATTTTAAACATGGACACATGTCCAGAATGCGATCCTACGTAAAGTTGAACGACTGTCCAGCTTTTTGTTACACTCGTTTCGGTCTTATTGAGAGTAGAGAAAAAATGCGCTATTTGAGCAAGGAAGAGCGGCGGGAAGCGATCTTACAGGCCGCGATGCGCGTGGCGCTGGCCGAGGGGCTGGCAGCCATGACGGTACGGCGCATTGCCGCAGAAGCGGGCGTCGCGACCGGGCAGGTCCACCACCACTTTGCCTCCGGCGGCGAGTTAAAATCGCTGGCGTTTGTGCGCGTGATCCGCGAGCTGCTGGATGCCGACGTGGTGGGTGAAAACGCGGGCTGGCGGGAACGGTTGCACAGCATGCTCGGCAGTGACGACGGTGGGCTTGAACCTTACATTCGCCTTTGGCGGGAAGCCCAAATTCTCGCCAGCCGTGATCCCGAGATCAAAGCGGCTTATGTCCTCACCATGGAGATGTGGCATCAGGAAACCGTGGCGATTATCCGCGCCGGGGCTGATGCCAACGCGTTCACGCTTACCGATCGGGCGGAAAATATCGCCTGGCGTTTAATAGGGCTGGTTTGTGGCCTGGATGGGATCACCGTATTAAATATGCCTGAAATGGACGATGCGGCATTTAATAAACATCTCGACAAACTTATCACACTGGAATTGTTTTAATACTCATTCCGGAGTATAAATTACGCAAAACGTTACAATTAGTAACACATTAAGCGAGCCCTTATTTTCATTCTAATCTCGGGGGTTCGCTTTTTTATCTATCCTTTCAGATGTATCTCAAAGCATCCCAAAAAACCAATTACACTTCTTTAATCATCTTTTTGTTTTTACTTCATTTTTCTCTCAAACATGGTAAGCAAGAGGGCGATATGTCGCAACAAAGTGATAAAAGTAATCCCCATCTGTTGAGTAACTGGAAACCTGAAAACGCGCAATTTTGGGAGAATAAAGGAAAACATATCGCACGAAGAAACCTATGGATTTCTGTAGCTTGCCTGCTATTAGCGTTTTGCGTGTGGATGTTATTTAGCGCCGTTGCGGTCAATCTGAATAAAGTCGGATTTAATTTCACCACCGATCAGCTTTTTATGCTAACGGCATTACCTTCACTCTCTGGCGCGATATTGCGCGTCCCCTACTCGTTTATGGTGCCAATATTTGGCGGACGCTACTGGACGGTATTGAGCACCGTTATCCTGATTATCCCCTGCGTCTGGCTGGGGATAGCCATTCAGGACACCGCGACACCTTACTGGGTCTTTATCGTGATTGCCTTGCTCTGCGGTTTTGCCGGGGCCAACTTTGCCTCCAGCATGGGTAACATCAGCTTCTTCTTCCCGAAGGCCAGACAGGGCAGCGCGCTGGGCATCAATGGCGGGTTGGGAAATCTGGGCGTCAGCGTGATGCAGCTGTTTGCTCCGCTGGTGATTTTCCTGCCAATGTTTACCTTCCTCGGCGTGCACGGCGTACCGCAGGAGGATGGCTCAACGATGTGGCTGGCCAATGCGGCCTGGGTCTGGGCGCCGCTGCTGCTGCTGGCAACCCTTGCGGCGTTTTTTGGCATGAACGATATCGCCAGCTCTAAAGCCTCTATCGCCAGCCAGCTGCCGGTACTGAAGCGCTTTCACCTCTGGCTGCTGAGCCTGCTTTATCTTGCTACCTTCGGCTCGTTTATCGGCTTCTCGGCGGGCTTTGCCATGCTGTCGAAAACCCAGTTCCCGGACGTGAACATCCTGCACCTCGCTTTCTTTGGCCCCCTGATCGGCGCGCTGGCGCGTTCGGCGGGCGGGATGGTCTCTGACAGGCTGGGCGGCGTGCGCGTCACGCTGATTAACTTCGTCTTTATGGCTATCTTCAGCGCCCTGATCTTCCTGACGCTCCCCGGCTCTGGCTCCGGCAGCTTTATCGCCTTCTACCTGGTCTTTATGGGCCTGTTCCTCACCGCCGGGCTGGGCAGCGGTTCGACCTTCCAGATGATCGCGATTATCTTTCGCCAAATCACCCTCGACCGCGTCAAAAAGCAGGGCGGCACGGACGAGCAGGCGCAGCATGAAGCGGTGACGGAGACCGCCGCCGCGCTGGGCTTTATCTCCGCCATCGGTGCCGTTGGCGGGTTCTTTATCCCTAAGGCGTTCG
Organism: Enterobacter cloacae complex sp. P1B; assembly: GCF_014982345.1. Taxonomy (NCBI): domain Bacteria; kingdom Pseudomonadati; phylum Pseudomonadota; class Gammaproteobacteria; order Enterobacterales; family Enterobacteriaceae; genus Enterobacter; species Enterobacter cloacae complex sp. P1B. The sequence continues at coordinate 277,360 of NZ_JADCLF010000013.1, read as the reverse complement.
GCACATCGCTGGCAATGACCGGTTCGCCGGTTGGGGCCATGAAGGTCTTCCTCGTGTTTTACATCGTCTGCGTGTTGGTCACCTGGCTGGTGTATGGCCGTAAATCCTCAAAAAAATAAAAACTACATCTTCGCCGGAGCGTGATGCATCGCACTCCGGCCATGCTATCGAAGCAGGAGAAATGTCATGAGCAAACTGCTGGACCGCTTCCGTTACTTCAAAACAAAAGGCGACAGTTTCGCCGATGGGCACGGGCAGGTGTATCACACCAACCGCGACTGGGAGGACAGCTACCGCCAGCGCTGGCAGTTCGACAAGATTGTGCGATCTACCCACGGGGTAAACTGTACCGGCTCCTGTAGCTGGAAGATTTATGTCAAAAACGGCCTGGTGACCTGGGAAACCCAGCAGACCGACTACCCCCGCACCCGCCCTGACCTGCCCAATCACGAGCCGCGCGGCTGCCCGCGAGGCGCAAGCTATTCCTGGTACCTCTACAGCGCCAACCGTCTTAAGTACCCGCTGGTGCGCCGCAGGCTGATCGAACTCTGGCGCGAGGCGCTGGCGCAGCATACCGATCCGGTGCTGGCCTGGGATGCCATCCAGAACGATCCGCAAAAGGCGCAAAGCTACAGGAAGGCGCGAGGTAAAGGCGGGTTTATCCGCTCAAACTGGAAAGAGCTGAACCAGCTGATCGCCGCCGCTAACGTCTGGACCATCAAAAACTACGGCCCGGACCGCGTGGCCGGTTTTTCGCCTATTCCGGCGATGTCGATGGTCTCCTACGCCGCCGGAACGCGCTATCTCTCCCTGCTGGGCGGCACCTGCCTGAGCTTCTACGACTGGTACTGCGACCTGCCGCCGGCGTCGCCGATGACCTGGGGCGAGCAGACCGACGTGCCGGAGTCCGCCGACTGGTACAACTCCAGCTATATCATTGCCTGGGGCTCGAACGTGCCGCAGACGCGTACTCCGGACGCCCACTTCTTTACCGAGGTGCGCTACAAAGGCACCAAGACCGTTGCGATTACGCCGGACTTCTCGGAGGTCGCCAAGCTCAGCGACCAGTGGCTGGCCCCCAAACAGGGCACCGACAGCGCCCTCGCCATGGCGATGGGCCACGTCATCCTCAAAGAGTTCCACCTCGATAACCCGAGCGATTACTTCCTTAACTACTGCCGCCGCTACACCGACATGCCGATGCTCGTGCTGCTGGACGAACAGGCTGACGGTCGCGTGGTGCCGGGCCGGATGCTGCGCGCCTCCGATCTCGTCGACGGGCTGGGGGAAGCCAATAACCCAGAGTGGAAGACCGTCGCCTTCGATATTGCCGGTAACCTGGTGGTGCCAAACGGCTCGATCGGCTTCCGCTGGGGGGAAAAAGGCAAATGGAACCTGGAGCCTCAGGCTGCGGGCCATGAAACAGAACTCACCCTCTCCCTGCTGATTACCCACGACAGCGTGGCGGACGTCGCGTTCCCCTACTTTGGCGGCAACGAAAACCCGCATTTTCGCAGCGTGAAGCAGGAGCCGGTGCTGACGCGCCGCGTGCCGAGCAAAACCCTGACGCTCGCCGACGGCAGCCAGAAACGAGTGGTCAGCGTTTACGATCTGGTGCTGGCGAACTACGGTCTCGATCGCGGCCTGGAAGACAGTAACGCCGCAGACAGCTATGACCAGATCAAAGCCTACACGCCCGCCTGGGGCGAGCAGATCACTGGCGTGCCCGCGTACCTGATCGAAAAAATTGCCCGCGAGTTCGCCGACACGGCGCACAAAACGCACGGTCGCTCGATGATCATTCTGGGTGCCGGGGTGAACCACTGGTACCACATGGACATGAACTACCGCGGGATGATCAATATGCTGGTCTTCTGCGGCTGCGTCGGGCAGAGCGGCGGCGGCTGGTCCCACTATGTCGGCCAGGAGAAGCTGCGCCCGCAAACCGGCTGGCTGCCGCTGGCCTTCGCGCTGGACTGGAACCGCCCGCCGCGCCAGATGAACAGCACCTCGTTCTTCTACAACCACGCCAGCCAGTGGCGCTACGAGAAGCTCACCGCGCAGGAGCTGCTCTCCCCGCTGGCGGACGCGTCGAAGTTCACCGGACATCTGATCGACTTTAACGTTCGCGCAGAGCGCATGGGCTGGCTGCCGTCGGCCCCGCAGCTCAACCTCAACCCGCTGCACGTCAAGGCGCGTGCGGACGCGGCGGGCATGACGCCGCAGGAGTACACCGTTCAGGCGTTGAAATCGGGCGATATCCGCTTCGCCTGCGAACAGCCGGACAACGGCAAGAACCACCCGCGTAACCTGTTCGTCTGGCGCTCTAACCTGCTCGGCTCGTCCGGGAAAGGCCACGAGTACATGCTGAAATACCTGCTCGGCACCGAGAGCGGCATTCAGGGTGAAGATTTAGGCTCAACGGACGACGTGAAGCCTGAAGAGGTGGAGTGGCAAACCGCCGCCATCGAGGGCAAACTCGACCTGCTGGTGACGCTCGATTTCCGCATGTCCAGCACCTGCCTGTTCTCCGATATCGTCCTGCCGACCGCCACCTGGTATGAAAAGGACGACATGAATACCTCGGATATGCACCCGTTTATTCATCCGCTTTCCGCCGCCGTTGACCCGGCGTGGGAATCGCGCAGCGACTGGGAGATCTACAAAGGCATCGCCAAAGTCTTCTCCGAGGTGTGCGTTGGCCATCTGGGCACAGAAACCGACGTGGTGCTCCAGCCGCTGCAGCATGACTCCCCGGCGGAGCTGTCGCAGCCGTTTGATATTCAGGACTGGCGCAAAGGGGAATGTGACCTGATCCCCGGCAAAACGGCGCCGAACATTGCCGTGGTCGAGCGTAACTACCCGGAAACTTACGAACGCTTCACCGCCCTCGGCCCGCTGATGGACAAGCTCGGCAACGGCGGGAAAGGCATTTCGTGGAACACGCAGAACGAGGTCGATTTCCTTGGCAAGCTGAACTACGTCAAGCTCGACGGCCCGGCGAAAGGCCGCCCGCGCATTGAAACCGCCATTGACGCCTCGGAGGTGATCCTCGCCCTCGCCCCGGAAACCAACGGACAGGTGGCGGTGAAGGCCTGGGAAGCGCTCGGGGAACTAACCGGGCGCGACCACACCCATTTGGCGCTGAACAAAGAAGACGAGAAAATCCGCTTCCGCGACATTCAGGCGCAGCCGCGCAAAATTATCTCCAGCCCGACGTGGTCCGGCCTTGAGAGCGAGCACGTCTCCTATAACGCGGGCTATACCAACGTCCACGAGCTGATCCCGTGGCGCACCCTTTCGGGCCGCCAGCAGCTGTATCAGGATCATCCGTGGATGCGCGCCTTCGGGGAGAGCCTGGTGGCCTATCGCCCACCGATTGATACCCGCAGCGTGACCCACATGCGCGAGATCCCGCCGAACGGCTTCCCGGAAAAAGCGCTGAACTTCCTGACGCCGCACCAGAAATGGGGCATCCACTCCACCTACAGCGAAAACCTGCTGATGCAGACCCTGTCGCGCGGGGGACCCATCGTCTGGATCAGCGAAACCGACGCCCGCGAGCTGGGCATAGAGGACAACGACTGGATCGAAGCCTTCAACGCCAACGGCGCCCTCACCGCCCGCGCGGTGGTCAGCCAGCGCGTGCCGCCAGGCATGACCATGATGTACCACGCCCAGGAGCGCATCCTGAACATTCCGGGGTCAGAAGTGACCGGACGGCGCGGCGGGATCCACAACTCGGTCACCCGCGTCTGCCCAAAACCGACGCACATGATCGGCGGCTATGCGCAACTGTCCTACAGCTTCAACTATTACGGCACCGTCGGCTCCAACCGCGACGAGTTCATCATGATCCGCAAAATGAAAAATATTAACTGGCTGGACGGCGAAGGTCGGGATCAGATACAGGAGGCGAAAAAATGAAAATACGCTCACAGGTTGGCATGGTTCTGAATCTCGATAAATGCATCGGCTGCCACACCTGCTCGGTCACCTGCAAGAACGTCTGGACCGGGCGCGAAGGGATGGAGTATGCGTGGTTTAACAATGTGGAGACCAAGCCGGGGATTGGCTACCCGAAAAACTGGGAGGATCAGGAGGAGTGGCAAGGCGGATGGATCCGCGGCATACACGGCAAGCTGACGCCGCGCCTCGGCGGCAAAATGGGCGTGCTGTCGAAGATTTTCGCCAACCCCGTCCTGCCGCAGATTGACGATTATTACGAACCCTTCACCTTTGACTATCAGGATCTGCACCGCGCGCCGGAGGGGGATCACCTCCCTACCGCGCGCCCCCGCTCGCTGATCGACGGTAAGCGGATGGACAAAATCGTCTGGGGGCCAAACTGGGAGGAACTGCTGGGCGGCGAGTTCGAAAAGCGCGCCCGCGACCGCAACTTCCAGAAGATCCAGAAGGAGATGTACGGCCAGTTTGAAAACACCTTCATGATGTATCTGCCGCGCCTGTGCGAGCACTGCCTGAACCCGAGCTGCGTGGCCACCTGCCCGAGCGGCGCGATCTACAAGCGCGAAGAGGACGGCATTGTGCTGATCGACCAGGATAAATGTCGCGGCTGGCGCCTGTGCATCAGCGGATGCCCGTACAAGAAAATTTACTTCAACTGGAAAAGCGGCAAGTCAGAAAAATGCATCTTCTGCTACCCGCGCATTGAGTCCGGCCAGCCGACCGTTTGTTCGGAGACCTGCGTCGGGCGCATCCGTTATCTCGGCGTGCTGCTGTACGACGCGGACCGTATTGAAGAGGCCGCCAGCACCGAGCATGAAACCGATCTGTACGAGCGCCAGTGCGACGTGTTCCTTAACCCGAACGATCCGGCGGTGATTGAGGAAGCGCTGAAACAGGGCATTCCACAGAACGTGATTGATGCCGCCCAGCGTTCGCCGGTCTACAAGATGGCGATGGACTGGAAGCTGGCGCTGCCGCTGCATCCTGAATACCGCACCCTGCCGATGGTCTGGTACGTGCCGCCGCTGTCGCCGATTCAGTCCTACGCGGATGCGGGCGGCCTGCCGCAGAGTGACGGCGTCCTGCCTGCCGTGGAAAGCCTGCGCATTCCAGTGCAGTACCTGGCAAACATGCTCAGCGCGGGCGATACCGGCCCGGTGCTGCGCGCCCTGAAGCGCATGATGGCGATGCGTCACTATAAACGCTCCCAGACTGTGGAAGGCGTGACCGATACCCGCGCCATTGAGGAAGTGGGCCTGACCGAAGCGCAGGTTGAGGAGATGTACCGCTATCTCGCCATCGCTAACTACGAAGACCGCTTCGTGATCCCGACCAGCCACCGCGAAATGGCGCGCGACGCCTTCCCGGAGAAAAACGGCTGCGGCTTCACCTTTGGCGACGGCTGCCACGGCTCCGACACCAAATTCAACCTCTTCAACAGCAGCCGCATCGACGCGATTAACATCACCGAGGTGCGCGAACACGGGGAGGGAGAATAATGCAGATCCTTAAAATCATCGCGCTGCTGATTGAGTATCCCGATGAGCTGCTGTGGGAAAACCGCGATGAGGCGCTTTCCCTGGTTGAGCAGGACGCGCCCATGCTGCTGCCGTTTGCCCGGCAGCACCTGAGCGCCCCGCTGTTGGATAAGCAGGCCGAATGGTGCGAAGTGTTTGAACGCGGGCGCGCAACGTCCCTGCTGCTGTTCGAGCACGTTCACGCCGAGTCCCGCGATCGTGGTCAGGCGATGGTTGACCTGATGAGCCAGTATGAGAAAGCCGGGCTGGAGCTGGACTGCCGCGAGCTGCCCGACTATCTGCCGCTCTACCTGGAATACCTCAGCCTCGTCACTGACGACGAGGCGCGTGAAGGATTGCAAAATGTCGCGCCGATCCTGGCGCTGATTGGTGGTCGCCTCAAGCAGCGCGGCGTGGCGCATTACCAGCTGTTTGACGCCCTGCTGACGATGGCCGGTACGCGGCTTTCCAGCGACAGCGTGGCGAAGCAGGTGTCCGGTGAAAAACGGGATGATACCCGTCAGGCACTGGACGCCGTGTGGGAAGAGGAACAGGTGAAGTTTATCGAAGACAACGCCACATCGTGCGACAGTTCGCCGATGCAGCAATATCAACGACGCTTTAGCCAGGACGTCGCGCCGCAGTACGTGGACGTCAGCGCCGGAGGCCCAAAATGACGCATTACCTGAACGTGTTTTTCTATGATATTTACCCGTATATCTGTGCTACCGTTTTTTTCCTCGGCAGCTGGCTGCGCTACGACTACGGGCAATACACCTGGCGGGTCTCATCGAGCCAGATGCTTAGCAAGCGCGGGATGAACTGGGCCTCTAACCTGTTTCATATCGGGATTCTGGGGATCTTCTTCGGGCACCTGTTCGGCATGTTAACCCCGCACTGGATGTACGCCTGGTTTTTACCCGTCGCGGTTAAACAGCAGCTGGCCATGATTGCGGGAGGCATTTGCGGCGTACTGACGCTGATTGGTGGGTCAATGTTGCTGATCCGCCGCCTCTTCAACCAGCGGGTACGCGCCACGTCCACCACGCCGGATATTATCATCATGAGTATCCTGCTGCTTCAGTGCATCCTGGGGCTGTCGACCATTCCTTTCTCCGCGCAATATCCTGACGGAAGCGAGATGATGAAACTGGTCGGCTGGGCGCAGGGGATCGTAACGTTTAAGGGGGGCTCGTCGGAGATGTTGAGCGGCGTCGCGCCGATCTTCCGCGTCCATCTGGTGCTGGGGATGACGATCTTCCTCATCTTCCCGTTCACCCGTCTGGTGCACGTGTGGAGCGCACCGTTTGAGTATTTTACCCGTCGGTATCAGGTGGTGAGATCGCGCCGTTGATTCTGTCGGGTGCGGCTACGCCTTACCCGACCTACGTTCACACTCCCGCAGGCCCGGTAAGGCGTAGCCGCCACCGGGCTATTTCCCTGCCTGCGGATGCGTATCAAACCCCGCCATCACTGCCGTCAGCTCGGCCAGTGTAAAGCCGTGCTTCGGATCATCAACGCCAAGGCCAAACCGCTCCTGCATCAGCTTATACAGCGCCTGTGCATCCGGCAAATGGATCTGCTCCTCCACGTGACCGTTCTGCCAGTGGGTAAAGTTGAAGTTAGTCAGCGTCAGCTTGCCGCCGTCCGGCAGGTGGCGACACATCAGCAGATGATGACGAAAATGGGACTGCGGCCAGTGCGCCGACCAGAAGTTCCCCATCACGTAATCGCTGAAATACTGCGTCGTCAGGTCAAAGTGGTACATCGACTGCCAGTGCTCGTGGTGACGGAACTGTAATACCCAGTCGTTACCCTCGCTCAGAAGACGGTAAATGCCGTGCGGGGTTTCCTGTTCCTCGTTGGCGAGCAGGCGAATCGGCGCCGTCAGCGTCTGTCCACCAAACCCCACGTCGGCAATCCAGCGCTCGCCGTTCAGCTCAACCAGCAGCAGGCGGTGCGTGCGCGGCGGCATCTGCGATGGATTTGCCAGTACGACCCGCCCCAGCACGCTGCGCACGTTAAACCCGACTTCACGCAACACGCGCTCGAAAAGGCCGTTTTGCTCAAAGCAATATCCTCCGCGTCGCGCCGTCACCAGCTTGTCGACCAGACATTGATCGTCAAGATGGATTTCGCGCGGCAGGACGACATCAATATTTTCGAACGGGATCGCACAGTTGTGGTGTAAATGCAGCGCGCGCAGGGTGTCTATATCAACCCGTGTCGGTTGCGCCCACCCAATGCGGGCAAAATAGTCAGTCAGAAAGGGGGACATACATCATTTTCCTTTGATTGTGATGTTCTGTTTATAAACTAATTTTACGCACTCACTTTGATTTACGTGCTTTTTCGTCATACTCATCGTTACAGATGAGGAGATCCTATGAGCCACTTTCGCCCTGTTGAATTACGTCTTGCCAGCCGCCTGTTGAACCACGGCCCTACCGTGCTTATTACCAGTCGGGATGAAAACCTCGACAGACGCAACGTGATGGCCGCCGCGTGGTCCATGCCCGTTGAGTTTGAACCGCCGCGCATCGCGATTGTGGTGGATAAAAGTACCTGGTCACGCGAGCTTATCGAGCGCAGCGGAAAGTTTGGCATCGTCATCCCCGGCGTGGCGGCAGCTAACTGGACATACGCTGTCGGCAGCGTCAGCGGGCGCGACGAGGACAAATTCAACTGCTACGGGATCCCGGTCGTGAACGGCCCTGAGCTCGGGCTGCCGGTGATTGAAGAAAAATGTCTGGCGTGGATGGAGTGCCGATTACTTCCCGTCACCTCTGCGGCAGAGAAATACGACACGCTGTTTGGAGAAGTGGTTTCAGCGGCAGCCGATGAGCGCGCGTTTATTGCCGGACGCTGGCAGTTTGACGGGGATAAACTGAATACACTGCATCATCTCGGCGCGGGGACATTTGTGGCGAGCGGGAAGATGGTGAAGGCTCTGGATTGATTTCCTAAATTATATCCTACTGAATTATAGTGAATTTCTATGGCATTTTATGTTTACTATTGCGTTCTAAAACGGAGGATATTTCCTGAGTTGCAGCATTAGCACTCTCGCGTTAAGGAAATATCAATGACATGGAATAAAGATGGCGCAGTCTCATATGCTAAATCACACGCCCAACCGAAGAGCACGGGGTATTGTGCTCACTATGTCACCGAAGCGATCAGAACGGGTGGAAGATTAAAAATCCCCAATACGCGTCTGGCAAAAGACATGGGGCGGACATTGGTTAACGCTGGATTCCGCCTTGTATACGATCAACCCCATGCAGGCGACGTCGCAGTTATTCAAAATATTGTTGGTTATGATAGCGGGCACGTTTGCATATACGATGGTCAGCAGTGGATCAGCGATTTTGTTCAACGCACCATGTACCCAGGGCAGGCTTACCGCAACATACAACCACATTACGAACTGTTCAGGCATGACTAATGAAAACACTTTGGTTTTTTCTTTTCGCCCTTTCTCCGCTCGCGGCCGCAGAAAACGTTTATGCACCGGGTCATGCGGCGCTTAAATTCAATCAATGGTATATCGCGCAGTTAGATCAGCACAAACCGCCCGTACTTAACCCAGATATTATGAATGATTACGTTGCCTCGGGGACAATTGCAGCAATAAAAGAGTTGTATTCAGGTGACAGTAACGAAAAAGATATGCCCGATGCGGATATGTTCATCAAATCACAGGATTGGGATGAGGACTGGAATCAGATAACCATCCTGCACTCTGATTTTGACGCCGTTTGCACAAACGTTTATATCGCATTTGGTAAGAAGCAAGATCACGTTGTTGCAGATTGTCTTATTGAAGAACAAGGGAAATGGAAAGTCCGCTCGGCAACGCTAATTAAGTAACATGGATAATCTCCGTGTCGTAAAAAAAGCACATGGTAGCCCACCGACTACCATGTGCAATTAATTAACTACTTCGCACGCCGCGCAATAATCTCATCCGCCACATTTCGCGGTGCCTCTGCAAAATGATGGAACTCCATCGTGTACGTCGCGCGTCCCTGGGACATCGAGCGCAGCGTGGTGGCGTAGCCAAACATCTCGGCCAGCGGCACATCGGCGCGGATAATCTGGCTTCCGTACTGCTCCGCCATTCCCTGCACCATGCCGCGGCGGGAAGAGAGATCGCCCATGATGTTCCCGGCGTACTCTTCCGGCGTTTCCACTTCCACGTGCATGATCGGCTCAAGGATCACCGGATCCGCCCTGCGAGCGCCCTCCTTGAAGCCGAGGATCGCCGCCATGCGGAACGCCATCTCCGAGGAGTCGACGTCGTGATACGAGCCAAACGTCAGCGTCGCCTTAACATCGACGACCGGATAGCCCGCCAGCACGCCGCTGTTCATCGCTTCCCGCAGCCCTTTCTCCACGGACGGGATATACTCGCGCGGCACCACACCGCCCTTGGTGGCATCTTCAAATACAAAGCCACTTCCGGGCTCCAGCGGCTCCAGGCTCAGGACCACATGACCGTACTGCCCTTTCCCGCCGGACTGTCGGACAAATTTCCCTTCAATATCCTTCACCGCCTTGCGCAGGGTTTCCCGGTAGGTTACCTGCGGACGACCAATGTTCGCCTCGACGCCAAACTCACGCTTCATGCGGTCGACGATAATCTCGAGGTGTAGCTCACCCATCCCGGAGATAATGGTCTGACCGGACTCCTCGTCAGTGTGCAGGCGGAAAGACGGGTCTTCCGCCGCCAGACGCTGCAGCGCAATGCCCATTTTCTCCTGATCGCCTTTGGTTTTCGGCTCAATCGCCAGCGAGATCACCGGATCCGGGAACTCCATGCGCTCAAGCGTAATGACGGCGTTCGGATCGGTGAGCGTGTCACCGGTGGTCACGTCCTTCAGCCCCACGCAGGCCGCGATATCGCCCGCGCGCAGTTCGTCCACCTCATGGCGATCGTTGGCATGCATCAGCACGATGCGCCCGATGCGCTCTTTCTTCTCTTTCACCGGGTTATAGACCGCGTCGCCTTTGCGCAGCACGCCAGAGTAGACCCGGATAAAGGTCAGCTGCCCGACGTACGGGTCGCTCATCAGCTTGAACGCCAGCGCCGAGAACGGCTCATCATCACTCGGATGACGCTCCGCGTGCTGCCCTTTTTCATCCACGCCGTCAATGGCTGGCACGTCAAGCGGCGACGGCATCAGCTCAATCACCGCATCCAGCATGCGCTGCACGCCTTTGTTTTTAAAGGCGCTGCCGCACAGCATCGGCTGGATTTCGCCCGAGATAGTGCGAATGCGCAGCCCCTGGATAATTTCCGCCTCCGTCAGGTCGCCCGTTTCCAGGTATTTGTCCATCAGTTCATCGCTGGCTTCCGCCGCCGCGGAGACCATTTTTTCCCGCCACTCCTGGGCGGTACTGACTAAATCGTCCGGCACGGGGGCATAGGTAAACACCATACCCTGCGTCGCATCGTCCCACAGAATGGTGCGCATCTTGATGAGATCGACCACGCCGGTGAAATGATCTTCGGCCCCCACCGGGATGACAATCGGCACCGGATTGGCCTTCAGGCGCTCCTGCATCATCCGCACGACGCGGAAGAAATCGGCACCCGGACGGTCCATTTTGTTGACGAAGGCCAGACGCGGTACGTGATATTTATTGGCCTGACGCCAGACCGTTTCCGACTGCGGCTGCACGCCACCCACGGAGTCATACACCATCACCGCGCCGTCGAGCACGCGCATGGAACGCTCCACCTCAATGGTGAAGTCCACGTGCCCCGGGGTATCGATGATGTTGATCCGGTGCGGCTCAAAGCCTCTGTCCATGCCTGGCCAGAAGCAGCTGACCGCCGCGGACGTAATGGTTATCCCGCGCTCTTGCTCCTGCGCCATCCAGTCGGTGGTTGCCGCGCCATCGTGTACTTCACCCAACTTGTGGCTCATCCCGGTATAAAACAGGATGCGCTCAGTGGTGGTGGTTTTACCGGCATCGATATGCGCGGAGATACCGATGTTGCGATAACGTTCGAGAGGAATGGGTCGGGGCATGATATTTCCTTAGTCACTATGACGTGTTTGTGACGACCGGGATGGTCGTGCATTGGTTCGTTTGCTATAATAGTCCTATTGTACGAGTATTATCGAACTATTTTTTAAGGGTTGACCTATTGTTGATATAGCTCAATCTGACATCACGCGCAGGAAAACGATGATCCCTAACCACCCTGAAACTGAACAAATACTGCTGGAAAATGTGCTGTTTGCCCTCGGCAACCCGCTCCGGCTATCGATTATTCGCCGGCTCGCCGACGGCAGCGAACTCAGCTGTAACGCGCTGCGCCCGGAAGATGTGGTGAAGTCCACGATGACCCACCACTGGCGCGTGTTGCGCGACAGTGGGGTCATCTGGCAGCGTCCGCAGGGACGAGAAAATATGATTTCACTGCGTCGGGAGGATCTGGATGCCCGTTTTCCCGGGCTGATGGAGATACTGCTAAAGGCCAAAAGCGCTGCCGGAAACTAGCTCCAGCAGCCTTTTGCGTGGCGTTTTAGTGCTGCATGCCCGACTGCTGCGAGAATTCATCGTCGGTTAAGCCAGCCCGAGGGGGCGCGGAAATTTTTTTACGGGCATATCTGTCCGGCACGCCCTCAGGACGCGTCTTGAAGCGACGGTGCAGCCACATATACTGCTCCGGCGCCATCAGCACCGCGCGCTCGATCGCCCGGTTCATCTGGGTTGCGACAGACTCTTTATCCGCACCCTGCAATGACGCGCTGATATCTTCAAGAATAATCAGCTCGTACCCTGTACCGTCCTCTCTGCGGCGCGGCACAAACGGAATAACGGCAGGTTTCGCGCTTTTGACCAGCATATAGCTACCCGCCGTCGTGGCGGCATCCGGGACGGCGAAGAATGGCGCAAACACGCTTTTGGCTTTGCCATAGTCATGATCCGGCGCGTACCAGAGAATTTCATTCTGCTTCAGGGCACGGATCATGCCTTTTAAATCATGACGATCCAGCATGGTTTTATTCGAACGCAGACGACCGCGCGTTTGTAGCCAATCCAGGAGCGCATTATTGTTGGGACGATAAACCCCAATACCGGGGTTAAGCATGCCAAATATCCGCGCGCCCAGCTCAAGCGTCAGAAAATGCATGCCAACCAGCACCACGCCCTTTCCCTGCGCCCTGGCCTGCTCCATATGTTCGTAACCGCGCACGGTAAAGCATTTACGCACCCGCCATTCAGGCCAGAACCACGCCATGCCGGTTTCGATTACCCCCATTCCCACGGATTCAAAATTTCGCTGCAGCAAAGATTCACGCGCTTCTGCTTCCATCTGCGGAAAGCAAAGCTCCAGGTTGCGGCGGGCAATCTCGACACGGCGCGGTAGAAGGCGCATGGCTAACCGGCCCAGAACGTGGCCGAGTCTGAACAACAGCGAGTAAGGCAGCAGCATGATAAGCCACAGGGCGGCGATGCCTGTCCAGCTTAGCCAGTATCGCGGGTGGAAAAAAGCAGGTGAAAACCGGGGTAATTTTGTCATGAGAAAATTATCCTTTAATGTGACTGTCCTTAATTGATTCTGTTGTCGATCTTTCCTAAGGATTGATGAAATGTCGGTCGTGAACGTTAAGTGTAACGGATCAGATAAAACTTATTTTTATCGTTTTTTGCGAAAAGAAGGCGTAAGCGGCAGGAGAAACCGGGTAAGACGATTACCTCACCCGGCGAAAGATTACATTGAATACCCGGGCTTTTTAATCAACTCGTCCAGCTTCGGTCCGATTTCGGTATCCCAGACCTGTGCCTTCCAGTCTTCCGGGTTTACCTGGTTCAACGCCACCGATACTGAACCGTCTTTGCTGTTGAAATGGCGAATTATCACCTCGGCGATATCTGCCGCCAGCGCGTTTTTTTGCTCGTCGTTAAGATCGCGGGGAAAACATTTGATATCTACGTGTGGCATATGCAGGCTTCCTGTTATGTGTGAGCATTCCACGTTATCAGATAATGTTGTTTGCCTTTAACACCTTGTGCAGTTCCGGCAGCTGACACACGGTATCCGCAATCGCCGTAAGCTTCGGCGTATTTGTCGCAAACCACTCATGGCGAGGCCCCCAGGTGCGCGCCACCGCAATATACACATCCAGCAGCGTCAGCCGTTCACCCAGCGCAAACGGCGCGGCCTTAAGCTGATTTTCAAACCACAGATAGAGAGATTTCCGGTACTCAATGCAGTTTTTCTGCAGCTGTTCCGGCGCATCGGGCACCCAGCGTTCGGGATAGTCGGCGTAAGTAAAGGTGGGATAGACGTTCGCCACGAACCAGATAAGCAGACGCTGAAACTGCTGACGCTCGGCCTGCCCCACGGGTGGAGCGAGATCGGGACATCTGTCAAGAACCATGAGGGCAATCGCCGCCGTTTCGGTCATGATGGCGCCATTTTCCAGCTCCAGCGTGGGCACCTGGCACAGCGGGTTGAGTTTTTGCAGCAGTTCACGCTGCGGGCCGGGCTGGTCAAACCCGTCAACGTTCACAAATTGATAAGGGATATCGGCCAGGGTCAGCATCACTTCACTGATTGCCGAGCCCCAGCCGGGTACGCCATAGAGTTTCATCATGTTGCCCCCTCAGGAGTGAAAATCCTAAGTGTAGAGCACCATTAGTAGGTTATCCCAGGCGGGTTGACCTCCGATTGCGCCACCGCTTCGCCCTGTTCGCCCCAGCGCGCCAGCACCTTCTGATAATCACCGCGCTTAATCGCCCCGTCCAGCGCCGCCTGCAACGCGTACACCAGCTCATTGCCTTTTTTGGTCGTGGTCGCGACATAAGCTTTTTTCGGACCTAAACCGACCACGCGGGTTTTGCCGGTGAGCGCCGCTTTGTAAGCTGAAACCGACTGAGGGCCAAAGAACACGTCCGCCCTGCCGGACTGGATATAGAGATTGCCCGAGGCATCGTCGTGGAGATAGACCGGCAGCGCAGGCGCTCGCCCCGCCTTTTTATTCTCTTCGTTCCAGCCCAGCAGGATGCGCTCCTGATTGGTGCCCGAGCCGACAATCACCTTTTTCCCGGCCAGATCTTCCGCGCTTTTGATTGATTGAATCTTGCTGGTGGACTTCACCGAAAACGCCAGCGAATCGACGCGGTAGGTCGCAAAATCAAACTTCTCTTTACGCTGTTCGGTCACCGCAATGTTCACCAGCGCCACGTCGTAGCGCCCGGAAGCGATGCCCAGCGGCCAGTCTTCCCACGCCGTTGGCACCAGCTTTAGCTTCAGCCCCAGGCTGCCCGCCAGCAGGCGGGCGATATCCGGGTCGCTGCCAATCCGCGTGCGGTTATCGCTGGCCAGCAGCGCCAGCGGCGGGGAGTTCAGCATCGAGACGGCGACCGTCAGCGTACCCGGCTCAACGAATTTATAACCGGCGGGGATCTTCGCCACGGCCTGCCGATCCACCGTCACCGGCAGCGGCTGCTCGTTGGCTTTCAGATCGATGCTGGCGTGGCTTGCCGTTGTGAAGACCAGCACCGCCAGAAGTCCGTATTTCATCTGCGCTCCTTACAGCACTTTTGACAGGAACTGGCGTGTTCGCGCGTGCGACGGACGGTTCAATACCGCGTCGCTGCTGCCCTGCTCCACGATTTTCCCGTCGACCATAAACACCACCTGATCCGCCACCTCGCGGGCAAAACCGATCTCGTGGGTGACCACCACCAGCGTAGTGCCGGACCGGGCCAGTTTTTTGATCACGTCCAGCACCTCTCCCACCAGCTCCGGATCCAGCGCCGAGGTAGGTTCATCAAACAGCATCACGCGGGGACGTAAGGCCAGCGCGCGGGCAATCGCAATGCGCTGCTGCTGCCCGCCGGAGAGATGGCGAGACCAGGCATCGGCCTTATCCCGCAGCCCGACCACATCCAGCAGGCTGTATGCCCTTTCCACCGCCTCTTTTTTGCTGAGCTTCTTATGCGCGATGGGCGCCTCAATCAGGTTTTCCAGCACCGTGAGGTGAGGAAAGAGATTGAAGTTCTGAAACACATAGCCCACGTTGACGCGCTGCCTGAGGATCTCTTTCTCCTTCAGCTCATAGAGCTTGTCGCCCTGACGACGGTAGCCAATGTAGTCCCCGTCGATCTGAATAAAGCCTTCGTCGACGCGCTCCAGGTGGTTAATGGTGCGCAGCAGCGTCGATTTGCCCGAGCCTGAGGGCCCGAGAATGACCGTCACGGAACCGGGCGGGATCTCAAGCGAAACGTTGTCGAGCGCCTTATGGCGACCAAAATACTTGCTGACGCCGGTAATCGAGATATGTCCTTCAGGAGAGGCTTGCATGGATAGGCTCCTGTGCTGGCGTGGTGGTGACGGAACGGGTGCGACGGGCGGCGCGGTTCTGATTAACCGCAGAGCGGCGTTCGCTGCGGGCGAGTGCGCGTTCAACACCGTACTGGATAGCGGACAAGACGGTGGTAATCACCAGGTACCAGGCGGCACCGACCATCAGCAGCGGGATCACCTCCTGCGTGCGGTTGTAGATCATCTGGATGGTATAGAACAGCTCCGGCATTGCCAGGACATAGACCATCGCCGTCCCCTTGGCGAGGCTGATAATTTCATTGAACCCGGACGGCAGAATGGTACGCAGCGCCTGAGGCAAAATGATGCGCACCGTACGTCGCCAGGCCGGCAGGCCAAGCGCGGCGGCCGCTTCATACTGGCCGTGATCCACCCCGAGGAAACCCCCGCGAATAATCTCTGCGGTGTAGGCGCTCTGCACCAGCGTTAGCCCCACCACGGCGGTAGAGAACTGCCCGAGCACGTTAATGGTCTCAAAGCTGCCCCAGCTAATGCTGGTGAACGGCACGCCGAGGGAGAGCGTGTCGTAGAGATAGGAAAAGTTGTAGAGAATGATCAGCACCACGATCAGCGGCAGCGAGCGAAACAGCCAGATATAGCCCCACGCCAGGCTGCTCAGCAGCCATGACGAGGAGAGTCTCGCCAGCGCCAGCATGCCGCCCAACACCACGCTCAGCGCGGTACCGATCAGGGTAAGCAGCAGAGTCTGCCCTACGCCTTCGAGAATAACCGGGTCGAAGAACCAGCGGGCAAACACCGCCCACTCCCAGCGCGGGTTGAAAGCGACGGACTGGATCACGATCGCCAGGACAAACAGCGCCACCGCGGCGCCGACGGTCCGCAGCGGATAACGCGCCGGGACCACCTTAATGGTTTCAACGTTGCTCATCGTCGTTCCTCATGCGGTTTTACTGAACGCTTCGCGTACCAGCGTTTTAGTGAAGCGCAGCCGACCATCAAACGGCGGCTGGCTGTACTCTTCCGGATCCCGGTTCAGATCAAACTGTGGCTGGTAGCCCTGGCTGAGATAGAGCCTGACCGCTTCCGGCTGGCGAAAACCGGTTGTCAGGTAGATCTGGCTGTAACCTGCCAGCACCGCCCTGCGCTCCAGCTCCTGCACTACGCGTCCGGCAAGCCCCTGCTGACGCAGGGTTTTGTCCGTCCAGATGCGCTTGATTTCCGCGGTGCGTTCGTCGAAGGGTTTGTACGCACCGGTGGCGATGATTTTTCCGTCACGCTCCAGGACGATAAACAGCCCCTGCGGCGCTAAATACCACTCGGTGAGTTCCACTTCCGCGTCTTTAGAGAAGTAGTCACCGTAGCGGGCTGCATATTCACCGAACAGCCCCTCGATAATGGGCTGAAGTTCGGCATCTTCCGGTGAAACGTCACGAAATTGTTCACGCATAGCGCCTCCTTAATCACCCAGGCCATCAGGATTCACTTCTGACTGCGGAATACGCTCAACGCCTTCCCCCCAGCGGTTCAGCACTTTGTCGTAATCGCCGTTTTTGATGACGCCGTTCAGCGCGGTTTGCACCGGCTCAACCAGCCCGCTGCCTTTCTTCAGCGTCACCGCAATGTGCGCCGCCTTCGGCCAGCCGCCGTCGACGCTACCCACCAGTTTGGTTTTCCCGTTCAGCGCCGCCTTCCATGCGCCAATCACGTTCGGGCCAAAGTAGGCATCCGCGCGCCCGGACTGGAGCGCCAGCGTTTGCGCCGCATCGTCTTTGGTATAGATCGGGGTAAACGGTTTCAGCCCCTTCTTCAGGTTTTCAGCATTCCATGCCAGCAGGATGGCCTCCTGATTGGTCCCGGAACCAACGATAATCCGCAGCCCGGCGATGTCCTCAGCCTTCTGAAGCGATTCGATCGGGCTGGTCGATTTCACGTAGAAACCGAGGGAGTCCTTACGGTAGGTAGCGAAATCGAACTTCTCTTTTCGCGCTTTGGTAACGGTAATGTTGCTGATGGCGGCATCGTATTTCCCGGACGCCACGCCCAGCGGCCAGTCTTCCCACGACGTTGGCACCACGTTCAACTCAAGTCCGAGGCTGTCGGCCACCAGACGGGCGACGTCAACTTCACTCCCGAGCAGCGTTTTGTTGTCGTCGGAAAATACCGTCAGCGGCGGTTGATTGAGGCCCGCCACCGCCACGGTAAATTTCCCCGGCACGGCGAAGCGATAATCTTTCGGCAGCTGCGCCACTGCATCGCTGTTTTTGGCGGTATTGATCGGCGTTTTATTGGCCTCGATGCTCACGCCGGTGCCGTTAATGTTCACATTCTCTGCCCAGACGGCAGGGGTAAAGGCCAGCGCGAGCGCCAGAATAAGCGATGTTTTTTGCATAGCGGAGTTCTCTTTTATTGTTGTGTGAACTGGTTTTTCGGTTGGTCTAAGCCAAGGCTTTCGCGCAGCGTGGTTCCCGGGTAGTCGGTGCGGAACAGGCCGCGGGCCTGTAAAACGGGCACCACCTGGTCAACAAAGCGCGGAAAGGTATCCGGCGTACCGCCCTGGATGATGAAGCCGTCTGCGGCATAGCCTTCAAACCAGGCCTGCAGACCGTCGGCGACCTCCTCCGGCGTGCCGGAAAAGCGCGGGCGCGGCGATGCGGCCTCAAGCGCTACCTGGCGCAGGGTTAAGTTGCGCTCGCGGGCATTTCGCTTAATTTCATCGGTGGTGCTGCGGAAGCTGTTTTTGCCTAAGTCACCGATATCCGGGAACGGCTCGTCGAGCGGATACTGGCTGAAATCGTGATGTTCAAAATAACGCCCGAGGTAATTGAGGGCATCGGTAACCGACACCAGCGCCGCCGTGGTTTGATACTGGTTTTCCACGTCATCGGCGTCTTTACCCACAATCACGCTGACGCCCTGGAAGATATGTAAATCTGACGCGCGGCGGCCGTTTGTTTCCAGCTGCTGCTTCACGTCGCGGTAAAACGCTTTTGCCTCGTCGAGCGTTTCGTGATGAGTGAAAATGGCGTCGGCATGTTTTGCCGCCAGCTTTTTCCCGTCGTCCGACGCGCCCGCCTGAAAAACAATCGGACGCCCTTGCGGGGTGCGACCAATATTCAGCGGACCGGCGACCTGGAAGAAGTCACCGTGGTGATCGAGGGTATGCAGCCTGGCCGGGTCAAAAAACTGACCGCTCTCTTTGTTGCGAATAAACGCGTCGCCTTCCCAGGAGTCCCACAGCCCTTTCACCACGTCGAGATACTCATCCGCAATGCGATAGCGCAGCGCATGCTCGGGGTGTTTTTCGCGAGAGAAGTTCTTTGCCGACCCTTCCAGCGGCGAAGTCACCACGTTCCAGCCCGCACGTCCGTTGCTCAGATGATCGAGGCTGGCGAACTGGCGCGCCGTGGTAAAAGGTTCGCTGTATGAGGTGGATAACGTTCCCACCAGCCCCAGACGCGTGGTGATGCTTGCCAGCGCGGATAATACCGTTAACGGCTCAAAGCGGTTTAAAAAATGCGGAATGGATTTCTCATTTATATAAAGACCGTCGGCAACGAATAAAAAATCGAGTTTGCCCTCCTCCGCTTTTAACGCCGTCTCTTTTACAAATTCAAAATTAATGCTGGCATCCGCGACCGCCGCCGGATGACGCCAGGCGGACATATTGCCCGATGCACCATGCAAAATGGTCCCAAGCCGCAGTTGACGATGTGCAGACATATTTACCTCTCCAGAATTAAACGTGTTGCAGGGCTTTTTCCGCCAGCTGTGCAAAATAGCGGGCTGCGGGCTCGATCAGGGCTTCGTCAGGATTAAACGCCGGGTGGTGTAAACCATACGGGCTGTTGCTGCCGATGCTGACAAACGCGCCGGGAACAGACTGCAGGTAGACAGCAAAATCTTCCCCGCCCATATGCAGTTCAGCGTGCCGGGTTTCATAACCGGCCTCACGCGCGACCGAGGTGGCGAAGTCGGCCCAGCGTTCGTCATTCACCAGCGCGGTAGGCCCGGCATACCAGGTGATGTCAATCTGCGCGCTGAAGGCGCTGGCAAACCCGGCGGCAATTTCACCCACGCGGGCTTTCACATTCTGCTGCACTTCCGTGCGATGGGTACGCAGCGTGCCTTCCAGCTCGACGCTTTCCGGCAGCACGTTCCAGGTGTTGCCGCCTGCGATGCGGGTGACGCTCAGCACCACCGAATCCAGCGTGTTGACGTTGCGGCTGGCGACGCTTTGCAGCGCCGTCACCAGCTGGCTCGCCAGCACAATGGCGTCGTTGCCTTCGTGCGGGCGGGCCGCATGTGCGCCCTTGCCGGTGATGCGGATCACGAAGCGATCGACGTTGGCATAAAACGGTCCGCCGCGGGTGGCGAACTCACCGACCGGCAGGCCCGGCTCGTTGTGCATGCCGAAGATGGCGCTGACGTCACGCAGGGCACCGGCACGCACCATGCTCTTCGCACCGCCAAAGTTCTCTTCGGCAGGTTGAAACAGGATACGCACCCGGCCGTTAAGTGAGGCTTCCCGCTCTTTGAGCTTTAACGCGGCGCCGAGGATCACGCTGGTGTGGATATCGTGTCCGCAGGCGTGCATCACGCCTGCATGCTGCGAGCTAAACGGCACGCCGCTGCGCTCTTCAATTGGCAGGGCATCAATGTCTGCCCGCAGCGCAATCAGCTTGCTACCGGTTCCGATTTCCGCCACCAGCCCGGTCGGCAGATCGTAAGGCTGTGGGGGAATACCGGCATTCGTCAGCCACTGGCGCAGGCGCGCGGTGGTCTCCACTTCCTGGCCGGACAGCTCCGGGTTCCGGTGCAGCTCACGACGCCAGGCAATCAGTTGTTCGCCGAAGCTCATACGGTGACCTCCCTGTTAAGACGCGCCTCGGCCAGCAGACGCAGCGACGCGACGCGCGTTGCCCCCTCCGCAACCGGCGTGTCGATGATAAATTCGTCAATGCCCCACTGTTCGTGCAGCGCGTTAAGCTGTTCCAGCACCGACTCAGCTGTTCCCGCCAGCAGCGACTGGGCCCGACGGGCAATGCGCACCGGCTCGCTCCCCGCCTGACGGGCAAAGGCGTAGGCCTGCTCCTCACTGGCGACGGTTACGCGCTGGCCGTTTGCCAGCTCAACGCCCCACACTTCAACCTTCTGCGCCAGCGCGTCCGCTTCGGCCTGGGTCGGCGCGACAATCGCCTGCACCGCTACAATCACCTCCCGCGCGCTGTTCTTCCGCCAGATCGATACCACCTCGCGCAGCAGCTCCGGATCGCCGTTCAGGTGCGCGGCAAAGACGAAGTGCCAGTCGAGCGATGCGGCGAGCAGCGCGCTTTCGGTGCTGGCCCCCAGCAGGAAACCTTGTGCAGGGACCGGCGGCAACGGCGTGGCGCGAACGGCCTCTTCCGCCGACTGGTTTTCAGGACGGATCCAGCGGTCGAGCTGGGCCAGCTGTTCGGCAAAGCTGCCCTTTTCCTGCTGATTCAGGCCCTGCTGAAGCGCGCGGGTTGAGAGCGGCAAACCGCCGGGGGCTTTCCCGACGCCCAGATCCACGCGACCGGGCGCCAGCGCGGCCAGCACGTTGAAGTTCTCGGCGACTTTATAAGGGCTGTAGTGCTGGAGCATTACGCCGCCGGATCCGACGCGAATGCGCTTGGTTTGCCCGAGGATCCAGGCAATCAGCAGTTCCGGCGAGGGGCTGGCGAGTTGCGGGGTATTGTGGTGTTCGGCAATCCAGAAACGGTGATAGCCCAGATTTTCCGCCTGTTGCGCCAGCGCTAACGTCCGCGCCAGCGCATCGGCTGCCGTTTCATTTTCAGCGATGGGGCTTTTATCCAGAATGCTGATTCGCCATGACATGTTGCGTTCTCGTTTGACTTAACATGTCGACATTATTAAAGGCGTATTTCACCACTGAGAAACAATTAATTTACATTTGGTTTGCCGGAAATCAGATATATAAAACCCTACTAAGAATAAGATTTTAAGGCGGCAATCAGCGTTTCCGCCTGCCCGCGGCGGGTAATATGGACGAAGCGGATATGCCCATATTGCGGGTTTTGCAGATCGGCTTCATAACGCGTGCGGTTATTACGCCACGTTTTCATCGTCCAGATGAGAATCGACTCTTTACTGAAGAACGCGCGCCGGAAACTCTCTTTGTTCCCGGTTCCGGGCCAAAGCTCGTGTTTATGCCAGGCCCGTTTGATTGCCCTGTTGACGGCCTGCCAGAGGGTGCGGACAAACCCATAATCCACCCACACGACAACGTCTACATTACGCCATTTAACGGGCCGCGTGCGGTTATAGTTGCCGTCGAGCACCCAGTCTGGCGACGCCTGTAGCGCCTGCTCAAGCTTTTCCTGAAACTCATTGTCCGGCGTTCCCTGCCATTCGGGTCGCCAGTAGAGTCTGTCCATCTCGATATAGGGAATAGCCAGTTCGGTCGCAATCTGCTTCGCCAGCGTGCTTTTTCCACTTCCGCTGGTTCCGATCACGTTAATTTTCACCTCAGCCTCCCTGTATTTACAAAATGAGACCGAATCATAACGTTTTCATTCTGTTAACGAAATGCTTCCTGGTATTACCGCGGCGGTGTTACTCTCCTGTCTGGCAGTCTATTTATTCCCTGAGAAACGTCTGCAGCTGGCCAGTCTGGTGCTGCTGTTTGATCAACCGCGCCTGCAGCAGGCGATTGCCGTTTTTGGCGGTTAGCCGTTCGGGTACTGTTCGTCGGTCACTTTTTCCAGCCACGTTACCGGGCTGCCGTTTACCGCTTCGGCGATGGCGATATGCGTCATCGCCGTTTGCGCACTTGCGCCGTGCCAGTGCTTCACGCCGGGTGGGATCCAGGCGATATCGCCCTGATTCAGGATTTCCGCCTCTTCGCCCCACGCCTGTAACCAGCCGCGCCCCTGCGTCACAATCAGCGTTTGTCCCAGGGGATGCGTATGCCAGGCCGTGCGCGCCCCCGGCTCAAAGGTCACGGTTGCCCCGCCGACGCTGGCAGGTTCGCTCGCCTGAAAGGGCGCGTCAATGCGAACAGCGCCGGTAAACCAGGCCTCCGGGCCTGTTGCTGAAGGTAATGAACCGCTGCGGATAATTTTCATCTTTTGCTCCTTGTTGACTGTTGCGTTAACAGTAGCGCAAAGCATTCTGGAGCATTAGGGTACATAATGAGATAGAACACATGACTGAAATTCATAAATAGAACCGCAATGCTAAAAGATAATTTCAACGACCTGCTCTCCTTTATGGTAGTGGCCCGCGAGCGCAGCTTTACGCGCGCAGCGGCGCAGCTGGGCGTCTCGCAATCGGCACTGAGTCATGCGATGCGCAAGCTTGAAGCGCGATTAGACGTTCGCCTGTTAACCCGCACAACCCGCAGCGTGGTTCCGACACCCGCGGGTGAGCAGCTCTTTTCGCGCCTCAGCCCGCATCTGCAGGAGATCGAACAGGAACTCACGGCGCTTTGCAGCACCCGCGACAAACCCGCAGGCGCTATCCGCATCGTCGCCGGCGAGCACGCGATGGACGCCGTGCTCTGGCCGGCACTGAAGGCTTTTATGCTGCAGTATCCTGAAATCAACGTCGAAGTGACGGTCGACAACGGCCTGACAGATATCGTCGATGGCCGCTTCGACGCGGGGGTACGCCTGGGTGAACAGGTGGCAAAAGATATGATTGCGGTGCGGATAGCGCCGGACATGCGCATGGCGGTCGTCGGCTCCCCGGATTACCTGGCTCGTTTTGGCGTGCCGCTCGTGCCGGAGCAGCTGGGTGAACACCGCTGTATCAATCTCCGCCTGCCCACCCGAGGGGCAGTGTATGACTGGGAGTTTGAGCGCGACGGGCGCGAGCTTCGGGTGCGGGTTGAAGGACAACTTACACTGAGTAATCTGTCGCAGCGCATCGACGCGGCGGAGAGTGGCCTCGGATTAGCCTACGTGCCCGAGTCCTCGGTCCTGGACGCCCTTCAGTACGGACGGCTCGTCAGGGTCCTTGAGTCCTGGTGCCCCACGTTTGAAGGATATCACCTGTATTATCCAAGCCGTCGACAGCACACAACCGCGTTCAGGTTGCTTCTCGATGCCCTGCGGCAGTAAAAATTTATACCATCTGGTAATAATTAAGGGAATCTGATGATTAAATAAACAACGTCGCGATTGTTTTGACTAAAAACTCATCACGATTCAGCGCGTTGTAAACCTTGTCTGCTCTGACCACACGATTTCCTTCGACGTGCATCACTTTCGGCACGGTTATATTTTGCGTCGCTTATCAATTGCAGGTAGGATGCCTCGCCATGTTTCGCCTTATCCATACGCAGAATGACTGGGAAGGCGGCATGTGTTTGCGCAGAAGCAATCGTTTGTATTGCGCTCTGCCAGGCAGGACTATCACGATAATGGTTCAGACAGGCAAACAGGTAACTCAATGAAAACAAGCAATAAAAGCGCAGCCGATCATCACGCTGCGAAACGTCGCTGGTTGAACTCCCACGAAGAGGGCTACCACAAAGCGATGGGCAACCGTCAGGTTCAAATGATCGCCATCGGCGGCGCTATCGGAACGGGTCTGTTTTTAGGTGCTGGCGCGCGTCTGCAGATGGCGGGCCCGGCTCTCGCCCTGGTCTATCTGGTGTGCGGGATCTTCTCTTTCTTCATTCTTCGCGCGCTGGGTGAACTGGTACTGCATCGCCCTTCCAGCGGAAGCTTCGTCTCTTACGCCCGAGAATTCCTCGGTGAAAAAGCCGCCTACGTGGCAGGCTGGATGTACTTCGTCAACTGGGCGATGACCGGTATCGTCGATATCACCGCCGTTGCGCTGTATATGCACTACTGGGGCGCGTTCGGTGATGTGCCGCAGTGGGTCTTTGCCCTTGGCGCGCTGGCGATCGTCGGCACCATGAACATGATCGGCGTGAAGTGGTTCGCCGAGATGGAGTTCTGGTTTGCGCTGGTCAAAGTGCTCGCCATTGTGATTTTCCTGGTGGTCGGTACCGTATTCCTCGGCAGCGGCAAGCCGCTGGATGGCAATGCTACCGGCTTCCACCTGATAACCGATAACGGTGGTTTCTTCCCGCACGGTCTGCTGCCTGCGCTGGTTCTGGTGCAGGGCGTGGTGTTTGCCTTTGCCTCTATTGAGCTGGTCGGTACCGCTGCGGGCGAATGTAAAGACCCACAAACGATGGTGCCAAAAGCCATCAACAGCGTGATCTGGCGTATCGGTCTGTTCTACGTCGGCTCCGTGGTGCTGCTGGTTCTGCTGCTGCCGTGGAACGCCTATCAGGCCGGCCAGAGCCCGTTCGTCACCTTCTTCTCGAAGCTCGGCGTGCCTTACGTGGGCAGCATCATGAACATCGTGGTGCTGACGGCGGCGCTCTCCAGCCTGAACTCCGGTCTTTACTCTACCGGGCGTATCCTGCGCTCCATGTCGATGGGCGGTTCAGCGCCAAAGTTCATGTCGAAGATGAGCAAGCAGCACGTGCCTTACGCGGGCATTCTTGCCACGCTGGTGGTGTATGTCTTCGGCGTATTCCTGAACTATCTGGTGCCGTCTCAGGTCTTTGAGATCGTTCTGAACGTGGCCGCACTTGGCATTATCGCTTCCTGGGCCTTTATCGTGGTCTGCCAGATGCGTCTGCGTAAAGCCATTAAAGAAGGCAAAGCCGCAGATATCAGCTTTAAGCTGCCGGGCGCGCCGGTGACCTCCTGGCTCACCCTGCTCTTCCTGTTCAGCGTGCTGGTGCTGATGGCGTTCGACTACCCGAACGGCACCTATACCATCGCCACCATCCCGCTGCTGGCCGTGCTGCTGATCGCTGGCTGGTTCGGTGTGCGTAAGCGCGTTCACGAAATTCACAGCACCGCGCCGGTTCATCCAGACGATGAAAAACACGACGCGCCGCTGGTGGAAGAGACCTCGCGTTAAGCATCACACAGGCATTAAAAAGGGAAGGCATATGCCTTCCTTTTTTTTATATTACAGCGCGATACGAATCACATCGTCAGGCTGGGTCGCTTCCTGCTGGCGGGTAGATTTCTGCTTCACCGTCACGTAAAGCGTTTTGCCATCCGCAGAGAGCGCCAGGCTGTTCGGGTAGACCGGCGTATCGAACGTTTTCGTCACTTTGTAGGTCTTCGCGTCAATCACGCTCACCTTGCCGGCCTCACGGTGCGTCACGTAAGCTTCATTGCGAGCCGGGTTAAACAGAACGGCCAGGGATTCAGGCGCGGCGATTTTCTCGATCACGCTGCCGTCTTTCAGGCTAACCGCCAGCACTTCCGGCTGTTTTGAATCGGTCAGGAACGCGCGCTGACCGGCGGTGTCCAGGCTCAGGTTCAGATAGAAGTGCTCTTTTCCGTCGTCCTGCACTTTTTTGCGGCTCAGGATTTTGTTGGTGGCGGTATCAATGGTGACCAGCTCACCGTCTGCATTGGTGGTGTACAGGCGTTTCGCCTTTGCATCCAGCGCCAGACCGGTACTGTATGTGCCGGTGTTGGCAATGGTCTCTTTCAGCTTCAGCGTTGCGCCATCCACGACCCAAATCACGCTCTCTTTGCCGACACCGGTGATGTAAATCGTGTTGCTCGCGTCATCCGCCACCAGCTGGCGCGGCTGCAGCGGCTTGACGGTTTCACTGCGCTGGCGGCTATCAAGCACCAGTCGCCCTTTCACGTCGCCCGTTTTCGCATCAATGGCCGTCACCGCGCCGTTGATCGTATTACCCAGCCACAGGGTTTGCGTCGCGCCGTCGAGGGTGGCACCAAACGGTTTGAGATCGCTATGAATGGCCTGCGTCACCTCCAGCGTAGCAGGATCGAGGCGATAGATAACGCCACCCTTGTCGAGTTTACGGCTTTGCGACGTCGCAACCCACAGGGCGTTCTCCTGCTGGCTGACCGCCATTTCATAGGCACCTTTACCCACCGCTTTACGCAGCATCTCTTCGGCGGCATGCGCCTGGAAGGTTCCGGCAAACAGTAAAGCGGCAGACAGCAGAGACGTACTCAGGCGTGGCGAGCACAGATGGCGTAAAGACATAACAATTCCTTTTTTGAAAATTGGGGGTACTGCTGACATCGCTTCCGGCTGGCAACGTCATGGCATTGCCGTTTTGATAATGAGAATAGTAATCATTAATAAGTTAAAAGTGGAGTTTTTCTTTTCCCTATTGCCTTTCATTAACGCAATGTGCGGTTATAGTTTTCAAAACATTTACAAAACCTTTAACATGTATGGACATGTTCCATTTGGTTCGTTTATACATCACAACCGGTTTTACTCATGAAAATCATATCTGCCCGTAAGGCATCTCTCCCGCTGCTGCTGGTTCCCGTTGTTTTTGCGCCTCTAAGCGCGATGAGCGCAGAGGAACAGACCATGATCGTCAGCGCCACGCCGCAAACCGTATCAGAGCTTGATACTCCGGCGGCGGTCAGCGTCGTGAATGGCGAGGATATGCGCCACGCTGCGCCGCGCATTAATCTCTCCGAATCGCTTGGCAGCGTTCCGGGACTACAGATTCAGAACCGTCAGAACTATGCTCAGGATCTCCAGCTTTCGATGCGCGGGTTTGGTGCCCGCTCAACGTTTGGCGTGCGCGGCATTCGCATGTACGTCGACGGTATTCCAGCCACCATGCCGGACGGACAGGGCCAGACCTCCAACATCGATCTCTCCAGCATTGACAGCGTTGAGGTGCTGCGCGGTCCCTTCTCCGCCCTGTATGGCAACGCCTCTGGCGGCGTGATTAACATCAATACGCAAACCGGGCAGCAGCCGCCGACCATCGAGGCAAGCAGCTATTACGGCAGTTACGGGACTTGGCGCTACGGCATGAAAGCCACCGGCGCAATGGGCGATGGTACCCATGCCGGCGACGTGGATTACACCGTATCCACCACTCGCTTCACCACTAAAGGCTACCGCGACCACAGCGGCGCGCGGAAGAATCTCGCTAATGCCAAACTGGGCGTACGCATTGACGATGCCAGCAAGCTAACGCTGATTTTTAACAGCGTGGACATGAAAGCCAACGATCCGGGCGGGCTGAGCTATCAGGAGTGGCAGGATAACCCGCGTCAGTCCCCGCGCGGCGATCAGTACAACACGCGCAAGACCATCAAGCAGACTCAGGCGGGGCTGCGTTACGACCGCCAGCTTAGCGCTCAGGACGATCTCAGCGTGATGATGTACGCCGGCGAGCGTGAAATGACCCAGTACCAGTCGATTCCCTACCAGCCGCAGCTGAGGCCTTCTCACTCCGGCGGCGTGATCGATATGCAGCGTCATTATCAGGGGGTTGATACCCGCTGGACGCACCGCGGCGAGCTGCTGGTGCCGGTCACCTTCACCACCGGTCTGAACTATGAAAACATGAGTGAAGATCGTCGCGGGTACGAGAACTTCGTGATGAACAACGGCGTGCCGGACTACGGCGTGAAGGGTGATAAACACCGGAACGAACGTAACCTGATGTGGAACGTCGACCCTTACCTGCAGACCAGCTGGCAGCTGACGCAGAAACTGTCCGTGGATGCGGGCGTGCGTTATAGCTCGGTCTGGTTTGATTCTAACGACCATTACGTTACGCCGGGCAACGGCGACGACAGCGGTGACGCGAGCTATCACAAGTGGCTCCCGGCGGGCTCCGTGAAGTATGCGGTGACGGACGCGTGGAACCTCTACGCTGCCGCAGGGCGTGGGTTCGAAACGCCAACCATCAACGAGCTTTCGTATCGCGCCGATAACCAGGGCGGCCTGAATATCGGCCTGCAGCCTTCCACGAACAACACGTATGAGGTGGGCAGCAAAACCCGCATTGGCAATGGCCTGCTGACGGCAGCGCTGTTCCGCACCGATACGGATGACGAGATCGTGGTGGATGCCAGCTCTGGTGGCCGCACAAGCTATAAAAATGCCGGAAAGACCCGCCGTCAGGGAGTCGAAGTGTCTCTCGATCAGCAGTTTGCTGAGAACTGGAAGCTGAAAATGGCGTGGACCTACCTTGATGCCACCTACCGGACCAACGTCTGCGGCGACGCGGACTGTAACGGCAACCGTATGCCGGGCATTGCCCGCAATATGGGCTATGCGTCGTTTGGCTGGCAGCCTGAAGAAGGCTGGTACGCGGGCTCGGACGTGCGCTACATGAGCGATATCATGGCCGACGACGAGAACACGGCGAAAGCGCCATCGTACACGGTGGTCGGGCTGAATACCGGGTATAAATTCAACTACGGCAACTGGGGGATGGACGTCTTTGGCCGCGTAGATAACCTGTTCGACAAAGAGTACGTTGGCTCGGTTATTGTCAACGAATCCAACGGGCGTTATTACGAGCCAGCGCCTGGCCGTAACTACGGTGTGGGTCTGTCGGTGTCTTATCGATTCGAGTAACAAATAAGTAAAGTTTATTTTATACCGAAAATAACGATCCTGATGGCAAAATGCCATCAGGAGTTATTCACCAGATAAATAAATAGACGCGGTATATAGTCGCTCTGTTAAATTATCTCTCAGTTAAAATATTGTCGCTGTAAAAGCGTATTCGCTTCATCAATCGATTTTTCAATCGCCTTCTGGCTGGCGTCGACATCCCGGCGTTCCAGGGCTGAAAGCAGTTCGTCATAGTGATACGTCGCTTCCTTAATGTCATTAAGCTCCTGGTGCAGATAGTTAATGCAAGGCCCGATGCGCACCCAAAGCTGTTCAATTAAAGCATTTAGCGTGGGCATTTCCGCGTACTGATAAAGCGTAAAGCGGAAGATGCGATTTGCCTGCAATGCCTGCTGAACGTTTCCGTTGCGCATGGCCTCATGAAACGCTTCCGACAATTTGCGCAACGTCTCGATCTTTTGGTCAGACATATTCTGACAGGCTGCGGCAACCGCCATGGGTTCAAGCTGCTTGCGAATAGCGTTGATTTCGTTATAACGGTCCAGCGTCACCTCCGGCACCAGAAATGCTTGTGCTGGCGTGGCATGTAATGCACCCGCTGACACCAGACGCAGCAGCGCCTCGCGCACTGGGGTAATGCTGGTTCCTAATTTATCGGCGATCTCTTTCGTAATCAGTCGTGCACCCGGTTTAAGGGAGCCTGTAATTAACGCTCCTTTCAAACTGAGTTCAACTTGCATGGTAAGACTGATCCTTTGGGCTTTTTCTAAGTGATCCAAATCAAGCATGTTCAATTCCTGTAGCTAAAACTTAATGCTATTTTTAAACGCCAGTTTTAATAAAACGACGCTGGTCCGATATATCCTGTATCGTCATGCCTGGTGGTGGGAAGTACGTAAAACAGCAAAAAATGCAAAATGTGTTTTTTTTATCGGTTTCGGGCTCATCCGGGATGATGGCGCGAAAAGCCATGTCCGTTAATTAAAGACAATATATCGTATCTTCACAAATAAATATGGCGGGAAACCCCGCCATAGTGCCTTTTATTTATTGTCACCCGCGACGCGAATCACGACTTTACCGAAGTTTTTTCCTTCCAGCAGGCCAATCAGCGCTTCAGGCGCGTTTTCCAGCCCGTCCGTCACCTGTTCACGATAGTGAATTTTGCCCTCCTGCACCCAGCGCCCCATCTCTTCCTGAAACTCATGAATGCGGTGGCCGTAGTCCTGGGCAATGATAAAGCCCTGCATCCGGATGCGTTTCTTCAGAATGGTCCCCATCAGAAGCGGCAAACGGTCTGGCCCCTCAGGCAAGCCCGTAGCATTGTAGCCGCTCACCAGGCCACACACCGGCACGCGCGCGGAGGTATTCAGCAGCGGCAGCACGGCATCAAACACTTTCCCGCCGACGTTTTCAAAGTAGACATCAATGCCTTTCGGGCAGGCGCGTTTCAGCTGCTCAGCGAAATCCGCCGCGTGGTGATCGAGACACATGTCAAACCCAAGAACCTCAACGGCGTGGCGGCATTTTTCTGCCCCACCGGCTATCCCGACCACGCGGCAGCCTTTGATTTTACCGATCTGCCCGACGGTCGCCCCAACCGGGCCCGTCGCGGCGGCGACCACCAGCGTTTCACCCGCTTTCGGTTGTCCGATATCCAGCAACCCCATATAGGCGGTAAAGCCCGGCATCCCAAGAATGCCCAGCGCCCAGGAGGGATGGGTGGGATTATCGCCCAGCTTGACCAGGCCGCTGCCGTCCGAAAGCGCGTACTCCTGCCAGCCGCTGTAGCTCAGCACCCATTCACCCGCTTTAAAGTCGGGGTGGTTTGACTGCTCAACGCGGCTAACTGTTCCCCCTACCATCACCGCACCAATCTCAACCGGCGGAGAATAGGATGGCGCATCGCTCATGCGGCCCCGCATGTAAGGGTCCAGCGACAGCCAGACGGTGCGAAGCAGCAGCTGCCCCGCCTGAGGGGCAGGAACGGGCTGCTCTTCCAGACGAAAATTCTCCGCAACCGGCGCGCCCTGTGGACGAGAGGCCAGCACCCAGCGGCGGTTTTGCGAAACAGATTGATTCATCGGATTCTCCTTCTGGTACAAATGTCATTACAGCCTGGCTCACGATCGGCATTATCGCCTTAACATTACGAGGCAGACTGGTTAAGCCGGACCACAAGATAGATGCAGGTTTCGTTCGTTTCGTTGATAAAACGGCAGTCGTTTGGCGGCCCCAGTTCCAGACAGTCTCCGGCCTTCATCTCGTGGCGAGTATCGCCCTCCTGAAATACCAGCTCGCCGGACTGCAGCCAGATCAGCTGCCGCGCGAGCGCGTAGGAGGACGCCGGCATCGGGACGTCGCTCCCCGCGGGCAGCTCAATCTGAACGAGGTCGATAGGCAGATCGGTACGGGGAGAAACGTGGCGACGAAGGTAGTGGGTTTGCGGATCGCGCCAGACGGGCTGGTTCGCCAGGCGCAGGAGTTTTCCCTCCTGCATCTCGGCTCTGGCAATCAGGGTCGACATGCTGATCCCAAACGCGCCTGACAGGCGGGCAAGCAAGGTTGCCGTCGGGCTGCTGTCGCCGCGCTC
The DNA here is from genome assembly GCF_014982345.1 of Enterobacter cloacae complex sp. P1B. Classification (NCBI taxonomy): domain Bacteria; kingdom Pseudomonadati; phylum Pseudomonadota; class Gammaproteobacteria; order Enterobacterales; family Enterobacteriaceae; genus Enterobacter; species Enterobacter cloacae complex sp. P1B. The sequence continues at coordinate 245,565 of NZ_JADCLF010000013.1, read as the reverse complement.
TATCTTGTGGATCATGGCGCGAGATACGCCTGCCCGCTCGGCCAGCTCGCTAAGAGACCAGCCGCGTGATTCACGTTCGAGGCGAATTCTGGCGCTAATACGCTGATTCATTGTGTCTGTTATTGTGTTCATAACGTAATACTAAAGCGTATGAACGCCGTTTCAATGGGGCTCATAATCATTCTCACGTAGCGCTCTGACGATACAGTTGTGTAATATCATATCTATAGCGTAATACTATAGTAAACAACATACAGAGGTTTAATCATGATCGTTCGTCACGCCTGTAAAGAAGACTGCGCTGCGATAGGAGAGATCTATAACCATGCGGTACTGCATACTGCCGCGATCTGGAACGATAAAACCGTTGATACCGATAACCGAATCGCCTGGTTCGAGGCCCGCACGCTCGCGGGTTACCCGGTTCTGGTGGCTGAGGAAAATGGTGTGGTTACCGGGTACGCCTCTTTCGGCGACTGGCGCGCCTTCGACGGCTTTCGTCACACGGTTGAGCATTCGGTATATGTCCATCCGGAGCATCAGGGTAAAGGCATTGGCCGCACGTTAATGAAAGCGCTGATCAACGAGGCCCGCGCCATCGGCAAACACGTGATGGTGGCCGGCATTGAAGCGCAAAATAAGGCCTCGATTCACCTCCACGAAACGCTCGGTTTTGTGACCACGGGGCAGATGCCTCAGGTGGGAACCAAGTTTGGCCGCTGGCTGGACTTAACCTTTATGCAGCTGCAGCTGGACGAGCGCAGCGACCCGGACGCAATCCCATGAATCAGTCGCTGACGCTGGCGTTCCTGGTGGCGGCGGGGATCGGTCTGGTGGTGCAAAACACCTTAATGGTGCGTATCACCCAGTCCTCCTCCACCATTCTTATCGCAATGCTGCTGAACTCCCTGGTCGGCATTGTGCTGTTTGTCAGCATTCTGCTGCTGAAGCAGGGCTTCGCCGGGTTCAGTGAGCTGGCCGCAACGGTGCGCTGGTGGACGCTGATCCCGGGGCTGCTGGGGTCGTTTTTTGTGTTTGCCAGCATCAGCGGCTACCAGAACGTTGGCGCGGCAACGACCATCGCGGTGCTGGTCGCAAGCCAGCTGATTGGCGGGCTGGTCCTTGACGTGCTGAGAAGCCATGGCATTCCCCTGCGCGCGCTGATCGGCCCGGTATGCGGCGCGGTGATGCTGGTCGTCGGGGCCTGGCTGGTAGCGCGACGCCAGTTTTGATTACAGTATGGTGCCGCCCTTGGTCAGCTGTTCCTGGCGCGCGTCCATCTCCTCTTTGTGCAGCTTACCGTGGTGCGAAATCGCGGTACGCAGACGCTGCTGTTGGGCGTAACGGTCATCACGGCTGAGATCGGCATCATCGCTCAATGCAATCAGCAGTTCGTTCATGTGGGCGATGACGCTCTCTTCGATGGCGGCATCCACGCGGGCGGTAACTTCGTTTAAATGTGACATTGTCACTCCTTGTTTTTGCCGGGTGGTGGCTTACGCCTCACCCGGCAATAAATGCTTAGTTCAGCTTCGCTTTAGAGAAATCGCTGCCCATCAGGCTCACGCTGTATCCGGTCACGTTGCTGCGGGTTGCAAAGAACGTTTTGCCGTTTGCCAGCGCGATCCACGGTGCCTGCTGGTAGAAAATCTCCTGCGCCTGGCCGTACAGTTTCGCACGCTCGGCCGGATCGCTGGTCAGCTTCGCTTTTTGCACCAGGGCATCATAACCCTTATCGCACCAGCGTGCGGCGTTTGACCCGGTTTTAATGCTGTTGCAGCCCAGCAGCACATCGGCGAAGTTGTCCGGGTCGCCGTTATCGGACATCCAGCCGAACAGCGCGGAGTCGTGCTCGCCTTTGCGCATCCCGGAGAGGTATTCGCCCCACTCATAGGAGACGATTTTGGCCTTCACGCCGACTTTCGCCCAGTCGCTCTGGATCATCTCCGCGATACGACGCGAGTTAGGGTTATACGGACGCTGCACCGGCATTGACCACAGCGTGACCTCTGCGCCCTTCTCCAGCCCGGCCTGCTTCAGCAGCGCTTTTGCTTTATCAGGATCGTAGCTGTAGTCCTGCAGATCTTTATTAAAGCCCAGCATATTTGGCGGGATCGGCGATTTAGCCACCGTACCGGAGCCCATAAAGACCGCATTAACGATAGCCTTCTTGTCGGTCGCGTAGTTCAGCGCCTGACGCACCAGCACGTTATCGAACGGCTTTTTCTCGGTGTTAAACGCCAGATAGCCGACGTTCAGCGCATCGACAGAGTGCAGCGTCAGGTCTTTGTTCTTTTTAATCACGTCAAACTGAACCGGAGACGGCGCAGGAATAATCTGACACTCGTTGGTCTGTAATTTCGCCAGGCGGGTTTCCACGTTTGGCGTGATGGAGAAGATAAGATGTTTGGTCGGCACCTCGCCATCCCAGTAGTTCGGATTAGCGACGTAGCGGATCAGCGAGTCCACCTTGTACTGCTGGAGCACATAGGGCCCGGTACCGATCGGCCAGGTATCTACGTTCTCAGGCGTGCCTTTTTTCAGCATCTCATCGGCGTATTCGGCGGAGAGGATCGATGCGAAATCCATTCCCCAGTCGGCCAGGAACGCGGCGTTGGGTTCACTCAGGGTGAACTGGACGTGATAATCGTCGACCTTTTTAACGTCCTGAATCAGCTTATCGAGCCCGACATCGTTGAAGTATTCGTAGTTGCCCTGGGACACATTATGGTACGGGTGTTTAGGGTCTTTCTGACGCATCACCGAGAAAATAACGTCATCGGCGTTAAAGTCGCGCGTCGGCTTGAAGTATTTGTTGCTGTTGAACTTCACCCCTTTGCGCAGGGTAAAGGTATAGGTCTTGCCGTCCGGTGAAATCGTCCAGGATTCCGCCAGTGACGGTACCGGGGTATTTTTCACCGGGTCGAAATTGATCAGGCGGTTGTACAGAACCTGAGAGCTGGCCACGAACGACGGGCCGGAGCTGGCGATTTGCGGGTTGAACGACTCTGGCGATGCCTCGGAGCAGTAAATAAGGGTGTCGTTGTTTGCCGCCCATGCGGCACCGGCTGGTAAAAGAGCGCTCAGCGCAAGGGCGAGCAGCGTTTTCCCTGTAGACATAGTTATAACCCTGACAGTTTTATTATATAGGTCAGTAATAACAGCACAGCCCTTATCACCTGGCAAATAACGAAACACTATCAGGTTATTCTAAAGCCGCGTTTTTTGCCGGTTTTACCGCCAGTGCAAAAATAGGTGATTTGCCTTAAGTGACGTTATTCGTCAAGCACAACCGTCACGATCTATGCCGCAAGAAATCGGCGCTTTTAGCGTCTCTTCCTCCGTTTGTTTGCTTACTCGTTTCGTTAAAGTAACGGTGTGAAGAAGTATATGGGATCAAATCGTGGCAAAAACTCTTTTACGCAGCGGTAATCTGGATGATTTTCAGGCCGTTGGCGGCGGCGGACAGGCCGTTTTTGAATCAGCGTTACAAATCCGGGAAGCGCTTCGATTGCGCAAACAGCAGGCCATAGTGGACTGTCTGGCTATTCCTCAGGTCAACGACAGCGGCGACCGCGTGGACTGGTATTCCCCCATTGAGGGAAGCGTCACCAGCTGGAAGGCGGCCAGTGAAGACGACCGCTATCGCGCCCTGCGCTATCTGGAAAACACGCTTGCCAGCGTTGAGTCGTTAAGCAAGAAATGCCTCCAGTCGCCCAAAACCGCGCAGCAGCTTTTCGGCTCGCTGCTGTCGAAAGCGTTTCAGTTTCCCGGCGAGAATTTTGTTTTCCTGGTCGCAGGAAAGCCGATTATTTGCTTCTGGGGTTTTGTAAACCTGAACGAAAATGCGCGCGACGATGTCCTCGACTGCCTGCGTGAAGCGTTGATCCCCGAGCCTGCCCCCGTTGTGATTGAAGAGCCCGAGCCAGAACCCGCGCCCGAACCAGCCATCACCTTTGAAAAAGCAGACGAGCCGCTGATTGCGCCCGTCGCCGCCGTGCGTATTACGCCGGAAGAACTGTATGAGCCGGAGCCCGCGCCGGTTGTTGCGCAACCCGCTCAGGAACCTGCTCCTGTTGCCGTCACGAAAAAACGTCGCGTTCCCCTGTGGACCCTGCCGGTTGCCGCCGTGATTGTGGCAGCCATTGCCGCGCCGCTGCTGTGGCCAAAACAGGCCCCTTCGGCAGAGCCCGCTCCGGCACCGGCTCCTGAGCCCGTGGCTATTGCACCGCAGCCGATCAAAGCGGTAGAGCCGCTGGCTATGAATCTCCCCCTGCATCAGGCTGAGGTCGTCGCCAGTAAAGAAAAAGAACCCGCTCCTGCACCTGAAGCCGCACCGGTGGTAATTGTTCCGATCCCGAAAGATGCCATGGTGATGGAAGCCGGTCAGGTGAAAGCCGGGTCGACGCGCTTCCTGAACGGTACCTGGCGCGCGGTTCTCGACGTGAAAGATCCGGTCACCGGCAAGCCGCCATCAATGCGCTATCAAATCCAGAACAATAAAGGTTTCGCCCGCGTCGTGCACGGCGACAACATTGTCTGCCGCGCGGAGATTTTCTCCGGGCTGCACAGCAATGGCGAGCTGATGATTAAAAGTCGCGGCAATGCTCGCTGCACCGACGGTTCCCGCTATCCGATGCCGGAAGTCGCCTGTAAAGCCGGGGCCAGCGATATCGCAGAATGTCGCGCTCGCTATGACGCCAACACCGTCGTCCCACTGACGTTCAAGAAAGCAGGTGCCTGATCCTATGCTGGTAAATCTTTGCGACTATAAACAAAGCGTCACGCTTATTGCCAACAGCGGCGTGCAGTTCCTGGATTTCGGCCTGACGCCGCAGGACACCGCCAGCAACGGGCGCTTCGTACGTAAAACCGCGAACGGCCCCCTTTTGCGACTCGATTTCGACCTGGTGAACGGGCGCTATACCCTGCCGGGGACGAACGGCGGTCAGCCTGAAGTGGTTAAACCGGAAACCACCATTCCGCTGCATCAGTCCCTTGCCGTGCTGGACGGCGTCTGGCTTCCCGTGCCGTTCCTGCGCTTCAATCCGCCGCGGACCTTTGTGGAAGGACCGGATAACTGGGCGCGCGTTCAGGTGCGCAAGCTCGAGAAACCCGACACGGCAGGCAACTCGCACCGCGTCACTCTCGCGCTCGACAGCCAGATCGCGGAGCATGCCACCTCCGCCCTGTCGCCGGTTGAAAACGATATTCTGAACGGAACCCGCTTTGCGCTGGCGTGGCGCGATAGTGAGGTAGAAAGTTTCCTCGACCAGACCTGGATTGACGGCTGGCTGCGCGAGGCATTTACCCAGTATGCCGACGGCGTTGAAAACCGCTCTGAACGCGACCTGCATCAGGCGATGCGCAGCTTCGAATACCAGGCCCACTGGCTCAACCTGCTGACCATGCTCGGTGAACAGATCACCATTCCGGAAGTGAAATTTGTCACCCATACGCTCAGCACGCCTGCCATTCCGGTCGACCTGATCCTCGACGTGGGCAATACCCACACCTGCGGCGTCATTATCGAAGACCACGGTGATGCAAACGACGGGCTTCGGCAGACCGCCGAGCTGCAGGTTCGTTCGTTAAGCGAGCCGCAGTTCCTGAACGAGCCTCTCTTTACCAGCCGTCTTGAATTCTCCGAAGCGCGTTTTGGCAAACAGCACTTCTCGGTGGAAAGCGGTCGCGAAGATGCGTTTGTCTGGCCGTCGATTGTTCGCGTAGGCGATGAAGCCCGCAAGCTGGCGATGCAGCGCCTGGGAACCGAAGGTAACAGCGGCATCTCCAGCCCGCGCCGCTACCTGTGGGATGAAACGCCTGTCGTGCAGGACTGGCGCTTTAGCCAGATGAACGGCAAAACCCAGCGTGAACCGCTCGCCACGGCGTTTCCGCTGATGAACCTGATGAACGATGACGGTGAGCCGCTGTTTACGCTGCCGCAGGACGAGCGGCTGCCGGTCTTTTCGCCGCAGTACAGCCGCAGCACGCTGATGACGCACATGCTGTGCGAGCTGCTGGCGCAGGCGCTGGGCCAGATCAACAGCGTCGCCACCCGCCTGCGCCTGGGCTTCCCGGCCTCGCCGCGCCAGCTGCGCACCCTGATCCTGACCCTGCCCTCGGCCATGCCGAAGCAGGAGCGCGAGATTTTCCGTCGCCGCATGTTTGAAGCCATTGCCATCGTCTGGAAAGCGATGGGCTGGCACCCGCAGGATGAAGATTTTGCCACCCGCAAGCAGCAGGAAAAAAGCGTGGTGCCGGTCCCTGAGATTCAGATGGAGTGGGATGAAGCCAGCTGCGGTCAGTTGGTCTGGCTGTATAACGAAGCGATTTCCCGTTTTGGCGGCCAGACGGAAGCCTTTTTCGCCTCCCTCGCCCGCACGGATCGTGAACCTGAGCCGGGCGTGCAGCCGGGCCGCGCATTACGCGTCGCGTCTATCGACATCGGCGGTGGCACCACGGATATGGCAATAACCCACTACCAGCTTGATGACGGCTCCGGTAATAACGTCAAAATCACCCCGCAGCTGCTGTTCCGCGAAGGGTTCAAGGTGGCGGGCGACGATACCCTGCTGGACGTGATTCAGCGCTATGTCCTGCCCGCCCTGCAAACGCAGCTGCAGAAATCCGGCATTGCGGACGCCTCACTGCTGATGGCGTCGCTGTTCGGCGACTCCGGGCGTATTGATACCCAGGCGGTACTGCGCCAGCAAACGGCGCTTCAGCTCTTTATGCCGATTGGCCACGCCATTCTTTCCGCGTGGGAAGGCAGCGATATTGACGATCCGCTGGCGGGCCTGCATGCCACCTTTGGCGAGCTCCTTGCGCAGAAACCAACCCGCAACGTGATGAACTATCTTCAGCAGGCAATCGATCATGCCCTGCCGGCGGGCTCAGAGGCGTTCGACCTGTTCGCCGTGCCGTTGCACGTGAACTTCCGCGAAATGCAGGATGCAATGCTGGCCGGTCAATTTACGCTGACCTCGCCGCTCCACGCGGTGTGTGAAGCGATTTCCCATTACAGCTGCGATATTCTGCTCATCACCGGGCGCCCGGGCTGCCTGCCGGGCGTTCAGGCGCTGATTCGGCATCTGCAGCCGGTGCCGGTCAACCGCATCGTCTGGCTGGATAAATATCAGGTTCACGAGTGGTATCCCTTCAGCCAGCAGGGGCGCATAGGCAACCCGAAATCGACCGCCGCGGTGGGGGCCATGCTCTGCAGCCTGGCGCTCGATCTGCGTCTGCCGCGCTTTAACTTTAAGGCCGCGGACATTGGCGCCTATTCCACCGTGCGCTATCTGGGCGTGCTGGATAACACCGTCAATACCCTGCGCGAGGAAAACGTCTGGTATCAGGATATCGATCTCGATAAACCCGGCGCGAAGCTTGACGCGCGGCTGCACTTCCCGCTGCGCGGTAACGTTACCCTCGGCTTCCGCCAGCTGGCGAACGCGCGCTGGCCCGCCACGCCGCTTTATACGCTCAGCATCAACTCGGCTGAACTGGCAAAAGCGATTGCCGGCGACGGCGTGCTTAACGTGCGGCTTAAGCTCTGCGGCGGCAGCAAATTAGAGGGCCCTGAATCCTTCGAGCTCAGCGATGCCTGGCTGCAGGACGGCACGCCGGTTGCGCCTGACGCGTTAACCTTCAAACTGAATACCCTGGCCGATCGCCGACACAGCGGTAGCCACTACTGGATCGACAGCGGGAGCGTATACCTGAAATGACAGCGACCACCACCACCACCCAGGCCTTGATCGGGTGGATTAATGAGACGCGCCTGACCGCCCCTGTGCTGGATAACGATGCTGATGCCCTGCTTGCTCGCATCAACGCGGCGCAGGCGCGGGAGCATGCCATTGAACGCGCCCTGACCCGCCGGAGCAGCATTGGGCTTTACGGCCATTCTCAAAGCGCCAAAGCGCACCTGCTGCTGTCGCTGTGTGGCAGCGGTAACGGGCGCCTGAACGTGATGCCGGGCCAGCGCACCTTTGACTATTTTTCGCATATCAACCCAGGACATGCCCTGACCAACATGGCCGTGCGCTTCACCCGAGACACCCCGGAGGTAGCGGATGAGGCGTTTCCGCTGCGTCTGAGCCTGGTCACCGAGGCCGAACTGGTACAGCTGTTTATTGCCCGCACGACGCTGCACCCGCAGATGCGCGCGGTGGATAAGGCGGTCATTGAGACGCGTCTGGAGAAATGGCGCGGCCTTCGCCAGCCGCAGAGCGTGCCTGGCATCACGGCGCAGGATGTGGGTGCGATTTCGCGTTTCTGGCAAAGCACGGTACCCGCCGCGAGACAGCAAATTGATGACGCCCTGTGGCATGAGTTTGCCCAGCTGGTGCCATCGCTCGATCTCAGCACCCGCGCCAGCGTCTGGTCGCTGCTGTGGGGCGAGCAACAGGAGTTAACCCAGCAGTGGCTGAAGCTTGCCCACGTGCTGCATCAGACCAGCCATGCGAGCGAGCTGGCTGCGCCGCTGAGCCTGCTGGTGGACAGCTTTGGTCTGCCTGGTGAAGGGTTCCTGACGCACGGCACCTTAACCCAGCAGGAAACTCAGGAGACGCTGCTTCATCCGCTGAACAACGGTGAAATGCTCAACGCCATCAGCATCCCGGTCGACGTGCTTGCTTTCCTTACCCGCGAGCTGGTCTTGCCGGTTGAGAATGGCGCGCTGGATAACGTTGATATCATTGATATTCCGGTCTATGAAGACGGCAGTGCCGATCCTTTAGTACAGGCTAAATGCCAGTGGCTGCTTGAACATTACCGCCAGCAGCTCCAGCCGGATGTGCTGGTTATCTGCAACGCGACAGCGCGGCACGAGCAGACGGCCCAAAAAGCAAAAGTGTTAATTAACTGGATTAAAGAGACCCAGCCTGCCGAGGAGTCTGCCCTGCCGGGGCTGGTGTGGGCGATCACCCCGCATGATGCTCGTTTCACTACCCGACAGAATCTCGATGAAGCCGTACAGCATCTGCTGGGCAAGCCAGGCCTGCGCTGGGGAACTCTGCAGGCGCTGGACAGCCACAGCATGCAGCGCGTCATTGAGTGGTTGTCTCAGGCGACGCTCCCGGCACAGCGGCAGAAGCGCCTTGGCACGCTGAAAAACCTGCTGCGGCAGGAGATCGCGTCGCTGATGCAAAGCTATCTGGCGCCGCTGGTTGAGGAACCGGGTACACGACGTGCTCAGGCCGAAAACATGGTGCGCACGCTGCAAAGCAGCGCCGCCCGTCACGGCGAGCTGCTTGAGGGTCTGCTGCCGCCGCTGAAAGCCTTTGAAACGCTGCTCGCCGTTCAGCAGCCGCGCGAGGAGCAGGTGAACGGGCTGTTCACGGACACCATCGATCTGTTCGCCGATAACGCCCAGGAAAGCGCAGGACGATTCCAGACAAAAGACAAAGCGCGCCTGGCGCACAGAGTATGGATAAATCATCTGCGCCAGTGGAGCCGCAATGAAGCTACCGCCGCCCGTCTTGGTCTGGAACCCGCGGTGCTACAGCAAATCGCGGATGTGCTGGTGGTAACCAGCTACCGGCTTAATCTGCCGCAACAGCTTCAGCGAATTGTCGATGCGGATAAAAGCAGCGCGGCGCAGCTGCATGCGGTGATGGGCAATTTCGTTGGCTGGCTGGGTTACGACCAGACCCCGTCAGCAGAACGCCCCGCAAGCCGCATTCGCAAAGGTCAGGCAATCTTTGTTACGCCCGTCGTCAGCAGTGCCGCACCGCGCCTGACGCGTCTTGGGGAGCAGCCTGTTCATGCGGCCACCGCGTACGTTTACGACTGGCTGGTTGCCCTCTATAGCCGGGCAATCGAAAACATTGATTATCAGCACCCGCATGATGTTCAGCCTGACGCACGTCGGGCACTGCGGGCTTTAATCCTGTAGAGTCCTATCTTGCCGGGTAGCGCTGCGTTTACCCGGCCTGTATTCCGCAACGATAATCACGCCTCAATACACTCCGCTAACGCCTGCGCCAGTGCCGATGGGTTTTCCCACGACATGGAGTGCCCCGCCGCAGGGATGATTTTGACCTCAACGCCCTTCAGCTTCAGATTATCCACATCGTCATCCGGCAGTGAGAGCTCACCAAAAATCAACGTCACCGGGCAAGGCAGCGACAGAAATTGCGCTTCCCAGTCCGGCTCAACACCGGCGACCAGGCTTGATGCGCCGCGCCAGACGGCATAGGGTGCATTGCTTTGCAGGCACCCGGCCCAGGCGGTGGTCTCTTTGCGGAGCATGGCATTATAGCCCTGCGCCACAAACTGGTGTTCGGTTTGCGCCGCAATAGAGCGGCTAAACATCCCCCCACCGGCGTGAAAATTGGGCTCCGACACCATCAGCCCCTTCACGCGCGGTGCCAGCAGCCCCGCCGTTTCTATAGCAATGCTGCCGCCCATGCTGTGACCGTATAACCAGAAGGCATCCAGCTGAAGATGGTCAATCAACTCCGCCACGATGCGCGCCTGTTCAGTCGTTTTATAGCTGTAATGTTCAGGCTTATCGCTGTAACCGCTGCCGGGTAAATCGATGAGAATAGCTCTGCGCCCGCCAAACTGAGGGTCTCGGACGACGCGAGGATATTCATAGGAAGAGGCGCAGCCCAATCCGTGGATAAAGACTACGGGATCGCCAGAGCCGGGCAAATCATGCCAGCGCACGGCGCAACCCGCATGCTGCGAGTAAAAACTGTTCATAAGCACTCCTTTTACGATGCACTGTGTATTTATACAGCCATCGTAACTGGAATGCTATGTTCATCTTTCGAAATTGGAAGGATGCTTCAGAAAAGAGAAATCAGCAGCGCAACGGGGAAACTCATCGGCCAGGTCGACCCGACCAGAAACGCGCTAAGCAGGCGGATGCGCTTGCGGTCTTTAGAAAGGAACCAGGTAATTAATGCACAGATGGAAGCCATCACTGCGTAAAAAACCAACATCTTTTGATACAACGTCATTCTGTATACCAGAGCCGAAAAAATAACCGCACGCAATATGCGTCATATGTTGATACAGATCAAGTTTTTTCATTACATAATAACCACTTAAATATTATGGCTAATAACAACTGAGTATTTTGTATTACAAACAGGGGGAGCCACCCATAATCTTTATTGATAACATGTAAGTTAAATGCACTTTTTGATAAATCCTCTCTTCCGCATAGGCGTCTAATAAAGGCGGACATACATGGGAGGCAATATGCTACGCATTCCGCAAAGCTGTATTCATACCCGCTCTACCCCTTTCTGGAATAAAGAAACCGCCCCCGCCGGGATCTTTCAGCGTCATCTCGACACGGGTACCCGTCCGGGCGTTTATCCCCGCCTGTCCGTTATGCAGGGTGCCGTCCGCTACCTGGGTTATGCTGATGAACATGCCCCTGAGCCTGACAGCACACTGATTATCAGGGCCGGCCACTTCGGTGTTTTTCCCCCTGAGAAATGGCATCACATCGAGGTGATGAGCGACGACACGCTGTTCAATATTGAATTTTTCGTCGAACCAGAGGTGTTGAAGTCGCTTTAAGCGGCTTTTATTTACGAGGTAACCTTTATGCTACGTATCCCTGAGAATTTTGTTCATACCCGCTCCACGCCATTCTGGAACAAAGACACCGCGCCAAAAGCCCTTTTCACCCACCATAATACGAAAGCCAGCGTATATGGCCGTTTGTCGGTGATGCAGGGTGCGGTGCGCTATTTTGGTTTCCCGAACGCTGACGCGACCGAACCGGATCTGGAGCTGGTGATTGAAGCCGGATCGTTTGGCATCTCGCCGCCGGAGAAATGGCACCGCATCGAGCTATTGACCGACGATACCTATTTCAATATCGACTTTTTTGCCGATCCTGACGTTACGCTTCAAGGCGCGGGCATCGGCAAAGTGGTCAATACACATAAGGAGTAACCGCGTGGGTAAAGCAACGTACACAGTGACTGTGACCAACAACAGCAACGGCGTCTCGGTGGATTATGAAACAGAGGCCCCCATGGAGTTGCTCATCCCCGACGTCGCCGCAGACGTGGTAAAAGATCTGGTGAATACCGTCCGCGCTTACGACACGGAAAATGAGCACGAGGTGTGTGGCTGGTAAAGCAAACGCCCGGCGATGCAGACCGCCGGGCATGATTTTCTAGTGTTTAATCATAACGTGCCGGACAACCGTATAATCCTCAAGCCCGTACACCGACATATCCTTTCCATAGCCAGACAATTTCATGCCGCCGTGCGGCATTTCGCTCACCAGCATAAAGTGGGTATTCACCCAGGTGCAGCCGTACTGCAGGCGCGCGCTCAGGCGATGGGCGCGTCCCACGTCTTTCGTCCAGACCGACGACGCCAGGCCGTACTGCGAATCGTTCGCCCAGGCCAGGACCTGCGCTTCATCGTCGAATTCGGTGACGCTCACCACCGGTCCAAACACTTCTCGCTGAACGATGGCATCGTCCTGTTTCGCCCCGGCCAGCAACGTTGGCTGGAAGTAGTAGCCCGCCCCCTCTTTTTTGCTCCCGCCCGTCACCACGCGGATATGGCCAAGGGCTTTCGCCTCGTCAACCGCCTGACAGACGCGTGAAAGATGGGCAGCCGAGCTGAGCGGACCGAGTTCAGTAGACTCATCCTCCGGGGCACCCATTTTGAGGCTGGCGACCGCGGCACCGAGCTTTTCCACCAGCCCGGCATAGATCCCCTTCTGGGCATAGATACGGCAGGCCGCCGTACAGTCCTGCCCGGCATTGTAGAAACCAAACGTCCGCACGCCTTCTACAACCGCATCCAGGTCGGCGTCATCGAACACGATAACCGGCGCTTTACCGCCCAGCTCCATGTGGGTGCGCTTAATGGAGGACGCCGTGTGGCCGATGATATGCTCCCCGGTGGCAATCGAACCGGTCAGCGACACCATGCGCACTTTTTCATGTCCGGTGAGCGGGTTGCCCACCGTTTTCCCGCGGCCAAACAGCACGTTGAGAACGCCAGCCGGGAAGATATCTTTCGCCAGCTCCGCCAGCTTTAACGCCGTTAGCGGCGTGATTTCAGACGGCTTGATGACCACACAGTTACCGGCCGCCAGCGCAGGTGCCAGCTTCCATGCCGCCATCATCAGCGGGTAGTTCCACGGCGCGATAGAGGCAACCACGCCCACCGGGTCGCGGCGGATCATCGACGTGTGGCCGTCAAGATACTCACCCGCGGCCAGCCCGTTCAGGCAGCGGGCCGCCCCGGCGAAGAAACGGAAAACGTCGACCACTGCCGGAATTTCATCGCCCAGCGCACAGTGCAGCGGCTTTCCGCAGTTGAGGGATTCGAGCCGGGCAAACTCTTCGCCATGCGCTTCAATCGCATCCGCGAGCTTCAGCAGGCACTCGGCGCGCGTTTTCGGCGTCGTTTGTCCCCACGCCTCAAAAGCACGGTCGGCGGCCTGAACCGCTGCGTCGACCTGTGCCGCTGACGCTTCAGCAATCTCCAGCAGCACCTCTCCGGTGGCCGGGTTATAGACCGGCTGTTTTTCTCCCTCTCCGGCAACCAGTTCACCCTTTATCAGCAGATGTGTTTGCATAGCATTGTCCTGTTCAAATCAATGTTATTTCCCGCCGCCGGCGATGTTCTCGCCGTCGCGGGTTAGCCACCAGGCTCCCAGAATGGGGATGGTTGTTACCAGCATCACCAGCAGTGCAACGACGTTGGTGACCGGCACGTCGCGCGGACGGCCTAGCTGATTGAGCAACCACAGCGGTAACGTGCGTTCGTGTCCCGCCGTAAAGGTTGTGACGATAATTTCGTCAAACGACAGGGCAAACGCCAGCATTCCCCCGGCCAGCAGCGCGGAGCCCAGGTTGGGCAGCACCACATAGCGGAAGGTTTGCCATCCGTCGGCCCCGAGATCCATCGACGCTTCCACCAGACTCCAGGAGGTGCGTCTGAACCGGGCAATCACGTTATTGAAGACCACCACCACGCAAAACGTGGCGTGCCCAACCACAATGGTGAAAAATCCCGGCTCAAGGTTGATTGTTTTGAACGCTGTCAGCAGCGCCAGGCCGGTGATGATCCCCGGCAACGCAATCGGCAGCAGCAGCAATAGCGAGATCGCGTTCTTGCCAAAAAACTCGCTTCGCCAGAGCGCCGCTGCAGCAAGCGTGCCAAGCACCAGGGCTATCGCGGTGGATAGCGCGGCAACCTGAAGTGACAACGTCACCGATTCGATGATATCGCCGCGCCCCGCCGCCGCCGTAAACCACTTCAGCGTCAGCCCCTGAGGCGGAAAGCTGTAGGCAGCATCTTCGGTATTAAAGGCATAGACTGCGATAATCAGCAGCGGGAAGTGCAGGAAGATGACACCTCCCCACGCTGCCACTTTCAGGAACAGCGGTGCGCGTTCAGAGTGCATCGAATGCTCCCAGACGCTTCACGAACGCCAGATAAAGTGAAATCAGCACGATGGGAACCAGCGTGAACGCGGCGGCCATGGGCATATTGCCGATCGCCCCCTGCTGGGAGTAGACCATGTTACCGATGAAAAACCCCGGCGGCCCAACCAGCTGCGGTACGATGAAATCCCCCAGCGTCAGGGAAAAGGTGAAGATTGAGCCCGCGGCAATGCCCGGGATAGCCAGCGGCAGAACGACATAGCGGAAGGTCTGGCGCGGGCGCGCGCCGAGATCGGCTGAGGCCTGCAGCAGCGAAGCCGGCAGACGTTCCAGCGCCGCCTGAACGGGCAGGATCATAAACGGCAGCCAGATATAGACGAAGACCAGAAACCGCCCCAGACCGGAGGTGGATAAGGTGTTGCCGCCTACCGCTGGTAGCGTAAGGATCGAGGTCAGGAGCGGCTCCAGCCCAAGGTGGTTGAGGAACCATTGTGCCACGCCGTCCTTCGCCAGCAGCAGCGTCCAGGCGTAGGCTTTGACGATGTAGCTCGCCCACATTGGCAGCATCACGGCGATATAGAAAAACGCTTTCCACTTGCCGCGGGTGTATCGCGCCATGTACCAGGCCATCGGGAACGCCAGAATTGCGCTGGCAATCGTCACCGCAATCGCCATCGTTAACGTGCGCAGGATGATGTCGTAGTTTGCCGGGTTGAAGAGCGCCAGTACGTTCGCCAGGGTCAGATCCGGCGTGACCGCCATGGTGAAATCGTCAAAGGTGTAAAACCCCTGCCACAAAAGGGTCAGCAGCGATCCTAAATAGACGATGCCAAACCACATCAGCGGTGCAAGCAGAAGCAGGAACAGTCCGAGCGACGGTTTACGCCAGAACAGTGACGTAATGCGGCTTATGCGGCCGCGCGGGGCGGGAGGGTGCGCGACACTCATAGCCATTTCACCTCTCCTCCTGCAGGCGAATCATCGCCTCGCGCGACCACGACGCCGTGACGGCCTGCCCCGGCGCAATGCCGCTTAGCGGCGAGAAATCGCTGAGATTGGCCTGGCTCACCAGCAGTTTGGCACCGTCGGCGAGCCTGAGCTCAAGGCGCGTGGCAGCCCCCTGATACTGAACGGCCTGGACGACGCCCTGCACCTGAACCTCACCGCCCTCATTCAGGCGGATATGTTCCGGACGCAGGGAATAGCTGCCCTCCATGCCGCAGACTTTATGCGCAAGGCCTGCATCGAAGACGTTCGAGGTGCCGACAAAACCGGCGACAAACGGCGTGCGCGGGCGCATGTAGAGATCGCGCGGGGTATCGACCTGCTCGATGCGCCCATTATTGAACACCGCCACCCGGTCCGACATGGAGAGGGCTTCACCCTGATCGTGGGTGACGAAAATAAAGGTGATGCCGAGTTCCTGCTGAAGTTTCTTCAGCTCGAACTGCATCTGCTCCCGCAGCTTGAGATCGAGCGCGCCTAACGGCTCGTCGAGCAGCAGGACGCGCGGTTCATTCACCAGCGCCCGCGCGATGGCCACACGCTGGCGCTGGCCTCCGGAAAGCTCCGAAGGCTTGCGGGCGACGGCAAAGCTTAAGCCCACTTTTTCCAGCGCGTCGCGAGCCTGCGCGTGGCGTTTTTTCTTGTCGACGCCTTTCACCATCAGCCCGTAGGCGACGTTATCGAGGATCGACATATGCGGGAACAGCGCGTAATCCTGGAATACGGTGTTCACGTCCCGCTCCCATGGCGGCAGCGCGCTCGCCTCTTTGCCAAAGATAGATATCGTGCCGCCTGACAGCTGCTCAAAGCCGGCAATCAGACGCAGGCAGGTGGTTTTGCCGGAGCCCGAAGGCCCCAGCATGGAGAAGAATTCTCCGTCACGAACGGCAATGGTGACCCCATCCACCGCCCGCACGTCGCCGTACAGACGGGAAACGTCATTAAACTCTACCGCGTACGTCATGTTCTGCTCCCGGATGATTAACGACCACCCATGATGGCGATGTAATCCTGCGTCCAGCGGCTGTAAGGCACATATTTTCCGCCTTCTGCGATGGGGGTTTTCCAGAACATGATTTTGTCAAAATAGTTATAGCCGTTGGTTTCACAGCCCTTGTCACCCAGCAGCGTGCTGGCCTTACACCCTTCAGGCACGACGGGCAGCGAGCCAAACCATGCCGCCAGATCGCCCTGCACTTTCGGCGTGAGCGACCAGTTCATCCACTTGTAGGCGCACATCGGGTGTTTTGCCTGCGCATGCAGCATGGTGGTATCCGCCCAGCCGGTCACCCCCTCTTTCGGGAAGACGGTGGCAACGGGCTGGTTCTCGCCCTTCAGGGCATTAGCCTGATACGGCCAGGCGCTGGAGGCCACGACGCCTTCATTTTTGAAGTCGCTCATCTGGACGGTGGTGTCATGCCAGTAGCGGTGGATCAGGACATGCTGGTCGCGAAGTACTTTGAGCACGGCGGCATACTGTTCTTCAGTGAGCTGATACGGGTCGCTAATACCCAGTTGCGGCTGAGTGGCTTTGACGAACAGCGCCGCATCGGCGATATAAATCGGACCGTCGTACGCCTGCACGCGTCCCTGATTGGTTTTGCCGTCCGGCAGATCCTGCTTCGTAAAGACCACGCTCCAGCTGTCCGGCGGCGTCGGGAAGGTTTTGGTGTTGTACATCAACAGATTGGGCCCCCACTGATACGGCGTGCCGTAGACCTTGCCGCCCACGTTAAACCACTCGCCCTTCACGATGCGCGGGTCAAGGGTTTTCCAGTTGGGGATCAGTTCCGGGTTAATCGGCTGAACGCGTTTTCCCATAATCAGGCGGAGCGAGGCATCACCTGACGCGGTGACAAGGTCGTAACCTCCCTTCGCCATCAGGCTGACCATTTCATCGGACGTGGCCGCCGTTTTAACGTTGACCGCGCAGCCGGTCTCTTTTTCAAACTGGGTAACCCAGTCATAATTTTTATCCGTCTGTCCGCGTTCGATGTACCCCGGCCAGGCGATAATATCCAGTCGGCCTTCCCCGTCGCCAATGGCCTTTGGTGGTTCTGCGGCTTGCGCGGTCATGATAGTCATGCCGAGCGCGCACAGGCTGCTGCGGGCAAATTTTTTGCTCATAAGAGTTACTCCTGTCGCAATGAAATTTAGCGGCAGCCGTGCCGTAAAAATATCTCCCTTATTAAACGTAGACCGCGCAAATGCGCCGCACAGTTCGGCTTAAGGAATTTTCATCAAGGTGTGACCGAGGACGCATTCCCCGTTAACTGGATTATAGACAAGGAGTTAGCCGCGAAAGCCGGTATGCAGATTTCATATGATACGGCACCGCAAAATATTTGCCGTGCCGTCGTCAGGATAAGAAATGATTATTTAAATAAAGGGGAAAAGTTATTCCATCATTGTGCTAATTAATTTACCTAACTGAATGACCGCCTGCTCTTCCCGCTCGCCCCACGCCCAGGACGTATTAAACCGGAAGAACGGCGTCCACGCGTCAGAGGTGGAAAACATCTTTCCGGGCGCAATGCTGATATGGTGCGTTAAGGCCTTTTCGCTCAGCAGCCCCGCGTCCAGCTGCGCAGGTAGTTCCAGCCATAAAAAATAGCCGCTGTCGTTGTGGTGGATTTTGACACCGGCGGGCATATGGCGCAGAAGCGACTGCCACGCCTGTTGTTTTCGCTCGGCGAGGGTTCGTCGCAGGCGACGCAGATGGGCGTCGTAGCGTTTTGTCGCCAGGTAGTCCACCAGCGCCAGCTGCATGGGGGAACTGGTTGAAAGCGTGCTCATCAGCTGCAGCTGCTGAATGCGGCGCGCGTGTTTTCCTGCCGCCACCCAGCCGATGCGAAACCCCGCCACCAGGCATTTTGAAAAGGAAGAGCAGTGAAGCGTCATATCTACCCGGTCCCAGGCTTTGGCCGGAAGCGGTTTTTCGCGACCAAAATAGAGCTCGCTGTAGACATCGTCCTCGATCAAAGTGACGTTGTGTTCCGTCAGGAGCGCGACCAGACGCGCTTTTTTTTCCGCACTCAGCGTAAAGCCAAGCGGGTTTTGGCCGTTGGTCATGAGCCAGCAGGCTTTTACGGGGTAGTCGTTCAGCGCCTGCTCCAGCGCATTCAGATCGATTCCCTCCCGGACGTCTGTGGCGACCGACAGCGCTTTTAGCTTCAGACGCTCCAGCGCCTGCAGCGCGCCGTAAAAACACGGGTTTTCAACAATCACCCAGTCTCCTGGCTCCGTCACCGCCTGCAAACTCAGGTTGAGGGCCTCAAGGGCGCCTGCGGTAATGACGATCTCGTCCGGCGAGATGTTCATCCCCTGCTGCGCATAACGGCGCGCAATGGCGTGACGGAGTTCAGCGTTACCGGGCGGCAGGTTCTCAATCACACTCATTGCGGTAGCGGTTTTACTGACGTTTGCCAGCGAGCGGTTGAGCTGCTGAAGCGGGAAAAGCCGGGGGTCGGGAAACGCGGAGGCGAAAGGAACAACGGACGGATCGCGGCTGGCCTGCAAGACCTCGAAGATATAGGTGTTGATATCTACCGCTTCATCACGCATTACCTGGGCAGGCGGCGCAGGCTGTTGTGCGGTCGGGCGCGAGGCAACGTAATAGCCCGACTGCGGCCTGGCGACAATGCGCCCCTGACTTTCCAGCATCTGATACGCGTGGCCAACGGTCATAAAGCTCATGCCGCTGCTTGCCACCTGCTCTCGGAGGGAAGGCAGCTTATCGCCCGGCAGCCAAACGCCAAGCTCAATCTGCGAGATAATTTGTTGCGCCAGACGCTGGTATTTTTTCATCAGATTCTCCTTATTGCCGACAGTGTATATCAGCAGGAGAAAAAGAGAAGATTTTGCTAACTGTTATAGTTTAAGTAAAAATTACTTACGGTACTCGGTAACGTGGCTTTGCGCCTGACGCGCAGCGGCCAGGTGATCGAGCGTAATCATTGACGATTTGCAAAAGATGCATTTCGCACCGAGCGGGTTTTTTTCAGATACATCAAAGACTGAGGTACGGTACTGCGAGCCATGACAGCATGGGCAGCGGAAATGGATATAAGAAGTCATAGGATTCTCCTGTGAACGTAAAAACGTAAATTACTCATGAGCCGATCAGGCAATAATGGTTTTAAACAAAACTAATCGGAATGTAGATAAAGACCCAAGAGAGGCTGCGGAGAGGCACAACGTGATGAGAACTGCTTTATGAAACTACGTCAGATATTTTTTTGGACTCAAAACCAGAAGACCATTAACGCACGGCGATGACGACAAAGCAAGCGGTTTAATGCGGAAAATTCATAAAAAGAATGTTTTTATTCCTCGTTGGCGAGGTATATCTGATAGCTAAAGCATGCGTTTTATGCCAACTGTTATGGTTAAAAATCACTTTTCTGCGTCTGAAAGTCCGAACGTTGCCCCTATAGCATAACAGTACACCGTTTGACATTGAGGCTGTGCATGTTTGGTTTAGATGCTTTTCACCTTGCGCGGATACAGTTTGCCTTTACCGTATCCTTTCACATTATTTTCCCGGCCATCACCATCGGCCTGGCCAGCTATCTTGCCGTGCTCGAAGGGCTGTGGCTGAAAACAAAAAATCCGGTCTGGCGCTCGCTGTACCATTTCTGGTCGAAGATTTTCGCCGTCAATTTTGGCATGGGCGTGGTCTCCGGGCTGGTGATGGCCTACCAGTTTGGCACCAACTGGAGCGGCTTTTCGCAGTTTGCAGGCAGCATTACCGGCCCGCTGCTGACCTATGAAGTGCTTACCGCCTTCTTCCTCGAAGCCGGGTTCCTCGGCGTGATGCTGTTCGGCTGGAATAAAGTGGGGCCAGGGCTGCACTTCTTCTCTACCTGCATGGTGGCGCTGGGCACCATTATCTCAACCTTCTGGATCCTCTCCTCGAACAGCTGGATGCAGACCCCGCAAGGCTACGAGATCGTCAACGGACAGGTGGTACCGGTGGACTGGTTCGCCGTGGTATTTAACCCCTCCTTCCCCTACCGCCTGCTGCATATGTCGATTGCGGCATTCCTGAGTAGCGCCCTGTTTGTCGGTGCATCCGCGGCATGGCATCTGCTGCACGGGAATAATACCCCTGCCATTCGGGCGATGTTTTCGATGGCGCTGTGGATGACGCTGATTGTTGCACCCATCCAGGCCCTGGTTGGCGATATGCACGGGTTGAACACCTTAAAGCATCAGCCCGCCAAGATTGCCGCTATTGAAGGCCATTGGGAAAACCCGCCGGGCGAGCCTACCCCACTGCTGCTGTTTGGCTGGCCTGACATGGAGCAGGAACGCACCCGCTTTGGAGTGGCGATTCCGGCGCTGGGTAGCCTCATCCTGACGCACAGCCTGAATAAACAGGTCCCTGCGCTAAAAGAGTTTCCAAAAGAAGACCGTCCTAATTCCACCATCGTCTTCTGGTCGTTCCGCATTATGGCGGGCTTAGGGATGCTGATGCTGCTGCTTGGAGTAGTGGCGCTTTGGCTGCGTTATAAAAAGCGGGTTTATTCTTCGCGTCCGTTCCTGTGGTTTGCGCTGCTGATGGGACCATCCGGGCTGATTGCCATTCTGGCCGGATGGGTCACCACCGAAGTCGGCCGCCAGCCGTGGGTGGTCTACGGACTCCAGCGAACAAAGGATGCGGTTTCAGCCCATGGTGACCTTCATATGAGCGTGAGCCTGCTGGCCTTCTTCGTCGTCTATACCTCGGTATTCGGCGTGGGCTACAGCTATATGGTGCGCCTCATCCGAAAAGGCCCGCAGCCGCATGAATCGTTCGCCACCGAGTCCGATGGACGCCCGGCGCGCCCGCTTTCTGCCGTCACAGCTGAACATAAGGAGCAGCCATAATGGGTATCGATCTTTCCATTATCTGGTTTGTCATCATCGTCTTTGCCACGCTGATGTATATCGTCATGGACGGGTTTGATCTGGGAATCGGTATTCTGTTCCCGGCAACACAAAACGCCGACGATCGCGACGTGATGGTCAACAGCGTCGCACCGGTCTGGGACGGCAATGAGACCTGGTTGGTGCTGGGTGGTGCCGCCCTGTTCGGTGCATTCCCACTGGCCTATGCGGTGATTATTGATGCTCTGACCATTCCGCTGACGTTAATGCTGATCGGACTTATATTCCGCGGCGTGGCGTTTGAATTTCGCTTTAAAGCCACCCCGGCCCACCGTCCTTTCTGGGATAAGGCGTTTATTGGCGGTTCCGTTCTGGCGACCTTTACCCAGGGCGTGACGGTAGGCGCCGTCATTAACGGCTTTAGCGTCACTGGCAGAACGTATACCGGTGGACCGTTTGACTGGTTTACCGCGTTTAACCTGTTCTGCGGCGCGGGTCTGGTGGTGGCCTACGCGCTGTTAGGCTCAACCTGGCTGGTGATGAAAAGCGAAAATGCGCTGCAGCAGCGGATGCGTGAGGTGTCGAAAACGCTGTTAATCGTGCTGCTGGCGTTTATCGCAGCGATCAGCCTCTGGACGCCGCTGGCGCACCCGGCCATCGCGGCGCGCTGGTTTACGCTGCCGAATCTGTTTTATCTGCTGCCAGTCCCTGCCCTGGTCGTCATGTTTAGCTTCTACCAGTGGCGCTGCCTGAGTAATCCTGACAGCCATGCTCGGCCGTTTATTCTGACGCTGGGGCTAATATTTCTCGGCTTTAGCGGGCTTGGGATCAGCATCTGGCCGCATATCATACCGCCGTCGATCACCCTGTGGCAGGCCGCCGCGCCGACGCAAAGCCAGGGCTTTATGCTGGTGGGCGCGCTGTTGATCATTCCCGTTATTCTGGTCTACACCTTCTGGAGCTACTACGTATTTCGCGGCAAAGTTCAGCCTGGGGAGGGTTATCACTGATGCAACAACCTGTCTGGAAAAGATTGCTGTGGCTGGCCATTATCTGGGGCGGCAGCGTACTTGCGCTGACAGCAGTCAGCATGCTCTTTCGCATGCTGATGACGGCTGCCGGGTTTAAATCGCATTAAACTTCATTCCGGGCAGCCCTGCGCTGCCCGGCACCACCCCGCACTTTCAGATAAACCCCATTAACGCACCGCAGAGTATCGTTACACTGGTAAAAGATTCACAGAATTTATTATTTGAGAAGAAAAATGAAAAAGCTCATCGCGTTAAGTGTTATCAGCCTTGTCCTCAGCGGCTGCGTTAATCCGGGCAAAGCATCCGTTCAGCCGAATCAGCTGAAGAGCCACCGTTTTGTTCTGGAAAACGTGGACGGCAAATCCGTGAAGGGCATGACAACGCAGCCTGAGATCGCTTTTAACGCGCTTCCCGACATTAGCCTCATTGATAACATTAGCGTTTCGGGCCAGATGTGTAACCGCTTCAACGGGCAGGGGAAGCTGTCCGAAGGTGAGCTGAAAGTGAAAACGCTGGCGATGACCCGCAAACTTTGTACCGAACCACAGCTTAACGAGCTGGATCAGGCCATCGGCGACATGCTGCGCAAAGGGGCGCAGGTCGACCTGACTGAAGACCAGCTGACGCTGGCGACGGCCGATAAGACGCTGATGTTTAAGCGAGCAGAATAATCAGTAGCTACCGCAGCTTCCAACGGCAAGCGACTGTTCACTGCAGCGTTTGCCGTTTGGCAAGGCGCACATCCCAATAGCCGAACCATCAAGCTGGCGGGCAACAGACAGCGAGCCGCCAATCATGGCGCAGTTGGCCTGGCCTGAACTGGACATTGCCGCTTTCATTCCCGGCGCCACGTGGGCCGCCGTGGCCTGCTGCACAGGTTCACTGCTACATGCCGACAACAACAACGCGGCACACCCTACCCAAAATGCTGAACGCATGCTCTCTTCCCCGTAATTAGTGCGAAACCTAAGCATAATAGGCATCACATCCCGTGTCGTCGAGAGCGGAAGTGCGTATTTATGCGCCGCTGAAACAATTTCTCGCAATTTTTTCGCCCTAAGTTTGATCTAACCATTGATGGTGGGAATACCGAGGACACAAAAGCGAAAATCGTAAAACCCCCTGTTTGCTAGACTACACAGATAATATTCAGGGTTTGTCGCCTTATGACAGCCCCCTATTTTTTGCGCAATGTAAGGGTGTCGTCCTATGCAAACTATTGACGGTAATGGTGCAGTTGCCTCAGTCGCGTTTCGCACCAGTGAAGTTATCGCCATCTATCCGATCACGCCAAGTTCAACTATGGCCGAGCAGGCGGATGCCTGGGCGGGAAACGGGTTAAAAAACGTCTGGGGCGATGTCCCGAGAGTGGTTGAAATGCAGTCTGAAGCGGGTGCGATTGCTACGGTCCACGGTGCGCTGCAGACTGGCGCGCTTTCCACCTCGTTCACCTCCTCTCAGGGATTGCTGTTGATGATCCCAACGCTGTACAAACTCGCGGGTCAACTGACCCCCTTCGTCCTGCACGTCGCGGCGCGTACGGTGGCCACCCACGCACTCTCAATTTTTGGCGATCACTCGGACGTGATGGCCGTGCGCCAGACCGGGTGCGCGATGCTGTGCGCCAGCAGCGTTCAGGAAGCGCAGGACTTTGCCTTAATTTCGCATATCGCCACGCTTAAAAGTCGCGTGCCGTTTATTCACTTCTTTGATGGTTTCCGTACCTCTCACGAAATCAACAAAATCGTCCCGCTGGCGGACGAGACTATCCTTGAGCTTCTGCCGCAGGCGGAAATCGACGCGCATCGCGCCCGCGCCCTTAACCCGGAACATCCGGTAATTCGCGGGACATCGGCAAACCCGGATACTTATTTCCAGTCACGAGAGGCCACAAACCCGTGGTACAACGCGGTTTATGACCACGTCGAGCAGGCAATGAATGACTTTGCCGCCGCAACCGGACGCGAGTACAAGCCGTTCGAATACTACGGCCATCCGCAGGCCGAGCGCGTGATTGTGCTGATGGGATCTGCTATCGGCACCTGTGAAGAAGTCGTTGACGAGCTGCTGACCCGCGGCGAAAAGGTCGGCGTGCTTAAAGTGCGTCTTTACCGCCCGTTCTCGGCTAAACATCTGCTCTCTGCCCTGCCGGAAAGCGCGCGTACCGTGGCGGTGCTCGATCGAACCAAAGAGCCTGGCGCACACGCGGAACCGCTTTATCTTGACGTGATGACCGCCCTCGCTGAAGCCTTTAATAACGGCGAACGTGAAACGCTACCGCGCGTTATCGGCGGTCGCTATGGCCTGTCTTCCAAAGAGTTTGGCCCGGACTGCGTGCTGGCCGTGTTTAACGAGCTAAGGGAAGCGAAACCCAAGCCACGTTTCACGGTCGGCATTTATGATGACGTAACGAATCTTTCCCTGCCTTTACCGGAAAATACCCTGCCTGCAACAGCCAAACTTGAAGCGCTATTCTACGGCCTGGGCAGCGACGGCAGCGTCTCGGCCACCAAAAACAACATCAAGATCATTGGCAATTCAACCCCGTGGTACGCGCAGGGTTACTTCGTCTACGACTCCAAAAAAGCTGGCGGTCTGACCGTTTCTCACCTGCGCGTCAGCGAGCAGCCCATCCGCTCGGCCTACCTTATTTCTCAGGCCGACTTTGTTGGCTGCCATCAGCTGCAGTTTATCGACAAGTACCAGATGGCTGAGCGCCTGAAGCCCGGCGGTATTTTCCTCCTCAATACGCCATACAATGCGGATGAGGTCTGGGCACGCCTGCCGCAGGAAGTACAGACGGTGCTGAATCAGAAAAAAGCCCGATTCTATGTGGTTAACGCGGCGAAAATTGCCCGCGAATGTGGCCTGGCCGCGCGTATTAATACCGTCATGCAAATGGCCTTCTTCCATCTGACCAATATACTGCCGGGCGACAGCGCGCTGGTGGAACTTCAGGGCGCCATCGCCAAAAGCTACAGCAGCAAGGGGCAGGAGCTGGTAGAGCGAAACTGGCAGGCGCTGGCGCTGGCGCGCGAGTCCCTGTTCGAGGTGCCGCTGCAGCCGGTCAATGACGCCAGCCCGAATCGCCCTCCGGTGGTCTCGGATGCCGCACCTGATTTCGTGAAGACCGTCACGGCCGCCATGCTGGCCGGGCTGGGTGACGCCCTGCCCGTCTCTGCGCTGCCGCCGGACGGAACCTGGCCGATGGGCACCACCCGCTGGGAAAAACGCAACATCGCCGAAGCGATCCCCATCTGGAAAGAAGAACTCTGTACCCAGTGTAACCACTGCGTCGCGGCCTGCCCGCACTCGGCCATTCGCGC
This sequence comes from Enterobacter cloacae complex sp. P1B, assembly GCF_014982345.1. Classification (NCBI taxonomy): domain Bacteria; kingdom Pseudomonadati; phylum Pseudomonadota; class Gammaproteobacteria; order Enterobacterales; family Enterobacteriaceae; genus Enterobacter; species Enterobacter cloacae complex sp. P1B. Next base: position 219,945 of record NZ_JADCLF010000013.1, on the reverse strand, counting down.
CAAAGTGGTGTCACCGGAAGCAATGGAAGATGCCCCGGCCAGCCTGCACTCTCTGGATGTAAAATCCCGCGACATGCGCGGCCAGAAATACGTTCTGCAGGTCGCACCGGAAGACTGCACCGGGTGTAACCTGTGCGTTGAGGTCTGCCCGGCAAAAGATCGCCAGAACCCGGACATCAAAGCCATCAATATGATGTCGCGCCTTGAACACGTTGAAGAAGAAAAAGTGAATTATGACTTCTTCCTGAACCTGCCGGAAATCGATCGCAGCAAGCTGGAACGCATTGATATTCGTACCTCGCAGCTGATCACGCCGCTGTTCGAGTACTCGGGTGCCTGCTCCGGCTGCGGTGAAACGCCGTACATCAAACTGCTTACCCAGTTGTACGGCGACCGGATGCTGATTGCTAACGCCACCGGCTGCTCGTCTATCTATGGCGGTAACCTGCCCTCCACGCCGTACACCACCGATGCCAATGGGCGCGGTCCGGCATGGGCAAACTCCCTGTTCGAGGATAATGCCGAGTTTGGCCTGGGCTTCCGACTCACCGTTGACCAGCACCGCGCGCGTGTGATGCGCCTGCTTGAACAATTTGCCGATAAGATCCCGGCTGAACTTAACGCGGCGCTACACGCAGAAGCCACGCAAGAGGTTCGTCGCGAGCAGGTAGCTGCACTTCGCAGCGCACTCAAGGGAATTGACGGCGCTGAACAGCTTCTGACCGACGCTGACGCCCTGGTCGAAAAATCGATCTGGCTGATTGGCGGTGACGGCTGGGCTTACGACATCGGCTTTGGCGGGCTGGATCATGTGTTAAGCCTGACCGAAAACGTCAACATTCTGGTTCTGGATACGCAGTGTTATTCCAATACCGGTGGGCAGGCATCGAAAGCCACGCCGCTGGGCGCCGTCACGAAATTTGGTGAACACGGTAAACGCAAGGCACGTAAGGATCTCGGCGTGAGCATGATGATGTACGGCCACGTTTACGTCGCGCAAATCTCGCTGGGGGCGCAGCTTAACCAGACGGTGAAAGCCATTCAGGAGGCTGAAGCGTATCCGGGGCCGTCGCTGATCATTGCCTACAGCCCGTGCGAAGAGCATGGCTACGACCTGGCCCTCAGCCACGATCAGATGCGTCAACTGACGGCCACCGGCTTCTGGCCGCTCTACCGGTTCGATCCGCGCCGTGCGGACGAGGGCAAATTACCGCTGGCGCTGGATTCACGTCCGCCGTCAGATGCCCTGGCAGAGACGCTGATGCAGGAACAGCGCTTCCGCCGTCTGAATGCGCAACAGCCTGAGGTGGCAGAACAGCTCTGGAAAGACGCCGCCGAAGATCTGCAAAAACGGTATGACTTCCTGGCACAAATGGCGGGTAAAGCCGAAAAATCAACCAGCGACTAACTCCACTGCCCGGCTTGTCCGGGCATTTTTTTTCCATAAAAAAAGCCCGATGTCTTCACATCGGGCTAATCCAGATAATTAATGAATCTCTCTTTAGTTTCCCAAATGACATTCACGATAATTATGGATAAATAATCTTAAAGGCATATAACGCCGCAGAGATTACCTGATTCAACCGCTGATTAATAATTTTTATTTAATATGAATCATTTTCAATCATTCACCACAACAATGATCATTTCCGCGGATTTATTCATTTGAGATTTTACTCAATTAGTAACAATTATATTTTATTACTCTTTCGCAGGAGTGATTTAGCATGGGACAACTTTCGGTTTCAGAAAGTTCAACAGGTAATCAAATAAAAACAACTGCAAAGGAATATCACGATGCAAAGAAAAGTACTGGCTCTGATGATTCCAGCTCTGTTAATGGCTGGCGCCGCGCATGCGGCAGAAATTTATAATAAAGACGGCAACAAATTAGATCTGTACGGAAAAGTAGATGGTCTGCACTATTTCTCCGACGATGCCTCAAAAGACGGCGATCAAACCTACATGCGTCTGGGTTTCAAAGGTGAAACGCAGATTAACGACATGATGACCGGCTACGCGCAGTGGGAATATAACATTCAGTCGAATAACACCGAAGGGTCTGATAATCAGTCCTGGACGCGTCTGGCCTTCGCGGGTGTTAAAGTGGGTGACTACGGTTCCTTCGATTATGGTCGTAACTATGGCGTGCTGTACGACGTGGAAGGCTGGACCGATATGCTGCCTGAGTTCGGCGGCGACTCTTACACCTATGCGGATAACTTTATGACCGGCCGCGCCAACGGCGTGGCAACCTACCGCAACACTGACTTCTATGGTCTGGTGCAGGGTCTGAACTTCGCGTTGCAGTATCAGGGCAACAATGAAGATGCCAGCAACAATCAGGAAGGCACCAACAACGGCCGCGACATGCGTTATGAGAATGGCGACGGCTTCGGTATTTCAACCACCTATGATTTCGGCATGGGGTTCAGTGCCGGTGCCGCCTACGCCTCATCTGACCGTACAAATGACCAGGTAAGCGCAGGTACTGGCGCTGCGTCTCAATATGCGGGTGGTGATAAAGCAGATGCCTGGACTGCAGGCCTCAAATATGACGCAAATAATATCTACCTGGCGGCGATGTATTCTGAAACCCGTAATATGACGCCGTACGGTTCAGGTGATAGCAAATCAGGCGGCGGTATTGCCAACAAAACTCAGAACTTCGAAGTGACCGCACAGTACCAGTTCGATTTCGGTCTGCGTCCGGCCATTTCTTACCTGCAGTCTAAAGGGAAAGACCTTGGCAACGGTCAGGGCGATCAGGACCTGGTTAAATATGCGGACGTAGGCGCGACCTACTATTTCAACAAGAACATGTCCACCTACGTTGATTATAAAATCAACCTGCTGGATGAAGATGACAGCTTCTACAAAAACAACGGTATCAGCACCGACGATGTCGTTGCATTAGGCCTGGTTTACCAGTTCTGATGGTCAGAGCCCGCAGCGTTATGCGGGCTCACCTTTTTTGTCGGTCGTCTCACAAGAATACTTTATTGTGCTGCCGTTGAGGAAAAGTTGAAAAGAAGCGGGTTAAACTGCGCAGATATCCCCTGTTTAATAAGGATAGCAGCGTTGTTTAGTCGTATATCCCTTACCATACTGACTCTTTTAGCGTGCTTATGGATGGCGTTAATCTTTGATTTTCGTGATATTGTTGGGCATCTCGGCGCGCTGTTAAACCATCTGGATCGCCATTAACTCTTACTTCCTGGAAACAAAAAGCCACCAGCAGTGCCGGTGGCGGTCATACGCATTTCGAGCGTTATTTTTTCACGGGTTGAGGTTTTTTATCCCCTGATTCCGGGGCCTCACGCGGATCGTCTTTTTCTACACAGAGCATAATTTCTCCTGTTTTAGAAACCCACTTCCCACTATAGCCAGGCTGATAAAAAAAAGGCCAGGCGGTAATTAATCTTGATTGGTCTCTTTTTTGCGAAACGAGAGATAGCCAAAAACACCGCTTTCGCCGTCGCTCGGATGGTTTACGCCATCCATCACCGTCACTTCTGGGAAATCAAACGGCGACACATTTTTAAAACAGGCCACATTGACGCCGTATTCATTTGGGTTAGAGCGACGCTGATGGAATGTGTAAATCCCGCAGACCGAGCAGAAGAAATGCCGCGCCGTCCCCGTGTTGAACCGGTACTCCGTCAGCTTATCCTCACCTCTGGTCACGGTGATACCCGACAGCGGTGCAGAGACCACAACCGCGCCCCGCATACGGCAAAAAGAGCAGCTGCAGCGCCGCGCGGTATTCAAGCCGTCAGTCAGTTCGACGGTAAAAGCCACCGCACCACAGTGGCACTGTGCATGACGAATGTCAGCCATTGGCTATACCCCTTTTCTTACCAGTTCGGCAGCTTTGAGAAAAACCTCATCTTCTACACCATCGCCTTTCTGCCTGCCCAGCCTGACAAGTTCGTTGACAATGCTGTCACGATCGATCGTTTTTTGCGATGAAACCAGCCCTATAACGGCGGCCCCAATCGCCAGCCCCACTAATCCTGTTTGTTCGTCTTTTTTCTTCATACTCATGCTCCTGATACAACAAACAAGCGTAGCAGGATTTTTCAGACCGTTTTCAGGCGTTTTACTATTTCGCCTGGATCGCTGTTATTCCGACACGCTGGCCGTATGAGAGCTCTAAGGTATTACCGTCAGGATCGGCAAAAAATACATAATAGCCGACGGGGTCACCCAGATCTTCCGGCGCTTTCCTCAACACCCCTTCTTTAGCGGCCATCGCAGTTTTTCTGTCAATTTCTTCGCGCGTGGCGCAGGCAATCCCAAGGTGGCCAAAATGCCCCAGCGGCGTATCGGTCACGGTGTCCGCCTGCACCAGAACCAGCGCAAAAGGACGCGTATGGTCAGTTAGCCACGCCACTTTACGGGCAGTTGGAAGATCGGGCTCACGCGAATGGATGACGTCCATCCCGGCATATCGGCGATAGAAAGCAAGGCTCTCCTCCAGATCCCTGACCATAAACGCAACATGAGTGAATCCTACATCAATGTCTTTCATTTTAAGATGTTACTCCTGTATCAACATGTCGCAGACATCTTAAAAGCTCAAGTTAACTTGAGGTCAACGGTGAATTTGTGCGGTCCTGATGATGTTCAAAAAAGAATAAAGGGACAGAAATGATAAAGCGCCGCCGTGGCTGAAATATTCACGACGATGCTCAGCAAAAACCAGGTTTTGAAGGGTTGCTTCTGCGTTTTATGGCGAAAGAGCTGTTGGCCCAATATGGCGCCTGGCCACCCTCCCACAGTACCAAACGTCAGTAAAGTGACTTCCGGTATCCTGCGCATCGCTTTTCGTGCCGCCGTTTTGTCGACACCATAAATCGCTATCGTCAGCATATTAATCAGCAGAAACCACATGGCAAAAGGATACAAGGAAAAAAAGCTGCCGATCGCAGCGAAGATCAGCAGAACAAAACAAAAGCGATTCAATGTCATAGGGTCAGTCACGGAATATGTAAGCGTATGTCGGGAAAGCATTATACGCTATCTTACGCATGTATCCGGTCAGGTTCTATCAGCCCGCTTTTGCATGCGGGCCTCAAAATGAATGACCTCTTCGACGCACCGAATTGCATTTTGTGAAGCTTCGCATACGCGCCATCATGAGCAAGCAGTACCTTATGGCTTCCGCGTTCAACGATAACGCCAGTTTGTTTTGGTCCCCCCCGCCCGGATGGCGAACATAAAGCCGACTACGCTTTATTAGCTATTGCGCAGAGTGTAAAACGTGCTGGCATTCGCCGCCGGAATCCGTACCATACGCGGCATACTTTTGCCTGCTGGCTATTATCTGCCGGCGCTAACCCGTCTTTCGCCGCTACTGGCTCCGAAGGTAGTAATAAATGCAAGAAAATCAACAAAATACAAAGAAAGAGCAATACAACCTGAATAAGCTACGCTGATTTTGTCAACTCATTGATATCATTTGCTTTATCAATTAATTCAAGTAGTTATTGCATAGCGATTTCACCCTAAAGCTACCCAAGACTACATTTTCAATGCCCTTTTTTTGCCCCTATTCCACAGTTTTGCCCCTAAATTTGCCCCTAATTTTACCCAGTGCGCACCTCTTTTTCTCCCTACCCTATACTTCAATCTGACTGACTGGAGGTTTCTATGTGTGGACGTTTTGCACAAGCCCAAACCCGTGAAGAGTATCTGGCTTACCTGGCCGATGAAGCCGATCGTGACATTGCCTATGACCCGGAACCTATTGGCCGGTACAACGTCGCGCCTGGAACCAAGGTTCTGCTGTTGAGCGAACGCGACGAACAACTGCACCTCGATCCGGTGCTCTGGGGTTACGCGCCCGGGTGGTGGGATAAGTCGCCACTGATTAACGCGCGCGTCGAAACCGCGGCCACCAGCCGAATGTTCAAACCTCTTTGGCAGCATGGCCGGGCGATCTGTTTTGCTGATGGCTGGTTCGAATGGAAAAAGGAAGGAGACAAGAAACAGCCCTACTTCATTCACCGCGCCGACGGCCAACCCATTTTCATGGCAGCGATCGGCAGCACGCCGTTCGAGCGTGGCGACGAAGCTGAGGGTTTTCTAATAGTGACGTCTGCTGCTGATAAAGGTCTAGTCGACATTCACGACCGTCGGCCATTGGTGCTGTCACCAGAAGCGGCTCGGGAATGGTTGCGACAGGATGTTGGCGGGAAAGAAGCGGAAGAGATTGCTGCCGACGGTGCGGTACCAGCCGACAAATTTATCTGGCACGCCGTGACGCGCGCCGTGGGCAATGTAAAAAACCAGGGTCCGGAGCTAACTGAGGCATCACAATAGTAAGGACAAAAGAGACCTGTCACGTCCGAAATGAGCGAAAAGCGGACATCTTAATTGTTTTTTTTTGCTACTACCTCTATATAGACATGTTATATGGCTACATTTATACAGAAGTAAGGATTAGTCTTTTCCCGGACCATAATTAAATTTTGTACCTTTGCCAATGGCATAAAACTGTCCACCAGCTACGTAATGGACAGTACGTAATTCATCAGGCGCATCATCAAAAATCCAGTGCCCATTTCTGAAAACGCGGTCATCACTCCATGCTCCGACAATTTCCCCCAAGAACAAGTTGTGCTGCTTTTCATTTTCTTCATTGGGTATGACCTTACATACTAACCAGCCAGCGCAACCTTCAACTAAAGGCAGATCAAACTCTTTCTGATAAAATAGTGGGATTTTACTATTTTTATCTGGTGTGTCGGAATAACTGTGGCCTCCAGCATATAAAACCATTTCCATCTGATTTACTACTGGGATCTGGACAGCGTAATATCCGCTTTTTTCTACAAGCCCGCGAGTAAATGCCTGTGGACCTATAAAAGCCATCACTTTGTTATTGCCTACTAATCCCACCCAGGCCGCTGCCATGACATTTTCAATGCCATCATTTTTAGCCGATATCATCGTGGTTGGCCCGACCTGTAATAAACGATAGGCTTTGTTTAACTCTACTGGTTGAATTGACATAATTTACTCTTTTGAGTTCTGATAAAAAGTAAGACAGGTTACTTATTTGATTGTTCGATTATATGGCTGGAATAGTTGCAAATTAATTGCTATTATCAAAATACATTATTGCAAATTTCACAATAATCATGAACAAACTTGATGCACTAAAATTTTTCATCATCGCCTCTGAGACCTTGAACTTCCGCGAAGCAGCCATCAAACTGTCGGTTTCACCATCAGTAGTAACCCGAACAGTCGCTGAGTTGGAGAAACAACTTGGTGAACCTTTATTCAAACGCAATACTCGTTCGATCTTTCTCACCAGTTTCGGCGAACTATTTTTACCCCAAGCGAAGCGACTGCTGGAAGATTCTGAAAAATTATTTCAGATGGCGAAAGATGATAATGAAATGAAAGGTATTGTTCGCATCACATTACTTCGATTTCCAAATCATGAACAAATCTTGTATGAACTCTTGACTGCACTACGCCCCTATCCTGATTTATTTATTGACTGGCGTTTAGATATGATGAAACTTGATACTATTGAGCATCGTATCGATATAGGTATACGCGTAGGGCGAGAACCAAATCCAAACTTTATCATTAAAAACATCGGACAAGTTGAACATATTTTGGTTGCATCCCCTGAACTTATTGAGCGTCTGGGAGCACCTACTGATTTAGAAGATCTTCGACAGCGTTATCCATTTAGTGGTTTAATTAATCCTGAGACAGGAAAATCATTTGAGTTTATGAGTGACGCAGTGAATACTTTTGTCCCTCGTCATATTGAGTTTTATACTACAGACCCATACGCCGAAATTCAGGCTGCATTGGCCGGAAAAACGGTTGTACAATCCAGCGATTTTATCTGTAGGGAGTACTTAGCAAGCGGCCAACTTGTTCCCCCACTGCCAGAGCTCCGACAGGAGAAATGGCAACTTTATTTATATCGACCTTACCAGCTGATTACTCCCAAAAGGGTGACGGTCGTTTTCTCGCTATTAGAAAAAATATTACGCAAATATTTCACATCAAAATAATATTCTCCTCAACGTCCGCTCCTGGCACGAAGCGGACCGTCGTGTAGGGATTAAGTTCTGCCTTCAGCGAGAAGCGGACAAAGAAATCAGAAAAATTTATCGGATTCTAAGCAGATCTGAAAATCTCGTTGTATATCGAGGCGACAACATTTCTCGCTTCATCTGCCACTGTTGTTGAATGCCCTGACCGGCAAAGTAGAGCGTACCTTTCCCGTCTTTCGCGTTCAGGTGATCGAGCACTTCCATTAACTTTTCGCTACCAGCCCGCGGCGCGTTCTCATCAAAAAGGTTCAACTGCGCCACGCCCTGGCTGAAAAAGTCACCCAGCATAATGCCGGCTTTCTGGTACCGGTGACCATCCTTCCAGATTTTGTCCAGGCACTTTACCGCGGCGTTGATAATGTCGCGTGAGTCCTGAGTAGGGATGAGAAGCTTAATCGATGAACTGTTGCCATAATACGGCTCGTTAAGCGCAAAGGGAGAGGTTTTCACGAAGGCAGAGATAAAGCGGCAATACTGATGCTCGCCGCGTAGCTTTTCAGCGCCTCGGGCCGCATAACTGCAGATAGCCTGGCGCATCTGTTCATACTCTGTAACGCGTTCGCCGAATGACCGGCTGCAGACGATTTCCTGCTTAGCTGGTGCAAACTCCTCCAGATCCAGACATGGTTCGCCGCGCAGCTCCCGGACAGTTCGCTCCAGGACAACATTGAAGTGCTTTCGAATAATCCACGTACTCTGCTCTGAGAGGTCGAGAGCCGTTTTGATGCCCATGGCGTTCAGCTTCTTACTGATGCGCCTGCCGACGCCCCAGACATCCTCCACAGGCACAATAGCCAACAACCGACGCTGGCGATCGATATTGGACAAATCAACAACTCCGCCCGTCTGCCTCTGCCATTTTTTGGCGGCATGGTTTGCGAGCTTCGCCAGTGTCTTTGTCTGGGCAATGCCAACACCGACCGTCAGGTGCGTACGCTTCAGAACTGTAGCGCGGATCTCTTTCCCGAAGTCTGTCAGGTCACGACAATTTCGAACACCAGTCAGGTCACAAAAAGCTTCATCGATACTGTAAATTTCGACGCGGGGGCTCATTTCCTCCAACGTTGTCATCACCCGGTTGGACATGTCAGCATAGAGCTCGTAATTACTGCTGAAGCAAACAACACCAGCGCGCCGGAATAGATCCTTTTGCTTAAAGAAAGGCTCTCCCATGGTAATTCCGGCGGCTTTGGCCTCGGCGCTGCGCGCGATTACGCAGCCGTCATTATTCGAGAGAACAACCACTGGCCGCCCTTTCAAATCGGGCCGAAACACCGTCTCGCATGACGCGTAGAAAGAATTCACATCACAGAGCGCAAACATATTCAGCTCGCAGATTTAACGATGAAAGTCACGACACCGAAAACATCAAGCGTGTCCTCGCTACCGACAATAATCGGCGAGTAAGCGCTGTTCATAGGATTGAGCTGCACGGTCGGGCGTAGCTGCAGGCGTTTAACAGTAAATTCCCCTTCCACCGCGGCGATGACAATGTCACCGTGCTCAGCTGTGCGCGAGCTGTCCACCACCAGCAGATCACCATCGCTGATCCCGGCTTCGATCATTGAATCACCTGCGGCTTTGACGAAATAGGTGGAGCTCGGATGAGCGACAAGTAACTCATTGAGATCGATACGCTGTTCAACGTAATCAGCAGCAGGGCTTGGGAAACCACACTGTACTAAGTCACTGAAAAGCGGAAGAGCGATAATTTCTCGCAGTTCTGTTGGCCTGATGAATTCCATTGCACACACCCCAAATACTGTTTTTATATACAGTAGTTTTATTTGTAAGTGTCCGCAAGATACAGGCCCTACCGTCACTGCTTAAAGCTTCGCCGTTTCGTTTCTAAGTTTCTCTCTCGTTTCGAATTATGACTTTTGTAAATTATTCGCTTCAAACTCCAATTGAGTAGTTTTAATCCAAAGCCCCTACATCCAGTTCTTTGATTAGCCTTTTGATGCAACTAACTTCATCCATTAGAGCAAGGATGGCTTCATGGTGAAGGGCGGCGGCCACACCGAAGGTATCGACTGATTTTACATCCTCTATTACCGGCCTCAGCAAGCACAGCAATCGACATCCCGGCGTTGTAAATCACCCCGTTTATCCTCACGCCTGTTTTGAGGGTGTAGATTGCCGAAGCACCGGAGGCATCGACGACGGCTGTGAGCTTGTCTTCCAGGGAAGCGGTGACGTTATCGATCTGCGCCTGCACCTGTGTCGACATTTCGGCCATTGCCCTGTCCACCTCAGCAATAGTCGTTTTCACAACCAGGATATCGGCGCGTACCTCTCCGTATTGCGCCCATTGATGTTCAACTGTTCCGTGGTTGGCCAGCGCGTTCTGCATTGCAGCTTCAAGATTGGTATCAATATCGCTGGTCAGGCGGTCGCCGTCGGCCGAGGTAAGGAAATCGTCTGCGATTTCACCCAGATAATCATCAGCATTATCGTTAGACATTCCCCTGATCCAGTCGGTATAGCCGGACTCGTTACCCGTTCTGTCAACAAGCTGCGCGCGATACCAGAATTCCTGCCCGGCTTTCAGCCCGAGCTGGGTATATTCAGCAGATGGATAAGGTACGTCCGATAGCAGCAACGGATCGGAAAAGTCGCTGTTGGCCGTGTACTGGATTTCTGTTTTGAGGGTATCGCCGGTGTTTGCCGGGAAGCCCCAGTTAAGACGAATGCCCCAATTAATGCCCGTGGCCGTGAATCCTACTGGCTTAGGTGGGTTTCCTACTTTGCCGATCAGCGTCTTCTCTTCCGAATATCCCCACCCGGAAGAAATTTCCGCTGCGTTGATAGCTCGCACGCGTACCAGGTACCGTCCGGCGTAGATGCCGGAAACGTCAAAGGAAGTGGTGGAGCTGCGAGGCACGTTAACCCAGTTCCCGTCGTTGCGGCGCCACTGCGCCTCATAGGCGATGGCATTTTGTGCCTGGTCCCAGCTCACTCGCATGGTTTCGACGCTGATATTCTGCTGAACCACCGAAAACGAGCTGATCGCGATGTTGGCTGGCGGCGACTGGTTACCTGGAGGAATGACACTCACCGGCCGCTGATCTATAACGGCACCTGTATCGATACGGGCATATTTATCCGGATCGTGATTTGCTCCAGTGATGGTATATGTCCCGTCATTGTTATCAGTGACACTAATTACCCTGTACTGCTGCGCATAGAGTTCATCAGATTCAATAACCCATACAGCCTCAGCCTGCGGAAGTTCACTAAAGGCAGTTGTCACGGTAACGATTTCACCGGACAGGGACTGTATCGTTCGGGATTGGGTGATACCCGACGGCAGGTTTACCATTATCCTGTCACCGGCCTTAGCACTTGGCACCCGGTCAAGTTTGAGTACACGACCATTAACCGCGGATAATCGACCGCCTAAATCTCGACCAGAGAGATTGCGATCAGAAACAGCAATTATGTAGCCCGGCTGAGGAATATTGCCGTCCAGACCAACGTCAAACGTTACAACCCTGTCTTTATTGTTGGTCAGGATCCCCCAGCGCCCTTTCCTGTTTGCCTCAGACTGCCGGGTGCACCCGATGGCGGTGATCTCAAGCTGGTTGAAACCATAGCGCGCCACCAGTGCCTGCTCGAAGACGGGCTCCATTGCGTCAGCATAGCCATTTGCCGGATCAGACCAGGAAACAAGAGCGTTTGTGTAGCGACTTTTGGTTGTGCTGCTGGAATATACGAATTTGCCGTCGACAACGTTAGCATGCGTGTAGGTAAAATCAACATCTCTGGGCATGTCTGCAAGGGCAACAATCTGGTCGTCTCCCCAGTAGGTCATGCCTCGAAAAATGGCGGCGAAGTCACGCAGGACGGTGTAAGCGTCATTCCGATCCTGAATGTATACGTTGCAGGTGTAACGAGGTTCAGTTCCGCTACCCCCCTTACCATCCGGTACCGGTTGATCACAATATTGAGCGACCTGATAAAGAGTCCATTTGTCGATATTGGCTGCCGTTAGCCGATGACCAAGGCCGAAGCGGTCAGTGACCACCAGATCGTAAAATATCCACGCAGGGTTGTCCGTCCATGCCCACTTAAATGCGCCCGTCCAGATGCCGCTGTACGTTCGTGTTTCGGGGTCATAGTTATCGGGCACACGAATAACACGCCCGCGGGGCTCGCAGGAAATTTGCGGAATTGAGCCATTGAACTGGCTCGAGTCAAATTCGATGTACCGGATTGTTGTTTCTGTCGAAGTAAAGCGTGCCGGCATAATCGCACCCATCGCCGGTGCGGTACCTATTCCGGATGCACCATGTGCAAAGGGAATGCAGCTGTCTGGTCGGGATCATCAACCCCTGCAGATCCATCGGGCTGGTAAGAACAAACTCGATACTTTCACCTGGAAGCTCGCTATTTTTACCGTCGATATAGAAAACCCGCTTTCTCACCTGCAAAGGATCTGCTGTGGGATTTCCATCCGGGAAATTGCGCGCATCCAGGTAATGCGCAAAAGTGTCATGAATCGTAACTTTGGCCTGCAGCATATCGTCATAGGCTAGACAGAGCGCAGTGATAGAGCTGTCAATGTTGGCAACGGTGAGCGTCGGCTGGGCGCTACTGCCATCGGTTGAAGCTTCCAGTCCCTCGAGTTTATATGGCCAGGCACCATACTCTTCGCCCTGCCACCAGATACTCTTCGCCTTTAACTTTGATTCGTCGCCACCAGCAGCCGCAATATCTTCTTCAGTATGCGGGAGGTGATAAGCGTGAAAGCGCAGAATGTCGTCCAGGCCAAACGCAGACCCGTCTACCTCAAGAAGACGTATTTTTTCACCAGGTTCGAGGCGTTGATAATCTTCAGTAATCATGGTGCGTATGCCTGTTTGAAGGTTGCTTTTATGGTCATCACTTTGCTGGAAAGCGGCTGGGCTTTAATGGAATCAGCTTCAATACGGTATAAGCCGGTTTCTCCAACAGGAGACGTCCAGATAAAGGATTTGGTGATGTGCTTGCGGCAAAACCTCAGCGCATCGAGCATCTCAGCTTTTTTCCCCGTTAAGGTCATCGGCCATGACTGTTTTTCAGGGTTGATGCCTTCACCGGCGATCTGTTCAAAGCCGTCCCCGAAAGATGCAGAGCGTGCTGCGTAAGTGAACTCCCCTTCCATGCCCGCCTGAATCTGGGTTCGCCAGGTAAATGTATCGATCGTCACTTTTCCTCCGGGCATAAAAAACCCGCCGTAGCGGGTTATGTTTTTTTACATCGGTTAATGATTAAAGATTTATCAATTAGTATTAAAGTTACGAGTTAGTTTAAAAGTAATTGACTGATTATTCGCCTCAAGGATATCTAGAACAGCACCTTTATAGCGTATGGTCTTTGATTCAGAAAGGTCATATTCAACTTCGTTTGAGAAGGCAGCTCTTGCCAACCCACCCTGAAATTCACGATAACCAATATTTATTTTATTTCCAACCTTACCGTTATATATCAAAGTTTGCTGAAAAACCGACTGCTGTTCTGTTTGGAATTTCACTTTAGAATATGGTTTACCTGTATCGCATTTGGTCGCGCCATAGATTGTCACGATACAGATTTCACCATTTTTTTTGAGTTGTATACTTTGAGTCGGATCATTGACCATAAATCGATTCGGTACTATGGCACCTGATGATCTTTCAACATTAGAGAAAAACTCAGATTTGGAATCCTCGCCAATTTTTACGTAATCACCTGCTGGGATGGTATATACCCCTATGGAGCCGATCTCAACCGCCTGATTGAAGTGAATAGCATCAATACTAGCGTCGATACCTTGTCTAACCATATCTTCACCAACATAAGTTGTTGTAGTCGTATTGAGCGGTGGAATGCTTATCTCTTTAGTTTGTGGAACATAGTTTCTAGCTGGCGTAGTACATCCAGATACCAGTAACGCCATAAGTGTCAACCCTAGTAATTTTCTCATTGCAATATCCTTTAGTTACAATCAGAAATATCCTAACATTAACTTTTATTTGGTCAATGACTATCAATTTCAAAAGGTCAGCAACGGAAACCTGATTTTCAGAAGGTTTGTATTAACGCTTTTTTGTCGCATTCCAGATTAGACCACCTGGCTGAAGCTGTTTGGCAATCCCAGCACGAACAGACTGATCGATGGTCTGCTTGTAAGCCCGAGAAATAGCGTCACTGTCACCTGAAGCCTGCTGCTGAGTGTTCTGGTTATGAACGATCACGGACGTTTGAACGGTTACGCCGCCAGTTGCCGAAGATTGCAGCCCATACATCGGGGCGCAGCCAACATAACCGCCGTTTGCATACCCCTGAGCTCCACGCATAAGCGCATAGAGATTGCCGACACCTAATGCACTTGTCGCTTCCTTCGTAAACACAAACTCACCGCCGTGTACCACGCCTTTCGGTTGGTACTTACCCCCATCTCCCGTGTAGCCGCCTCCATCAAAACCGGGGACCAAACCACCACCTGAAAAACCAAAGAACGCACCGATACCGGTTCCACCAAACGCTGACTTCATTCCATTAACCAGAGCCAGTTGCGTCAGCATCTGGGTGATGCCCTTGAGGAAAGTAGAAAGGAAATCTGAGAAGTTAGATTTACCTGTGGTGAAGAAATCAGTCAGGGTGCTGGCCATCCCGGTGAACGCGTTACTAGTAACCGTCTGCACCTGGGAGTACACATTGGTCGCGCTGTCTTCGAAATCAGCCCAGCCCTGTTTCGCACCGGTCAGCCAGTCACCGCGTAGCTGATCCTCTGCATCATAGTAATCATTCGCCGCTTTAAGCTGCTTTTGATAACCCTCATCATCAAGCGAACCTCCAGCATTCTTCCAGCCAGCGGCAAGCTGACTTTTCGCGAGTTCCCGTTGTGCCTGACGGTTACTCATCCCGGCACCGATCACTAATGCAGCCTGCTTCTCTGCCATCTGCGTGACGTATTTTTGAGAGGTATCCATTCGCTTGTTCAGCTGTTCCTGTGCGGTAATCTGATCACCTAACAGGGCTTTCTGCCGTGCCAACTGAAGCACCTGGTCTTTACTCGCCAGCAGGGATTGCTCCTGCTTTGTCAGTGAACGTGAACGCGAGGCCTCCTCCAGCACCTGAAATTTCGCTTCCGTAGTCCAGAGGTTTTTGCGCTGTTGGCTAATAGTATCGTTCAGCCCTTTATGCTGCTGCAGCGCGCGTAACTGTGCCTGAAGCGCCAGTAGCTCGGCCTGGGCAGCATCCGTACTGCGATCGCCAGCCGATAAAGTGCCCTGCTTTCCGGTTTTCGTCTTTTTGCCAAAAGCAGCAACCTCTTCCCGATCCTTCTGAGTGGTTGCAGTACTTATCTTTCTGGTCGTATCGAGGTATTTACCTGCACTGATATCAGCGGCATCCCAGTCTTTTTTCAACTGAGAGACGCTGTCGCCATAAGCGCTGGCCATTTGTTCGTTATAGTCCTGCCATCCCTGCAAAGTATCCGTTTTCGCCCAATCAGGAATGAGATTAATCGCAGCCGCGATAGAGGAAGAAATGATCTGGTTCAGCTTCTGGAAAACGATCGCTACGCTGTAATAAATTGCGTTGAATTCCTTCAGTGTGTTTGATGCCAGTTCAGCTACCCACTGACCGATACTCTGCATGGCCTCAGATGCCCAGCCCTTGATATCCAGCCACAGGCGACCAAACGGCGTCAATGAGTCGTAAGCCTGTTCTCCACGTTGTGCCATCGTATCGCCAAACAGGTCCATGGCCTGTGTAACTGCAGCAGTCTGGTCCTTCTGCTTCACCAGCTCATCAATGTGCTTAAGCTGCGAAACAGTCAGGAAGTTGTATTGTTCGTTTAGGCTCTGAAGGGCTTTGACCGGATCCTTTTCAATATCCTGATATGCCTTGGTGATGTCCTGCGCCGAAACAATACCGGTTTGAACTGCAAGTGCCGTAGAGCCCGCCGCTTTTTCAAGCTGCTGCTGTGTGAGCGATCCCATGCTAATCAGTTCAGTCATCAGACTCTGAACGGTTTCTACAGTAGCGCCAGTAGAGGCAGCAATCGACTGGGAGGAAGCCATTACCTGGAGCGCTGACGTGCCTGCAATGTTGCCAGTCCTGATAATGGCCTTGTTAATTTCTTCGTAGGCTGTGAAGTAGTCCGCTCCCGCTTTTGCAGCAATCAGAACAGCACCGGCCAGGCCACCAATGGCCACTCGGGCAGGAGTCACCATCGACAACATCGCTTTCAGAGCATTGCCTACACCGCCAAACGAATCGCGCAGTTGGCCGCCCTGCTGAATGGCTACCATATAAACCGGCATACCGGACGCCAATGAAGTTACGATGTCGGTCATTTGCATTGGTAGATAACGCATCGCGTTGCGGTATTGCCCCGCGCTGATCGCTCCTGACTTCCACGCTTCCTCCTGCTCTTTCAGTCGGGCGATCATCGGTGCAGCACGATCGGACACGCCAAGTTGGGCTGCTTTTAGCTCTAACAATTCTGCGCGCGTTTTTCCGATTGCTGTGACCTGCTCTTCCAGCGAATCGATAAAGGTTTTGCCCGCCGCAGCTGCACGCTGCGCTGCCTGTGCCTGTTCAATGCGAGCCCGCCCCTCTGCGGTCTCAGACTCCATGACCTGCGCCAGTTTAGCTCGGGTCGTCTCAAGCACGCTGTTGTAGCGAGTAAAGTCCTCGTCTCCCACCAGCCCTTTACCGCGAAACTTCGCTAGGCTCTCCTGGATCGTGTCCAGTTCATCCAGTGCCTTGTTGACCGGGCTAATTTTATTCAGCAGGTTCTGCAGCTCCTGGCGCTGTTGCTTCAGGCTTTCGCTGTTTTTCTTTTGGTTATCGATACCGGTGCGGAACGTACTGTTCAGGTCATCCGCTTTACCTGCCGCGGCGGACGCGGTCTCCTGAAAGCGATCCAGTGCCTGATTACCGCGCTCCAGCTCACTGGTATTTACGCGCAGGGAAATCGTGGCGATATCGTTACTCATTCCGCCCTCTCTTTATGCATAATTTTTAGCGCAGCACTTTCCATCATCCTGTCGTCGCTCAAGGAAAGCGGTCTGCGCCAGGTCGTCATAAATGATCAGGTCACTATTAACAGTGGTAGACATGGGTTAATCCCTTATTTCGGAAGTTTGAGGAAGGCCTGCTGGCCATGCTTGCGGATGTAGTCCGCTTTGTCGCTGGCGCTCATTTCGGAACGTTTCAGGCTGCCACCGCCGTTTGGTTTGTGTCCGCCCGCGCCGGTGCCTTCTGCGCGTGGGAAAAGATGCGGAGCCGTCTCCTTAAGAGACTCCGCCCACTCAAGCGGGCTTAGTGGAGTTTTGCCGTCTTTACCGAATAGAACATCGCCATTTGCATCAACTGCTACGGCCTCGCCTTCGTCGTTGAGCTGGAATGTGCCTTTGGCACGCAGAATCAGATCGTCGGATGCTTCCGGCAGCGCGCCAGCTTTTGAGGCTGCTGCACGGATTGCATCGCCCAGAACTCGATCCCGGAATTTGTTGGAGAACGCTTCGGCTTTGCCAGGGCGTGAAGAAAGTAATGGTTGTTAGTAGTCAGTACCTGATAACTGCTTAAGGCGTTCCAGGGATATCCATTCGCCTTTGTCAGTAAACATATCAGCCAGGTTGATTTCACCGGCTCGAAACAGACGGCCGCGCTCGGCCCCTAACACCTGGTCCTGTCTTTGAGCGGGCTGACGCGCGAGCCATTCCAGATACGTGGTTTTAGCTGGTACCTGTCCATCCATGCTGGCACGAGTGCCCTCGTCCATCTCATCAATATCAATGCCGAGTTCGCGCCAGGACTTGAGAATCAGGGTTTCAGTAGAACGACAGCAGAAGTGAATCTTCCCAGGTCCCTGTAGGTAAGGCACCTTATGCCCGACCGGTTTGTTATCCAGTGTGTAGCGCAGCAGGTCACGAATAATGCAGTCGTGGCTGGTTTTATTGTCCAGCGTAGACAGCCACTGTTTACCTTTCACGATATCGCTGTTGGCACTGGTGAAGCTGTTGCGTGCTGTGGCAGCCAGATGATTCACGGCTGTTTTAGCGATGCTGGCGGCATTTGCCCTGCTCATCTGCAGCGCGCCGTCGCGATAACCTTTATTGGCGTGGCCGCGAACACTGCGCGCGATTGTTTCTACCGTGTCGCCGGCAAGATAACCCTTGCGGACGGCGTTCACGATCCGCGCCAGCCTGTCCGATTCCAGATTCTCCGCCCACTCACTCAGCAGCCTCCCCTGAAAGGGCTGCGCCATCGCCGCGGCATACACCATATCGGCGGTGATGCCCTGCAGCGGATAGTGAGACAGGACCTGTGATGGCAGAAGGGAATCGAACAGGCTCAGCTGATAACTGGCTTCGTTCTTTGCCAGCGCCACCAGCTCACTCTCGAGCCCTGCCTGCATGGTGGCTACGGCCTGATGGTTAAGATCGCGCACGCTGCCCAGTAAACTCTGCAGGCGATTAACTGTGAAGCTCTCCGGCGGCAATCTATCCAGCGCATCCAGTAGACGCGCTGAAAGGTCCGCGTCCGTCTCGTTAAGCAACTTCACCATCCTGTTTGCCACGCCAGTGGCGTAGCGGCTTAACCAGACGGAATGTGCGATCGATTCATCGCGCAGGCTTTCGTTAATGGTGGGCATATCAGCCTCCCGTCAACGTTGGTGCCTGATTGCGAAGCACATCAATAACCTCGTCCGGACTGTCGGCCGGGTCAATGAGATCGAGCTTCTGCAGTGCTCGAATCATATCGCTATCGCGCAGCGCACCCGACTGCCAGGCATTGACGATTGCCGTCACCATGCCCGACTCAGCAACCTTCGCGATGAATTCCTGATTGATGGTATAGCTCGTCGATTCTCCCTTGATGCCGAGGTATTTCGCACACCAGCCAAGAGCAAGTGTGTATGCCTCAGAAACGTTTGAAACACAGATACCGAGCACTGATGTTGAGGATGTTTGCTCACCGCTCGCCTGGGTTGCCGTCTTCGCCGTGGCGTTCTGCTCAATCAGTCGGGCGCCCAGTTGCACCATGTAATCGCGTTTGCTGTCCATGGCTTCTTTAGCCAGCATGTTCGGCTGCGCCTGGGCATAGCCAAACGAGCCTTCCTTAGGAAGTAAAAGCGGTGATCGGGAACCAATTTTCACGCCCTTCTTCTCGAGATGGTCGCGCCAGTTGGTATCGAGCCCGGTCATATACGGCTGCACCTGGCCACAAAACCATACGCTGTCTTCATAGTCAGCGCTGTTTCGGTAATGTCCGTGGTTTATCTCCACCAGCGCGGCCAGGGGGGAATCATCGATAGTGGGATCGTTGTTCTGAGCACCGACAAAGGTGAACGGGATTTCGTCCCAGTAGTCCTTTCCCTTAGGCTTAGGGTGGTACTCACTGTCAACGGTGTAAGTTCCGCTCGCGGCGCCACCAGCCCGGCGCCAAACGCGGCATATGAACCTCCCTTCTTCCAGCGCCAGCTCGCGGTACTGGATTTCATCCTTGTAAGCGTAACCATCCGGTTCTTCTAAACATTCGCGCAGAACCACCAGCACAAGCTGATCGCGCCCGTTAATACGCTTTGTTCTCCAGTTGATGATGTTTTCTGCCGGATAGCGGAGGATGATCGCTTCATCGGAGGCTTCAGCGTAATCGACATAAAGCCCCTCACGCGCAACTTCCAGCACGTTCTCAGCCACCAGCTGTGACTGCTGATAGATGCTGGTTCCGGCCCCGTCAGCATTGTCCAACAGGTACTTCAGCTTCTCCGGACCGTTAAACGTGGGGTCCTTGCGATACGCCATCCCAAGCATGCCGATCTTCGTATTGCCGGCAATGGCATAGAACACCGCACGACTCAGATAGTCTTCGTTGCGTTTGCGGTTACGCGTGGATTTATCGGTTGGGTCGAGATACGGCAGATATTTATTACCCGCCGCTTTTACTGCCTCAGCCCCTTTGCAAAAGTCCCTGTATTTCCGCCAGGCAGCAGAAGCCGCCCGGTGTTCTGGTCGAACCCAGGTGATGTCGTCGTTTGCCATATCAGAAAGTGGTGTCCATGGTGATTGAGTATGCCGGTTTCACGATCGGGTAATCCTTCACGATGAAGTACCCACCAGCATCATTGGGGTGATCGTTATCTGCTGATTTGTCCGGTTCGCCATTTGCCGCCCAGATTTGCTGCTCAAGGCTCTCGGTATAAACCGGGCAGTTCTGGACGTTCACCAGATAGCGGCGCTCACCGTTGGCGTTACAGAACATAGCATTCATCGAGTTGATGCGGTCTTTAACCGGCGGGTTGGCATCATCTACAATGACGCTGAATCCGGCATCGTTGAGCTGAGCAATATCGGTCTTGCTGGCGTTCTGGGATTTGCGTGAGTCCCCTGATGCATCCGGATAGATGTAAATCTCCCGGTTTTTAACGTAGCGACCATCCTCGTAGCGCCAGAACTCTTCCTGAATGCGCTTAATCATCGCCGGCGTGTCATAGACCTTGACCAGCTCACGAACCGCACGCGGCAGGCCATTACGCTTAACGTGAACAATCGCGGCCATTTTTCCCACGTTGAAGTCCATACCAATGAACAGCGGATCCCCATCCTGAATCTCGTCAGAACAGTTATTTAGCTTACGGTTGAAGGTGTGGTAAATGGTCCCGCTGTTAAGGTTGGTGAACTTCCCGCGCAGATAGGCCTGAATCAGTTCGTCAGGGTAAGAGCTCAGCAGCGATGGTATGTAATCAGGCGGTAGATTCTTCGCATTGTCGAACGTGCTGGCCTGAATCAGCCCATACAGGGCCGCCAGTTGGGGCTTTTCACGTACCGCCTTCACGAACTGCTGGTAGACGAACTTGAACCCTTCTGGCGTCGTCGTTACATCGATGCCATTACGCAGCCCATCAACCTTGTAACGCATACGAGCGATGATTTTTCGCCACGCCTGCTGCGCTTTGGCAGCCGCCATGACGTCCAGCTCATCCACCATCGCATTACCGATTTTGAAACCGACTATCGAGCCGGGCTTCTCCATCGAGCGGCAGATGGTTGTCCCGCGGTAGCGCCGCCCCTCGTAGAAGTGAACCTCTTTGTTCCCCTCGTTGATTTTCACGCTCAGCCCCCAGTCAAAGGCCACCTCTTCAATCGTCGGGTAGAAGATGTCACGGATCTGCGGATATGTTGGCGCGAAATAGCCCTGGTTGATTTTAGGGTGCTCCCACATCCCCTTACAGATGCCGCCACAACCTACCCACGTCTTACCGGAGCCGAACCCGGCAACGTAGGCTTTGAATTTGTGCTGCATCGCGAGGAACCGCGCCTGAGGAATGTTAAGTGTCGGGCTGATCCCCATCGTCTGCCCTCGCATCCACTACGTTGATATTGATCTGCACTGGGGTTGGTTCATCCTCCTCACCTTCACCTGCCAGCTCTTTACGGAGTTTCTCGACCTCAAGCTGCCGGCGTTCGATTTCTATCTGCTGCAGGCGCTGGGCGAACTCGCTATCAGCAAGGCCAAGCCGTTTCATCACTGCTTCGAACATGCGCTCACGGCTGATTGCGGTTATCTCGACGCCATTTTTGCCGACCTTCACACCGGAGTAAGCGAGCCGTGAGACTGTCGGGAGTTTGCGTGTGTCAGGGAAATAAGGCTGGCCGATGCCATCGCCATTACAGCGCGGGCATGCAGGGTTTGGTTCTCGGGTATGGTCGTAGCCATAGCCTCCAACATCGACTGGCTCACGCTTATCGTGTTCTGTAGCTTCCAGTCGCTTTTCTTCGAACTCCACCATATCGCGCCACTGGTAGTGATGACCGAAGCCCCAGCAGTAACGACACGCGCCGCGACGATACTGTGAAAGCTGGTTTGCATCGAAGGTGGCGAGCTGCCACATCTGCGCGAGGACTTCATCGGCACTGCCAAGCGTGCGCACAATGCAGGCTTTCTGCTGCCGCGCAATAGCCTGCGCAACGTTAGGATTCGCTATGAGCTGACGACCGTAGTTTGGGTCACTATAGCCAGCACGTGCAGCGGCAGCGGTGGCATTGTTGTCCTTCAGGTACTCCGCGACAAATAAGCGCTGCTGAGCGGTAAGTCCATCATCATCCACCAGCTCTTCTGCGCTTTGTTCTTTGTGCGCAGTGCGCATTTTTTTCTGCGCAGGTTTTTGCGCAGTTTGCGCAGAAGGTTTTTTGATATATCGGCGGGCAGTCGCGTAGTTCAGTCCCTGCGCTTCACACCATTCCTTCGGTGATACGCCAGTTGCGGCATGTTCGGACAGGAACCGTTGCTGAAGCTCGCCCCAGTCCGGTTTTGCCATAAAATCCTCTGGAAAGTTTTGCTATACAAGGGGATAGTAAGCTTTTAAATTGATGGCCCGTTGGCCATAGAACATTTCATGCTTGTAGTGAGTGCCATTTTCTTTTCTGGGAGTCAAATATTAATGAAATCCATGAGCTTAGGTGAAAGGCGTAACAGTTTTGCCTACTACATTGGGATGTACATAATCGTTATGAATGAAATTGATACTATGTTAATCACAGACCACAGAAACATTTTTGGCAAAGGAGAGTTAGCTAGTAAATCCTATATGAAAAAAAGCATGGCCGAGCGCATTCAGTCAGTTTTGCGTTTTGTCAAAGATAAGGACCCTAACCGGCAATATCTAGCGAAAATTCTAGAAGAAGTTCAGGCCATTTTATGGATTAGAAACGCACTAGCTCATGGGTTTATTTGTGGTGGAGGTGAGGCGCCGAGTTATTTAACTCTGGTTGCGTTTGGTCATGAAGAAGATTTCTCTCCCGAATCTTTGAGAAAGCAAGTGGAAAATGCAATGAGGCTATCCAGACTAGTAAATGATGCCCTTGCGAAAATCCTATTTTATGATCTAGATGCCAAAAGAAGAGTAGAAAACAACTCTTAATGACGCATAACCTAACCCACTGATAAGGAACTAATAACTGAAACATATTAGAAAATTATAATTGGAATTAAGTTAGGCACTACAGTAATGGTTTTGATAATGCCTGACATTATCGTCACTCCAAGAAGTTTGGATAAGGTGATAACGTCAGTTGCATGATAGCTTTGGAGAAGGAAATGAAAATAGTAGATATCGAAAAATGGGCACCGCATATTGGTATTTTTATGTTGGAATTTGGAGCTGTTGAGTCATTTACGCGAAGTCTTCTTGAAGAATTAACTCCACCTACAATTTATAAGCACATCAAGGAACTACCATTAGGTAAAAAGATAAAACTTAGCATTGATCTACTTAATAGCTCCAACGAACATTTAGACCTCCAGCAAGAGCTTGTACAAGCTTTCAAGCACATAGAACGGCTAACTAAAGCGAGAAACCTCATCGCTCACAATACAGTTAAGCTTGTTTTTTGGACTGATGCTGGGCCAGGTGAAGCGCCGTTTGATGAGGTCTTACACAGCGATGCTAGTGATAAAACGATTTCATTAGATGAAGTCAAAGCCTATAACATTCAATTGAGCGAACTTGTTGAAACTTTATATCGCATTGCCGCAGCTAAGCGCGGCAGAATAGTTGCACAAAATTTAGAACATTTCAAAATATCGGGGCTAGGCTCCTCAGAGCTTGGCGGTTGAAAAAAGCAGAGTCACTTACCATAGATAATCCTTATTTCAAGCACTGAGCTCTAATATAATGCTGCAGATATCCAACCTGCTTTGTCACTGTGACAATTCGCTCCCTGAGGGTGAAATAATCCCGTTCAGCGGAGTCAGTAAGTCGGGGGCCGGAAGCATCGCCCATGCCGCCGGTGCTGGTCGCTCTGTTCGCGGAACATCTGGCGTTGAGCTGCAGCCGACGCTTGCCAGAAGCAACATCGCGCTCAAGCTGATCAATAGTAGCTTTGGCATCTGCCAGTTCTCCGGTGTATTTGGCATCCAGCGCAGCGACATCTCGCTGCCGGGACTGCATGTCTTTGATGGTGGCGTTCGCCAGGCTGAGCTTCTCGGTGGCTTTATCGCGCTGGTCTTTGTAGGTGATGGCGTTGTCGCGGTAGTGGTTAATCGCCCATGTCATGGAAACCAGCAGGCACATAACGACAGCGCAGATCATTGCTGTTAATCGGCTCATTTCTGGGCCCACTCACAAACTTCCCGCTCAATCTGTCGGCGGGTTACCAGTCCCTTCCACTGCTTTCCACCGGCATACGTCCAGCGCTGCAGTTCTTTGCATGCACCCGGAACGTCGCCGGAATTTAATTTTTTCAGCAGCGTCGATCTGCTAAATGCTCCCGTTCCCACGTTATAGGTGAAGGAGTAAAGCGCGGCCCGAGTGGTATCGGGAACATGGACCTTAATCATCGGGTCGATAGCTACAGCAACCTTGCGCAGGTCGGATTGCAGCAAAGCGTCACATTCTTTATCGGTGTAGCGGTGACCACGGCGAATGTCAGCGCCGGTGTGCCCATCGCAAACAGTCCAGACACCGACGACATCCTGATAAGCGTAATAGCGTCTTCCTTCAAGTCCATCCGCATTGCCCAGCATCACAGCTGCAATAGTGATTGCGCTGGCTCCGCCAACAACGGCGCCCACCAGCTTATTTCGGAGTGTCGGGTTCATCTCGGCTCCTGCTGCGGCGGTTGTCTTCGCGGATTTTGAAATAGAGATTCGTCAGATACGTCAGTACAGCGATGATGATGCCCACCAGCACGCCGATAGCGTTCCACTGCTCGGGACTATAGGCATTCAGCATGCCGTTTAGGATGCTACCGGCTGAAGCGCCGTAAGCAGCACCGGTGGTTAGTTTGTCCATGCGATACATACTCTCACCTCGCGTAGTTAGCGGGTGCTGTGTGTTTGAAAAGGGTCAGTCCGTCGGGACGATTTAACAAGAAGGCGTGTCGATGATGGTTCTTGGAGCCTGAAATTAAAAAGCCAGCGACAGGCTGGCAATGTGAGAGTAAGGCAATGAACAGGATATTATTTAGAACCAAGCGACCTAGAAGCTAGCTAAACAGATGGCATTTGTGTAAAACGATGACATCAATCAGCAGGTGTTCATCGTGAAATACATTCGGTTAATTTTAAGGCTCATAACAGTATCACTTTATGTGTTTCTGGTTGTTTTTGGCTCTGGATTTGTAGGTTCGAGTACAGCCAATGCAATTAATCTTGAAACACTTAACCTAAATTACTCATTAATCGCAAAGGACTCGGCGGTATACGCACTCTGCGCAACTGGTGCGACATTGGTTGTTCCACCAGTCCTATATTTAATCCAGCATTATGTCTGGCCAGTTTTGAAATTTGTCGGTTTGAAGATTCGCTTCTTCTTCCATGGATACTAAAAGGCTCGCAGCTGGCGAAGCATCGCTTATTTTTTCCGTTACAGCGCTAGCTCTTCAATAATTCATAAATCGCCAGACGCAAAAAGCCCCACGGGGTTAACCGCAGGGCTTTAAACGAAGGCAATAACCCATCGTTAGAGCAAAATTACCACAGATTCGGGAAAAGTAAATAGCTCACGATAAAATAACACCCTACTTTGTTATCTGCTTCAACTGTGCATCTGCCCATGCTTCTTCGATATCAAACTTGGTGATTAGCTGATCGTAAAATGGCTTAACAGACTTCTTCCAGGTATCGAGGCTGATTGCATCCGTTATCTGGCACATCGCGGCGTAAGCCTCAGTGGAGGGGATACGCTCATACCCCCGCCCGCTGCAGCGCTTACAGTCAGCCAGAACCGGCACACCCTGCTGTTCAGTAAGAACCTGATTAACGGCTTTCCCGCGTCCATGACAGTCTCTACAGGCGCTACTTACAACCTTCTTACCCTTGCACTGAGGGCAGAGAACGCGCGCTACCTCCATGACCTGCCTACGCACCTCATACTTAGAAGGTCGAATATTCTCGACACCCATGTGCAAAGACATCTTCACGAACTTCTTCTCTTTTGTCGGCGTGTGAGACTTCATGCTGAAAACCTCAGCGTCTATAAACCCTTCCCCATTGCAGCCATCGCACTGCTTCACACTGGCGGCGCTGCGGGAATAATCCTCAAACGCGAAGGTGGCCAACTGGTGCATCACTAATGGCTTAACCCTGGCATCCAGTTTGCGCAGGGCAGCCACCCGATCGCACTTGGTCAGCGCATACTGAGCCAGCAACTCAATTGCCCTCTCCCGGTCATTGTTGCTGATACCCATCTTCCCGAGAAAAGCGCTGTATCCCAGAGCTGCCCGTTCCTGCGTCATGCCCATAGCGGCCATGATATCCGTTCCGGTTAATGAGTTTGACGCCGTTGCAAGCGGAGAATCGCTAATCATTGTCGATTTGGCGAAGTGATATTTGAGGGTGTTTTCAAGATTCATGCGGTCTCCAGCTCGGTAATGGTGAGTTCTAATTTCCCGCCCCTAATGACAGGCATTTTCACAACGCGATAATCGATTACCTGGCTGTCATCCAGCCAGAATCCCGCCTTGGTCAAAGCGTCAAATGCAGCTTTCTGCAGGTTATCCAGATCGCGGCGCCGGCGGTCGGGCATGTGACAATCGATACGGATTTTGAGTGGTGCGGCCGTGCGGATATTAAGCCGGGCGCTTCGAATGACGCTGGCGACTGCATAGCGGTACGCGACACCATCAGCGCTAATGTGCGTGCGCCCGCGGTTGTGCCGGTAATACCGGTTATTGCTCGGCGGCCAGGGCAAAGTGATTTGATATGTCTTCACGCTCACCCCCACATCCGGTTTCGCCAGCGGCTGTCCGGGCGCGCTGGTGTATTTGAGGTCGGCAAGAATGCACTGACAGTCCATGTCACGTAATCCGGGTTAAGGCTACGCTCAACACGGACGCCGCGCGCTTTGTAACGCTTAATCAGTTCGTCGGCCTGTTCGGTGCTGCAATCGGTGTGGTGGAACCAAGAATGTTTCATCCCCATCACCCCGCAAAGCCAAGCAGTTGAGCGGCGACGTTTTCGGCCTCATCACGACTGCGGAATGAACGGGACAGGACCCAGCGCCAGAGGACATCGAGCGCAGCTTTATAGAGCTGCTGAAATTCGAGTTCGTCCATGTTAGCGAATGAGATGCTACGAGGATGCTTTTTGAGTGTTCCGTCTGGCAGCTGAATGGCATCAAAGTGCCCTGCCTCAACGATAACCCAGGAGCGGTAAGCATCGAAGGATTTGCACAGGCTAATGCCATTCGTGACGCGCCGGTAAGCCACCTGCTCAAGATACTGCTCAGCAGCATCGATCAGCGCCCCCTCATTCCCGCCATAAGAAGCCAGGAACTTTGCGTAGCCGGTAATCAACTTCCGCTCGTTACTCGAGATAGCCCCGCCGGTTGGTTCCCAGTATTCAAAACCGAGATTGAGAAGCGCGAAAAAGCGTCGGTGAAATGCCGGGTTTCGTGCCCGCCTGAACTCGGCAACAAGAACATCGCCGAGTCGGGTTTTGGATTGCAGGATATCGCTGGTCTCGGGCGTAGCCGGGATCAGTATTCCTGAGTGGTGTTTGATAAGTTGTAATTCTAGCGCCATGGTTCTCTCCGTGGCGCATCAGGTATAGGGTGTTCAGGCCTATGAAAGAATAATATCAGACGGTGGTGTAACTCGGTACCCCAGTCGTTTTGCAAATTGCATAAACCCGTTGAGAGTGAAGATTTCTTCGTCTTCGAGTAACGGTCGTAATGAAACTATTCCATTTACTCGATAAACCAGATATCTCCCTTCCGCCGGGAAGCTATAGATAACTGCTTTATCGGCCCTTCTGACCACGTCGTACCATTGATCATCTGCATTAAAGGCATCTGTACTACACACTATTTCCCCCAGAGCGACTTATCGACGCGATAAACAGTAATCGGGAACAGCCAGGGGAACGCAAACAGCGATACTCTTTGAAACTGCTCCAGTGAAATTCACGCGATTAATAAAACCACTCGTCCGCGCTTTCCCAGGTCTCCTGCAGGATATGTTCGACCTCTTTCTTGTCACCTCCGAAAACAGTCAAACCATCATTACTGGCACGTTTAATCGTTAGCTGGCAATCATCGAATTGCTTGCTAAGTCTTTTGAGCAGTTCTGACTCGAGAGCAGGTAAAGCTCCATCAGGAAGTTTCTTCATACGATCAATGGTTAACTCAATTTTCATTATTCCCTCCGCAACGAACAACTGTATGTATATACAGTATATTTATAAACTTATGTTACGGATTTTGCAACGTTTTAAGAGCATACGATGGATATCATTGAGGTTGTGTGGCCCATACACGAACCAAAGGCCACATCTATTTTAATGGCATATAGGGGGTTAGGTTTGAGGGCGAAGGCAATAATATGTTTGTTTTTTTGCATGACACACAAGCACCACATCCTGACCAGAGAGCCATTAGTTCACCTTAAGGCAGAGGATGAGATGTCAGTTTTGTTCCAACAGCAGATATTGGCTGAATAGAATCAGTCGTGACAGCCGTCTAAAAGGCACCCGGAGGTTATCTGCCATTGGAAACGCGCTTGTAGGTATATTTTTCATTGGATTCGCAGCACGACTCGCAAACACATCTTCCTTAGCGGGCAACAAAACCGCCGTGAGGCGGTTTTTTTCGTTCTTTCGATGAATGGCGCGTCGGCTTTTGCTAATAGCAGACCTTCATCCTAGCCATCATGACCGCTTCGTGCCATATGTGCACGTAGCTAACAACAATCTGAGTTACTAATCGGCGGACAAGGTCATCATGTATTTTCAGGACAAAGATGCCGGCAGAACCAGTCAACAACCACATTGATGACCTCGGGTTGATACCAGTGATAATCACCATGTTCGGCGCCTTCGATAAGTACGTAGTCCGCTTTATTTCCTTCGTCCAAAAGGCCTTCGTAAAGCGTTGCGCTCTGCTTTGGTGATACTAATGTATCTTTAGTGCCATGCATTATCAGGAATGGAGGTTTGCGCCCTCTAATATGTCCTATGGGGCTTGCATTTATCGCTTTCTCAGGTGTAGAAGCGATGGATGCGCCTGGAAAGTTCCTGAAAGCAACACCATTAATTAGCAGTGATTCCGTGACCGCAGGAGACTGATGCACTTTTTGACGGTGATCAGGAAAACCATCACCTATGTTACGCAGGTCTGATATTCCGTAAAGCGTGGCCACAGCCTGCACATCAGCGGACTGGCTGAGAAAATCGCCGTGTTCGAATGATTTATCGCCATTTGTGGTACCCAGCATCTGAGCCAGCCATCCTCCAGCAGAATCGCCAAATACACCAATTCGTGAGGGGTCAATACCATAATCGGGGGCATGTTGACGAAGGTATCTTACTGCTGCTTTAGCATCTACTATTGGTGCAGGGAAGGTATCCGGGATTGTCCTATATTCTGCCGCAGCAACAACAAAGCCAGCCTCCGCCAGGGCCATACGCATTTCCATAAATTTGTTGTGCTCAGCCGTCATAAATCCTCCTCCAGGAAAATAGATGATGGCTGGTTTCAAAAAACTGGTACGAGGCACCAGAAAAGACATGTGTAAATGCCTGACCGAGCGAGTGCTTTTAACTGTCTCATAAACAACATCGCTGATGTTATCTATCGGGTTACGCGTCATAGCGACCTGAATAATTTCTGCTCCATGAACATAACCGGGAAGATTGTAATGATCAGAAGATACTGCGCCAGTTTGTTTAGAAATCATAAAAAGCTTCCATTGAAAACAGATCTCCGAAGAATCGAATCCTCTATAACTATATCATCCCGTACGAGTCTAGTGAGATCGGTTCTTTCCCTGTATAACTAATATAAATATTCATTCTCAAGACTTATCCATGCAAGTACAGTATTTGTGACAAATCCTGGGAAGTGATGTTTTTTCATTCAGAAACAGTTACGTCATTGGATTGCTGTTATTTTTGTTATATTTTAACCTGTCTTCACGAAATCGATCCGCATTTTCGACGATCCAGGTCCATAGCGGAATCATACGAACAAGCAGTTCCATACCAGTATCAGACAGCTCGTATTCGACTCGTGGTGGAACTTCATTGAAATCATGGCGGATAACAAGGCCGTCCCGCTCAAGTTGTCGTAATGTGCGCGTCAGCATGCGCTGAGTCACTCCGTGCATACGCCTACCAATCTCAGCATGGCGTAGTCTTCCATACACGCCAAGAGTGTTGATAACACCCAATGACCAGCGACTTCCTGCATGGGTCAGCACTTCCCGCCGCAAGCCATCATCATCGTCTCTCAGCCCCTTACAAACAGCCTGCGAATACTGAAGAATCTCGTCCCGATCCATTTCACTGACTCCCGGTATCATACATGTACCTTCTTTTTTAGCCTGTTGTGAATTGCTAGAGTGGCGCAACAATTCATGTAAGGCCAGATTATGAACAAAATTGATCTTAACACTACGTCTGAAAATATCCTCGTGCTCGGTGCCGGTGAGCTGGGCCTCCCCGTTCTGCGAAATCTTGCCCTTCGGGCAAAAGATTTGAAGGGAACAAAAATCAGCGTGCTGTTGCGCGAAAGTACCTTAACTTCAGATGAACATGGAAAAAAATTAGTTCTCAAGGAAATCAGAAACCTCGGTATTAATATTGTCACAGGTGATCTCGTCATGAGTTCTGTCGACGATTTGGCCAGCCTCTTTGCGCAATTTGACACAGTCGTTGGCTGCACGGGGTACGCGGCTGGAATAAATACACCGATGAAACTGGCGCAGGCGGCTCTGCAGGCGCGGATTCCACGATATTTTCCATGGCAGTTTGGTGCCGATTTTGATGCCATCGGACGCGGCAGTCCACAAGACATCTTCGACGCGCAGATTGACGTGCGTGATTTACTACGCAGCCAGCATGAAACCGAGTGGGTCATCATTTCGACCGGCATCTTCATGAGCTATTTGTTCGAACCAGACTTCGGTGTGGTCGATCTACAGAACGATACTGTTCACGCACTCGGCAGTATTGACAACACCATGACGCTGACAACACCGGATGATATCGGGATGCTAACGGCAGCGATTGTATTTAACACTCCTCGCATTCGGAACGAAATTGTATATATCGCCGGTGATACACTGACCTACGCAGATGTGGCAGATAAGCTGCAATCAGCGCTTGGCCGTCCTTTCAGCTGCACGGAATGGAGCGAACAACATCTGATGGATAAACTGGCGCTCAACCCGCAAGACATGATGTCTAAGTATCGTGCCGTTTTTGCACAGGGGCGGGGAGTTGCTTGGGATAAAAAGCAGACATTCAATGAACGCCATAACATTCCAGTTACCGATGTGGCAGCCTGGATTAATGCAAACCTGATCCCAGGCAACTCATGATAGACGTATTTAGGCTGCTGTAATAAATACCAGAGTCTTTCTCCTGCCTACCCGAATAGGTGATGAGAAAGACTCTGTTCCCCCTGTTGGCACTGATAGTAAAGCGGTTAAGCTGTGTGAGCTGAAAACCGGCTCTCCGGTAAACCGGGGAATACGGCTGATTTCGCTCTTAGCAGCGCTCCATCATGCCTTGACGGCACAGAAAGACCCACGCTGGCACTAGTACAATACAGCGTTGTGAATTCTTCTCCCGCGAGTGTCGGGCAAGTGCTCTGAATTCCTGGGGAGGGCAGGATACGATCCGTCGTTCCGTCCGGACGATAACGTACAACACGGCTTCCTCCCCATTCGGCATTCCAGATATAGCCCATTGCGTCCACGCAGGAGCCGTCAGGCGCCCCCTTTCCCTCTGTTGCAGTGAACACACGCTGGTTATTCATAGTGGGATAATCACAGCACAATATACGGCCCTGCATCGAGTCACAGTAATACATCGTGCTGCCGTCCGGACTGAAGCAGATGCTGTTCGGGATGGACACCTCAGGCAGGGGTAGCGTTTCAATGCTGAGTGTCGCTGCATTTAGCCTGTGAAATTTTCCGATGACTTTCGCGGGGTACCCGTCATCCATGGTCCCGAAGACGAAATTACCCTCACGGTCGCACCGACCATCCCCTGTCCGTGTTCCCGGCCCTCCCGGTGACCCCACTACCGGTGTAAAGATACCCGTATTCAGATCGCAGAAGGCGAATCTGGACGCCAGCCCCATCAGTAAAACGTCAGAATTTTCAGTAAGTGCAAACGATCCGAGGCGCTCAGGCAGCGACCAGCGCATCACAACACCGGTGTCTTCTTCAAGGGCAAGCAGCTCGCTGCCTTCAATGTCAGTCCAATAAATCCTGCGAGTCCTCTCGCACCAGATTGGGCACTCTCCAAGCAAATTTCTGGTATCAGCAGCCACTGAAAACATGTTATTTCTCCCGCATATAAAAGTTTCGCATCGCCTGAACAATAGCTTACGGCCATCTGCACTATGGCAGAGCGCCGTAAGGAGCATTCCCCACCCTGTCAGGGCAAAAAACGCGCTGAAAGTTTGTCACCAAAAAGCATGATGGCGAGTCCTGCCAGCATGACCAGCATGCCCCCCAGTTTGAGCAGCGAAACCGGTCGCCTAACAGCACCCAGCAGACCGAAATGGTCAATCATTTGCGACGAGAGTAACTGCCCAACGATTGCCAGCCCTAGCAGAGCTGAAAAACCGATTTTCGGTGCCAGCACCACGTAGCTGAATAACGCACAGGCACCGATCAGACCGCCCGCCAGACTCCACGCAGGCTGCGAAGGAATAGCAGCGAGAGAGGTAAATAACCCTCCACGAAGCAGCGAGTAAATCCCGAGACTCAACGCCCCGGCCGTAAATGAGAAGAATGCGGCGGTGACCGGGTCCCCCCCGAGTCCTTTTGCGAGCTGACTGTTCAGGGTCGTCTGCAGAGTAATACCAAGACCCGCTGCAAAAGCTATTACGTAATAAATCGCGCTCATGCTGTTTTTCCCTGTCAGTTTGCCTGTACCAGCGGCAGAAATTTCTCCGCAAAGATGTCCGGCTCATACCCGGCGGCAGCAAAAAGGTGTTCGCGTGATTCATCGATGGCTGCACGAAGACGCTCGCTGTCCACGCCCAGAACTTTACCGTTCTTCTTGACGATGCGCCCACCAATCATAACGGTATCGATGTTGCTGCGTTCAGTTGCATGCACCACCGTCCCGAAAGCATTCCCGTTCGGGTAGAGATTGAGATCAGCAGCATTAATCAGGATCAGGTCGGCCTGTTTTCCTGGCGTCAGGCTACCCACTTTATCCTGTAGCCCGGCACAGGTCGCACCATCGATGGTCGCCGACTTCAGCAGCTGCGCTGCCGGGAGCGTTATTAATGAATGCCCTGAATCACAGCAGTGCTGCTTATGCATACCCATTACCCGCTGCAGATAGAACGCCACGCGCATTTCCATAAACATATCTGTGCTGTAAGACGTTTCGTTATCCACGCTCAGGCCGGGATTGATGCCATGGCGCTGTGCGGCCTCAATGGCAAATATCCCGCTTTCAATGCCATAGTGCGAATCTGAGCGCGGGCAGACGTTCACCCGGACACCGGCTTCTCGCAGGATTTCCCAGCCTTCATCAGGCAGTGCCGTGCAGTGGTTGAATATATTGTCCGGGCCAAGCAGACCCTGCTGATGCAGTGATTTAAGCTCTGAAGCCATTTCAGCACCAAAGAATTCGGTCACGATCGGCAACCCCAGCCTGCGCGCTTCAGCCCATAATTCTGGCTCCAGCTGAGCCATAACCCCCAAAGTTACAAGACCCTCTGGGTTATCCCTGAAATACTTTTCCTGCAGACGCTGCCAGTTACCTGGCCAGTGTGCACGATCCCATTCACCCGCAACCGGTGCACCGGAAGCATGAATGGCGCGAATGCCGCTATCAAGCAGAGCCTCGACTGCAGCGTCGGAATGCGCTGCGGTACGGCTGTTATGCGAGTTATCGATCATCGTAGTGATACCCGCGTCAATCGCGCCCAGCGCCGTCAGCAGGTTGCCGACATAGATATCTTCAGGACGGTAATATTTAGCGAACGAAAAGTGCGTGGCGTTGCTGTAGTCGTCCAGACAGGTGGCGTTGGGGTTGATGCGGCGTAGCTGACCTTCCCAGGCGTGACGATGAGAATCAACCATCCCAGGCATGGCAATCATATTTTTGGCATCAATAACACGAGCACCTGGTGCGTCAAGGTTCTGACCAACGGCGGTAATGATTGAGCCGTTGATGAGAATGTCACCGCGCTCAATATTACCGACGCTATCGTCCATACTCAGTATGGTTGCGCCGCGAATCAGCGTTACCGGCGGGTTTTCCGTCTGTTTCTTAACAATATTTCTGTTGTAATTGGTCATTGTAATCGTCTCTTTCAGATTAAGAAGGAAAACGATACGCCTCCCGATTAAGATGAAAAAGATGACTAACGTGTTTTCATAATTCAGAATTAACGAATAATAATGGTTAACAACGTTACACGATATTCAGGAGAGCAGTCAGGTGGATCGCATTCAGGCTATGCAGGTTTTTTTAAGGGTGGCTGAAGCCGGAAGCTTTGTCAGGGCAGCGGAAACACTGTCCCTGCCTTCCTCTACTGTTACCAGCACCATCAAAAACCTGGAGAAATATCTGCAGGTGCGTCTGCTCAACCGGACCACAAGGAGGGTCAGCCTTACGTCTGAAGGTCTGCAATACCTGGCGCAATGCAGGGAAATCCTTGCCTTAATTGAACATACTGAAGCCAGTCTGGCTGATTCGAACAAGCGCCCCCGGGGCCGCTTACGCGTTGATATGCCCGGCGGTATAGCCCATTTCATCGTTATGCCAAATCTGAAAGAATTCTACAGCCGGTATCCTGATATTTACCTGATGATCGGTGTCAGTGACCGGCAAGTTGATCTGGTTCAGGAGGGTGTGGATTGCGTGATCAGAACCGGAGAGTTGCTTAGCTCAACACTTGTTGCCCGTCCGCTTGGGCAGTTCCGCTGGATCACCTGTGCCTCTCCCGAATATCTCAGAAAGTATGGTATTCCACAGTCACCTCAGGATTTATCTCATCACAGGGCTATTCATTATTTTTCAGGGCAAAACCGACGTACAGACGAATTGCGTTTTGTACAGGGAACAGAAACGCTGTCTGTATCCGTCAGCGGGCAGGCAGCCGTCAATGAGACGGGACTCTATATAAAAATGTGCCTCGAAGGGTTCGGACTGGCGCAGCTTGCTGAAAACGTTGTAGCAGAACACCTGCAAAAAGGAACGCTGGTTGAAGTCCTAGCCGACTGGCAGCCGTCGTCTGTTCCTGTCACTTTGCTTTATCCCCATCAGCGTTTTCTTTCACCCGCCGTACGCGCATTTGCAGACTGGGTAGATGAAATCTTTAGTTGATATGTTTGTTACAGCCACCCGGAGCACATTAAAAGTCAGCAGTATTCAGGATACCTGGCAGGACGGCAGGCTTTGCTTCGCGGATGCGTCCATTCCGGAACGGCGGTTTCACCGGTAAAGAGCTGTACCCAAAAATTCAATTCTCCGTTTTAAAAGTAACGCCTCCGGCTAAGAACGCCAGCCGCATCCGGGGCCTCTTTTAACTGAAATGTCTGAGTAAAATATCTTCAAGGATGTGAAAAACGGTCCTGATGCGTTGCGGTACAAGGGTCTGATAGGGCCGGTAAAGATAAAGCTGCCAGGTTTCCAGTTTTAGTTCCGGTAAAACATTCACCAGCCTGCCGTCTTCGAGATATTCCCTGCAGGCCAGATTACTCGACTGGATCACTACTTTACCGGCTAATGCAGCCTGAATCTCAGACTGGGAGTCGGTAGTAATAAATTCAAGATGTCGTGGTACAAAAGTATCTACGCCATCGAGCATATATTCGAATACTTTGCCGGTTTCAGGATTCAACAGGCCACTGAAAGGATAGCGCTGACGCAGATCGTCGAAATTTTCCGGCGCACCCAGCCTCTCAATGAGCCCGGGTGATGCCATCAGCGCGTGATGAACAAGCGTAATGGGCCTGATAATAAAGTTCGGATTTGGCTCCCGCTCAATACGGATCCCCATGTCAATGCGGTTCTGAACAGTATCCAGCTTCATCATGTCCAGCCGCCAGTCTATAAACAGCTCAGGATAAGGACGAAGCGCATTCAGAAGCTCATAGAGTACCTGTTCGTGCCCGGGAAAGCGAAACAGGGTGATCCTCACAATCCCCTTCATCTCGTTGTCATCTCTGGCCGTCTGAAACAGGGCCTCTGAATCCTCAAGCAAACGAATGGCCCCCGGCAGGAAGAGCTCACCAAAGCTGGTCAGCACAATAGATCGGGTATTCCGCTTAAAAAGTGGCTCGCCGAGCTGATTTTCCAGTTCAGCAATAGTACGCGTCACCACTGAAGGAGAAATGGCCAGTCTGACCGCTGCTTCACGAAAATTCATCGTTTCTGCAGCGGCAACAAAAAATTTCAGCGCATCTAGTTTATTCATGATTGTTGTTTTTTTAGCAATTCTGACTTTCAAAATTAACAATTTTTAAGCAACAAATCCAGCCATATACTTAACCGCTCTAAAACATCACTGCGTTAAGAAAAGTCAGGATTCACTATGAAAATGAGAAGGTTGGGGAGCCAGGGGCTTGTCGTATCGGAAATGGGACTGGGGTGCATGGGCATGGATCATGGCTATGGCTATTCAGTTGACATCCGTGAACGAACAAAACTGATTGATAAGGCTGTGGAGCTGGGTTGCAACCTGTTCGACACTGCCCCTATTTACGGATTTGAAAATGAAGAACTTCTGGGTATTGCGCTCAAAAAACACCGGGACAGCGTCGTCATCGCGACCAAGTTCGGCGTAACCGGGATGGAAACTATTGATGGTCAACTGGTGCCAGTGTTAGACAGCAGTCCGGCGTCTGTCAGAAAGCAACTGGAAGGTTCACTCAGTCGCCTTCAAACCGACCATATCGACCTGTTTTATCAGCATCGCGTTGATCCAAAAGTTGAG
Organism: Enterobacter cloacae complex sp. P1B; assembly: GCF_014982345.1. NCBI lineage: Bacteria > Pseudomonadati > Pseudomonadota > Gammaproteobacteria > Enterobacterales > Enterobacteriaceae > Enterobacter > Enterobacter cloacae complex sp. P1B. Next base: position 182,961 of record NZ_JADCLF010000013.1, on the reverse strand, counting down.
CCGGAAGTCGTGGCGGGATTAATGAAAGAGCTGATCGCCGAAGGCAAAATAAAGTACTGGGGCCTATCCAATGCGCCAGCGTCTTACATACGGCGTGCCCATGCAGTCTGCCCGGTTACCGCAGTTGAAGATCAGTATTCGATGATGTGGCGTAAGCCTGAGCAGGATCTGTTTAAAGTCTGCGATGAACTTGATATTGGCTTTATGGCATACAGCCCGCTGGGTAATGGATTCCTGAGTGGTCAGGTGACAGTTAATACCACCTACGGGGAAGGCGATTACCGGGGCATGATGGGGCGCTTTAAACCTGAGGTTATGGAAAATAACCAGTCACTTCTTAATCTAATCGCTGACATTGCCGAAAGAAACAACGCAACTTCGGCACAGGTTGTGCTCGCATGGGAACTGGCTCAGAAGCCTTATATCGTGCCGATCCCGGGAACTACGAAATTACACCGGCTGGAAGAGAATTTTCAGGCTGCAAATGTTCAGCTCAGTGATGCCGAATTAAATGACATCAATGAAGCTTTATCCAAGATTCAAATTGACGAAACATTCTTTTAAAAATAAGAGATCGAAATGAAAACAACTGTATTTGTTACCCATCCCAACATTCATCTGTCCCGTGTTAACTCGGCGCTGGCAAATAGTGCAGCTTCACTGCCCGATATTAATGTACGTTATCTGTATGACATGTATCCGGATGGTAAAATCGACGTGGCCGCTGAACAGGCTGCGCTGGAAAATACCGATCGTATTGTGCTGCAGTTCCCGATGCAGTGGTACAGCACGCCGCCACTTCTCAAGCAGTGGCTTGATGATGTACTGACCTACGGCTGGTCACATGGTGGCGAAACACAGGCGCTGCATGGCAAGCAACTCATGCTGGCAGTTTCGCTCGGTGGTGCTGAGTCTGCGTATCAGCCTGATGGAGCAGCCGGTCATACGGTTAGCGAATATCTGCTGTCCTTTGAAACAATCTCCGGGTATCTGGGTATGCATTATCTCAAGCCTTTCATTACCGGCGGAAGTGCGACGATCACCGACGGGGAAATTGCGGCACAGGCTGAACGCTACAAAACGGTATTAGTCTGATTAGCATCATGCATTCTTTCGATTATTAAAACGCTCTGATGTGCTGGTTGTCGCTGAGGATTATAATTGTGGCAACCTGCACAACTATGGCTGCTGATGGCTGTTGTTACTGCCCTCAGCAAACACAAGATACCTGCCCCTACGCTTTGCCTTTCCGAGATAAAGGGGTGAAGATATCTGCTCCCCGTTGATTGACACAGAACGCTATTTGCAATGTTCGCTCCTCGCTCAAAGCGGACCAGTTCATCTCTATGCCCTCCCATCAGCCTTCATTCGCTCATATTTGGCTTTCAGGAGCTCCGCCGGCGTAGGTCCATTCGGCGATACTGGCGAGGCAAACGTCCGACAAACAAGCGTTGCAGTACTGCTGCTGTCAACTTAATCTTTCGTTTTATTGGCCTCAACATGTACGTTAACATTAAGGCGTTTTGCTTCCATGGTGATCATCTTTTGGGCAAGAACCATATCGCCACCATGTACTTGATCTATCAAATATTGAATAATAGTCATCATCAAAAAATCTTTATTAGCCGGATAAAAGTCGCTCAAGTCAATCCCGTGATCCTGCAACTGCTGATGCGCAGCTCTCTCCGTCTCAGCAACAATCTCGGCTACCCTAGCCTGCATCTTGTCTATCTGCTCAAAGACAATACGGTTTACGATTTCGATTTGTTCTGGCTTTAAGTCCTTTTCCATCATTACCTCTCATAAAGTCTGTCGCTTAGAAAATTTACATAATGAAAAACATAATATAAGAATAGGAAGAAAACCTTCAAATCGTTATGCGATCAGTGTCTTACGTGCTCACGCCTGAAACCCCTTTCCTCTTGCCAGGTTAATTCTGTCAACACATTCCCTTAATGCTTTGACTTGCTCCGGAGAGAGCTCAGATTCATCAATTGTGGCCAGAAGTGCATTGAGGGAGCGCTCAATATCGTTTTTAGTCAATCGTAAACAGATAACCTTAACCCAACGTGGCGAGAACTTGCTGAGGCCGATTGCTCTTGTGACACGTAGTTTCATGAGATGCCTCTTAACCGCCAGTGGTGGCGATTTGAAACTCGGTTATAACACACGTGGAGAAGACTTATGTGACTATTTCGCCTTAGAAATTTCTAAGGGTCATTTAGCCAAGGTAATCAGGCTTTCAGTAAACATCTAAGTTGGTTTTCCAGCATGTCACACAAGCGCCTCGTCATTACGCGAAGCGGCATATCACGTGAAGGTAGTTTTTACGGACATACAAAGGCTGGAATGTCAGCTTTGTGCCAGAAGCAGATTTTAATACAGCTCTAAAGTCCATTATGGGAGCTATTTACATCTATCAGGCTTTAGCAAGCGGCTTCATTCTAAAACTAATACCCATACGATTAATGGCATTCATGGTGGCAATAACAATGGTAAGTTCAACCAAATCTTTTTCACCGAATACAGAAAGCGCTGCGGAATATGCTTCATCGGAAGCATGTGTTTCACTAACACGGGTAACTTCTTCCGCCCATGAGAGGGCAGCTTGCTCTATATCCGAGAATAAATAGGTAGCTTCTCGCCAGACAGGCACCAATACAATCTTTTCGACGGACATGCCACTCTTGATAAGATCGCGAGTATGTATATCTATGCAGTGTGCACAACCATTGATCTGGGAAACTCTCAAAAAAATTAAATGGATCAGTTCGGCAGGTAAACTTGTCCCAGTAGTGGCGTAATGATGGAGCGCTGCTATAGCCTTGCCACCTTTATCGGAAACTTGAAACCAGTTTGGACGCTTCATCTTATATCCCCTTTTTTGAGTTATTTAAGTAAACCTTTGTTAATAAAAAGATGCCTCACAGAATCGCTACGACTGAGTGACAGAATTTAAATTAGTACGTCTGCTCAGACGTTGTAATCTTAGCGATTTATGTCGTAGATAAAAGAGACAAAAAATGGGTAAAACGGTAGGACAATCATGGGGTACCTCGTGCAGTAAAACTGGATAACGTTTATTAAAAGCAATCCCTGAGTGCTGATAAAATCCACGGTAAAGTCCGCTTCTCGCTCATAGCGAATCATTTCTTTCCTATGCCCTTCCATCAGCCTTCATTCGCTCGTATTTAGCTTTGAGAAGCTCTGCAGGTGTCTGCCCCTTCGACGATACTGGCGCCGCCAACGCTCGACGAACAGGCGGAATCGGCTTTCCGGCCAGCACCCGCTTTTCCCACACATCCAGAATGTCGCTGGCTTCGCGCTCTAGTTCTTTGTGGCTCAACTGACCATCGGTACCACGACGACGCAGCTCGAGGCAAATGTGGTAGTAAACCGGCTTAGGCCACGGATATTGCTCGCTGCTCGGGTACCGGAACACCAGCTTACGCCACTTCCAGTACTCAGCCATGACGTCAGCGGTGGTGATCCCCAGCACGCAGCGCCCTTCCCTGCACCACTTGATGAACTGGCCTGGCGAAGGCAGGAACGGGCGATCCTGGCGACGCACCATGCGCATGCCGGCTTCGACCTGCTCCATGGTTGTGATCCCGTTTTCTTTAAAGGCCAGCACCCATTGCCGGCGGATCTCGTTCACGTCTTCCTGGCTGCGATTAACCAGGCTTGCCGGAAACGCGGCCGCCAGCTGTACGAATAACCCGTTGATAATCTGCGCCACCTGCTGCGTTTGTTCGCGTTCGGTGTACTGCTCAGGCATGTTGTGTGCCACACGGCGTGCCTGTTCCCGGTCAAAATCGCGAATACTCTCGGCAAGGTTTTTCATTCCAGCACCCCGTCAATCCAGTCGGTGTTATGCAGGTCAATGCCTCCCTGGGATAGCTTTGCCGTTCCGGTTGCGCGCAGCCGCTTGGTGGTGAGCTGATCCCACTGCTTTCGTAGACTTGAGGGGCTCAGGATGTTGTCTTTCCAGAACTCATCCCGGTTGGCCCACTGGAACAGGTCACAGATTTCGTAGTGAGTACGATTGTCCTGGACACGCATCAGCCTGATGGTGTTTGCCCATTCAGCCCAGTTGGGTTCAGATAGCGATGCGTTGACGGTGAGAAGCCTGTCGTAAATCCAGCGGGCGGCCTTGAGGTCGTCAGCGGATCCCCATGATTTACCTGCCGGGGTGTATATCCCGTCGGCAGCTTCAGGATGGCGAGAGAGAAACTTTTGAGTTTTCTGGTTTCGGGATTCGTCAGAATTCCGAGACGAGGATATTTTATTATTGTTCTTGTTATAGTCTTGGGTGTCTACCGTTTCCGGGAAGGTTTTTCCCGTTTTCGGTAACACTTTTCCCGATTTCGGGAAGGTTTTTCCCGTTTTCGGTTTGTCTAAAATCCAGGCTGAAAGGTCAGTATTTATACCGACCGTTTTCATCATGCCCTGCTTCTGACTGAAGATAATTTTGCGTTCTGCGAGTGATTTGAGCGCATCAGAAACGTGGGAATCACTCAGCCCAGTAAGCTCGGCGATCACCGTGTTCGTAACGCGGTCCTGTTTCTTGTTCCAGCCGTAGGTAAGCCAGATCACCGCCTCAAAACACTGCCATTCCCGGCCTGACATTCTCAGACGAGGCTTGAGCTGTTGGATCTCGTTAGCGACCTTGGTATACCCATTCGACAGGTCGGCCATACGACCTCCCGGTTGTTCGGTTCTGTGGGGGAAATTGATAATTTCAGCTGTGTTTGACATACTTAGCTCCGCAATTACACTCCGTTTTTGCACCTGAAAGCCGTTGGTGTTCGAGCACCGCGGCTTTCGCCTTTTTTGAAGTCTTCACATAGCCCCCAGCATAGTTGTGACCATCGCCAGCAGCGGCGCCGTAAGGTCCGGATCGACTCTGAACATTTCGAAAATCCCCTCACCTAACTCCTTCAGCTTTTCCTTCTTCGGTGCATCGAGCATCAGAGCTTGCTTCGCCTCACTCACCTCTTTCTCCAACCTGGCCATCCGGTAGGCAAACGAGTCGTTCTTTACGACACGGTCGCGATATCGAAGTGGTAATACAGACATGATCGCGGGCACCAGCTGTTCGACGTTCTTTCGGTACGATGCGGAGTCTTCTTTGTTATCCAGCCAACGGAACAGCTTCACGTTCCAGACATCGGCCTGGCCTGAAAAATCCACGCCATCGAGTTGAAGTTCTTCCGCCGCTTCTTGGATTTGAAGCGCAACTGCTACGCGCCCTTCTGCCGCTGACCACGCCCGGACTGCAGAACAAATATCGCGATGATCAATATCCTGCGTTGCAGATTCGCTTTGATGACACGGGAATATCAGTGTATTAGAGGAAGCTCTGCTACTCTGTTGAAATGAAACAGTTTGCATTGTTAGGGCTCCTGTTTAGGTAAACCGTCTGTTGGATTTGGATAGAGATCGGGGCGAAGTTCGTGAGGAGTCACGCCAGTAGCGTAGAAAATTTGAAGCACACGAGCTTGAGGCACCCGCCCGTTGTTTCTGTTCCTCCAGTGGCTAATATTCATGGGGCAAGTCGATAAAAGTTCAGCCAATTTCGCTGAGTTACCTGCGGAAGCGATAGCTTTGTTTAATGCGTCCATTTTTCTACTCCTAGAAAACACCCAACCAATTAAACATTATGTTTATATAAGTGTCAACTTTATGATTGTTGAGTTGATAAACATTTGGTTTAGAATTCTGTTATGAAAGAAAAAACTCATCAGACAGATCATCCACAAGTGCGCCGACTCAATGAGATAATTGAGCAAAAGGGCATTACTAAAGCAGACATAGCGCGCATCTGTGGTGTCAGTGCTCAGTCTGTAAACAATTGGTTCGTCCGCGGTACTATCGGCAAAAGTTCCGCAATCAAGCTTGCGGATGCTCTTGGGGTTAGTCTTGCTTGGCTTTTAGGACAAGAGGTCGATCAAAAAGATGGTCTTAAACCTGACGAACAGCGGCTTCTAGAGCTATACCGCCAATTGCCAGAAGAAGAACAACAAAACATGCTACGTGTCTTTGCGATTCGCCTAAAAGAACTCGATGAGCTATACGAGAAATACGTTAGAGGACGGATTCGTTCGAGCGAACGTAATGGCCCGTAAAATTAAGGGATTCAAAGCGTTTTGGTGGCGATATCATCTTATGATGTCATCAAAGCAAAAACGATTATGTAGTAAGTTTATATTAGTTTTTCTGATAGCTTAAAATGTATGAACCTCATCACATAAAATATAAC
>NZ_JADCLF010000013.1:53256-176670 GCF_014982345.1 Enterobacter cloacae complex sp. P1B | reverse complement strand
TTTATAATGATTTAATGAGGTCGTGCAGATAGTTTATCTTATCTAAACTTCATGAATTTAGGAAATTATAGATGACTGCAGAAATAGCAATTTTTAACAAAACCGCCATTGCCTTAGCTGCAGACTCAGCAGCAACCATTACAAGTAATGGTGTTCATAAAAAAATATATAATGGCTCAGAAAAACTTTTTACTTTATCAAAACACCATCCAGTAGGTGTAATGATTTATGGAAATAGTGAAGTGTGTGGTGCACCTTGGGAGCTATTAATTAAAAGTTTCCGAGCAGAAAACAAAGACACATCATATCCGACATTGAATGAATGGTGTCAGGCATTTTTTAATTATGCTTCAAGCAACGACAAAATAATCACGAAACAAATGCGCGAGAATTACATAATGGCATTTCACTTTAATGACATTATGCCCGGAATGTTTAAGGACATTAACAAATTAGCTGAAGAAGAATCTGTTAAAATTGCTCGCGTGGTTACCATAGATGAATATCATTCAATAACAAACACTTACCTTGATGATTTCATTTCATTGTTAAACGACTGTCCATATTTTGAAGACTTTGACGAAAACGACGCACGGGATTCCCTCAACATCATTTCAAATTACTTAGATACGTTATGTAACGATTTTATAATTAGTGATGACCGAGGCGTTCCAGAGGAAATTAAACAAAAAATCCTCACCATTCTCTCTTTGACATCTACAAAAAAATCTCCTTTAGGCATTACAAGTGGTATTGTTTTCGCAGGGTTTGGTAATGACGAGTATTACCCTTCTATATTAGCTTTTGACGTTTTTGGATTCCTAGGTAATAAAGTTAGGAAAATATTCAATATTGCCAAGAGCTCTGTGAGTTCAGATGCAAATGTAATTCCATATGCTCAAGACCAAGAGGTACAACTATTTTTAAAAGGTTGCTACGACGATCTATTGATTCATGGTCAACAAACGTATGCGAACTGCCATGATGAGACGTTGAGTCAAGTGCAAACTGTCCTACAAGAATCATTGCCAGTTGAGCTCGCGTCCGAACTTTACGAAAAAATAAAAGTAAATACAGAAGGCTACATACCGACTGCTGAGGCAAGTGTTAACTCTTTTATCAACATGAACTATAACCAGAAAGTTATGAGTATGCTGTCTTTTCTGCCTAAGCAAGAACTAGCTTATATGGCAGAATCTTTAGTTAATTTGACCGCTTTCAAACGAAAAGTATCAGATGATCATGAAACTGTTGGTGGTCCAATTGATGTTGCATTAATATCTAAAACAGACGGTTTTATTTGGGTGAAACGTAAGCACTATTTCTCTCCAGAACTCAATCATCATTTCTTTAGCAAAAATGAGTAAAGCACTAACAAAAGGGGACACTATGAAAGAACTTGAGAAAACAATAATTGTCAATAAATTCAGAGAGATATACAAAAACAAGCAAAGTCAAAAAACTGAACAGCAAAGTGTGCTGAACAGTTTTAAAGCAGCATAAGTACTAACCCGGCTAACGAGCCGGGTTTCTATTACGCCTTCTCCTCTACTAGTCCAACTTCCCAAGCATCTCTGCTTCATTAAGTTTCGCCCTCCTGACAACGAAAAAATTTCTCTAGTTCGGATCAGTCTCGCCGCAACATAAACTTTATGTTTATATAAAAATACCCATATTGTTGACACCCAACTAAACTTTGTGTTTAATTATTCTTGCAAAGACGCACCACGACCCACCAAGGCAGGATGCCCACGAAGTAGCCGCCGACGGCATACGAATAGTCGGATGAGGTGGAGAGATTGACGCGCATCAGGTGTAAACGTTCCGCTGGCCGGCGAGAAGGCAAACGAGGGTGAGAATGATTGATTTCGCACGCAAACCAGGACGGCAGCAGGCCGTAAAACTTAACTTGTTCGAAGTGATTCTTCGCCGCTTATGCTACCTGCTGGCGCAAAAGGGGAATCCAGATGTGTAACTCAACGAAATGCGGGTACTGCGGCAAGCCGGTTGAACCGGAGAAAGTAGTCAAAAGTACCCTTCTCTATCGCAACGGCGCGCAGTTGGCGCGCAAAGAAAAAGAATACTGCTCTGAACGTTGTGCTTCGTACGACCAGATGGCCCACGAGGCATAACGTATAAGCCGCGCAAGGCGGCCCGTACGTCCGGTGCTCCCGACCAAAGTTACACCGGAAACTACTTAAAAAACCAAAGTTCACCCAATGGGCGCTTTCTCTGGCCCGGGGATCTTACATCCAAAAAAGAGGATCTCACATGGAATTTTTCTATGTAGTTAAGGCTACGCAGAAATCAGGCAAAGATGATGCAGTGATTTGGTTCACTGCGAAATCAGAAGCCCGTGCCAACCTGCAGCTCGATGTTGAGCTGGAAGATGCCGGTATTGAAACCGGCCGCGGTAAGGATTATGCCAAACCGTTTCGCACCGATTTCCCTGTTTACAACGATCTGCCTGAAGAAAGCACAGTGGATTACACCTGGTGCAAACGCTACGAACTGGACGAAGACCAGCGTACGTGGAAAGTGAAGTTACAGCATGAAGATTCTTACCAGAACTCTTCTGAGCAGTCGACTTGCAGTATTACTGTTACCGACACAAAGATGCCTGAGCTGCTCACGGTTGCTACGCTCCCACTGCGTCAGCGCATTCTGGCTCAGTTCATTTCTGACGAGTACGCCTATCACATCGACACTGAGCAGAAGAGAGAAATTCAGCAACTCGAGATGGATGTAGATAACAGCTACGTTCAAAACATGCTGCTCGCTGCAGAGAATGTCGATGCGTTCAAAAAAGCGACTGAATTCGAAATTGCCCGGGTTGTTGAGGCTCTGAAGACTGTCTTCCCATTAGACGGGAAACGGACAGAGTTATCGCTGGTAATTCATTTCTTTAAGACCTGGTTCAACACCGAGCATATCGATCGCGGCATTCTCGTTCGCGAATGGGCTAACGGTAATCGCATCAGTAATGTTCAGCGCACTGATTCTGGTACCAATGCAGACGGCGGCCATGTAACGGATCGCGGCGAAGGCGCGCACCACACTCTGGACACTCTCGATCTTGAGATCGCATGCGCCCTGCTGCCTATGGATTTCCATCACTTTGAAATCCCATCAAGCGTTTTACGTCGCGCCAAAGAAATCGTGTGGAAGAAAGAAGAGCCATGGAAGTCATGGAGCGCCATCCTGCGTAATCAGCCCGGCGTACTGGAGGTGAACCGTGCGGCAATCTTCAATCTGATCCGCATAGCGCCGGAAAACATCCACCACACGCCAGCGGCTCATCTTGAGTTTGTGAATAAAACCATGACTGCTGAGTTTAACTCTGCATTGGAGCTACTGCCGTTGCCTACCCCTGCAGTTGAGACTGAAGCCCCAGGTGAACAACCGCAGGTTGAAAATCTCGGCAGCGGCGTGTTCTCCATCGATGGCCTGATGGGTGGAAATACCGAACCGGTCGTCAATACCTCCTCAAATGAAGTCGAAAAAACGGAAAACGCAGCGGAGACCACCAGCGATGTGCAGATGGAAACGGCTAAGCCAGAGAAAGACGAAGATGTTGGTTCGGTACCACCAAGCGAAAGCACTGATGCAGCTAATACGCAGACAGATTCCCTAGCGCCGGAAGATCAGCAGTCAGAGCCCGTAATCGAATATCCGGCTTACTTCGAGCCTGGCCGCTACGAAGGTCTGCCGAATCATGTTTATCACGCAGCAAACGGTATTAGCTCAACCCAGGTAAAAGATGCCCGCGTTAGCCTGATGTACTTCAACGCGCGCCATGTGGCTAAAACCATCCCGCGAACAGCATCCAAAGTGCTGGATATGGGAAATCTGGTGCACGCTCTTGCACTGCAGCCGGAAAACCTCGAAGCAGAGTTCAGCGTAGAACCTGAGATCCCGGAGGGTGCTTTCACCACCACCGCAACCCTGCGCGAGTTCATTGACGCGTACAACGCCAGCCTGCCGGCGCTGCTGAGCGCCGACGAGATTAAAGCGTTGCTTGAAGAACATAACGCATCCCTTCCCGCTCAAGTGCCGCTTGGCGGCAGCCTGGAAGAAACGGCTCAAAGCTATATGGTTCTCCCTGCTGAGTTCCAGCGTATTGAAGAAGGCCAGAAGCAGACAGCAACGGCAATGAAGGCATGCATCAAAGAGTACAACGCTACCCTGCCGCCGCAGGTGAAAACAAACGGTAGCCGCGACGCGCTGCTCGAACAATTAGCGATCATCAATCCTGATTTGGTGGCACAAGAAGCGCAGAAACCTACACCGCTGAAAGTGTCTGGTACTAAAGCAGACATGATCCAGGCAGTTAAATCAGTTAAGCCCGATGCCATGTTCGCCGACGAATTGCTGGATGCCTGGCGCGACAACCCTGGCGAAAAGATTTTGGTTACCCGCCAGCAGTTGGCCACCGCGCGAGCAATTCAGTCCGCACTACTGGCGCACCCGACCGCGGGCATGCTGCTAACACATCCAAGCCGCGCCGTTGAAGTGAGCTATTTCGGTTTCGACGACGAAACCGGATTAGAAGTGCGTGTACGCCCTGACCTCGAGATTGAACTGGACGGCGTGCGCATCGGTGCGGACCTGAAAACCATCAGCATGTGGAATGTGAAGCAGGAAAGCCTGCGCGCCAGACTGCACCGGGAAATCATTGACCGGGACTACCACCTCAGTGCGGCTATGTATTGCGAGACCGCGGCGCTGGACCAGTTCTTCTGGATTTTTGTCAACAAAGACGAGAACTACCACTGGATCGCTATCATTGAGGCGTCCACCGAACTGCTGGAACTGGGCATGCTCGAGTACCGCAAAACGATGCGCGCCATCGCAACCGGATTCGACACGGGCGAATGGCCAGCGCCGATCACTACCGATTACACCGATGAACTGAACGACTTCGACCTGCGCCGCCTCGAAGCGCTGCGCGCTCAGGCTTAAGGGGGATTTATGCATAACACAAACGTTACCGTTGCTGACCAGAACACCGTTATTAACTCTAATGTGGCTCTGTTTGATTCCCAGTATCTGAATGCCATCAGCACGTTTGCGCAGATCATGGCGCAGGGCACCGCTACAGTTCCTAAGCATCTGCAGGGCAATCAGGCCGACTGCATGGCTGTAGCGATGCAAGCGGCACAGTGGCAGATGAATCCCTTTGCCGTGGCGCAGAAGACGCACCTTATTAACGGTGTGCTCGGGTATGAAGCGCAGCTGGTTAATGCCGTCATTTCACGAAGCGGCGTGCTGGCCAGCCGCTTTGAATATGAATGGTACGGGCCATGGGAAAAGGTTGTTGGGAAATTCCATATCCGTAAAGGCGACAAAGGCGAGTACCGGGCCCCTGGCTGGACCCTTGCTGATGAAGCCGGAATCGGCATCATCATCCGCGCAACGCTTAAAGGTGAGGATCAGCCGAGAGAACTCGATTTGCTGCTGGCTCAGGCCCGTACCCGAAATTCTACTCTCTGGGCAGACGATCCTCGCCAGCAACTGGCGTACCTGGCCGTCAAACGCTGGGCGAGACTGTTCTGCCCGGATGTGATTCTGGGCGTTTACACCCCTGATGAGCTGGATGATCGACGAGAAGAACGAGAGGTAAACCCTGCACCGGTGCAGCACGTTAGCCTTGCAGACATTTCAGGTGACAACGTCACTACCACTCAAACGGCTCAGGAATCCGCTCAAAACATCGATGCACTTGCTGATGATTTTCGTGACCGCATCGAGGCGGCTCAGGACGTGGATAGCGCTAAAGCTCTGCGCGCAGATATTGAAACCGTGAAAGCAACGCTGGGTTCTGCCCTGTTCACTGAGCTGAAAAACAAGGCCGTGAAGCGTTATTACCTGGTTGATGCACGGAACAAAGTCGAAGCAGCAATCAATTCCTTGCCACCTTCAGATGAACCCGATGCAGCTGCGCGGTTCGCAGAGGTAGAGCGCGTTCTTGCATCGTCTAAACGCCATCTGGGCGACGAATTGCATGGTCAGTTCAGCATCACCCTGGCGGATATGAAACCGGAATACGTGGACTAACGAGATCGGGAGGGGAAACCCTCCCTCAAGGAGAAGAAATGCGACTGATTAATAGAGGCAGTAAGCAATCCCCTTTAGCTCGCCAGGCATGTGAAATCGCACTCGCAGCCCACCAGCAAAGATATGGTGATTATGGGCGCAGCAAGATGAAAGAGACTTATACGGTGAGAGTGGAAGGCGTGAAGGTCTGGGTTGAAGTGGTCAACTGCAAGGCAAGCTACGTGGCCACAGCAATGACCGGCATGCGCCGACTGCGTTCCCTGCCCGGCCAGGCAAACTGAAACTGAAATATCAACGACTACAGACCGGCATATCTATACTCATGCCGGTTACCTGAGGTGAACCATGTCGCAGGTAATTTTTAACGAAGAATGGGTTGTTGGCGCAAGACTCACAGAAAAAACAGGCCTGACCGAACGACAGATTGAGAAGTATCGCCAGGGCTGTTGGGTGGAAGGTGTCCATTTTAAACGGGTTTCTCCTTCCGGAGAAAAAACCTTGCGTGGCACAACCTGGTACAACTATCCGAGAATTAATCAGTTAATAAGGGATGCGTAAGATGGCAGCTTTGCCTACAGGTGTCGAAATCAGAAACAATAAGATTTGTATCTGGTTTATGTACCGAGGAAAGCGTTGCCGAGAAATCCTCAAAGGTTGGATTAACACCCCGGCGAACATCAAAAAAGCCGGGAATCTTCGGGCTGTGATCGTTAGTGAGATCAACCTTGGAGAGTTTGATTACCACCAGCGCTTTCCTTCATCGTCCAGAGCAAAAAAAACCGTAACCACTGTTTCAGTTCAAACCTTTTCAGAGCTGTGTGAACTGTGGACGAGCATTAAAGAAACCGAAATTAGCGCGAATACCATGCGTAAGACGCGCTCACAACTCGGTACGTTAATGCACATCATTAACGGAGATACGCCTGTTTCAACTATACGCCACAGCGACATTCTGAAATACAGAAAGGAGCTGTTGAACGGTGAGACACTTTACCTGGCAAATCCCAGAAGTAACAAACAGGGACGCACTGTGCGTACCGTTAACAACTATATATCGCTTCTGTGCTCCCTTCTTCGGTTTGCACACAAATCTGGCTTTATCAGTGGCAAACCCTTTGAAGGGATCAAGAAACTACACAAAGGGAAAGTAAAACCGGATCCTTTAACGAAGCAGGAGTTTAGTTTGCTTGCGGAATCCGAGCGTGGCCAAAGCCTCAATATGTGGACGTTCGCAGTTTATACTGGTGTCCGTCATGGAGAGCTTGCAGCTCTTGCCTGGGAAGATATCGACTGGGAAAAAGGTACGGCTCATATACAGCGCAACCTTAATGCGCTAGGAATGTTCGTCCCACCAAAAACCGATGCAGGTGATCGAGTTATCACTCTATTAGAGCCAGCACTGGAGGCCTTGAAGGCACAGCGTACGCTGACTTCATTACAGCCCAAAACCGAGATTGTTTTTCATCACCGTGAGTATGGTGCGATGGAATATCAAAACTTGCGATTTGTTTTCATGCCCAGGATGCGCAAGGGCAAACAGAAAGCCTACTACTCTTTATCGAGTATCGGCTCCAGATTTAACGCAGCTGTAAAACGTGCTGGTATTCGCCGCCGGAATCCGTACCATACGCGGCATACTTTTGCCTGCTGGCTGTTATCTGCCGGCGCTAACCCGTCTTTCATAGCCAGCCAGATGGGGCATGAAAACGCGCAAATGGTTTATGAAGTCTACGGTGCGTGGATTGAAGAAATGAATGGCGAACAGGTGCTGATGCTTAACGATAAGCTGGCACGCTGAAAAATTTTTGCCCCTATTATGCCCCTATTGGCTCCGAAGGTAGTAATAAATGCAAGAAAATCAATCAAATACAAAGAAAGAGCAATACAACCTGAATAAACTGCAAAAGCGCCTGCGCCGTAACGTGGGCGAGGCCATTGCGGACTTCAACATGATTGAAGAAGGCGACCGCATCATGGTTTGCCTGTCAGGGGGTAAAGACAGCTACACCATGCTGGAGATCCTGCGTAATCTTCAGCAAAGCGCGCCGGTGAATTTTTCCCTGGTGGCGGTCAACCTTGACCAGAAACAGCCAGGCTTCCCGGAGCACATTCTGCCGGAATATCTTGAACAGCTGGGCGTTGAGTACAAAATCGTCGAAGAAAACACCTACGGCATCGTGAAAGAGAAGATCCCGGAAGGGAAAACCACCTGCTCGCTTTGCTCCCGTCTGCGCCGCGGCATTCTCTATCGTACCGCAACGGAACTGGGCGCGACCAAAATTGCGCTGGGCCATCACCGCGACGATATCCTGCAAACGCTGTTCCTTAACATGTTCTACGGCGGCAAGATGAAAGGCATGCCGCCTAAGCTGATGAGCGATGACGGCAAGCATATTGTGATCCGCCCTCTTGCCTACTGCCGGGAAAAAGACATTGAGCGTTTTTCTCAGGCGAAAGGGTTCCCGATCATTCCATGCAATCTGTGCGGCTCACAGCCGAACCTGCAGCGTCAGGTGATCGGCGACATGCTGCGCGACTGGGACAAACGTTATCCGGGCCGTATTGAGACCATGTTCAGCGCGATGCAGAACGTGGTTCCTTCCCACCTCGCTGACGTAGAGCTGTTCGACTTCAAAGGTATCAACCACGGCTCGGAGGTGGTGAATGGTGGCGATTTGGCGTTTGACCGGGAAGAGATCCCAATGCAGCCTGCGGGCTGGCAGCCGGAAGACGAGGACAATCAGTTCGAAGAGTTGCGTCTGAACGTGCTTGAAGTGAAATAAGCGATGGGCGTCTCAGAAGGACCTTCTGAGACGCTTTATGCCTTATTTCAGCAGATGTACGCGGCAGGTTTTGCCTTTAATCTTGCCGTTTTGCAGCTGCTTCCACGCCTTATGCGCAACCGCCTGGCGAACCGCCACGTACACGTGTGCCGGATGAACCGCAATTTTCCCGATATCCGCCCCTTCCAGCCCCACATCTCCGGTCAGTGCGCCCAGCACATCCCCCGGTCGCATCTTGGCCTTTTTGCCGCCATCAATGCACAGCGTCGCCATTTCGGCCTCCAGCGGCACGAGCCTGACGTTCCCCGGCGCGTTCACCCAGTTCAGTTTGATCTGCAACATTTCAGAGAGAATATTGGCGCGCTGCGCCTCTTCCGGCGCGCAGAAACTGATGGCCAGCCCGCTGTTTCCGGCGCGAGCAGTGCGACCAATACGGTGGACGTGCACTTCAGGATCCCATGCCAGCTCATAGTTCACCACCAGTTCAAGGGATTTGATATCCAGGCCGCGTGCTGCCACGTCGGTCGCCACCAGCACGCGCGCGCTGCCGTTAGCAAAGCGCACCAGCGTCCGATCGCGATCGCGCTGTTCCAGGTCGCCGTGCAGCGACAGCGCGCTCTGCCCCGCCGCATTCAGGGCATCACAAACCGACTGGCAGTCTTTTTTGGTATTACAGAACACCACGCATGACGCAGGCTGGTGCTGGCTCAGCAGTTTCTGCAGGAGAGGGATTTTTCCCTGCTGCGAGGTTTCAAAGAACTGCTGTTCGATGGCCGGCAGAGCATCGACGCTGTCGATCTCAATGGTGAGCGGATTATTCTGCACGCGACCGCTGATCGCGGCGATGGCTTCAGGCCAGGTCGCAGAGAACAGCAGCGTCTGACGATCGGCCGGCGCGAAGCGGATCACTTCATCAATGGCATCGCTGAAGCCCATATCCAGCATCCTGTCCGCCTCGTCCATCACCAGCGTGCTTAAGGCATCGAGCGAAACGGTGCCTTTTTGCAGGTGATCAAGCAGGCGGCCGGGCGTCGCGACAATAATGTGCGGCGCGTGCTGGAGCGAATCGCGCTGTGCGCCAAACGGCTGCCCACCGCAGAGGGTTAAGATCTTGGTATTGGGCAGGAAACGCGCCAGGCGACGCAGTTCACCCGCGACCTGGTCTGCCAGCTCGCGGGTCGGGCACAGCACCAGTGACTGGGTCTGAAACAGCGACGCGTCAATATGCTGCAGCAGACCAAGACCGAAAGCGGCCGTTTTCCCACTGCCCGTTTTCGCCTGCACGCGCACGTCCCGGCCTTCAAGGATAGCGGGTAGCGCGGCCGCCTGAACAGGCGTCATCGTGAGGTATCCCAACTCGTTGAGGTTGTCGAGTTGGGCGGCAGGCAGAACATTCAGGGTAGAAAAAGCGGTCACAATAATCTCTCGTGGTCATCTTTACGGTCAGATGGCGCGTATCCTCGCAGATCTCGGGGTTCGATGCGACAATTTAATCGGTTCTTCGTCCGGCGGCGGGTCTGGCATCGGCTGCGGACGCGGAATGGGATCGGGCATCGGCACGGGATCGGTGGGAACAGGATCGGACTGACGCGCGTGTTGCAGTAGCAGAGCGAGTAAAATGCTCATCTTTCCCTCCAGGATTTGCTGTCGTCCCTTTTAGGGTAGACGCTGAGAAACAGGAGGCAAAAAAAAGCCGACTATAAAGTCGGCGTCGTACGAATCAATTGTGCTATGCAGTAATTCAAAAAAGGAAGTAAGACAATATGGAGCGCAACGCCCATCGCTTGACGTTGCATTCACCTGCGGGAGTAATATTGCACCTTACGGGGGTGATGTTTATTGACTTCGCTCAATTAAAAGAGCGTTTTAATCCTCGAAAAAGGTGAAAAAATCGTAAATTTACAGCCATTTACTACGATGCAACCACCATGCAACACCACCAATCAAAACAACTAACATGACGCAAAACGCGGTGAAGCCGTACCGATATTCGCCGCCGGGTATACCGCCCAGATTGACGCCAAAAAGCCCTGTCAGAAATGTGCTGGGTAAAAAGACCATCGCCATCAGGGACATCGTGTAGGTTCTTCTCGCCAGCGACTCCTGCATCACCTGCGCGATTTCATCCGCCATCACCGCCGTTCGGGCAATACAAGAATCGATCTCATCCAGACCGCGGCCCAGCCTGTCAGCAATGTCCTGCATCCGGCGGCGCTGATCGTCATTCATCCAGTTGAGTCTTTCACTGGCCAGACGGGCATATACATCCCGTTGTGGTGTCATATACCGACGCATCACGATCAGCTGCTTGCGCAATAGCGCCAGAAAGCCGCGCGGCGGGATCTGCTGATCGAGCAGATTATCTTCCAGGTCGATGATTTTATCGTGCAGCTCTTCAATAAATTCGCTCGCATGATCGGTCAGGGCGTCACAGACGTCCACCAGCCAGCTGCCGCAGTCAACCGGTCCGGTCCCCTCTTTGAGGTCGTTCACGATGTCATCCAGCGCCAGAACCTTACGCTGACGTGTGGAAACAATCAGCCCATCGTCCATATAAACGCGCATCGCAACCAGCTGATCGGGACGTTCATCCGTGCTGCCGTTTATACAGCGCAGGGTGATAAGCGTCCCGTCACCCATCCTGCTTACGCGAGGCCGCAGGCTTTCCCCCGCCAGCGCATCGCGTACGTTGTTAGGCAGCAGCGGAGTCGAGGCCAGCCAGTCAGCGCTGTCCGGGTGGGTATAGTTCAGATGTAGCCAGCAGGGATGCTCTTTATCAATGACATCATCATCTTCCAGCGGTCGGGCGCCGCCGCGACCGTCCAGCACCCACGCAAAAACTGCGTCAGGAACGTTAAGTTCGGATCCTTTAATGCTCTCCACAGCGCCTCCCCTGTTTGGCTCTTTCGATGTCAGTCTAGCTTCCATCAGGGGTTAAGCAACAACTATGTTTCGCATCGCGCTGAAATCGCTCAGGAATTGTACACGCTATATTTTGAGAATAAAAAAGCCTGGCATGCCAGGCTTCAGGAAGCTGTCAATGAGAGTGCTCGGGGAGCTGATGGTACGAAACAGGGCTGGCTACTGGTGACGGGGGGTGCCCCTGGTCCAGCCTGAAATTTCGGGTCCGCGTCTGCAGTTCGATCACCTGATTACGCAGCACATCAGAGGAACCGTTGAGCTCCTCCGCCATCGCTACGTTGCTTTGCGTGACCCGCTCCAGTTCGGACAGCGCCAGCGTGATCTGGGAAATGCCCTTCTCCTGCTCTGCGGTTGAGGTAGAAATTTCGTCCATTAACCGGCTGACGTTGCCGGAGCCGGTCACGATGTCACGCATATTCTTCTCCGCTTCCGACACAACGCTGGCACCCTGGGTGACATTACTGCTGGTAACGTCAATCAGCGTTTTGATGTTTTTCGCCGCCTCAGCGCTGCGGTGAGCCAGGTTTCGGACTTCCTCTGCGACCACGGAGAACCCTTTCCCGTGATCGCCCGCCCGCGCGGCCTCGACGGCCGCGTTAAGCGCCAGAATATTCGTCTGGAATGCAATCCCGTCGATCAGGGAGATAATTTCCGTCATCTGCTGCGCGCACTCGGTAATGGATTGCATATTGCTGGCAACCTGTTCCATCAGATCTCCGCCCTTGCGCGCCTGCAACGTCGCGGCATTCGCCTGCTCGCTCGCCAGCCGGGTATTATCGGCATTGTTTCGGGTACTTGCCGCCATCTGCTCCATGCTTGCCGCAGTTTGCACCAGAGACGCAGACTGCTGCTCTGTTTTCACCGAGAGTTGGGCACTGCGGGAAGAGAGCTGATCCGACAAGGCCATGGCGTTTTGTGATGATGCCCTGATCTCACGCACCAGCGTAGCGATGTTGCTGGAAAGAGTATTAATCCCGGGAATTAATCGCCCCGCGCAGTTATTGCCAAACTCGGGGATAGAGACGCCTAAGTTGCCTGCGGTCACTTCTTCAATACTTTTTTTCACAGTATTGATCGGCGTCACAAGAAACTTCGTCATATAACTCCAGAGCAAAAATAATCCAACGAAATTGACCAGATTAATCGAAACGAAAAGAGGAAGATTGCTGGAAAATAGAGCAACGATACCTGCATTCACTAAAAACAGGCACAGCAGGAACCAGGCAATGAAGGTCCTGACACTAATATTTCTTAGCATGATTTTACCCACAACTTATATTTTGGTCGGCATTTAGATTTATAGCATTCACTTTTGCGTTTGTCCTCACATAATACGCTGGTTTCTCGTTTCGCCGTTACCCACCCTGTATTTAACTTAAGTCAGATAAAAAAGGGGTTTTAGTAGAAATGTCATGCCCTATATACTGTATTGCTGGTCCAAAGCCCCCTGAAGCGATACCATTATCTGCGGTGCATGCACACATATTTAAGACGCTTTGCTACAATCTATCGACTATGTTTAGCAGTACTTAATGCATTAACATAAAGAATATATTTTATATTTCGGGTAAGTTTGACCTTTTATATAAGTGGCTATTTTCCACGATAAATAACTAATATGGTTTGAATGCGCATGTTCGTTGCCAGATAAAGACGTGCCGGCCGGCAAAATCGGTAACCCTCTCAGGCGTGGGATTGCATAATGCTCAATATATCGTGGGACCCTGTGTTGATCGCTGTCTCTTATCTGGTGGCGTTTATCGCCTCCTTTGTGGCCCTGGACAGCGCCGGGAAAATTCCCCTTTCCAGCCGTAAAGCGGCTCTGTTCTGGCGCATTGCCGGCGGGAGCACGCTGGGCATCGGGATCTGGTCAATGCACTTCATCGGTATGCTGTCGATGCAAATGCCGATGATGATGAGCTATGACCTATGGCTAACCCTTGCGTCTCTCGGCGTGGCGATCGTTGCCTCCACGATAGCAATAAATATTGCCGTTACGGGCAAACACCTCTCTCCCTTTCGGCTGTTCTTCGCCACGGTTATCCTCAGCGCTGGCGTGGTCGCTATGCACTATATCGGCATGGCCGCGTTGATGCTGGAAGGAAGCATCCTCTGGGATCGGCGCATTGTGGGTGTGTCCGTGATGATTGCCGTGGTCGCCTCCGGCGTGGCGCTGTGGCTGGCTTTTCGCCTTAGAGATAAGCACAAAGGGGTCTTTGTGACTCGCATTCTCGCCGCGTTAGTCATGGGCGCCGCCATTTGCGCGATGCACTATACGGGCATGAGCGCCGCGCATTTCCATGAGATGGCGCATACGCTCCCCGGCGGGGTCAGCGAGCTGGGGTTATCCATCTGGGTTTCCGTCACCACGCTCGCCCTGCTCGGCATGATGTTAATTATTTCGCTTATCGATTCGCACTGGCGGACCAGCCGGCTGACGGACAATCTGCGCCAACTCAACCGTCAGCTTGAGCTACAGGTTCGCTTTGACGCTCTCACCGGCCTCGCAAACCGTCAGCAGATGGATATCCGAATGCAGGATTGTCTGCACAGCGCCTTGTTGAGTAACAAACAATTTGCCGTGATTTTTCTGAATGTCGATCGCTTCAGACGCGTGAATGATACCTGGGGTCACAGCGTCGGTGATGAGTTATTAATTACCATTGCCCAACGCATCACCTCCCTACTTACCCGTGAGATGACGCTGGCCAGGCTGGGTGGGGATGCCTTTATCCTGCTGGTTCCCGAATGCGACGAAGAAAAGCTCACTACCCTGCTCACGACGCTGCTCGCGGATATGCGCCGTCCGCTATCCCTTTGCGGACATACGCTGAGTACCACCCTCAGCGCGGGTGTAAGCCTTTATCCTCAGGATGGCGAAACGCTGCATGAACTGAAGTTTAAGGCGGATGCCGCCTTACACCACGTTAAGCAAGAAGGTCGTAACGGCTGGGCGTTTTACCGCCCTGAGATGTCAACGGCGGTTCCGGCGCAGCCGGGTTTTCTGCAGGAACTTTATCAGGCGCTGGAAAGCGATCGGTTTGAACTGTGGTATCAGCCAACCTGGCATGCTAAAGATAAGACGATCCACGGTTTTGAGGCTCTTCTGCGCTGGCGGCATCCGGAGCAAGGCGTTTTGCTGCCAGGTCTGTTTTTACCCACTCTGGAACAAACGGGTTTGATTATTCCGGTTGGCAACTGGGCTATTGAAGCCGCGTGTCGGCAGCTTCATTTCTGGACTGAACAAGGTTTCAGCCAGTGGACGTTATCGCTCAATTTATCCCCTATTCAGTTCGAACAGCCGGATATCTTTCACATCGTGTCGTCCATGCTGGATAAATATAATCTGTCGCCCTCAAGGCTGATCCTGGAGGTCACGGAGAGTACCGCGCTAAAAAATCTCGACCGCAGCATCGAGCTGCTCAACGCCTTTAACCATGCGGGGATCACCGTCTCTATTGATGATTTTGGCACGGGCTATTCCAACCTGCTGATGCTGAGCGTTCTTCCGGCAAAAGAGCTTAAAATCGACAAGAGCTTTGTGTCCTCTATGCTGGGAAATGAAAAAAGCCGCAAGCTGGTGGAAACCATTATTAATATTGCCCGCACCATGGAGATGACTGTCGTTGCCGAGGGGATTGAAACGGACGAACAGCAGGCAATACTGACCAGCCTCGGCTGTGACTATCTCCAGGGCTACCTTTTCTCCCGCCCCTTGCCCGCTGAACAAGTTCCGTGGCTGCTGCTACAAAAAAACTCAGACAAACAAATTATACCCATAAGTAAAATTCAAACGGACCCCGAATTTATTTCACAAAAAAATCATGCCTGACGGGATTGACTAGAGTATGTTTCAAGGGAGTACATGCGGGTCAGTTCTGCCATGATTTCCAGGCGTATCGTGCCGATGAACAGGAAAATACTATGTCGCAAAATAGTTTTGATGCGCTTAATGCAATTAAAACGCCCGTGTGGCTCATTTCTCCTGTTTCGGAACAGATTATTTTTGCAAATGTGGCCGCAATACAGCTAACGGGTAATAAAACGCTGAATGACCTGCGTAAAGGTTCCTGTTCTGCAAGTGCGCAAACCGTACTGTCGATGTATGTTCCCGAACTGAAGAACGATCACGATATTGTCGAGATCTGGACAGTTAGCCGGGGCGGGCAGGACGTACCGATAAGCTGTCGCCTCTCCCTCACCCACGTCACGCCGGATGGTGATGTTATCGTTTTCGAAGGAATCTCTTCGCACACCCCCTCAGGCCTGAAGGCCAGCCGTTCCGCAACCTATCAACGCAAAAAACAGGGGTTTTACGCCCGCTTTTTCCTGACCAACAGCGCACCAATGTTGCTAATCGATCCTGCCCGTGACGGGCAAATTGTCGATGCAAACCTGGCCGCGCTCAGCTTTTACGGTTATTCACATGATGAGATGTGCCGGAAGCACACCTGGGAAATTAACACGCTTGGCAGAGGCGTCATGCCCATCATGACGGAGATCGCCGCGCTGCCCGGCGGACATAAGCCGCTTAATTTTATTCACCGCCTTGCCGATGGCACCACCCGCCACGTCCAGACCTACGCGGGGCCCATTGAGATCTACGGCGACAAACTGATGCTGTGCATAATCCATGATATTACTGAGCAAAAGAGGCTTGAGCAGGAGTTGGAAAATGCTGCATTACGTGACTCGATGACGGGGTTACTCAACCGACGTCAGTTTTATAACGTTATCGACCAAACCAACCTGAGCCACCTCTCCGCCCAGCAGCAATTTAGCCTGCTGCTGGTGGATACCGATCATTTTAAAAACATCAATGACCTCTTTGGTCACCTGAAGGGTGATGAGGTGCTCATCGCGCTCTCCCGAACGCTGGAAGCCTGCAGCAGACAAGATGACCTGGTGTTTCGCTGGGGCGGTGAAGAGTTTGTCATCCTGTTGCCGCGTACGTCTCTCGAAACGGCGCTGAAGATTGCCGAATCCGTCCGTGCGGCGGTCGCCCATATTACCCTCCCAGGCTTACCACGCTTTACCGTCAGTATTGGCGTGGCTCGGCATGACCCGGAAGAGAGTATTGACGCGCTGTTTAAACGTGTCGACGATGCGCTCTATCGCGCCAAAAACGATGGGCGTAATAAAGTCCTTGCGGCATGAAACTGGAGTATCGTGAAAAGCCCCGCTACAATGCCCAGCTTAAGTAAATTAACGACGGGTGGGTTGTGGCAACAATGGGAAAGACAGAAATAATACTCACCTTAATTATTTTATTGCTTATTATATTTGGCTTATGGTTTATTTTCAGCGGTGAGATTTGGTTTTTCGTTGAATATCTGGAAAACAGTCTCTACCCCACTTTTGACGCACTGTAGTGCACGTTTAATTTATTGTTTCACCTACCGAATTTGTCAGGTATCTGCATTGCCCTCAGCCACGTAAGATACGCGGCGTTATCCTCCAACAATGTTGATAACGAATCACTAAATCATTTGCTTATTTCGCCCGTTCTCTGACGGGCTTTTTTTATTTCCGGCTATTAAGCAAAATCAGGGTTTTCGCCCGTCAGTCACCATGTTGGTGTAGCACCGCTCTGCTCCAGTCATAAAAGGCGCGTACCGAAGGCGGGAGAAAGCGGTTTTGTGGATAGACAAGCGAAAGCGGTAAATCGAAAGAGAGGTCCTCCATACAGCGAACCAACGCCCCGCTCTTCAGATACGGCTCAGCCAGATAGCTGGCCACGCGAATTAATCCGAGCCCTTGAATTCCAGCCTGGATATAGGCGTCGGTGTCATCGACGATCAGCGTCTCTTTCATGCGGATTGCACAATCGCCGTCATCACGCGTAAAAAACCAGTCAATGGTACGCCCGGTGCGGTGGTTCAGGTAGCCGACTGCGTAATGCTTTTCCAGTTGGTCGAGATTTTCCGGTTTACCACAGGCGGCTATATAGCCCGGAGAAGCCAGAACAACCCATCTGAAGTTCGCCAGAGGGCGCGCGACCAGCGTCGTTGAATCTTCTATCCTCCCGGTGCGGATCACGCAATCATACCCTTCCTGAATAATGTCCTCCACGTTATCGCTGGAACAGAGTATCAGCTCCAGCTCGGGATACTGGTGGAGAAATTCAGGGAGACTGGGAAGAATGCAATGTCGGGCGAGAGACTGCGGCATCCCGACTTTAAAACGGCCTCTTGGCTGCGCGGATCTGCCGGGAAAGGAAGACTCCATTGTCGCAATATCCGTCAGCAGCCGTTTGCTCTCGTCATAGTAACGTCGGCCTTCTGCGGTCACGCTGAGTTTCCGGGTGGTGCGCTGTAAAAGCTGAATGCCCAGGTATGTCTCCAGCTCCTTAACGACCCGCGATACGGTTGAACGCGGTAGCCCCAGCACTTCTGCCGCCCTGGCGAAGCTATGGGTTTCGACCACACAAACATATACCCGCATTGATTCCAGTTTATCCATATTCCCACCGCGCCTGAAAAGATCGATTATCCCATTTTTACGAACAGTCTAACTTATGCTTGTCGTCTTATCGAATGCAGCCATCTGACATAACCTTGCTCAAGTTGAAGTAATCAAACGATTAAACAAAGAGAGGCTCAGTATGAAAGTACGTGATATAACGACAGGCGAAAAAGTATTAGTGCTTGGTGCAGGACAATTGGGCGCTGCCGTGCTGGAGTATCTGGTTCCGGCAGTCACGCAGCGCGACGGCGCTGTCTCCGTTATCGTATCGCCCGGCTCCAGGGACAGCCGGGGTAAGCTTCAGTCCGAAACGCATCAAAAACTGGCTGATGCAGGGGCCAAATTTATCTCTGTCGATGTCGCTGCCAGCACGATTGACGTGTTAAAAAACCACTTCGCGGATTTTGATACTGTTATCAACTGCATGGGGTTTGTCGCTGGCGCGGGAACACAGATAAAGATTACTCGCGCGGTACTGGAGGCTGGCGTTAAACGCTATTTTCCCTGGCAGTTTGGCGTGAATTACGATGTGGTAGGCAAAGGGAGCGGTCAGCCCGTCTGGGACGAGCAGTATGATGTCAGGACGCTTTTGCGGGAACAGAACGCGACGGAATGGGTGATTGTTTCAACCGGCATGTTTACCAGTTTTCTCTTCGAACCGGCATTTGATGTGGTGAATTTATCCGAAAAAACCATTAATGCGCTCGGGGGATGGGAAACACAGGTTACCGTGACATCACCTGCGGATATTGGCCGACTCACCACCGAAATTTATTTGCATCAGCCGCGGATCGTAAATGAAGTGATATTTGTCGCAGGTGAAACAACCTCATACGGAAAACTGGCAGAAACCGTTGAACGTGTGACCGGCCAAACGTTCACTAAAGACGTATTACCCCTCTCTGCGTTACTGGGTGACCGTGTTTCCATGTCTGATCGTCCGGTCGAAGCATGTCCAGCGCGATCACGCGGGACGGCAGACTGGCTTCCAGTAAGCCGGTGATCAGTTCAAACAGTGGCGGAAACGTTTTTTCTGGTTCGGCATGGTTATAGCCGGGAATAGCGTCCAGATCGCTGTCGAGAGAAAATGTCAGCATGCTGCCCGCCAGTCGTGCGAGTTCCGCCCACACCTGCTCCGGATGGCGGGCGGGAAAACGTTCAAATTCCGTCAGCACCCGCGCATGAGAGTTCAGTGCATTGAGTAGCCAGAAAAGAGAGACGTCTGCCACCGCGAAATCGGCCAGACGCTCATTACTCTCGCGGCGCATGGACATCAGACGCTGGCGACGTGAGCGAAGCTGACGGTTCAGTAACACCAGTCTTTCCCGCATCGCCGGGCTTGCAGAGAACAAGGCCATGGGAGGGATAAATGCCGGATCCTGACGCCATTCCTGTCCGTCACGGATCAAACGCGCAACCGGGCAGCACTGCCACGACGCGTTATCCTCGTGTTCAAAACGAATCGCGAGGTTAAAGCGGGCGACCGCGACGGATTCCTCCTCGCTGCCAAACGCATCCTGGACATTCACCCACTCTTCACGGTAGCGGAGCGGCCGGTCGGCTATAGCTGATTCCTGCTGCACGTTATTCAGCCCGGACTGCATGAGCGGCAGGGCAATCACTACCGTAACTGCGTCTGAATGTTGCGCCAGCCCCAGCTCGCGCGGTTCTGGCGGCAGATCGCTGACTGCCGTATCCACCAGCGAGCCATCAGGCAGCCAGAGCCGCAGTTGTGTAATCTGAATCAGGCCCGAACCCAGTAGCCTTTCATCAAATTCAGCCTGCTCAACGCCCCACGCAAACGGCGAGGCGAGAGCCGCAACGCCTGTACTGCGAAAAGATTCCCATTCTGACTGTTGCTGGAACTGCTGAGGAGACAACAGTGCCCCCTCATTCCACAGCGGACGATAAATTTTCATCCCTGCCCCCGCCTTACGCTTTCGCTTTCGGCATCTGGCTGACCAGAGACAGGTTCACGTCCATGCCTTCCACCTGGAAGTGCGGCACCGCAAACAGCTTCACGCGGAAGAAGCCCGGGTTATCTTCGATGTCTTCCACCACGACCTTCGCATCACGCAGCGGGTGGGAAGCCTGCAGCTCGTCGCCCGGATCGGTCATTTCAGTGACCAGACCACGCACCCAGGTGTTGAGTCCCAGCTCCAGCAGACGGCGGTCCTTGGTGGTACCGATATTTTCACGCTGGATCAGCTTCAGGTAGTGCGCAATGCGCGACAGCAGGAATATGTACGGCAGGCGTGCGTTGATGCGGCTGTTGGCGGTGGCATCGGCGGTGTCATACAGGGCCGGTTTCTGGGCGGAGTTCGCCGAGAAGAAGCAGGCGTAGTCGCGGTTTTTGTAGTAAGACAGCGGAATAAAGCCCAGGCTGGCGAATTCAAATTCGCGGGTTTCCGGGATCATCACCTCAGACGGGATTTTCACCTGGTTGCCGGTACCGAGATCGTACAGGTGGATCGGCAGGTCTTTCACCGCCCCGCCCGCCTGCGGGCCACGGATCTGCACGCACCAGCCGTTATTGATGAAGCTTTTCACCATGTTGGAGGCGAAGGAGAACGACGCGCTGGTCCACAGGTATTTCTCGTGGTCCGGCCCTTTCACCTGCTCAACGTAGTTGAAGCTGCGCACCGGCACGGTGTCCGGACCATACGGCAGACGGCCCAGCACGCGCGGCATCACCAGCCCGATATAGCGCGAGTCGTCCGTGTCGCGGAACGATTTCCACTTGATGTACTCGGCGCGGTCGAAGTAGTTACCGATATCTTTAATCGCAGCAACCTCTTCCATAGAGTCTTTCAGGAAGAACGCCGGGCCAACGGAGCCGATAAACGGCATATGCGCGGCGGCGGACACTTTCGAGATATTGCGCAGCAACGCCACGTCCTGCGGGCTGGCGTCAAATTCGTAAGAAGAAATCACCGAGCCAATCGGCTCGCCGCCCGGGGTGTCGTATTCGGCGGTATAGGTGTGCCAGTAGAGGCCGCTCTGGATAAGTTCCGGTGCATCCTCAAAGTCCTGGCGCAGGTCGTCCTTGGAGACATCCAGAATTTCGGTTTTCACGTTCTGGCGGTAGTCGGTGCTGTCCACCAGCTGCTTCAGGCCACGCCAGAGAGATTCAACTTTCTGGAACGCTTCGTGGTGCATTACCGCATCCAGCTGACGGCTAATCTGGAAATCCAGCTCCGCGATATGGTGGTCAATCAGCGTCTTGTCGAGCTTCTCCACGGGCTTGCCGGATTTTCGGATGCAGTCCATAAACACCTGCATCGCTGCCGTCAGGCGCTCGCCTGCCGGGGCATCAGAGAGCGCCGCATCATCCAGAAACGCGTTAATATCACCCAGACTGGAGGCCGGGGTCAGGTTGATTTTTTCAAACAGGGAGGCGTAAACGCCCTCTTTTTCCAGTACGGTGGTCTGCCCCTGAGTGGAGGCGGTTTCGGTATTTACAGACATCAGCATATTCCCGGTTAATCCATTAAATAACGCACGCCGCTTATTTCGGGGCCAGTGCATTCATTTCGTCGCGTAATTCCCGGGACAGCGCCGGGTCTTTAAGAATTTTCTCGAGTTCTTTTCTGAAAGTGGCGTTATCAAGGAGATTAGATTTGAGATCGCGTAATAAATTACGCATCGCCAGCATGGCGCGGAGCTGAGGGATCTGGCGGGCAACTTGCTCAGGTTCGAAGTCTTTAATATCGGAGAAGCTCAGTTTCACATTTTCTTCGAAACCATCCCCCGCGAGGGTATTCTCAACATTCAGATTTACTTCCGGGTTAAATTCCGAAAGTACACTGTTGAAGTTGTTTTTATTGACGTTAATTTTTTTTCTTTCAGATAATGGGCGGGTCTCTTTGCCATTACTGAAATCACCGACGGTGAGGAGTTTAAGCGGCAGTTCGACTTTCTTCTGCGAGCCTCCTGTATGCAGGCTTAATTTAAGGTTTATGCGTGCCTTAGGCACCTCGTTCTGGAACGTATCGGCCATAGCGGTCCCTTCCCCTGAGGAGTGTTTGCTGGAAATAACGGCGTTTCTTTACAAAGCCGATGATAGAATAAAACACCACTTAAGATCAATAAATTAGTGTAAATATCCTATATCGGATTTTTTTAAGCATTTTTAACCAAAACAAGACAACAAACGACACTACACACCAACCAATAACACGACACACTAACTATTTATTTACAAAAATGCGGAATAAATATCTACCGCTGCTGAAAACAGCAGTTTTATATCTGAATGCATTCATTTTATTGATATATATTAATACGTGACCACAGGGGTAGAAAGTCTTACATTAATATCTTTACCATTCATGTCATGAATTTTCTCATCAGACGCAGGCTAATCCGAATAATCATCGCACATCAAGGACCCCGTGAGTAATAGCTCACCCAGAGTCAAAGTTTTCGGAACAGGGATACAGGCTTGCACAGTTAATGTACTGAGCTATTGCCTTCTTTTACTGGTGGGTTCCCTGCACCATTTTTCCTCAAGCCGACAACCAGCGTCAGTTCATTTATATCTATATCCATCAGATTACTACCTTTGTGTTCCATCAATATCGCCATCGAAAAAGCTAACGCTAGCATGTATTCTTCTTCGGTAAGCCCAACATCCTCAGCGATTTTTTCTATTGTATTGACCATACCCTCAACAACATGAGTTCTCATTTTCTATACCTTGAATAATTATTTAATGTAATGGAAATAAGTTCGTAATCCCTGCTAAAGGTACCGTAACAAAGAGACCCGCGATACATCAAGCTGATCGACACTGACAGTACTAGTTTTTAGGATTTATTCATGAAAATTATTTTTTCACACTATAATAAATTTCCGTTGTATATATAAGATTATTTGTGCAATCGTGAATAAGCTTTGTTTTCATTTGAGGCACTGTTGTGAAGATAAACTATCCAGTTAGATAGTCGACAGAAAAAGGATAGTAAGTTCTCCCGAACTTAATTGCTGGATACCATTCATCAGTTTCCTGCAGGTTCGCTTACGGGGTATTGGTACTA
The DNA here is from genome assembly GCF_014982345.1 of Enterobacter cloacae complex sp. P1B. Lineage (NCBI taxonomy): Bacteria > Pseudomonadati > Pseudomonadota > Gammaproteobacteria > Enterobacterales > Enterobacteriaceae > Enterobacter > Enterobacter cloacae complex sp. P1B. The sequence goes on along the minus strand of NZ_JADCLF010000013.1, from coordinate 153,404 downwards.
TGATCGGCATCGCTCAGTCCAGTTGGTGATTTGTGATGTTTGGCGATTGATCGGACGCAAAAATCGGACTGAGTTACCTTAAAGTGATCTACTATTCGACGCAGCTATTTAGTGCAACTTCGCACCACTGTGGCCGCACTTTTCAATCAATGAGCTATCTCATCCGACTCATCTTAACCCAACATGTAAAAACATTCACACATCACCAACAATGCCAATATTTGCTCATAAAGCAAACGGGATAGAGCGCCAGTTTTGCTCCTCCCGTGCTAACATTTCGTATCGTCTTATCTAATCAATAGGCTGATCCGTCAGGCGTAAACATCACTGCACGTTGATTTAAACAGTACGTTTTGCTGCAAACTTTTGCCTGTGTATCTCCCATGTTTTTTCCAGACCTTTCATCATACCCTCATCACGTGCAATTAAGTCGGGGTTCTGCTGACGCGCGTCCAGCCAGGCTTCCACCTCATCCCGGTTCCAGGCTACAACCCGTGGCGTCAGTGAGAAACGTTTAGGGAAATCGCCTTCTTTTTCCAGCTTATCAATGGCATAAAAAGACAGAGGCACTAACTTTATCAATTCTTCTTTTCTGAGTGCTGCACGCATGATTATCTCCAGAAGTTGGTTATCTGTTGCCAAATTCTGTTAGATCAGGCTCACTGTTTTAAGCAACAATAAGCTTTTACCGGCGGTCGGATTCCTGACTCATTTAAATTTCTCAATATACCTGTCGACCATATCCGCCCAGTCCTGCAACATTGATGCTCGTTGTTCTGCGTATTCCGCCTTGTTATACACCGCCCGAACGCCTCGCTTCTCATGCGCCAGACATTTTTCGATCCAGTCATAGTTATACCCTGCTTCGTGCAAAAGCGTGCTGGCTGTCCGGCGCAAGTCATGGACAGAGAAGGACTCAAACTCCACGCCTTCTTCCGCTAATTGCTTTAACCCCGAACGAATAGCGGCATTAAGCGCAGCGTCGTAAAGTGGGAGTTTTGGGCTAAAACGGCCTGGATGAAGGTACTCAGAATGCGCATACACACTATTCAGCGCAACCAGAATGTCCTTTGCCTGCCGGGAGAGATAAATCCAATGTGGTCGCGACATTTTCATGACAGAGGGCGGGAGCGTAAGCGTCCGCTCCTCCCAGTCCACCAACTACCAACGAGCCAGACGAAACTCCCGCTTTCGCAGTAACGTCAAAAGGTCAAATTTAACTGACATCTGAATCGTCTGCGCAACTCCGGTACGGGCCAGCGCGTTAAAGAACACGCCGATCTCCCGTTCGCTTAATGCCCGTTCCTTTGGTTTAAACGTGGCAATCGACTTTGCCTTTACCGTCGATAAAACACCTGGCTGACGGTATTATGCGGAATTTACCGCAACCGTTTTTCGTTGAATACGTCAGCAATACCGTCAGAAAAGTCATGCTTTCTGCTGTGGCGGGAGATGGTCAGAAGGATAAACTGGCGCTGTAAGCCGCGCCAGCTCGGGGTTTAGCGATGGTTGCCTGGCGTTAGCAGGAGGTCAGTACGCATCAGTGCTTTTCAATATATATCGTCCGGCTATATGCCACGTCTTCCGGGTTATTGATGGGGTAGCCCTTCACCCAGGGCTTAATCAGGCGACCGTTAGTGTACTGATAAATTGGCGCGATGGGCGCCTTCTCCATAAGGATTTTCTCCGCCATGTTGTAGTCCGCATTGCGCGCCTTCGCGGTGGTTTCCAGCGTCGCCTGCTGGACGATCTTATCGTAGGCAGGGTCATTAAAGCGGGAGATGTTGCCGCTGTGAGTGGAGGTCAACAATGACAGGAACGTTGATGGCTCGTTGTAATCGCCCACCCATGAGGCGCGGATCACATCAAAGTTACCGGTGTTACGGCTATCAATGTAGGTTTTCCACTCCTGGTTTTGCAGTTTGACATCCACACCAAGATTTTTCTTCCACATGGAGGCCACCGCAATCGCGATTTTCTGGTGGTTTTCCGAAGTGTTATACAGCAGGTTCAGCTTCAGCGGGCGCTGAGGACCGTATCCTGCAGCCTGCAGCAAGGTTTTGGCCTGGGCGTTCAGCTCCTGCTGCGACATCTGCTCAAACGGCGAGGCGTCCGGAGTGAACCCTGCCGTCACGTCTGGGGTGAAGTGCCAGGCGGGCTTTTCCCCCGTCCCTAACACCTTTTCTGCCATGATACGACGGTCGATGCTCATACTCAGCGCCAGACGAACCCGTGCATCCGCCGTCGGGCCTTTTTGGGTGTTAAAGGCATAGTAATACGTTCCCAACTGAGGCGGCGTATAAACCTGCCCCGGAATGTCCTTCATGAGCTTCTGATACATGTTTTTTGGGAACGATTCGGTAATATCAATATCCCCTGCCAGGTAGCGTTTGGTCGCCGACGATTCCTGATTAATCGGCACGAAGGTCACCTTCTGCAGTACCGTTTTGGCATTGTCCCAGTAGTGCGTATTGGGCACCACAACCAGTTTTTCATTCACCACGCGGTCCTTCAGAACGTAAGCCCCGTTCCCCACCAGCGCGCCCGGTCGCGTCCACTCTTTACCGCTTTCGACGTTAGCTTTTTGTACTGGATAAAAAGCAAAGTTTGCCGTCAGGTTGCTGAACCACGGCAGCGGTTTGTCCAGCTGAACGCGTAACGTTCTGGCGTCCACCGCCGTCACACCCAGCGTATCGGGCGCGGCTTTGCCGTCAATAATGGCCTGCGCGTTATTAATTCCCGCCAGCGCGGCAAACCAGGCAAACGGAGAGGTGGTTTTCGGGTCAACCAGACGCTGCCAGCTGTAGACAAAATCCTGGGCGGTGACAGGGGAGCCGTCGGACCATTTCGCGTCATCGCGTAAGGTAAACATCCAGACGCGGTTATCGTTGCTCTGCCAGCGTGTCGCCACGCCCGGCGTCAGCTCCCCTTTCTCATTCTGATTAACCAGGCCTTCAAAGAGATCTCGAATCACCTGAATCTCTGGCAACCCCACGGCTTTCGCCGGGTCCAGCGAAGCCGGCTCGTCTTTAATATGCCTGACCAGCTCCTGCTTTTGCGCCAGCGCAGTGCCCTGCGGCACGTCAGCTGCGAAAGAAAGTGAAGAGAGCCCGCACAGGCACAGTGCGGCAAAAAGACGCGAAACAGGATGCTTCATAAGATCCCCTTTAATGAATTCAGGTATTAAGCAGATGCGTAATTATTTGTTTCGACAAAGAGAAATGCAAATAACTTACGCCTGAATAGTGATTTAAGGCAATTCTTAGCCATTACGGAAACTATTTGATTAACAGCGGGTTTTGCACAACACTGCCAGTAGTGACTTCTTTATCAGGATTTCGTATGGCAACCACCCGACCGAGAGCGGAACGCGGCGCCTTTCCGCCGGGCGCTGAGCAATATGGCCGCTCCTTTTTAGGCGCATCGCTGATCTGGTTCCCCGCCCCCGACGCAGACCGCGAAAGCGGCTTGATTCTTGCCGGCACGCACGGGGATGAAAACTCCTCCATCGTGACGCTTTCATGTGCGCTGCGGACGCTGACGCCGTCATTACGGCGTCATCACGTGATTCTGGCGGTTAACCCGGACGGCTGCCAGCTGGGTCTTCGCGCCAATGCGCGAGGCGTTGACTTAAACCGTAATTTTCCATCAGCAAACTGGCGCGCCGGGGAAACGGTGTATCGCTGGAACAGCTCCGCCGAGGAGCGTGATGTGGTTCTGCTAACGGGTGATAAGCCGGGCTCAGAGCCGGAAACCCAGGCGCTGTGCCAGCTTATCCATAAGATCCATCCCGCGTGGGTGGTCTCCTTCCACGATCCGCTGGCCTGTATTGAAGATCCGCGTCACTCCGAGCTTGGCGCGTGGCTGGCAGACGCTTTCGCCCTGCCGCTCGTGACCAGCGTGGGCTATGAAACGCCAGGCTCGTTCGGTAGCTGGTGCGCCGATTTGAGCCTGCCCTGCATAACCGCTGAATTCCCGCCGATCTCCTCCGACGAGGCCAGCGAAAAATACTTAAAAGCCATGGTGGATCTTTTACGCTGGCAGCCTCAGAGATGAAGCACGCCGCTGGTAAAATGGAGCGCGGGAGAGACGTCAACCGCCAGCCACGTCGGGCCGTCCAGATCGGCGAAACAGACCTGATTGACAAGCGGTAGCGCCGCGCCGATTGCCCGGGATGTACAGAGCATACAGCCCAGCATCAGTGAAAAACCTTGCGCCCGGGCTTCTGCCGCCAGGGCCAGCGCCTCTGTCAGCCCGCCGGTCTTGTCGAGCTTAATATTAATCATCTCGTAGCGGCCCTGCAGCTCGCTCAAGCTCGCGCGGGTATGACAGCTTTCATCCGCACAAACGGGCAACGGATGGATAAAGTTCTTCAGCGCCGCGTCATCTTTTGCTGGCAGAGGCTGCTCCAGCATGGCCACCCCCAGGTCGGCCAGCAGCTGACAGCGGGCGGCCAGCCCTTCTGGATGCCATGATTCATTGGCATCAACAATCAGCGTGGCTGAGGGTACCGCCGCGCGAATGGCGACCATCCGCTCGCTAATCAGACGATCGTCGAGCTTCACCTTCAGCAGCCGGGCCCCGGCGTCATAAAGCGCTTTGGCGCTGGCGGCCATCTGTTCCGGCTCGCCAATCACTACCGTTTGCGCGGTAGCGACCGACTCCGGCAGCGCCACGCCCAGCAATGCTGTCAGGGGTTGCTGCTGTTTCGCCGCCTCGAGACTCCAGAGCGCACTATCAATGGCGTTACGTGCGGCCCCGGCGGGCAAACGATGCTGTAATGCCTCGCGCGTGAGTCCGGTTTGCAGGTCTGGCACCAGCGTCATGATATGCGCCATCACTGACGCGAGGCTTTCACCATAGCGCGGGTAAGGCGTACACTCCCCTACGCCTTTAAAACCGTCCTCTTCGATTTCAACGACCACCACGCTGGCTTCGCTTCGGCTGCCGCGGGAGATCACAAACGGGGTATGCAATGGCCAGGCTTCTTCATAGACCTTAACGCTTCTCATCACTGACTCCTTGCAGCCCGGAAAGGCGAAAAAATTTGGTTTGCCGTGTTATCCGCGGATGGCATACACTAGCCCCGACGTTAACTATATGTAAACAGGAAGATATCTATGTCACAACTCGTTCATTTCCAGGGCAACCCGGTTGCTGTTGCAGGTTCCATTCCGCAGGCTGGCAGCAAAGCGCAGGCTTTTACTCTGGTGGCTAAAGATCTGTCTGACGTCACACTGGCTCAGTTTGCGGGCAACCGCAAAGTGCTGAACATTTTCCCGAGCATTGATACCGGTGTTTGCGCCGCATCCGTGCGTAAGTTCAACCAGCTGGCAACTGAAATGGACAACACCGTTGTGCTGTGCATTTCTGCTGACCTGCCGTTCGCCCAGTCTCGCTTCTGCGGCGCTGAAGGCCTGAGCAACGTTATCACCCTCTCCACCCTGCGCAGCCCGGATTTCCTCGAAAACTACGGCGTCAGCATCGCCGAAGGCCCTCTGAAAGGCCTGGCAGCACGCGCGGTACTGGTTCTTGATGAAAACGACACTGTCGTCTTCAGCGAACTGGTTAATGAAATCACTACCGAGCCGGATTACACCGCCGCGCTGGAAAAGCTGAAAGCATAATCATTACTTAGCATTCTATACCGCTTTTTCAAAACCTCGCTATGGCGGGGTTTTTTATTAACTACTCGCTGAATCGTTAAAGCAACAATGAGCTTGCGTCACAAAATTAACGCAATTAAGTTTCTGGAATTCAGCAAAATAGCGATCACACCCGCATATTGATCGTTAAACAACCCTGAATTTACCCTCAGTGAGGCGCATCACATTTCCCTTATCGCCAAAACATTAGATTTGCTTACGAAGTTAAATAATCGTTTCAGCAAAAAGGGATAAATATGAAAATAAAACTGGCTTTAACGCTCCTTTCGGTACTGGTTTCGGGCCATGCCGCAGCAAAAACCTGGGTGCTGACAAGCGCTGAAAGCAGCGTGGAAAAAGGAAACTGGAAGATATCCAGCGATGAGCTGAAAATCAACGATCGAACGTTCAGCATTGAGCAAAAAGTGTTGCACGGCGGCAAGCAGGAAGGTAGTAAAGTGATCGTTATTAGCAGTAAAAACGGCCTGACCATCACCTTAAGCCCGACGCGCGGGATGAACCTTCTGCACGTGGAGGGCTTTGGCACCAGGCTGGGCTGGAACTCCCCCGTTAAAGAGGTCGTTAACCCGGCGTATATTAATCTGGAAAGCCGAAACGGACTTGGCTGGCTGGAAGGTTTCAACGAGATGATGGTCCGCTGTGGCTACGAATGGACGGGGCACCCGGTCACCGCTGACGGCCAGATTTACACCCTGCATGGCAAGGCGGGGAATACACCGGCATCCCAGGTGGAGGTAGAAATTGCGGATGCTGCCCCGCATGAAATTCGTATTCGCGGTCTCATCAAAGAAAGCACCTTTAAAAAAGCGGATCTGCAAACCATGACCGAACTGCGTTACGTTCCAGGAACCAACCAGTTCAGCCTGCATGACGTTCTGACGAACCATGCCGATTACCCTCATGACTATCAGATTATCTACCACAGCAACTTCGGGGCGCCTGTCCTCGAAGAAGGCGCGCGCTTCCTTGCCCCGGCGGCAAGCGTGAGCCCGTTCAATGATTACGCGAAAGCGGGCGTTAACGACTGGCAAACCTACGCCGGGCCGACAAAAGGCTTTGATGAGATGGTCTTTAACATCAAACCGCTTGCGGACAGCAACCATGAAACCCTCGCGGCGGTGGTGAATAAAGCCGGTGACAAAGGCGCGTCAATTCAGTTTGATACCCGCCAGCTGCCCGTGCTGACCCTGTGGAAAAATACCGATACGCCAAAACAGGGCTATGTCACGGGGATTGAGCCAGGCACCAGCTACGCCTACCCCGTCACCATTGAACGCGAGCAGAAGCGGGTTAAGCAACTGCAACCAGGCGCCAGCGCTCAATTTGACCTGACCTATACCCTGCTACACAGCGCGCAGCAGGTGAAGGACGTCGAAAGCAGGATTGCGTCGATTCAGGGCGAGACAAAAACAGAGATCGTGACCACGCCGCTGGCGAAGGAATAAGCATTAAAAAAGCCTCTTTACAGAGGCTTTTTGTTATTCGTCACCTTTCTTATGATTCAATCCATACTCACGTAGCTTATTCGCAATCGCGGTATGCGAGACGCCAAGCCGTTTTGCCAGTTTGCGGGTGCTGGGGTAGCTGCGGTACAGCTGCGTCAGCACGGAGCGCTCGAAGCGGCTGGTGATATCATCCAGCGAGCCTTCCATCGCTTCTTCGCCTACCGATACCGTCCCGGCGTCGTAATCCGGCAACAGAATGTCCTGAGGGCGCAGTTCATACCCTTCCAGCTGGGTCAGCGCGCGATAAACGGCGTTTTTAAGCTGACGAATGTTGCCCGGCCAGCCGTAGCGCATTAACACCGTGCCGAGATCTGCAGACAGTTTCGGACGTGGAACACCCTGCTCGTCGGCAAAGCGGGCCACAAACAGTTCCGTTAGCGGCATGATGTCCTGCGGACAATCGCGCAGCGGTGGAATGTTCAGCGTCAGGACGTTGAGGCGGTAATAGAGATCTTCGCGGAAAATCCCCTTTTGCACCAGTTCCACCAGGTTCTTCTGGGTGGCGCAAATGACGCGCACGTCCACATGCACTTCGTGATCCTCACCGACGCGGCGGAAGGTGCCGTCGTTCAGGAAACGCAGCAGTTTAGCCTGCATACGCGGCGACATTTCGCCGATCTCGTCCAGCAGCACGGAGCCGCCGTTGGCCTGCTCGAAGAACCCTTTCTTGCCTTCCGGTGCGTGTCCAAACAGCTCGCTTTCGACGGCATCTTCTGGAATTGAAGCGCAGTTAAGCGCCAGATACGGTTTTGCCGCACGCGGGCTTGCCAGGTGCACGGCGTGCGCCAGCAGATCTTTCCCGGTACCGGTATCGCCGGTAATCAGCAGCGGCGCGGTAAGGCTGGCAAGCTTGCGCGCCTGGTCAACCACGTGGCGCATTTTCGGGCTGACGGCAATAATCTGGCTGAATGCGCCAACGTCCTGGCTGGAGAGGTTTTGCAGCTGGCGCCCCATGCGTAGCGTCGAGCGCAGCATGATCACCGCCCCGGTCAATACGCGACTATTTCCTTCTCCTTTCAGATAGACAGGTGTGATCTCCATCAGGAAATTCTGCCCGTTAATGACCACATGCTCGCTGTGCGTATTCTGCGGGTTGCTGTCCAGCCAGCGCTGGAAGTTAAAACCGGGGATCAGCTGCGCGGCGTGGTGGCTGCTGAGCTTCTCCTGGCTCTGCGCGAAAAGCTGGCAGCTCGCGTGGTTAACGCGCTCGACTTTACTTTTCAGATCCAAAGAGAGGAACGGCTCGGGCATCGCTTCAAGCAGCGCGCTCAGGGCGAGGTGCTCACGTTCGGAGGGCATCCAGGGGATGGTGCGTACATCCGTAACGCCAGCGATACGGCGGATTTCCGCCATCAGGCTGCTGAAGGTGTTAAATTCAATTTCGGCAAAATTGAGGTAAATTCGCCCGACAGGATCGATCTCAATGCCACGTAAATCAATGCTACGTAAAACAAGAAGATCGAGTAATTCGCGGGTAAGACCGAGACGGTCTTCACAGAAGACTTCAAGACGCATGGGAAATTCACCGTTTTAAGCCAATAACGTTAAAATGATATGTCAGAACTCGGTGAACCGGAAGATGGCTGTCAACAAATATTGACAGCCAGCACGATTAGTGAACAAAGCCTTAAGGAGACGGTTTTTTATTGAGCGTTTCTTTCAGCTGACCGATGAGTTCACGCCTGAAATCCCCCAGCCGCGGCTTATCGCCATCAATCCACGGCAGCGGACGGCACACCTCCATCGCTTTGATACCCAAACGCGCCGTCAGCAAGCCCGCGCCAATGCCCTGAGCTGCACGGGCTGAAAGACGCGCCGCCAGATCCTGCGACATCCAGTCCATTCCCACTTCGCGCACCAGCTCGCTCGCGCCCGCAAACGCGATATTGAGCAGGACCAGTTTGAACAGCCTGAGCCGGCTGTAGTAACCCAGCTCTATGCCGTAAAGGTTCGCGATACGGTTGATGAGGCGCAGGTTACGCCAGGCGATAAAGGCCATATCCACCAGCGCCAGCGGGCTGACGGCAATCATCAGCGTGGATTCCGCCGCCGAGCGGCTAATCTCACGCCGCGCCTGGGCATCCAGCACCGGCTGAACCATATGGGAATAGAGCGTGACTACCTCCCGGTCGTTCTGGGTTTCATGGATGGCGGCGTACCAGCGCTGGAGCGCCGGATGCGACTGATCGATACCGGCCTGGCTGGCCAGTTTTTCACAGAAGGCACGGCCTTTGCCGGTGCCGTGGCTGTGGAGGAGATCCCGCGCTTCATCGCGCTCGTGCGCGCGCTGTCGCAAACGCCAGAGGCGGCGCCACTCGGTGGCAACCGACCCGACGCCCGCCCCCACGATGAGCGCGCCCGCGGCACATCCTCCCAGCGCAACCCAGTCCTGGGTTTGCCAGGCGTTCATCGCCCACTGGACGCCCTGCCCGACCACGCTGACGCCAAACAGCGCCAGACCGGCGGTGACCATCTTGCGCCACAGGCTGCGTTTAGGACGCAGAGCGGCTTCCACGGCCGCCTCCGCCGGACCTTCCTCGACGGCGGGATCGTCCGGCAGCGCCGGGGCAAAGTTCTCCGCCTGCGCGCCGCTGAACGTCTGCGCCGTTTTAAAGGCGTCCTGACGCTCGGGCTCAAGCGTTCCGGTAAAGTCTATGCGCGGTTTTAAGGGTTCCGTCATCGCAGTTTATCTCCAATCAAAAACTCCAGCGCCGCATCCAGACGGATGTGCGGTAACGGCCGATCGACGCTCATGGTCTGAGGGCGGAAGGCTTCAAACTGGAAGCCCTGGCTCTGCCAGAAGGCCTGGCCCGGCAGCCGCGCGGGGACTTCGCCGGGATAGACGGTAAGCGGCTCGCCGTCACTGAGTCGATTCCCGCGTAATGCTGGTATTTTCTCGCCGTTAAGGTCAATCAGGCCGCTTTGGGTCGCCTGCACCGATGCGAGCCCAAGACAATCCATACTGATGCCTTCAAACGCGGCGTTTTGCCAGGCGTCCTGCACCAGCTGCTGCAGCAGAGAAACCATGTTGGCGTGCTGATCGACCGTAACGTGATCGGCTTTTGTGGCCGCAAACAGCAGCTTGTCGATCACCGGTGAGAACAGACGACGAAACAGCGTCCGCTGCCCGTAGTGGAAACTCTGCATCAGCTGCGTCAGCGCGAGGCGCATATCGTTAAATGCCTGCGGCCCGCTGTTGAGCGGCTGCAGGCAATCCACCAGCACAATCTGGCGGTCGAAACGTAAAAAGTGGTTTTTATAAAAACCTTTGACCACCTTTTCGCAGTAGTAATTGTAACGCTCGCGCAGCATGCCGGCATTCGTGTGTTTGTCGGCCTGTGCCAGCTTCGACTCGCCTGCGCCGTCCACATCCGGCCACGGGAAGAACTGCAGCGCGGGCGCGCCTGCTAAATCACCCGGCAAGACAAAACGGCCCGGCTGGATGAAGTGCAGCCCTTCCTGTTTGCACAGATGCAGATAGTCCGTCCAGGCTTCAGCAATGGTCGCCAGACGGTTTTCGTCCGCAGGTGCCAGCGGATCAAGGCCCTCGCACAGCTGTCGCCATTTCGTTGACCACTCTGCGCGTTGCCCTTGCAACAAGCCCGTCATCTGGCGGGACCAGCTGAGGTAGTCCTGCGCCAGCATCGGCAGGTCGAGCAGCCATTCGCCGGGATAATCGACGATTTCCAGATACAGGGTTGAGGTATCCTTAAAGTGACGTATCAGCGATTCATTAGAACGAAAGCGCAGCGCAAGGCGAATTTCACTGACGCCTCGCGTTGGCGTCGGCCACGCGGGCGGATCGCCGTAAAGCTGCGCCAGCCCTTCGTCGTAGGTAAAACGCGGTATGCCAAAATCACGCTGAGGGACGCGCTTAACGCCCAGCAGACGCTCCTCGCGCACGGCGCTGAGCAACGGCAGTCGCGCGCCGGCGTGCAGGTTCAGCAACTGGTTTACCATCGCGGTGATGAACGCCGTCTTACCGCTGCGGCTCAGGCCGGTAACGGCCAGACGCAGATGTCGATCAACGCCGCGGTTCACCAGTGAATTGAGTTCGTTCTTAAATCGCTTCATCGCCATCCTTCATTGCCCGGAAGCCAGGAATGTATGGCTTCAGAATACAATAAATGGGGGCAGATCGTTGATTATCAATTCTTATTTATTGCTATTGCCGTTTTCTCTCCAGTAAGATGAACGACATTGCTGTCAGTCCGGAGTGAGTAAGGTGTATGTCACCCACCATCTATGATATCGCACGGGTTGCGGGCGTATCGAAATCAACCGTTTCCCGCGTTCTGAATAAACAAACGAATATTTCCCCTGAAGCGCGAGACAAAGTGCTTAAGGCGATAGACGAATTAAATTATCAGCCCAACAAACTGGCCCGCGCCCTGACCTCTTCTGGCTTTGATGCCATTATGGTTATTTCGACCCGCTCGACAAAAACTACTGCCGGTAACCCTTTTTTCTCCGATGTTCTTCACGCCATTACGGCAAAAGCGGAAGAGGAAGGGTTTGACGTTATTTTACAAACCTCGAAAAGCAGTGAGGACGATCTGCAGAAGTGCGTGGGAAAAATAAAGCAGAAGATGATCAAAGGGATCATCATGCTGAGTTCACCCGCAAACGAATCTTTTTTCACCACGCTGGACGAATACGGTGTGCCCGTGGTGGTTATTGGAAAAGTAGAAGGTAAGTTCCAGAATATTTATTCTGTTGATACGGACAATTTTCACGACAGCGCTATTCTGGTCGATTCGTTTATTAAACATGGGCGAACAAAAATTGCCTGTCTGCATGCCCCGCTCGATTATCACGTTTCTATCGATCGCCTTGCGGGTTATAAATCCAGCCTTGAGAAGCAGGGTATCGCCATAAACCCGGACTGGGTCATTGATGGCGGATATACCCATGAAAGCGCGCTACAGGCAGCCTGCAAATTACTCTCGTCTGACAACCCGCCCAATGCCGTTTTTGCTACTGACAGTATGAAATTGTTGGGTCTTTATCGTGCTGCGGATGAGTTAAATCTGATGGTTCCCGAGCAGGTTGTTATGGCAGGCTACAGCGATCCGATGCTGTCTCTCGTTTTAACCCCTGCGCCAGGCGGGTTTGATATTCCGACGAGAAAGCTCGGCGAAGAGAGCTGCAACGTGTTGTTTAAGCGTATTGCGGGTAAACCTGCGCCGCATAAGATTTTGGTTGATACGCATTTTTCGGATGCGGCGTCCTTGCGCTAATAACCAGGGGCAATCGCCCCTGGTAAATCATGATCAGAACGCGTAGTTCACGCCGACACCCGCGTAGTGGAAGCGATCGCTCTCACCTTCGTCATGGTTTTCCCATTCGTAGGCATATTCCAGCGTCATGGATAAACCGTTGTTAAAATCATAGGCGTACAGCATACCCAGACGGTTGAAATCATGTCCTTCACGCGTCGGATCGTCCTGCCAGTCCCAGTTTGACCAGCGATCGAGTCCCAGACGGGTATATGGCGTTAACGTCGTCTGGCCTAACGAAATCGGCAGGTAGGCACGAATTTCCTGGGTAGAAAACTCGCCGTTATTACGTGAGCTGTCCATATTGAAGCCGCGCTCTAAATAATAATTTACTTTCGCAGAGAACGTTTCGTTGATGGTCCAGGTAAAACCGGTTTCGGTCTCGACGCGGCTGTCAGAATAACCGGTTTTATCGAGATCGTTGGCAAACTGATACATGGCAAACCAGCCGCCAAAGCGCCAGTCGTCGGTTAATTTAATATCCCAGTCAGGCTGAACTTTATAGCGCTGCATATTAGCGCTGCCGTCTTTGGCGCCGTGTTCATCTTTAAAGTGATAACCATAATTGCGGAAGCCACCGGTCAGACCGAACGTAAAATCATCGGTGCCGATAAAGCGATAGCGCAATTCAAATTCCGGGCGATCGAAATAGGTGCCACGCGTCATGCTGCTATAATCAACCGGCCCTTCCTGATACATTGCCAGAGAGATTGTCCAGGCATCCCATGTTGCATTAAACCATACGGAGGGTTCATATAATCCATCTTTATCGTCGCTCTGACCTTCGACGTTTTCAATTTCATACATGGCACCGATATTAAACGCCCACTGCTTTGCGGGTTCTGTTGCTTGCGCACAGCTAACCCCTGCGCACAGAACGAGCGCAGCACTTCTTAGTAGAGTACTCATTAAATATTCCCTTTATAATTAACAAACAAAAAAACCGGAAATTTGCATTTCCGGCAAACACCTTTCTTATCTAATAGCCGCTTCGGTATCGGCGTCGAAGAAATGGCACTTATTCATATCGAACTGAATTCCGATAGTATCTCCGGCTACGTAGTCATTGGCCGCGCCTGCGCGGACAACCAGTTCATGTCCGCCCACGGTGGCATAAAGCATAAATTCGGCACCGGTAAGCTCAGCGACGCTGACTTTCGCCGCGATATCTTCTCCGCTGCTCTGCAGGGTAAGAATGTCTTCCGGACGGATCCCGAAGACGACCGCTTTACGCTGGTAACCTTGCGCATTCAACTCGGCTAGCTTGTCCTCAGGGATCTCCAGACGCAGCGTTTCCGTTACGAAATAGCGATCGTCGATAGCGCCACGAATGAAGTTCATTGCCGGTGAGCCGATGAACCCTGCGACAAACATATTGGCCGGCTCGTTGTATACCTGCTTCGGCGCACCCACCTGCTGAATGATGCCGTCTTTCAGGATCACGATGCGAGTCGCCATCGTCATGGCTTCCGTCTGGTCGTGCGTAACATAGATCATGGTGGTGTTAAGCTTCTGGTGAAGCTTGCTGATTTCGGCACGCATCTGCACGCGAAGCTTGGCATCGAGGTTGGATAACGGCTCATCCATCAGGAAGACGCCCGCTTCGCGCACGATCGCCCTGCCCAGCGCCACACGCTGGCGCTGACCACCCGATAAAGCGCCAGGTTTACGCTTCAGGTATTCGCGTAACCCTAAAATCTGCGCCGCCCAGTTCACGCGTTCTTCAATCACCGCGGGCGCTATTTTTTGCATTTTCAGGCCAAACGCCATGTTGTCGTAGACCGTCATATGCGGATAAAGCGCATAGTTCTGGAATACCATCGCGATATCACGTGATTTGGCAGGCACGTCATTCATGCACACGCCGTCGATAATCAGTTCACCCGCGCTGATCTCCTCAAGACCGGCAATCATTCGCAGCGTCGTGGATTTACCGCAGCCCGAGGGACCGACGAAAACAATAAACTCTTTGTCTTCAATTTCGAGGTTGAAATCCTTAACCACATGGACCTGGTTATCATAGATTTTCTGAATATGTTTCAGAGAAAGTTGAGCCATAATTTATTCCTTATCAATACGCCCGGGACGCCCAGAATTCTGTCAGGCATTTCCAGGTCAGTTCCCGCGTTGAATGAAGTTGTAATCCCGCATGGTTAAGGCCAGGCCCAATCCCGACCGACAGCATTCCTGCGGCGTTGATTGCTTCAACACCCGCAGCGGCATCTTCAATGCCAATCGCCTCTGCAGGACGCACGTTCAGCCCCGCACAGGCCGCAAGGAAGATCTCCGGGTCCGGCTTTGAACGGCAAATGCGGGAAGCATCAGCGCAAAAATCGAAGGCCTGATGAATGCCCAGCGCGTGCAAAATCCCTGGGGCATTGAGCGATACGGATGCCAGCCCAATCTTGACCTTCGCGGCACGGATCTCCGCCAGCACGTCGCGGATCCCCGGTAGAAGAGAATCCTGCGTCAGTGATGCCAGCGACTGGACGTAAAGCGCATTTTTTTTCGTCGCAAGCGCCAGGCACTGCTCCTCGCTAAACATCCCCTCTTTTCCGCCGTGCTTCAGAATGCGCTGGAGGGAATCCATGCGGCTTATCCCCTTGAGCTGTTCGTTAAACACTTCGTCGAAGGTAATGCCAATTTCCTCCGCCACGGCACGCCAGGCCAGAAAGTGGAGATGCGCGGTATCGGTGATCACACCGTCCAAATCGAATACAACAGCCTTAAGCGTCATGGCGCCCCTCCGTGGTAGCGGTCCCAGATGCGGATACAGAAAAGTCCTTATAGGTGCAAACTTTTCGCTCCGATACATGCATCGTTTTGCCCCACAGCGTCAGCGTGGCAGGCGCCGTGGTTTCAATGGTTAACACCTCGTTCTCATACGTGAAGTGCATTGCTGCGTTCCGCCACCGCAGCGGGAAAGCGAGTTTCTGCCAGTGAGCAGGCAGTTTTGGCGCGAGATGCAGTTCCCCTTCAATGATTTGCAGGCCAGCAAATCCCTGAATTGCGCCAGACCAGATCGCACCGGTTGCCGCAGCATGAATGCCCTCATCGCTGCTGTGCGGATCCTCGCCCAAATCAATGGCGATGCCATCGCGCCAGAAGGCATAGGCCCCCTGCGTGTCACCGCAGCGCGCGAGCACAATCCCGTGAATGGCCTTGCTCAGGGACGAATCATGGATCGTGCGTGGCTCATAGAACGCCAGATTGGCGGCGCATTGCTGTGGCGTAAACCGTTCTGGCAGCAGGTAGTTAAGCATCACCACATCGGCCTGCTTAAGGATCTGCATCTCGTTCACTTCCGCGCGGGAATAATCGAGCAGAATCGTCTGTTTACCCGCTTTGGCTTTGTAGCGGCTCAGATCGATGGCAGGTTTTGCCATGAAGGTATCATCCTGCGGGATCACACCGTCTGCATCGGCCTCCGGTAGCCATAAGCGCGCCAGGAACTGCGCGGCATTCTCCGTAAAACGCTCATCCTCACGCCCAAACATCGCCATAAACTGGCGCGCGCAGGCAACGTTGTGCCAGGCCAGATAGTTGGTGTAAGCGTTGTTGTTCACGTGCTCGGTGTATTCGTCCGGTCCGATCACATCATGGATTTCCAGACGACCATTGACGTCCGTTGCGCGTCCCATCCAGAACAAAGCCGTTTCCATCAGCAGCGTCAGGCCTTCGTTACGCATAAAGGCGTCATCATGCGTCGCCTGCCAGTACGCAACGACGGCCCAGGCAATATCAGCCACGATGTGATGCTCAGCAAGTGCGGAAGCCACCTTCTGGCGTACCCCGGTGCGGATGTTGATTGCCGCGAACTCCGGCGTCTCTTCCTCTCCGCTTGCGGCGCTTTCCCATGGGAACAACGCGCCCGGCCAGCCGTTACGACGGGCTTTTTCCCGTGCGCCAGCCAGATTAAGCCAGCGATAGCGCAGCAGGCTGCGGGCAACCTGCGGGCGGGTAAATAGATGGAAAGGCAGCAGGAAAATTTCGGTATCCCAGAAGACGTGGCCCTTGTAACCCTCCCCCGTCAGCCCTTTCGCGGCGATACTGCTTCGCTCATCATGGGCAGGTGTCATGGTGGTCAGATGCCAGACGGCGTAATCCAGCGCCATCTGATCCTGTTGCTCTGCGGAAGTCACTTCCACCCGGGCATCACGCCAGACCTCTTTCCAGGCATACGCTGAGCTTTCAAGCAATGCGTCGTAACCTCTTGCGGCAGAAACTTTGAGATCGGCCAGCGCGTTGCGCGCAAAAGACTCCTGTGACAGCGCTTTATCGCTGCGATGCGTCACCCAGACGATCTTTTCAAGCGTGACAGTGTCACCCTGAGCAATGGTCAGTGAATGATGTACGCTGAGACGCCGATTTTTGGCGGTGAAACAGCTGTCACTTTTCGAGGAGAGTTGGCAAAACGCCGAAACAACAACCTCCGACGCCCGGTCCTGCGTTTCATACACCCCCTGCATATAGTGTTGATCAAAGACCCTGACCGAGATTTCATCCAGATGCTGTCTGCCGCTGTTCGTTTGCGTCGCATCAATGCCGGTTTTCAGCACGGCCTGCGCGGAGGCATCAAGGGGGGTGATTGCGAGCTGCATAGCCACTAATGGCAACTGATCCAGCGACACAAAACGACGACTCTCCAGCCGATAGCGCTTGCCGTCGGGCGAACGCCAGACAACGTTACGATGCAGTTCGCCGTTAGCGAAGGCCAGCTCGCGCTGCCACTCAAGAATTTCCCCAGCCAGGAGGGTGAAATTGACGCCGTCCAGCTCTACATCAATACCGGTGATTTCCGGCAGATTGACCAGCTCGGTGGTCTCGTTGCGCCCCGCGCGATGATACAGCCCAGCGAGATACATGCCTCTGGTCTGCTGGGTGTACTCTTCTTCATGCGCGGCGCGAATGCCCATGTAGCCATTGCCGCATGCCATGATGGAGGCGTATTTATTCAGGCTGTGTGGACAAAAGCCCGGATCGGTTAATACAGAGACGTTCAGCATAGTGTTACGCTTTCCCCTGTTTCTGCGGATTCATAAAGCGCGCCAACAAGCTGCTGAATTACCAGTCCCTGTTCTGCATCGGCAATCATCACGGGCTCTCCCAGCACGTGACGTACAAAGGCATTCATGCTGCGCAGATGGCGCTGATCGTCCGCCTCTTCGCGCTGGGTAAGGGTTTCTAAAACACCGGCTTCGTCGTTGTAGATGTGCGCCGGGAACAGCGTTGCACCCGCCTTTTCACCGCAGAAAGAGACGTTCATGATTGACTGCTCGCGAATGTTAAGCGCAAAGGAGGTGTCCAGACGCAAAATGCCGCCGTTGCAGAATTCAATCGTGCCAAATAGCGCATCTTCCACGGTAAATTGCGCAGGATCCCACTCGCCAAACTGACCGGTGCTTTTACGGTTTCCCAGCCTCTGGAAGCTGTGCGCAGTCACCCGTTTTACCGCCGGGAAACCCAGGACATACATTGCGGCGTCGAGCATATGAATGCCGATATCAATAAGCGGTCCACCGCCCTGTAGCGATTTGTTGGTAAAAACGCCCCACCCCGGCACACCACAACGACGCAGCGCCTGCGCTGAGGTAAAGTAAACCTCACCGAGCGTTCCGTTCATTACCGCATCGCGCAGGAGTTGGGTATCCAGGGCAAAGCGATGGTGAAAATCATAGGCCAGGACTTTTCCTGCCTTGCGCGCCGCGATGCGCATCTCATCAGCCTGCTGCGGCGTCATCGCCGGGGGCTTTTCACACATCACATGGCAACCCGCCTCGAGCGCCGCCATCACATGTTCAAAATGGAACCGGTTGGGCGAACAGACGCTCACCACATCCGGTTTTACTGCCTGCAACATCTCGTGAGCGTCCTGCCATGCCGATGGAATAGCATAACGTTCCGCGAACGCCTGTGCCTGCTCAAGGCGGCTGTCCATGACAGCCACCATTTGAACATCACTGCGCGTGGCGTAATACGAGGCATGCACTTTGTCCGCGACCTGCCCGGCGCCAATAATGGCGACGCGCAGAGGCGAAGGTGTAGAAGCACTCATCACGCTCGCCATCCTTAGCATTCACGCAAATAAGTGAGAGAGTCCTGATAAGCCTTAGCCGGATCCTCGGCGCGAACACGGCATTCATACACCACGTATCCCTGATAGTTATCGGTACGCAGCTGATCGAACAGGCTGGCGAAATCGAGGCTGCCGCTGCCCGGCTGATAGCGGTGGTTATCTGCAATGTGAACATGACCCAGCAGATCGCGGTTCTGATGCAGCGCGTCCGTCAGTGAGTCTTCTTCAATGTTCATGTGATAGAAATCACCGATGATCTGCACGTGCTTCAGGCCGTTCTCTTCGATATAACGACGCGCGTCTGCCAGGGTGTTGATCATATGATCCTGGTAGCGGTTCAGCGGCTCCAGGTAGACGGTGGTGCCGGTGCGCGCGGCCACCTCATCCAGCCAGCGCAGCGAGGCGCTTACGGCTTTGCGGTCACCGTCCAGGCTACGTGGAGAGGTCATTGGCGGCAGACGGAAGGTAAACATGCCCCAGGCCGCAGGCACGATAATGCCCTTTCCGCCCACTTCTGCCAGCGCTTCCAGAATGCGTTCGATCTGCTGTAATCCGTTCAGACGGCGTTCTTCGATGAAATCACCGATCCAGCCATCGTACCCGCCACATGCAGTCGTCACCGGCAGGCCCGTGGCTTTGATTGCGGCTTTCACTTCGTCGAGATTTTCCACCAGCAGACGGCCGTCAATTTCGTAGCCATCAAAACCCATCGCTTTGATGTACTCGAATTTTTCCATGATGTTGGTCGGGAAAAAGGCCTGGTTTTGTGTTGCGATCTTCATGATTTGCTGTCCTTAGCTTAAAAAGTGACGCCCATTTTGATACTGAGTTCCGGATGCTGATCGACATACTTCATATAGCTTTCCGGGCTGGTGGTGAAGGTCACGACCGGGTCGATCAGATCTTCACAGTTCAGATAACCGTTAATCAGCAATTCCCAGCAGGTCTCTTCGATACGCTTGCGGCTCCAGCGCGGATAGTCCGGGTTCGGTTCACTGCAGGCGCGGGAGAAGACAATCTTAGCGTTGTTAAAGTGTGCTTCGCGGCCCAGGTTGAAGCCTGCCGCAAACGGTTTGGCGAAGGCCACGTAGGAGATGGTGCCGCCGTAGGCGAGCCCGCGCAGCGCGGACTGCAGCGCATCCGCAAAGCCGCTGGTTTCTATGATCACGTCCGCGCCCTGCTTGCCGGTCAGCTTTTTAATTTCCAGACCGACATCGGTACCGATTGGATTCAGGCAGTGGTCCGCGCCGTGACGGCGAGCGATCTCACAGCGGTGTTCAATCGGATCAACGCCGATAACCACTGACGCACCGGCTTTTTTCGCCAGCTGAATCGCAATCTGTCCGATGGCTCCCAGACCGACCACGACAACAAAGTCACCCACACGGACGTTGGCATCTCGCACGCCACTCATGGCGAACTGCGCCGGATCGTAGCAAACGGCATTCTTCCAGGACGCGCCCTGCGGCATTTTACGCAGCTTATAGTTGTTTACCGCGTTAACGATGACCGTCTCCTGCAGCGGGCCGTAGCAGCAGACGCTGTCGCCGATCTGGTATTCCGTTACGTCTGCACCGCATTCAATAATGTCGCCAACGATCATGTTGCCCAGCTGGAACTTACCGAATTCGATACCGCGCGCAGCACCCTCTTCACGCGGCGTGAACATCTGCCACTCTGCGTTGAACTCTTCATCAATAAACGGGCTTGCCGCGCGGAAATCCACGACTTCCGTTCCGTGCTTCGGGGCGCCAAAGCGGGCGCGAATTTTCACTTCATGTGTTTCCACAGCACGGTCTTCATACTCCACCAGCGCCGCTACGCGTGGCGCTGTCGCAACTAACTTCTTCATAACTTGCTCCTGATAAAAAATTGGCCGCCTTAGCCCTTGACGCCACCGGCGGTCAAACCACTTTTAATAAAACGTTCAGAGAGTGCGTACATGATGACCACCGGAAGCGCCGTCACCAGCGATGCCGCCATCATGCGACCCCAGATATAATCTGGCGTACTAAAGAGCGTGTTCAGCCCGACCGGCAGGGTAAAGTTGCTGGCGCTGGACAGGAAAATGGAGGCAAACAGGTAGTCGTTCCATGCCACCATGAAGCAGTAAACAAACACCGACACGAGACCGGAAATGGCCAGCGGCACGGTAATGCGGAAGATGATTTGCAGGCGGTTCAGACCATCCATCATCGCGGCCTCTTCTATTTCGTCCGGAATGGTGTCGAAATAGCTGCGCAGCATGAATACCGCCGTAGGCAACGTCTGGGTCACCATGGTGATGATCAGCGCCAGTTCAGTGTCGTAAATGCCGAGCGCGGTGATGATTTTGAACAGCGGCACCACCAGCAGAATCCCGGAGAACATATAGACGGTGTAGAAGCTCGCGTTGATCGTCGCGCGTCCTTTAAAACGTAGCTTGGACAAGGCGTAAGCGCCCAGCGTGCCGAGAAACACCGCAATTACCGATGACGTCAGCGACACCACCATGCTGTTGCGGAAGTAATCCACGAACGGGAAAATTAGCGGGTTAAAGATGTCAACGTAATGCTGAAGCGTCCACGCCTGCGGCAAAATAGTCGGATTCAGCGATATGGCCTCTTTCGCGCTCTTGAATGACGTCATCAGCATCACGAAGAACGGGAACAGCGTGATAATCAGAAATACCGCCAGCCCCAGATAGAAACCAATACGGCCCAGTATGCGTTTATTTGTTGCCATTGAGGTTTACCCTTTTTCTGGTCAGCAGAATGACGGCGAAGATGATCACAAACAGCACAACAGAAATGGCGGCTGCTTTGCCCAGATCGTTGAATGCAAAGGCAGTTTTATAGAGATACACGCCCAGAATATCGACCTTCGTGGTCAGCAGATAAACATCCGCAAACATGTAGAACATCCAGATGGTTCGCAGCGTCACCACCGTTGCCAGTACAGGCATGATGGCGGGCAACGTGACGATACGGAAACGCTGCCAGGCGTTGGCTCCGTCCATCTCTGCCGCTTCATACAGCGATTTATCAATGGTCTGCAAAATTGCCAGGAATGAGATAAAGGCATACGGGAAGTAGCGCCAGATGGCGAACAGCACCACCAGCACGAAGCTGCTGCCAGGGTTGTCGAACCAGAGCGGCGCCTGGTCATACAGATGCAGCAGATCGACGCCCAGATAGTTCACAATGCCGTAGCCGTTGTTGAACATGTATTTCCAGGCAAATACCAGGGAAATAGAGGGTGTCACGTAGGATAAAATCACCAGCGAACGCGCCGTCTTCCGGAGACGAAACTCACGGTTAAAGAAGATGGCGACGGCAAGACCCAGCCCGGTGCTGCCGAGCACGACCAGCGCCGTATACCAGAACGTCATCCACAGCGAGTGCCAGAACGCAGCATCCCCCAGAATGCGGATGTAGTTATCCAGGCCAACAAACACCGCATCAATACGCGGGTTAAGCGGCAGACGTAAGAAACTGATTTCAATATTGGAAATCATTGGCCAGGCCACCAGGCCCCCCAGCAAAATCAGGCTGGGGGCCAACAGCAGCATGGCGAAAGGCATATCTGAACGACCAGAAAACAACGTCTTCATAATTTCCTTCCGCAGAGCGCTCCTATCGTTGTGAAATCAGGTCAGTCAGTCGCGTCTGGCTCTTGCTAAGCGTTGCGCTGAGATCTTGTTTACCCACGGTGACGTTATGCACCATGGAGCTGATAATGCCGGACCCTGTCACATCGCCCATGCGCGTGAAGTTTTTGTCGCCGACAGCACCAAACACCTGTACGTTCGGGAATTGGGCGATCAGTTCATAAGGCAGTTGCCCAAACGCTTTAATCACCTCGTTGTTTTTCCAGGTATCCGTTCCTACGACCAGCGTGTTCACCGGCAGCGCCGCGCCCGGCGACATCATGACCCAGTCGGTTGCGTTTTGAGCCTGCTCCATCCACGTCACAAACTTTTCAGCCGCTTGCGTTTCTTCTTCGGTTTGTCCGCTGGTGATCGTCAACGAGGTGACCATGCCATAAACGGCAGAGGACTTTTCTGTCGGGACAACGAAGCCAAGGTTGGCAGGGTTACCATCCTGGAATACCGCTGGCAGGATGTAGGTGGAATAGACGGCCATCGGTGCAGAACCGTTCATGAAGGCATCTTTGATCTCCATGACGTCGTTCGAGCCCGGCATGGTGGTCGCGGCCAGCGCTTTATAGAACGCCAGTGCTTTCGCCATTTCAGGGGTGTCAATTTCAACGTTTCCGTTGGCATCAAAAACGTTCGCGCCGCCGGAAAGCGCAAACTGGGAGAACGCCTGCTCGGTCATGACGCTTTCCGCGGTGGGCAGCGCAATACCGTAATGTTTGTTGGCCGGGTCGTTAAGCTTCTGGCTGGCTTTAAGCAGCTGTTCCCAGTTATGCGGTTCCTGAATACCCGCAGCGGCAAGCACATCTTTGTGATACCAGACGCCGGACAGCCAGGCGCTCATCGGCACCCCTGTCCAGGCTGTGCCGTCTTCAGTACGCACAACGCGCAGGATCCCGTCATAGAAGGTCTTTTCGCCTACCGCTTCAATGGCTTCACCGATAGCCTTGCGATCCAGCAGTTGTTCCTTATCCATGACTTTCGCGTAATCATGGCTGACTTCAATCACTTCAGGCAGCGCGCCCGTTCTGGCGAGCGTAATCACTTTGGTGTTGTAGGCATCTTCTTCCACCGGCACCTGCTTCACCGTAATGCCGGGGTTTTCTTTCTCGAATTTTTCGATCAGTTTCGTAATAACCGCCTGGCGCTCCTGCTCTACTGACGAGTGCATGAACTCAATGGTCACAGCAGACGCTTTATCATCTTTACAGCCTGATAACAGGGCGCACGAAACCAGTGCTGATAACAGCACAATTTTGGGCATTTTCATTTTAGGGTCCTTTTTAGTTTTCTTTAATCCACATAACCTGCCATGGATTGAGGGTCAGCTCTTTACCGCTAACAGCTTGTCCTGATAGTAATTCCATACCAGTAAGCGTGTCCCCATAAACGGTATGAACGTTATTACTAAAATTAAACAGGGCTGTAATTCTCTCACCGTTTTCAGCCACGCGAACAATTTTAAGAATTTGTTCATCCAGTGATTCAAAAAATGCCTGGGCATCAGGGTGAAACGCACTTTCCCCACGACGAATCGCAATAAACTCGCTTAAACGGGAATAAATTTTATGACGAATGCTATTTTTATTATTAAGTTCGAGATCAACCTGACCGGCGGTATATTTCTTGCGGTTTATCGCGCGATTATAGCCGAGGCGCTCGACCCCTTCATAATCGTTACGGGAGCCAAGAATACTTTGAATATACACGGCAGGTACACCCGGGAAACTTAACAGCACCGCATGCGCCAGAATAAAGCGCGCAATGCGTTCATCATCTGAACTGTTTTGCGCGCTTAACGCGTCAAGATAGGTCACATTGATTTCGTAAGGGCTTCTCGTTCCGTCAGGATTATTTTTCCAGTTGACCAGCGCCCCTTCCTGCTGAAGTTTCTCAACCAGTGCGAGGATTTCAGACTCCGGCAGAATGCCGCGCAGTGGGTTCAGACCGATACCGTCATGAGACGCCAGGAAATTGAACCAGGTCGTTTTTGTTGAAGGCAGCGCCAGCGATCCCGCCCACTGACAGAGAGCGTTAACATCCTGACGGTGCACTGCATGCAGCACCAGCGGCGGCAAGGAGAACTGGTAGACCATCTGAGCTTCATTTTCACCGTCACCGAAATAAGAGATATTGTCCTTATGCGGAACGTTCGTCTCAGTAATGATTACGGTACCCGGCGCCACGGCCTCGGTAATAGCACGGAAAAGCTGGATAAGGCAGTGAGTCTGTTCCAGATGGATACAGCTTGTTCCAGGGATCTTCCACATAAATCCGACGGCGTCCAGACGGATATAACGCGCCCCTTCCGCCAGGTAATGGAGCAGCACATCAACCATCGCAATCAGCACCTGAGGCGAGGCGAAGTTGAGATCGATCTGGTCATCGCTGAAGGTGGTCCAAAGATGACGCACGCTGCCATCATGCAGCGTAAACGGCGTCAGCAACGGTAATGCGCGAGGACGCGTCACCGCAGATAAATCAGTTTCAGGATCGACAGCAATAAAGAAATCTTCGTAGCCAGGTTTCTGCGCAAGATAATTAGCAAACCATTCACTTTTTGCTGACATATGGTTGCAGACGAAATCAAACATTAAGCTGGCAGACTGTTTTAAATCAGCAACGTCTTGCCAGGTCCCGGTTTCAGGCGCAACGTTGTGGTAATCAATAACGGAAAATCCGTCATCAGAGGACCACGGATAAAAAGGTAAAAGGTGGACATGGGAAAACGTGCGAGCAAGCCACTCATTATAAAAGCGGGTAAATACCGGCAACGCTTTCTCCCCTTTCGCGGAGAACTGATCGGCGTAGGTGATCAGAACAACGTCTTTTTCATCCCAGCCTGATTTACGCTTTTCTGTAATATCAACAGCAGCTTGTTCAAGCTTTGTTAATAACACTTTAAAATGTGCTTCAGAAAATGATTCACCGTAAATATGATTGATAAGTTTTTTAATTTTTGCGTTCACATTATTTTCCATGGTAGCGGTCCCACGAAGGGCAATCTACTCCCCTGAAAAATATCTGTCAACGAACCGGGAGGCTGAAAAACGCAATTACAAAGCAGCTCTGTGCAGTAATGTGAGCTGCCGCAAAGAAAGTGAGGGAAAGGGATGAAATGTCGTTAGCCCTTCCGGGGAGAGAAAGGGCTAACGCGAGCGTGAATTATCGGGATAAGTAACGGCGTGACAGCCGCTTTGCCGCTTTTTGCAACAGAGGTTCAAGCGCCACGGCCAGCAACATTCTGACCGGCTTGCGGGCAACAGATTTGATCGCCCAGCCCGCCACACCTGCCGGGCCGTAACGTAACGCCGTCATCAGAACCAGTTTACCTGCGATTTTCAGGCCGGGTTTTACCTTCTGACCGGCCTGTTGCCAGTTTTTCTTCATGTATATTCTCTCTTAAAGCTGACGAAAACGACTTCTCAGCGTAAAGGTATCGGATGTGACATAGCGTTCCATTTCACGTAACCGCTTCTCCCCTTCAGCCAGCCGATCGTCAACCGCATTGAGAAGATCGTTACTGGTAGGCGCGCCTTCCGCAGCCAGTTCGCCTTCCGGCATCGGGTCAAGTACAAACGACAGCACGATGTAGGCCACGAAAGTGATAAACGCCAGGCCGAAAAATATCGACAGCACCGTGACCACACGAACCAGCTTTACCGGAACGTCGAGATAATGGGCCAGCCCGGCGCAAACGCCGCGCACCATGCCCTGCTGTGGAATTCGCCACAATTTTTTGTTCAGATTCAGTCCTGACATTAACGGTCCCTCCAGTTAGGATGTTCTGCATCCAGGATTGCTTCCAGCGCCTGAATGCGATCGCGCATCTTGTTAGCCTGGTCGGTAAGCTGCGCAAGACGTTGTTGTTCACTCTGGGATAAATCGTTCCCTGAAGAACGGTTGCTGTAGTGCAGCCATAGCCAAATCGGCAAAACAAACAGCACGAAAATCGTCAGGGGGATGGCCAGGAAAAGCGCGCTCATGTGTACTCCTTGTCGTCGGATGCTTAGCGGCACGCTCAGGTGCCGCAACATTATTATTGGTTATCTTGCTTCATTTTGGCTTTCAATGCCGCCAGCTGCTCGCTGATTTCATCGTCCGCTTTCAGATCGGCAAACTGTTGATCCAGCGACTTTTGCTTACCGATGCCGTGGCTCTCTGCTTCCGCTTCCATCTGGTCGATACGACGCTCGAATGACTCAAAACGCGCCATGGCCTCATCCAGCTTGCCACTGTCCAGCTGACGACGCACGTCGCGGGAAGAGCTTGCCGCCTGATGACGCAGGGTCAGCGCCTGCTGACGCGCGCGGGTTTCGCTCAGTTTATTTTCGAGCTCACCAATCTCTTTTTTCATGCGGGTGAGCGTGTCTTCCACCAGCGTGACTTCATGCTCCAGCGTAGCGATCATGTCCGCCAGCTTCTGCTTTTCAATTAACGCTGCGCGAGCAAGATCTTCTTTATCTTTGCGCAGGGCGAGTTCCGCCTTTTCCTGCCATTCATTGAGCTGAGCGGTGGCCTGCTCAATACGGCGCGTTAACTGTTTTTTCTCAGCCAGCGCACGGGCGGAGGTAGAACGCACTTCAACCAGCGTGTCTTCCATCTCCTGAATCATCAGGCGCACCAGCTTCTGCGGATCTTCTGCTTTCTCCAGCAGTGAGTTGATGTTGGCGTTCACGATGTCGGCAAAACGAGAAAAAATACCCATAATCAAATCCTCATAGTTCTGTTATCGGGCTATGCCCTGCTGTACTGATAATACAATTTCCGTGCCAGTTTTTTTATCTTATTGATTTTACACGATGTGATTGATTTTTATTCATCACAGAACTATGCTGACCTGGTGAATATCGCTAAGGAGTGGTTAATTTCATCATGGCTCAATACAAAGATAACTTACTCGGCGAAGCCAACAGCTTTCTTGAGGTGCTGGAACAGGTTTCTCGCCTTGCGCCGCTCAACAAACCGGTGCTGATTATCGGCGAGCGCGGCACGGGTAAGGAACTGATTGCCAACCGTCTGCACTATTTATCCGGACGCTGGGACGGCCCCTTCATTTCTCTAAACTGTGCGGCGCTGAATGAAAACCTGCTCGACACCGAGCTGTTCGGCCACGAGGCGGGCGCGTTTACCGGCGCTCAGAAGCGCCATCCGGGACGTTTTGAGCGCGCCGACGGCGGCACCCTGTTCCTTGATGAACTCGCCACCGCGCCGATGCTGGTGCAGGAAAAGCTGCTACGCGTGATTGAGTATGGTGAACTGGAGCGCGTCGGCGGCAGCCAGCCGCTGCAGGTTAACGTGCGCCTGGTCTGCGCCACCAACGCCAATCTGCCGGATATGGTCGCGGAGGAGAAATTCCGTGCCGATCTGCTTGACCGCCTGGCCTTTGACGTCGTTCAGCTTCCGCCCCTGCGCGACAGGAGAAGCGACATCATGCTGCTTGCTCAACAATTTGCAATTCAGATGTGCCGCGAGCTCGGTCTACCTCTTTTCCCCGGCTTCAGCGATCATGCGCGGGAGACGCTTCTGGCCTACCGCTGGCCGGGAAATATCCGCGAACTGAAGAACGTTGTGGAGCGTTCTGTTTACCGCCACGGCAGCAGCGAAACGGAGCTGGACAATATCATTATCGATCCTTTTCAGCGCAATGCGCCGCCGGTTTCCTCCCCATCATCATCAGGCGATACTCCCGCGCTGCCCCTTGATTTGCGCCAGTTCCAGCACGAGCAGGAGCAACAGCTGCTGGAGCAAAGCCTGAAGGCGGCGAAATATAACCAGAAACGCGCGGCCGAACTCCTGGGCCTGACCTACCATCAGTTACGGGCATTGCTTAAAAAACATCAAATGCGCTGACAATATCGGCACTTACCCGCAGACATTTTTACGAAGCAGGCGTAAGTGCGATACACTTTGCAGATCGAACCTAAAAACCTTAAAAATTATGCGTCTGGTTTTATCGTCCTTTTTTGCACTCGGTCTGTTCAGCGGCCTGGCGTTTGCTGCGCCCGGGCAGTCTACGCAGCCTGACATTCGTGACAGCGGCTTCGTCTATTGCGTAAGTGGCCAGGTGGACACCTTCAACCCGCAAAAAGCGGGCAGCGGCCTGATTGTGGATACGCTCGCCGCGCAGCTTTACGACCGTCTGCTTGATGTCGACCCGTACACCTATCGCCTGGTGCCTGAACTTGCGGAAAGCTGGGAAGTCCTGGATAACGGTGCAACCTACCGTTTTCGCCTGCGCGATGATGTCGCGTTTCAGCGTACGCCGTGGTTTACCCCTACGCGCAAGCTGAACGCGGATGACGTGGTCTTCACCTTCCAGCGTATCTTTAACCGTAACCACCCGTGGCATAACGTTAACGGGGATAATTTCCCCTATTTCGACAGCCTGCAGTTTGCCGACACCGTTAAAAGCGTGCGCAAGCTGGACAGCCGGACGGTTGAATTTACGCTGACGCGCCCGGATGCCTCCTTCCTCTGGCACCTGGCGACCCACTATGCGTCCGTTATGTCCGCCGAATACGCGGCGAAGCTGACGAAAAAAGATCGTCAGGAGCTGCTCGACCGCCAGCCGGTCGGTACCGGTCCATTCCAGTTGGCCGAATACCGCGCGGGGCAATATATTCGCCTGCAGCGCCACGAACATTTCTGGCGCGGTACGCCGCTGATGCCGCAGGTGGTGGTCGATCTCGGGTCTGGCGGAACGGGACGGCTCTCGAAACTGCTCACCGGGGAATGCGACGTGCTCGCCTGGCCCGCTGCCAGCCAGCTCACCATTTTGCGCGACGATCCGCGTCTGCGTCTGACGTTACGCCCGGGGATGAACATCGCTTATCTGGCCTTTAACACCGATAAGCCGCCGCTTAACAACCCTGCCGTACGTCACGCTCTGGCGCTGGCGATCAACAACCAGCGTCTGATGCAGTCGATCTACTACGGCACGGCGGAAACCGCCGCCTCAATTTTACCGCGCGCCTCGTGGGCCTACGACGGTGAGGCTAAAATTACGGAATACAATCCGGCAAAAGCGCGTGAACAACTGAAAGTGCTGGGCGCGGAAAACCTGACGCTCCAGCTTTGGGTGCCCACCAGCTCCCAGGCGTGGAACCCGAGCCCGCTGAAAACCGCTGAACTGCTGCAGGCGGATATGGCGCAAGTGGGCGTCAAGGTGATCATCGTACCGGTTGAGGGCCGTTTCCAGGAGGCGCGCCTGATGGATATGAATCACGACCTCACCCTGACAGGCTGGGCTACCGACAGTAACGATCCGGACAGCTTCTTCCGGCCGCTGCTGAGCTGTGCTGCGATAAATTCGCAGACCAACTACGCCCACTGGTGTAACCGGGAGTTCGACGCCGTGCTGCAAAAAGCGCTCTCTTCCCAACAGCTGGCCTCGCGCATTGACGCTTACGATGAAGCGCAAAAGATACTCGCTCAGGAACTGCCGGTGCTTCCGCTGGCCTCTTCCCTGCGCCTTCAGGCCTACCGCTATGATATTAAAGGCCTGGTGCTGAGCCCGTTCGGCAACGCCTCGTTCGCCGGCGTATCGCGTGAAAAAGAACAAGAGGTGAAAAAACCATGATTATTTTTACCTTGCGTCGGCTCCTTTTACTGCTGGTGACGCTCTTTTTCCTGAACTTTGTCGGCTTCAGCCTGAGCTATTTCACGCCGCATGCCCCGCTACAGGGCTCATCGCTGTGGGATGCCTGGCTGTTCTGGTTTAACGGTCTGCTGCACTGGGATTTCGGCGTGTCGAGCATCAACGGGCAGCTTATCTCCGAGCAGCTGAAAGAGGTATTCCCGGCCACGATGGAGCTGTGCATTCTGGCCTTCGGCTTTGCCCTGATGGTAGGTATTCCCGTGGGCATGCTGGCCGGGATCTACCGCAACAAATGGCAGGATAAGTTTATCAGCGCCCTTGCCCTGCTCGGCTTCTCTATCCCGGTATTCTGGCTGGCGCTGCTGCTGACGCTGTTCTTCTCGCTGACGATGGGTTGGCTACCAGTCTCTGGCCGTTTTGACCTGCTCTATACGGTTAAAACGGTAACGGGTTTTGCCATCATTGACGCCTGGCTGTCCGATTCCGTCTGGCGCCATGAGATGATCGTCAGCGCCCTGCGTCATATGGTACTGCCGGTGCTGACGCTGGCGGTTGCGCCGACAACCGAGGTGATCCGCCTGATGCGCCTGAGCACCATCGAGGTGTTTGAGCAGAACTATGTCAAAGCTGCCGCCACGCGCGGATTGTCGCGCCTGACCATACTGCGCCGCAACGTCCTGCACAACGCTCTGCCGCCGGTAATTCCGCGCCTGGGGCTGCAGTTTTCCACCATGCTTACGCTGGCCATGATCACCGAGATGGTCTTTAGCTGGCCCGGGCTGGGACGCTGGCTGATTAACGCCATCCGTCAGCAGGATTATGCTGCTATCTCAGCGGGTGTGATGGTGATTGGTTCGCTGGTCATTATTGTTAACGTGTTGTCCGATATTTTGGGTGCGATGGCTAACCCATTGAAGCATAAGGAATGGTATGCCTTACGATAACGTTTACAGTGAAAAGCGCACGCCCGGTGCGCTGCGTACCGTGTGGCGAAAGTTCTATGGTGACA
Source organism: Enterobacter cloacae complex sp. P1B (assembly GCF_014982345.1). Taxonomy (NCBI): domain Bacteria; kingdom Pseudomonadati; phylum Pseudomonadota; class Gammaproteobacteria; order Enterobacterales; family Enterobacteriaceae; genus Enterobacter; species Enterobacter cloacae complex sp. P1B. Next base: position 122,632 of record NZ_JADCLF010000013.1, on the reverse strand, counting down.
CCACGGCAATGATCGGCCTTTATGGCTGCGCCGGTCTGGTATTGCTTTGCCTCTTTGGTTCGTGGTTTGCGCCTTATGGCATCGATCAGCAGTTCCTTGGCTATCAGCTGCTACCGCCTTCCTGGTCACGCTACGGCGAAGTCTCATTCTTCCTCGGCACTGACGATCTCGGACGCGACGTATTGAGCCGTCTGTTAAGCGGGGCTGCCCCGACGGTGGGCGGCGCGTTTGTCGTGACGCTCGCGGCGACGCTCTGTGGACTGGCTCTCGGTATTTTCGCGGGCTCCACGCACGGCCTGCGCTCGGCGGTGCTGAACCACATTCTGGACACGCTGCTGTCGATTCCGTCTCTGCTGCTGGCAATCATTGTGGTTGCCTTTGCCGGTCCGCATCTGTCGCATGCCATGTTCGCCGTCTGGCTGGCTATCCTCCCCCGCATCGTGCGCTCGGTTTACAGCATGGTGCATGACGAGCTGGAAAAAGAGTATGTCGTTGCGGCCCGTCTGGACGGCGCGACGACCTTCAATATTTTGTGGTTTGCCGTTCTGCCAAACATCGCCGCCGGGCTGGTCACCGAGATCACCCGTGCGCTGTCGATGGCGATCCTGGACATCGCTGCGCTCGGGTTCCTCGACCTCGGCGCGCAGCTGCCGTCCCCTGAATGGGGTGCGATGCTCGGTGACGCGCTGGAATTGATCTACGTGGCGCCGTGGACGGTTATGCTGCCGGGGGCGGCGATTATGGTAAGCGTGTTGCTGATCAACCTGCTGGGCGATGGTATTCGCCGTGCAATTAACGCGGGGGTGCAATAATGCCGCTTCTTGATATTCGCAACCTCACCATTGAATTCAAAACCGGTGAAGGCTGGGTTAAAGCTGTCGATCGCATCAGCATTACTCTCGCCGAGGGCGAGATTCGCGGGCTGGTGGGTGAATCTGGTTCGGGAAAAAGCCTGATCGCCAAAGCGATCTGCGGCGTGGCGAAAGACAACTGGCGCGTGACCGCCGACCGCATGCGGTTCGACGATATAGACCTGCTGCGCCTCTCTCCGCGCGAGCGTCGCAAGCTGGTCGGCCATAACGTCTCGATGATTTTCCAGGAGCCACAGTCCTGCCTCGATCCGTCCGAGCGCGTAGGCAAACAGCTGATGCAGAATATTCCCGGCTGGACCTATAAAGGCCGCTGGTGGCAGCGTTTCGGCTGGCGCAAGCGCCGCGCCATTGAGCTATTACACCGCGTCGGGATCAAAGACCATAAAGACGCGATGCGCAGCTTCCCGTATGAGCTGACCGACGGTGAATGCCAGAAGGTGATGATTGCCATCGCCCTGGCTAATCAGCCGCGTTTACTGATTGCGGATGAACCCACCAACGCGATGGAGCCGACCACCCAGGCACAAATTTTCCGCCTGCTGTCGCGCCTGAACCAGAACAATAACACCACCATTTTGCTGATCAGCCATGACCTGCAAATGCTCAGCAAATGGGCGGATAAAATTGACGTGATGTACTGCGGGCAAACGGTCGAAACTGCCCCGAGTGAGGAGCTGATCGCCGCGCCGCACCATCCATATACGCAGGCGCTTATCCGCGCCATTCCTGATTTTGGCAGCGCCATGCCGCACAAGAGCCGTCTGAATACCCTGCCCGGAGCGATTCCGCTGCTGGAATCGTTGCCGATAGGCTGTCGTCTGGGGCCGCGTTGTCCGTATGCTCAGCGTAAATGTATCGAAACGCCGCGCCTGACCGGCGCCAAAAATCATCTTTACGCCTGTCATTTCCCGCTGAACATGGAGAGAGAGTGAAATGGTCGAAACCTTGCTGGAAGTCCGCAATCTGAGTAAGACCTTTCGCTATCGCACGGGGCTGTTTCATCGTCAGACTGTCGAAGCGGTTAAGCCGCTGAGTTTTACCCTGCGTGAAAAACAGACGCTGGCGATCATCGGCGAAAACGGCTCCGGCAAATCCACGCTGGCGAAAATGCTTGCCGGCATGGTCGAGCCCACTGCTGGAGAAGTGTTGATTGACGATCATCCTCTGCAGTTTGGCGATTACTCTTTTCGCAGCCAGCGCATCCGCATGATCTTCCAGGATCCGTCTACCTCGCTTAATCCACGCCAGCGCATTTCGCAGATCCTTGATTTCCCTCTGCGTCTGAATACCGAACTGGAGCCAGAGGCGCGCCGCAAGCGTATCTTCGAAACGCTGCGTATGGTTGGGCTGTTACCGGATCACGAAAGCTACTACCCGCATATGCTGGCCCCCGGTCAGAAACAGCGTCTGGGTCTGGCCCGCGCGTTGATTCTGCGCCCGAAAGTGATCGTTGCAGACGAAGCGCTTGCCTCGCTGGATATGTCGATGCGTTCGCAGCTGATTAACCTAATGCTCGAATTACAGGAAAAGCAGGGTATCTCCTACATCTACGTCACCCAGCATCTGGGGATGATGAAGCACATCAGCGATCAGGTAATGGTCATGCACCAGGGGGAAGTCGTCGAGCGCGGCAGCACGGCGGATGTGATGGCCTCCCCGCTTCATGAGCTGACGAAAAGGCTGATTGCCGGGCATTTCGGTGAAGCATTGACCGCCGATGCGTGGAGAAAAGACCGTTAAGCGCGGCGGTAAACACGGATTGCTCCGCTCAAATAAGGATTAAATAGCCTGCGTGCGCTATTTAATCCTTTTATTTTTATCTCCATCCCTGCTCCATATTTTAAGCAATATCCATCAATAGTTCTTCTCCAGAATACCGGGACATTACGGAGGAGAAGAAATGAACACCACCACATATGTTCTAAAATATACGGAGTATCTCATTAGAAAATGCCGTTCATATTTCATGACGGACCTCAATTTTCACACTGCAAAACTCAAAAAGACATCAGGCATAACCCCTGACATTAAATCACCCACTACGTTGAGTGAAAAAATATGTCATCGCCTGGTCTATGACCATAATAATCTCTACACAATGCTTGCCGATAAACTCGCCGTCCGCGAATACGTTGCGTCCAGAACAACGCGAGTAAAAGCGGTGCCTTTGATTGGGGTATACCGCAGGTTTTCGCATATCGATTTTTCAACACTGCCCGATCAATTCGTCCTTAAGTGCAATCATGACAGTGGAAGCACAATAATCTGTACAAACAAAAACCAGTTCAATTACCGGCAGGCCCGAAAAAAGCTCACTCTCGCCTTAAAGAAGAATTTGTATTACACCACGCGCGAGTGGCAGTACAAAAATATTACACCCGTTATACTGTGTGAGCCCTATGTCGATCTTTTCAATAATGCGGACAGGAACAGCACGCCGGAAATGCTGAGAATTCACTGTTTTCACGGCGTCGCACACTATGTTGAGGCCGATTTTACAGATGACCGCGGCAGAGAATTTATCAACGTTTACGACCGACACTGGAATTTACAACCCTTCCAGATGGAATATCCTAATACGCCGGTCGCGCCGGGCGAGCCGAAATTGTTCCGTGAGGCTCTGCTGGCCGCTCAGGAGCTGGCGAAGGGCCTTGACTACTGCCGCGTTGACCTCATGTTGAAAAGCGATGAAATTTACTTCAGTGAAATAACCTTAAGCCCAAAACGGGGCAAACTGCGAATTACCCCTCTGGAATGGGATACAAAGTTAGGCGATATATGGCAGTTGCCGCTATCGGCGGGCAGGCCAGGCTGACCTGCCGCCAGGGCTCAGGCATCGGGCCAGGTCAGTTTGAACAGGGAGTGGTTTTGCTTCGATAGGGTATACGTTACATCGCCACCATGAGCCAGCATGATGGCTTTTACCACCGATAAGCCTAAACCACATCCTTCGGGATTCACATCTCTGGCACCTTTATCCCGCTGGAAAGGTTGAAATAAGAAATCATGAAATTCCCTGGGGATGCCCGGCCCGCCATCCTCAATAAGGATATAATTGCCTTTATCAGAGACGCCATTTTTTACGATGAGTTTTCGCGAAGTTGAATAATGTAATGCGTTGTCAAACAGAACGGCCAGACACTGATTGATGCGCAACGGATCGAACACGCATCGCTGTTCCCTCAACTCTGTTTTAATCACAAACTGATTGTGCTTGAACTCGGGCATGAAAGTATCAAGCGCATCCTGGATTGTGCCTTTGAGGTCCGTTCTGGATTTATACAGCGTATAACCCGCCCCGCCGTCAGAGCTGATCACCCGAAGATCTTCAATCAAACGGGTTAACCCCTCAGTCTGCTTGAGAAGATTATTAAAAAGCAGCGGATCCGGCTCAAAAACGCCGTCAACCAGCCCCTGAAGCCGCCCGCGTAAAATCGTGACCGGGGTTCTCAGCTCATGGGCAATGGCGGCGTTCCAGGATTTCCTCTGAATATCCAGCGTCTGGAGTTTTTCCGCCATTTCATTGAAATCCGTGACCAGATGATTGACCTCTCCCAGACGGGAGCTGGCGCAATAAGCACGGGCATCCAGCTGGCCCTGAGAAATTTTTCTCAGGCTGGACGCTACCGCGTTTAACGGGGTGAGTATTCGTGAAGAAAGTTTTATCGTTAAAAATATCGCGATTATCAGACTGATTGTTGTCGCGGTCCCGATCCACACCCAGTCCCACATCGTCATTTGCTCGTCATCGCCCTCAACGGCACCGCCGGGGAGGTGATCGAGAATAAAAGAGTAAAAAAACCAGGAGCCCAGTACCGCAATGGCAATGATCATAAACGTCAGCAGCAGCATATACGTTAAGATCTGCCGACTCAGGACAGAATCTCTGTTCATTTTTTCTCCCCGAGTCGATAGCCCATCCCCCTGATGCTCTCAGGAACGCCATAAAGGCCTGCAAGCTCCAGCTTTTTACGCAGCTTGCTCATATGGCTGTCTACCGTTCTGTCGAGCGTATCGCCTTCCGGCAGACACGCGTTAAGTAACTCTTCCCGGGAACAGACCTTGCGCGGGTATCTCACCAGGTAAGTAAGAAGTTTAAATTCCGTCGTCGTTAATACTGGGGAGACTACCTCTTCGCCCACGGTGACCTCAACGTAGAAATCGTCCGGGTAGACCGTAATAAAAGGCGTCCTGAGAGGCACGGCACCCGCCTGCTGAAGAGCGGGTCTGGTTCTGCGCAGCACGGCTTCAACCCGCGCGACCACTTCGGAAGGGTTGAAAGGTTTGATGACGTAATCATCCGCGCCAAGCCTAAGCCCCATCAGCTTATCCACGTCCTGATCGAGTGCGGACACCATAATGACGGGCACAGAACTTTCCTGACGGAGCGTCGTGAGTACGCTCCAGCCATCGCATACGGGCAGATGGATATCCAGCAATATAAGATCCGGTTTATGGAGCCGATTAAGCGCTATCGCCTGCTCGCCCTGCCGGGCTCTCAGCGTTTTCATCCCAGAACGCTCTAAGTAACTCATCAGTATATCGGCAATTTCGTTTTCATCTTCAACAACAAGGATTAGAGTATTTTTGTTCATTTTATCTCCGCGGGTGAAATCCCTTTGAGCACGCTATCAGATATCTTTAGCACAATAAGACACAGGCTCCGGGAAAAAGTGCCGTGGCCGCGAAAATTTCCTGAATTAATTTAAGTGCCAGGCAATTTCTCCATACAGCCTACACATTCAGTCAATAAAGACTCGACAATGTCAGTCCACAATAGTTATTCGGAGTTAAACCGTCTTTCGTTTAACGTGGTAAATACCCCTGTCGCTTAAAGGCTTTCTGAATTTGGCTGAGATAATGAGCATGGAACTTTCGAAATACTTCTCTCCTAAAAAAATCGGCATATTTTCTCTCTTCCTGCTGCTATCGTGGGGATTACTTTATACCTGGCTGGTATTGATGCATAAAATGGATGAGAAAGTCGCCGCAACGCTACTCTCTTCCCCCATTATCTATGGCTGCATCGCCTTGTCGGTTGTCTCTCTGATAATACAAAACAAAGCAGGCGCGTTCACTGAATTACTTCTCATCGCCTTCTGGCTGATGGTGATTTTTGTTTATCTCATTATTACGTTCACTGTGCTGCTGAACGCTACGCCAGATTTTAACGATTTGGTGTTTTACTATGAGTGTTATTTAATTCTCTTTTTTGGCGGTTCACCGTTGTACCTCATCGTGAGAATGATTTAAACAACCGTGTTGTTTCGCTCCACACTCTCTCCATAAACCGCCCATGTCCGCTAAACAGGCGAGTTGTAGACTCTCTATCACACCATCTTGAACAAAATAACTCACTGAAATAGTCACGTATCTGGAAGTTAAATTAATGCCTCATTTCTTTATTGAACGTCCCATTTTCGCCTGGGTCGTGGCGCTTTTTATCGTCCTGGCGGGTGTATTGTCTATCCCCCGGCTGCCGGTTGCGCAGTATCCGGCGGTGGCACCGCCTGGGATTATTATTTCTGTCACCTACCCGGGCGCCAGCCCCGATATTATGAATACGTCGGTGGTGTCGTTACTTGAGCGCGAAATATCTGGCGTCGATAATTTGCTTTACTTCGAATCATCCAGTGACACAACCGGTTCTGCGTCTATTACCGTGACGTTTAAGCCCGGCACGGACATCAAGCTGGCGCAGATGGACCTTCAGAACCAGATTAAAATTGTGGAGCCGCGTTTGCCACAGGCGGTCAGGCAAAATGGCATCAACGTCGAGGCGGCCAATTCCGGTTTTTTAATGATGGTGGGGCTGAAGTCCGCAACCGGTAAATTTGAGGAAGCCGATTTAAGCGATTACTTTGCCCGGCATGTCAGCGACGAGCTTCGCCGCGTACCTGGAGTAGGGAAAATTCAGCTGTTTGGTGGCGAAAAAGCGCTGCGCATCTGGCTGGACCCGATGAAGCTTCATAGCTACGGACTTTCGGTGAGCGATGTGCTTACCGCCGTTGGCCAGCAAAATGCCCTGGTTTCGCCCGGCAAAACGGGAGATGAACCGGCATCTGAAGGGCAAGGCGTAACGTATCCGATCACCGTGAAGGGGCAACTCACTTCCGTAGAGGCTTTCAGGAATATTACTCTGAAATCAGAGGCGTCCGGCGCAAGGCTGAAGCTATCCGACGTCGCGCGCATTGAGTCCGGCCTGCAAAGCTACGCTTTCGGTATCCGCGAAAATGGGGTTCCCGCAACGGCTGCGGCAGTCCAGCTATCGCCTGGCGCCAATGCGATGAGCACGGCTGCAGGCGTACGCGCACGCATCGACGAACTTTCTCAGGTGTTGCCGGAAGGAATGACGTTTACGGTTCCCTTCGATACCGCGCCTTTTGTGAAGCTCTCCATCATGAAGGTGGTGCAGACATTTGTGGAAGCGATGGTTCTGGTCTTCCTCGTAATGCTGCTGTTTCTGCATAAGATACGCTGTACGCTTATCCCGGCGATTGTTGCCCCCGTCGCACTGCTTGGCACCTTCACGGTGATGCTATTGAGTGGATACTCCATCAATATTCTGACCATGTTCGGCATGGTTCTGGCGATAGGGATTATCGTAGATGACGCTATTGTGGTCGTGGAGAACGTTGAGCGCCTGATGGAAGAAAAACAACTCTCTCCGCGCGACGCGACCCGGGAGGCCATGAAAGAAATCACGCCGGCAATTATCGGGATCACGCTGGTGCTTACCGCCGTCTTTATTCCCATGGGTTTCGCCGAAGGATCCGTCGGGATTATTTATCGACAATTTTGTATTTCCATGGCGGTATCCATACTGTTGTCGGCATTTCTTGCCCTCACGCTTACCCCCGCGCTATGCGCAACGCTACTTAAGCCTCACAGCGCAGCAAAGCACGTTGGTGGCAGGTTCGCGGCAGGGTTTAACGCCCGCTTTCGTACCCTCACGACGTGGTACGAATCCTGGCTGGGCGCGGTGCTGAGACGTACCGGGCGAATGCTGCTGTTGTATGTTGCGCTATGTGCTGCCCTATGTTTGGGGCTTTCTTCGCTGCCCTCGTCCTTTCTTCCGGATGAAGATCAGGGCTATTTTATGTCCTCAATTCAGCTGCCTTCCGATGCCACAATGCAGCGCACCCTGAGAGTGGTTAAAAAATTTGAAGAGGAAATTGCGGCCCGGCCGGATATTGAAAGCAACATTATGATTCTGGGATTTGGGTTTTCAGGCTCGGGACCGAATTCGGCCATGGCCTTCACCACGCTGAAGGACTGGAAAGATCGGCAGGGTACGACCGCACAGAATGAAGCCGACCATATACAGGCCAGCATGGCTAACGTCTCTGATGCCGTCACGATGAGCCTTCTCCCGCCGGCCATTTCGGATATGGGCACCTCCTCAGGCTTCACCTGGTACGTGCAGGACAGAGCGGGACTGGGCTACGAGGCGTTAAAGAGAGCGGCCGATGCGCTGGTTGTGAAAGCTAATCAATGTCCTGAACTGAGTGACGTGTATATAGACGGTCTGCCGGAAGGAACAAGCCTGGCCCTTCAGATTGACCGGGAAAAAGCGGAAGCGCTGGGCGTCTCATTTGATGAAATCAACCAGACGCTCTCGGTCACCATGGGGTCGAACTACGTTAATGACTACACGAACAAGGGCCGTGTTCAGCAGGTCATTATTCAGGCCGACGCCCCTTACCGCATGCAGCCTGAGCAGATCCTGAAATTATCGGTAAAAAACCGTATGGGGCAGATGGTGCCAGTATCTACGTTTGCGACGCTTTCCTGGAACGTTGCGCCGCAGCAGTTGACGCGTTATCAGGGATATTCTGCTATCCGCATTACCGGCAGTGCGGCCCCGGGCAAATCCAGCGGCACTGCAATGAAAGCCATGGAGACGTTGTCACGGGATTTACCGCAGGGGATGGCCGGCGAGTGGGCCGGTAGCTCATTGCAGGAGAGAAAATCCGAATCTCAGCTCCCGGGTCTGATCGTTCTGTCGATACTGGTCGTGTTCATGGTGCTCGCCGCCCTGTATGAGAGCTGGTCAATTCCCTTTGCGGTCATGCTGGTCGTTCCCCTGGGGCTTATCGGTGCGGTGGTTGCCGTCTCCGTTGCGGGCATGACGAATGATGTTTTCTTTAAGGTCGGTCTTATCACCCTGATAGGCCTGTCCGCCAAGAACGCCATTCTGATTGTCGAGTTTGCAAGGCAGCTCCACCGGGAAGGACAACCCCTGATGGCGGCTACGATACAGGCCGCAAGCCAGCGTCTGCGCCCTATTCTGATGACATCGTTAGCCTTTACGTTAGGCGTGGTGCCATTGATGCTGGCGCGTGGCGCGAGTGACAGCACGCAGCACGCTATCGGCACCGGGGTGTTTGGCGGCATGATCAGCGGCACGCTTCTCGCGATCTTTTTCGTCCCGGTATTCTTTATTGTCGTTGCGCGTTTCGTTGAAAACACCAGGAAAGTGTGAATACCGCTGATGGATCGCGGAACCTTGCTGGTTGGATGAGGCGAAGCTGCTGCCGGGTGATATACTGGACGAATGCTGAAATTTTGAGCCCCCGCCAGCCCGCGCCTCACCTTTTGGGGCATTCCTCTTCGGAGATCGACGAGAAATATCGTGACACAAGGGGCCGTGAGTGGGCTATAATTTCGAGCTAATTTCGAATGATTTTGAAATACTGCCTGTAACGCTATGAATTACAAGGCAAAATAAGCAATGAATATAAGGATTAAAGCTATGGGTTTTCTTTCCGGTAAGCGCATTCTGGTGACTGGCGTTGCCAGCAAACTGTCCATCGCATACGGCATCGCACAGGCAATGCATCGCGAAGGCGCTGAGCTGGCGTTCACCTACCAGAACGACAAGCTGAAAGGCCGTGTTGAAGAGTTTGCCGCGCAGCTGGGTTCCAGCATTGTTCTGGAATGTGACGTTGCACAAGACGAAAGCATCGACGGCATGTTTGCTGAACTGGCAAAAGCATGGCCGAAATTCGACGGTTTCGTTCACTCCATCGGCTTCGCTCCTGGCGACCAGCTGGACGGCGACTACGTGAACGCGGTAACCCGTGATGGCTTTAAAATCGCGCACGACATCAGCTCCTACAGCTTCGTTGCAATGGCGAAATCTTGCCGCGCAATGCTGAACCCGGGCGCAGCGCTGCTGACCCTGTCCTACCTGGGCGCAGAGCGTGCTATCCCTAACTACAACGTTATGGGTCTGGCGAAAGCATCTCTGGAAGCCAACGTGCGCTACATGGCGAACGCAATGGGTCCAGAAGGCGTGCGCGTTAACGCCATCTCTGCTGGCCCTATTCGCACCCTGGCGGCGTCTGGCATCAAAGATTTCCGTAAAATGCTGGCACACTGCGAAGCGGTTACCCCGATTCGTCGTACCGTTACCATTGAAGATGTGGGTAACTCTGCTGCATTCCTGTGCTCTGACCTTTCCGCAGGTATCTCCGGCGAAGTGGTTCACGTTGACGGCGGCTTCAACATCGCTGCAATGAACGAGCTGGAAATTAAATAAGCTGTGGCTCTCTTCCCGCACGGGAAGAGAGCTTTCCCCCTCCGCACTCCCCTTCGTTATTCCGTTCTGCTATTTGTTATCACCTAACAATATTTTTCCCTTTATCTGCCTTACGCCAAGATATTGATCGCCATTTTGAGATCAAGGAACGCCCATGGAACAACGCCGTTTTTCCGGCAAAGGCCACTGGTATCACGAAACCCAGTCTAACCACGCGCAGCCGGAAGTGCTGCCCCTGGTGCCCGAAGCCGCTAACGTCGACGATCGTTTTTTGCTCGATTTAGCCCTGCCAGATGAGATTGTCGCCGCCTGTACCGGCTGGCTCGCTCCTGCCAGATCCTTATGTCACCAGCTGTTCCCGCTCTCACTTCCCGTAAACCGCCTGCGAACGCTTAGCGCCTACGATCGGTTAAGTACCGCGCTGACGGTGGCGCAGGCCTGCGGCGTTCAGCGGCTGTGCAACCACTACGCCGCCCTCCTTGCCCCGCTGCCGGGCCCTGACTCCTCCCGCGAAAGTAACCGACGGCTGGCGCAAATCACGCAGTACGCCCGCCAGCTCGCCAGCTCACCTGACGTCATTGATGATAAGGCGCGAAACCAGCTTGATGAGGTAGGTCTGTCTATCTATGACGTTGTGGTAATTAACCAGATAATCGGCTTTATCGGTTTTCAGGCGCGCGTGGTCGCCGTCTTTCAGGCACTGCTCGGCCATCCCGTCCGCTGGCTGCCGGGCCATCATATTCAGCCGCACACCCTGCCAACGTCCTCCGACGCGTGGATCTCGCTTCTGCCCGTGGTCGAGCTTCGCTATGCCAGTGCACATCAGCTTGAGTCCCTCTCCCGCTGGCAGGCAGAGCCCACGCTTGAGGCGCTGACGCCGGTCCTGTGCCATGAACCGACCTTGCTCGATCTGATGGGGGAGATCCTGATAAACAGCCGGGAAACGGTTTCGCTGCCTCCTCCGGCGCTTTCGGCAGCAGCCGAATTGCTGACACGCTCGCCGGACCGCTTCAGCGCTGCACAATTTACCCCGCTCACGGAAGAAGGACTTACTGCCGTTCAGGCGATCAACCTGCTCAGCCGATGTGCGCTGGAGGGCTGGCTCAATCGACTAAAAGTCGCGTCCGGCAAAGCGGAATAACCACACTCTTTCCCCAAAGAGCGCTTGCTGTAGCAGTGAGAATCGCGTAAAACTGTCAGCCGCTCAATGGCTACGAAAATAGAACATTATGTTTCAGGACAACCCGCTGCTAGCGCAGCTTAAACAGCAACTGCATTCCCAGACGCCGCGTGCAGAAGGGGTCGTGAAAGCCACGGAAAAGGGCTTTGGCTTCCTTGAAGTTGACGCGCAGAAAAGCTACTTCATTCCGCCACCGCAGATGAAGAAAGTGATGCATGGCGATCGCGTCATGGCCGTCATCCATACCGAGAAGGAACGTGAATCCGCCGAGCCGGAAGAACTGATCGAGCCGTTCCTGACCCGCTTTGTGGGCAAAGTGCAGAGAAAGGACGATCGTCTTTCTGTCGTGCCGGATCACCCCCTGCTGAAAGATGCCATTCCCTGCCGCGCCGCCCGCGGCGTTGAGCATGATTTTAAAGAAGGTGACTGGGCCGTGGCAGAAATGCGCCGTCATCCTCTGAAAGGCGACCGCGGTTTCTATGCTGAACTGACCCAGTTCATCACCTTTGGCGACGACCATTTCGTCCCGTGGTGGGTCACGCTGGCGCGCCATAATCTTGAAAAAGAAGCGCCGAACGGCGTGGCAACTGAGATGCAGGACGAAGGCCTGGCGCGCCGCGATCTTACCGCGCTGGAGTTTGTCACCATCGACAGCGCCAGCACAGAAGATATGGACGATGCGCTCTACGCTGAAGAGAGCGCCGATGGCAAACTGCATTTGACCGTCGCCATTGCCGATCCAACCGCCTGGATTGTGGAAGGCAGCAAGCTGGACGAAACGGCGAAAATCCGCGCGTTCACCAACTACCTGCCGGGCTTTAACATCCCGATGCTGCCGCGCGAACTGTCTGACGATCTCTGCTCGCTGCGCCCAAATGAGGTGCGCCCGGTTCTCGCCTGCCGCATGACCATTGCCGCAGATGGCACGATTGAAGACGATATCGAATTCTTTGCCGCCACCATCGAATCCAAAGCCAAGCTGGCCTATGACAATGTCTCCGACTGGCTGGAAAACACCGGCAGCTGGAAACCTGAATCCGATGCTATCGCAGCACAGATTCGTCTGCTGCACCGCATCTGCCTGAACCGCGGCGAGTGGCGCAAGACTCACGCCCTGGTCTTCAAGGATCGCCCGGATTATCGTTTTGTTCTCGGTGAAAAAGGCGAAGTGCTGGATATCGTGGCCGAGCCGCGACGCATTGCTAACCGCATCGTCGAAGAAGCGATGATTTCCGCCAACATCTGTGCCGCGCGCGTGCTGCGCGACAGGCTGGGCTTCGGTATTTACAACGTTCACACCGGATTCGATCCGGCCAATACCGAAGCGCTCGCGGCCCTGCTGAAGAATCACGATGTGCATGTTGATCCGGAAGAAGTGCTGACACTGCCGGGCTTCTGCAAGCTTCGCCGCGAGCTGGACGCTCAGCCGTCCGGTTTCCTGGATAGCCGTATTCGCCGCTTCCAGTCCTTCGCGGAAATCAGCACCGAGCCAGGCCCGCACTTTGGCCTCGGTCTGGAAGCCTACGCCACCTGGACCTCCCCGATCCGTAAGTATGGCGATATGGTTAACCACCGCCTGCTGAAAGCGATTATTAAGGGCGAAACCATTGCCCGTCCTCAGGACGACACGACCCTACAGATGGCCGAGCGACGCCGTCTGAACCGCATGGCGGAACGTGACGTCGGAGACTGGCTATACGCGCGCTTCCTGCAGGATAAAGCCGGTACCGATACCCGCTTCGCGGCAGAAATTATTGATATCAGCCGCGGGGGAATGCGCGTACGTCTGGTGGATAACGGTGCGGTCGCCTTTATCCCTGCCCCGTTCCTGCACGCCGTTCGTGACGAACTGGTCTGCAGTCAGGAAAGCGGCACCGTGCAAATTAAAGGCGAGACGGTTTACAAAGTCACTGACGTGATTGATGTAACTATCGCTGAAGTTCGCATGGAAACCCGCAGTATTATTGCGCGCCCTGTCGCCTGATAACCTGCTCAATTGTCGGTCATTTCCGTTCAGAAAGGCCGACAATTTTCTCCCTGTCTTTCCCCTCGCAAAAGCATCATTTTTCTTACTTTTTCCGCCCCAGCCCGCCCAAAACAGCCATAATTATCTACAGTTAAAGAGTGCTGCCCTGTTCGGCCACGTGGATTTCATACGCTCAGCATTTTTATATGCCTAATGCGTTTTATTATAAAAAAGCTCAGAAAAACAATACTTTCACTGCGGCTTTGCCGCTATTTTCAACGGAAAAGTCGACGACTAATGAATAATTTGTTCGCTAATGCGTCGCGGCGGGAGAAATCATGATCGACGAACTTGAGCAAAATTTGCTGTTTCGTTACATGGGTACTCACAGCCCGTGGTGGCGATTGTCGGCTGACAGCAACGCTCTGCACCTTGCCGCCAGCGAAAATGCTGACGTGACTCAGGAGATCGTACTGGATGATGAACAGGCCGCACAGATCCGTCAGCTAACGGTAATGACCACCAGCATTTCCCTGAACCTCTCTCTTTACGGCGAGCAAGTTCCCGTCCATCTTGTCGGACGCAAAATCACCCGAAACGAGTGGGCCGGAACGGCTTCCGCCTGGAACGATACGCCCTCCGTGGCACGCGATCTGGCTCAGGGACTCTCCTTTGCGGAACAGGTAGTTTCTGAAGCGAATTCCGTCATTGTCATTCTCGATCAAAACGGCAATATCCAGCGCTTTAACCGCCTGAGCGAAGAGTATACCGGTCTGAAAGAACATGAAGTCATTGGTCAAAACGTGTTTGAACTGTTCATGAGCCGCAGCGAAGCGGCAGCCTCGAAGCGCAACATTGCGGGTTTCTTTCGCAACGGCAGCTCCTACGAAGTCGAACGCTGGATTAAAACGCGAAAAGGGCAACGCTTGTTTCTGTTCAGAAATAAATTCGTTCACAGCGGCAGCGGTAAAAATGAAATTTTCCTTATCTGCTCCGGGACCGACATTACCGAAGAACGGCGGGCACAGGAGCGCCTGCGCGTGCTGGCCAATACCGATACCATCACCGGCCTGCCCAACCGCAATGCGATCCATGAGCTGATTTCAGACGCCATCAATAGCCGCGGCGACACGCAGGTTGGCGTGGTGTACCTCGACCTCGATAACTTCAAAAAGGTTAACGATGCCTACGGGCATATGTTCGGCGATCAGCTCCTGCAGGCGGTTGCACTTGCCCTTCTGAGTTGTCTGGATGAGGGGCAGGTTTTAGCGCGGCTCGGCGGCGATGAGTTTATCGTTATGGCCACCAATACCTCTCAGGGCTCGCTGGAAGCGATGGCGTCGCGTATTCTGACCCGCCTGCGCCAGCCGTTCAGAATCGGTCTCATTGAGGTTTACACCGGTTGCTCCCTGGGGATCGCCCTCGCGCCGCAGCACGGGAACGATCGGGAAAGCGTGATTCGCAATGCCGACATCGCCATGTACACCGCCAAGGAGAATGGCCGTGGCAAATTCTGCGTCTTCTCCCCCGAGATGAACCAGCGCGTGTTTGAGTACCTGTGGCTGGACACCAACCTGCGTAAAGCGCTGGATAACGATCAGCTCCTTATCCACTACCAGCCGAAAATGACCTGGCGCGGCGAAGTCCGAAGCCTTGAAGCGCTGGTCCGCTGGCAGTCGCCCGAGCGCGGGCTGATCCCCCCTCTGGAATTTATCTCTTATGCCGAGGAGTCCGGTTTGATTGTGCCGCTGGGTCGCTGGGTGATGCTTGATGTGGTTCGCCAGGTGGCAAAATGGCGTGACAAGGGAATTAACCTGCGCGTGGCCGTGAACGTCTCTGCACGTCAGTTGGCCGACCAGACGATTTTCAGCGAGCTAAAGCAGGCGCTTAAGGATCTGCATTTTGAGTACTGCCCTATCGACGTTGAGTTAACCGAAAGCTGTCTTATCGAAAACGAAGAGCTGGCGCTCTCGGTGATCCAGCAATTCAGTCGGCTCGGGGCACAAATTCATCTGGACGATTTCGGTACCGGCTACTCTTCCCTTTCCCAGCTGGCGCGTTTTCCTATTGATGCCATTAAACTCGATCAGGCTTTTGTCAGAGATATTCACAAGCACTCTGTCTCCCAGTCTCTGGTACGCGCCATTGTCGCAGTGGCGCAGGCGTTAAACCTGCAGGTGATTGCCGAAGGGGTGGAGAACGCAAAAGAAGATGCCTTTCTGACCAAAAACGGCGTCAACGAACGGCAGGGTTTTCTTTTCGCTAAGCCGATGCCCGCTGCCGCATTCGAGCGCTGGCTAAAACGATATCAAGCGCGACAACAACGTTAACGTCATACAGAGGTTCACTTTCGTATAGGTAATTTCGTTATGGCGTTTTTTCCCTTCTCTTTTGAACCTATTTTCTGCATCATTGAAATTATTAACTTTTCGCTCCTGGGGAGAGATGATGTCTACTATTGATCCACAAGCTGTAGCACAACGTATTGATACCGTGCTGGATATCCTGGTGGCGGGTGATTATCACTCTGCAATCCGTAATCTCGAGATCCTGAAGTCTGAACTTCTCGCTCAGGATGGCGCTGACAATGCCCCCGAAAACCGACAGCCTAAAGCGCCGTGGGAAGTCTAAACCCACTGTCTCAGACCTCGTTTCGCTTTATTAATTGGATGCTATGAATTCCCGACAACAACTCATTTTGCAGATGGTCATCGATCAGGGGCGCGTAAGCGTCGTTGAGCTGGCTAAAACCACCGGCGTTTCAGAAGTGACCATCCGTCAGGATCTTAATCTGCTGGAAAAACAGAGCTACCTGCGCCGTGCGCATGGCTATGCCGTGCCGCTGGACAGCGACGACGTTGAGACGCGCATGATGAATAACTACGCGCTTAAACGAGAACTGGCAGAATTTGCCGCATCGCTGGTAAACCCTGGCGAGACGGTCTTTATTGAAAACGGCAGCAGCAACGCTCTTCTGGCACGTACGCTCGCCGAACAAAAAGACGTTACCATCATCACCGTCAGCAGCTATATCGCCCATTTGCTCAAAGAGACGCGCTGTGAGGTGATTTTGCTGGGCGGCATTTACCAGAAAAAAAGTGAGAGCATGGTAGGCCCGCTAACCCGGCAGTATGTCCAGCAGGTTCATTTCAGTAAGGCGTTTATCGGTATTGACGGCTGGCAGCCGGAGACAGGCTTCACCGGCCGGGATATGATGCGATCTGACGTTGTGAATGCCGTTCTGGAAAAAGAGTGTGAAGCCATTGTGCTGACCGACAGCTCTAAATTTGGCGCCGTCCATCCTTACACCATGGGTCCAGCCTCACGCTTTAGCCGCGTAATTACCGACGACAGGTTAAGCGACGAACATCGTAATAAACTGGAAGATGACGGTCTCATTGTCGATATTATAAAAACGCCCGCCTGAGTCCATTTGCGCCCGTATTCCGGGCGCATATGCCCCCTTCGTCTGAGAGGATTCCTATCCATCCTTTAAGAGTTTTTACCTGTTTAACCTGCCGTAAAGTCGTAAAATTAATGTTAGCGATATAACAGGAAGTGACTATCACCTGCGTGATTACGTAACGCCTGCGCGACCAGCTTTCACGGAAAAAAGAATTGAGTATTCATTTTGACTATACTTAATGTGTACATCTTTCCGTGAATCGATAATTCAGGAGAAAGTATTATGACCTTAACCAGCAAAAAATTAGCCGCCGCTGTTCTGGCAATCACTGTAGCAATGTCCCTGAGCGCGTGCTCTAACTGGTCTAAACGTGACCGTAACACCGCAATTGGCGCCGGTGCTGGTGCGCTCGGTGGTGCAGTATTAACGGATGGTAGTACGCTGGGTACATTAGGCGGCGCTGCTGTCGGTGGTATTATCGGTCACCAGGTTGGCAAATAATTATTCTATCAGCCTTCCCGTTAAGGCGATTTAGCATCGCATTTCAGGTCTGACTAACGCACGTATATAACACGAGCCACGGCATTTGCCGTGGCTTATTTATTTTAGCCGCCTGCCAGTTTAACTTTCATGCCTTTGGCTTCAAGGAGCGATTTAATTAAATCGCGTTTATCACCCTGA
Source organism: Enterobacter cloacae complex sp. P1B (assembly GCF_014982345.1). Lineage (NCBI taxonomy): Bacteria > Pseudomonadati > Pseudomonadota > Gammaproteobacteria > Enterobacterales > Enterobacteriaceae > Enterobacter > Enterobacter cloacae complex sp. P1B. Next base: position 104,983 of record NZ_JADCLF010000013.1, on the reverse strand, counting down.
ATTTCGATAATGCCGTCCTTCACGGCGCCGCCGCAGCCACATTTTTTCTTCAACTCTGCTGCCAGCTTGTTCAGCTCCGCATCATCCAGATCAATCCCGGAGATCAGGCAGACCCCCTTTCCTTTTCGCCCGCTGGTCTGACGCTGGATACGAACAATACCGTCACCTTTCGGACGTTCTGCTTTCGTTTTCGGTTCGTCTATGCGCCCGCTTTCCGTCGAGTAGACCAGCCGACTGTTGGAATCAGTCATTGCGCCCCCTTTTTCAGTGATGCGTTGATAGCCTTAAGCGTCTCTGCCGGGTTCGCAGACTGCGTCACCGGCCGGCCGATAACCATGTAGTCAACGCCTGCTGCCAGCGCCTGCTCAGGCGTCATAATGCGTCGCTGATCGCCCACGTCGCTGCCAGCAGGACGAATGCCTGGCGTGACCAGTTTAAAATCTTTGCCCAACTCTGACTTAAAGCGTACCGCTTCCTGCGCGGAGCAAACGACGCCATCGAGACCACAGCTCTGCGTCAGACGCGCGAGACGCTCGGCGTGCCCGGCAGGTGACAACGTCACGCCAAGGTCGCGCAAGTCGCTGTCGTCCATGCTGGTCAGCACGGTAACCGCAATCAGTAATGGCGCATCGTTGCCGAACGGCAGGAGTGCTTCGCGAGCGGCTGTCATCATTCTCGCCCCGCCCGACGCGTGGACGTTGACCATCCATACACCCAGTTCCGCAGCGGCGGCAACCGCGTGCGCCGTGGTGTTCGGGATATCATGGAATTTGAGATCGAGGAAGACATCGAAACCGCGCTGCTGCAGATCGCGGACGATTTGCGGTCCAAACAGCGTGAACATCTCTTTACCAACTTTCAGACGACAATCGCGAGGATCGATACCGTCGACAAAGGCCAGCGCTGCGTCACGCTTATTGTAATCAAGCGCAACAACAACAGGAGAATCCGTAATAACGCGGGAAGTGGAGGAAGTAACAGACGTCATGACCAGCCCTTTTCGTCTATGGGCGCGCAGCGGCGCGGAACAGATAAACGGCCTGCATTCTACCTGCCGTCGCCGCAAATTGACAGAATCCATTTATGCCCCTGCCAGGCCAGCAAGCCGCACGGTGTTGAGAAAGCAGTAAAAGCCATCAGTATGTTGTAACTAAAATGAAGGCTTTTAAAAAAATTACTGCCCATCCAGGCCGCGAATTGGCTTGATGGTGGACCAGGCCCGGCAGGACGGACAATGCCAGTAGAGCGTGTAGGCGGTAAAACCACACTTCTGGCAACGGTAGCGCGGCTTGCTGCGCACCTGCTCGCCAACCATGTCGCGCAGCACCATCAGGCTCTCTTTCGCGCGCCCTTCTTCCGCATCGTTCAGATGGTAGTCCATCAGCTTGTGGAATACGCGCATCGTGGGATGACGCTGCAGCTGACGGGTAATATAAACCTGTGCGGTGTCGCTCCCCTCATACTGCTCAACCACGTCAGAGAGCATCAGCTCAGCGGTCGCGCCGGTATTCTCTTCCACGCAACGACGCAGAAATGCCACCCACTCTTCCTGCTTGTCCAGCTGTTGATAGCAGGTTTGCAGCATTTCAAGCGTTTCGCTGACCAGCTCTTTGTCCTGGTCAATCACCCGCATCAGGCTTTCAACGGCTTTAGCGTAGTCGCCGCTGGCCATAAAAACGCGCCCCATCATGATAGAGATACGCGCGCTATTGCGGTCCGCGGCGGCGCCTTTCTTGAGTAACGCCATGGCTTTGTCCATGTCGTCGTTGCCCATCTGCTGAAGGGCAAGCTCGCAGTAGAAATGCGCAATTTCAACGCGCTGCTTGTCTTTGCCCAGCTTCACCAGACGCTCGGCCGTATCAATGGCTTTCTGCCAGTCGCTGGTGGCCTGGTAAATCTGCAGTAACTGCTGCAACGCGCCGATACGGAAATCCGTTTCATCCACCAGCTGTGTGAACATATCTTCAGCGCGATCGTATAGCCCCGCGGCCATATAGTCTCGGCCCAGCTGTTGTACCGCCAGGAGACGTTGTTCGTAGGTCAGGGAGGCGCTTTCCATCAGGGTCTGGTGGATACGGATAGCGCGGTCAACCTCGCCACGCGAGCGGAACAGGTTACCGAGAGTGAGGTGGGCTTCGACGGTCCCCGTATCCTCTTTAAGCATATCGAGGAACAGGTCTACCGCTTTGTCCTGCTGATTGCTCAGGAGGAAGTTCACCCCCGCAACGTAGTCGCGGGAGAGTCGGTTAGCCTCATCCTGTTTCGTTTGTTGCGCACTTCTGCGGCCCATATACCAGCCATAGGCTGCGGCTACAGGCAAAAGCAGAAACAACAACTCCAGCATAGTCGATTATTCCTTCACGACCGGCACACCTGAACTTTCCGGCATGTCGGACGCAGGCGCAATGTGCTGTTCAAGTCGTTTAATTTTACGTTCAGCGCGCGCAAGAGAAACACGAACTTTCAACCAGAAAAGACCGCAAACCAGCCAGCCGATGGCAAAGCCTGCAGCAAATAAGACCGCCAGCAGGCTGGAGACCCGATACTCACCCTGCGCCAGCAGATAGTTAAACGTCACCTGTTGATCGTTTTGTGCACCCAATGTGACTGAAATGACAAAAATCGCCAATACCAGTAAGAAAATGAGTAAATATTTCACATTACTTCCCGTTATGTGGTTCAAGCGAATAAAGTGTGTTCAACTCACCGCAATCAGCCTTATAAACTACCATTTTAGCGACGGGCGCGAAACGGAAAAAGTAACGCGCACGTCATGGATTTATGGGCAAAATGCACAATATCAACCGTCAGGCGTCGCTTTGCTCCCTTTCGGCGATCTCTTCTTTCTCTTCAGGTGGTGGCGTGAGCGGGCCGCAGAACCTTTCTGCAAGCCAGGTTGCCAGCGTCACCAGCATCCAGGAGATCAGCGTAGCGACCACCAGATCCCGCGGCCAGTGCATTCCCAGCAGCAAGCGGCTGCCCATCACCCCTGTCGCCCAAACCAGTAAAATCGCGATGGTCATGGTGCGACGTCGAGGCCAAAGCAGCCCAACGCCCAGCAACGCCCAACTGGCTGCAAACATCGTATGGCCGGAAGGAAACGCGAATCCCGTCTCTTTTTGCCAGTGCTTACGCAGGAACTTTGGAATATCTTCCTGTTCCGCAAGCTGTTCTTTCACCAGCGCGCCGCGATCTTTACGCTTTAAATTGTAGAACTCATCCACCGGAACATGGTGCGCTTTTTCCAGCCAGACGACAAAAGGTCTTGGCTCCTGAACATGATCCTTCACCCAGGACTTCACGCCCTGTCCAATAACGATCGCGCCACCGAGGATAGCAAAGAGCATCAACGCCGCGCGCAGTCGAAAGCGCAGGCACCACAAGAACCAGCCGCAGAGGATAACGTGGGTAATAATTCCCCACGGCTGCGTGACCGTCTCCGTTACCCAGTATAACGTTTTCAGCCACGTGGCATTCTGCCCCGGCTGCCACATCCAGCCGGAGACCCACACGGCCAAAGGCATAATCAGTAAAATGGCCGCGCCTGCTGCCGTACGTCTGGCGATTGAAAGCATGTCTTCTCCTTTTTCGCTAAGCCTCACAATCATAACTGAAATTCATTCGATGGGTGGATATGTCGGATCGTGCGTTTAACGTTCATATAGCATGGCGCCCATTAGGCGAACGTGCTGAGCTTGTGGCAAAATGGACAAATACAGAAAGCAAAACAGGCGCAAGGCACGAAACGTGTCAGCCTACTCTGGAGAATCACATGCAGCTTAAACGTGTGGCAGAAGCCAAACTGCCAACCCCCTGGGGCGATTTCCTGATGGTGGGGTTTGAAGAACTGGCAACCGGACAGGATCATGTCGCGCTGGTCTACGGCGACATTTCAGGGCAGACGCCGGTGCTGTCCCGTGTCCATTCGGAGTGTCTGACCGGCGACGCGTTGTTCAGCCTGCGCTGTGATTGCGGTTTCCAGCTCGAAGCTGCCCTTACCCATATTGCCGAAGAAGGCCGCGGCGTGCTGCTCTATCACCGTCAGGAAGGTCGTAACATTGGTCTGCTGAATAAAATCCGCGCTTACGCGCTGCAGGACCAGGGCTACGATACGGTGGAAGCCAACCACCAGCTCGGTTTTGCCGCCGATGAACGTGATTTCACCCTCTGCGCCGATATGTTCAAGCTGCTGGGCGTGGACGAGGTTCGCCTGCTGACCAATAATCCCAAAAAGGTGGAAATCCTCACCGAAGCCGGGATCAACATCGTCGAGCGCGTACCGCTGATTGTCGGCCGCAACCCGAAAAATGCCCACTATCTCGATACCAAGGCGGCTAAAATGGGACATCTTCTGAAAGAGTGAAAGTAAAAAGCCCGGCACAGATGCCGGGCTTTTTTTATCAATCCAGCATTTTACGAATCACATAATGTAAAATGCCGTCGTTCTGGTAGTAGGTCAGTTCGGTTGCCGTATCAATACGACACCGGCATTCCAGTACCTCGCTTTTCCCGTCTGCTCGCGTAAGCTTCACCGGCACCGTTTTGCCCGGCTGCAGGTTTTGCAGGCCGCTAATATCAATCTGCTCTTCCCCCGTCAGGCCCAGCGTTTTGCGCGTGACGCCCTGCGGGAACTCAAGCGGCAGGATCCCCATGCCAATCAGGTTCGAGCGGTGAATACGTTCAAACGACTCGGCGATGACCACGCGAACGCCAAGCAGTCGCGGACCTTTCGCCGCCCAGTCACGACTGGAGCCGGAACCGTACTCTTTCCCGGCGATCACCGCCAGCGGCGTACCTTCCTGCTGATATTTGACGGCTGCGTCATAAATCGACACGACTTCCGTCCCCGGAAGATGGCGCGTCATCCCCCCTTCCACGCCCGGAACCATTTCGTTACGAATGCGGATGTTGGCAAACGTCCCGCGCATCATTACTTCATGGTTACCGCGGCGCGATCCGTAGGAGTTAAAATCGCGGCGCTCCACGCCCCGGCTTTGCAGATAACGGCCCGCCGGGCTGTCGGCTTTGATGCTCCCCGCCGGAGAGATATGGTCAGTGGTGACGGAATCCCCCAGCATCGCCAGTATGCGCGCCCCGTGAATATCCTGAAGCGGTGCAGGCTCGGCCAGCATTTCATCAAAGAACGGCGACAGGCGGATATAGGTGGAATCGTCCTGCCAGTCATAGGTGTCCGAGCCCACAACGTTGATGGCTTTCCATTCCGGCGTGCCTTCAAACACTTCTGCATACTCTTTGCGGAACATCTCGGTGGAGACCTTTTCAACGGCCATCGCAATTTCACGTGAGGACGGCCAGATATCTTTCAGATAGACCGGCTCATTCTTGCGGTCGTGACCAATAGGATCGGTAGCCAGGTTGATATTCATGTTCCCGGCGAGCGCGTAGGCCACCACCAGCGGCGGCGAAGCGAGCCAGTTGGTTTTCACCAGCGGATGAATACGTCCTTCAAAGTTACGGTTACCGGAAAGGACTGCGCCAACCGTCAGATCGCCCTGCTTGATCGCCGTTTCAATAGGTTCAGGCAGCGGGCCAGAGTTACCGATGCAGGTGGTACAGCCATAGCCCACGAGGTTAAAGCCCAGCTCATCAAGATAAGGCGTTAGCCTGGCCTGCGCCAGGTAATCCGAGACCACTTTGGAGCCCGGTGCCAGGGAGGCTTTTACCCAGGGCTGTGGTTTCAGCCCCAGCTCAACCGCTTTTTTAGCCAGCAAGCCGGCAGCCATTAATACGCTGGGGTTTGAGGTGTTGGTGCAGGAGGTAATGGCGGCTATGACAACCGCGCCGTCCGGGAGCTGATACTGATGTCCGTTCAGAACATAGTCGATTGGGCGATGGTCCTTCTTCGCCACGTTAACTTCCAGCTCATTGCTTGCGGCAAACGCTTTTGGCACGTCGCTTAACGCTACGCGATCCTGCGGACGTTTCGGACCGGCGAGGCTCGCCTCAACGCTTCCCATGTCAAGCGCAAGCGTGCTGGTAAATACCGGCTCATCCCCCGGATTGCGCCACATGCCCTGCGCTTTGGTATACGCCTCCACCAGCGCCACCTGCTCTTCGCTGCGTCCGCTCAGGCGCATGTACTCCAGCGTGACGTCATCAATGGGGAAAAATCCGCAGGTTGCGCCATATTCTGGCGCCATGTTGGCGATGGTCGCGCGGTCAGCCAGCGGCAGCGAATCCAGCCCGTCACCGTAAAATTCAACAAATTTTCCCACCACACCATGCTTACGCAGCATCTGGGTAACGGTGAGCACCAGATCGGTGGCGGTAATGCCTTCAGACAGCTTCCCGGTGAGCTTAAAGCCCACAACATCAGGGATAAGCATGGAGACCGGCTGACCGAGCATGGCGGCTTCCGCTTCGATACCGCCGACACCCCAGCCCAGCACGCCGAGGCCGTTAATCATGGTGGTGTGGGAATCTGTACCCACCAGCGTGTCCGGATAAGCCACCCACTCTTTGTCCTGCAATTCACTCCAGACGGCTTTACCGAGATATTCAAGGTTAACCTGGTGACAAATACCGGTGCCGGGTGGAACCACGCTAAAGCGGCTGAACGCCTGCTGACCCCACTTCAGGAAGACGTAACGCTCGTGATTTCGCTCCATCTCGAGACGCACGTTCTCGCCAAAGGCATCGTCATCACCGAAGTGGTCAACGGTTACGGAGTGGTCAATCACGAGGTCGACGGGTGAAAGCGGGTTCACTTTAGCCGTATCGCCGCCGAGGCGTTTAACCGCCTCACGCATGGCGGCGAGATCCACCACGGCAGGAACGCCGGTGAAGTCCTGCATCAGGACCCTTGCCGGGCGGTAGGCAATTTCTCTGTCGGCATGGGCATTCTTAAGCCACCCTGCCAGCGCCTGAATATCGTCGAGGGTCACGGAGTCACCGTCCTGCCAGCGCAAGAGATTTTCCAGCAAAACTTTCAAAGACTTGGGTAAACGCGAAATATCCCCAAGCGTTCTGGCAGCCAGCGGCAGGCTATAGTAGTGCCAGGTTTTATTTTCTGCCTGTAACGTGTCCTTACTGGCTTCGCGTAGGGTTAACGACATAAGCTCCTCCTTAATTACAGAGATGTCCTGACAATCATCAGGGCCGTAATTAAAGATAACACAAAGATGTCGTAACGTTTTGATAACAACCCAAATTGATAAATTTAGGAATGGTCCAGAGGAGGGTAAAACAAAAAACCCCGCCGCAGCGAGGTTTTATGATTTAGTGGACGGCCAGCCAGATGAGCTGACTCCAGAACAGAATCGACAGGGTAAAAACGCCGATCCATGACCAGTATTTTTGAGACATCATGTTATTCTTCATAGGGACACCAGGCATTATTTATTAAACATTCCGAGGCAGGTCCTCGTGCTATATTGCTGATGTGTATTTATTAAAGAGTACAAAGGCGCATAGTCATTATTCAGACTAACTGCATCATTACGCAATAAACTAAATTATTGTTTTTTGGGTTCGTCTTCCGCGAACACATCAATAAAAGCCTGCTGCTGCGGCGTCAGTTTCCAGGATGCTGGCACTGCTGTTGCAGGCGCTTTGCGTCCCTTGTGAACAGTGTCATGATGCTGACACATCCGCTTTGCCGTTTCTGTACGTACCGTCACTGCCATATTCAACCCCAATATTTCCAGGCCAGGAGAGCAACCATCACCCAGAACAGGGCGGAAACGAGAAAGACCGCCAGCCAGGCTTTACGCTTGAGCGCAGGATCCCTTTGCGGTTCTTCACTTCCTGAAGGCATTGCTAACCTCATACAATCGATATCGCTTATCATTTAGGACCAAACAATTGGTACAATTAATCATCTGTTGAGATAAATCCTAAAGAAACTTTAGCCGAAAAGCCAGTGAATTTACGCATCAAGAGGCATGAAATATTCAATCTTTTGACCAGAAATAAATATTTGAAAAGAAAAATTTGCGTAGCCGTTAATTAGTTTCTATTTTTGTCGCCAATTCACGACATTAAAGCCACACAAATTAAAAGGATAATGACAATATATGTCAGGGGAAGTGCAGATGATGATAATTCTAATTTAGCTTTAAGCCGATATTTCGGTATCTTTCCCTCAGGGAAAGATACCGGGTGTGATTATTTTTCGGGGAGTTTGATATCTTTAAACATCTCTTCGATATCTTCATTTGATCGTAATGCCACGGCGGTATCCACCACGTCACGCGTTAAATGCGGTGCAAAGCGCTGAATAAAATCATACATATAGCTTCGCAGGAAGGTACTGCGGCGGAAGCCAATTTTTGTCGTGCTGTGGCTGAAAATATCATGCGCATCAAGACGCACCAGGTCAGGGTCTGACACCGGGTCGACCGCCATGCTGGCGATCACCCCTACCCCCAGGCCAAGCCGTACATAGGTCTTTATGACGTCGGCATCGGTGGCAGTAAAGACAATCCGCGGCGTTAACCCGGCCCGGTTGAAGGCGGTATCAAGCTCAGATCGTCCGGTGAAGCCAAACGTGTAGGTGACCAGAGGATATTGCGCCAGCTCTTCGATTGACACCGACCCTTTGCCCGCCAGCGGATGATCCGGGGTCACCACAATGGAGCGGTTCCAGTGATAGCACGGCAGCATGACCAGATCGTCATAGAGATGGAGCGCTTCCGTCGCGATGGCAAAATCTGCATTGCCCTTCGACACCGCCTCCGCAATTTGCGTCGGCGATCCCTGGTGCATATGCAGGGAGACGCGCGGATAACGCTCGATAAAGCCCTTGATAACGCCCGGTAGCGCATAGCGCGCCTGGGTGTGCGTCGTGGCAATATACAGCGAGCCTTTATCCGGCCAGGTATGTTCCCCCGCCACAGACTTAATCGCATCGACTTTGGAAAGGACTTCCCGCGCAATACGGATGATTTCCTGCCCCGCTGGCGTCACCTGCGTAAGGTGCTTACCACTGCGGGCGAAAATCTGAATACCTAATTCATCCTCCAGCATGCGAACCTGCTTGCTGATGCCCGGTTGCGAGGTATATAGCCCCTCGGCGGTGGAAGAGACATTAAGGTTGTGATTCACCACCTCAACGATATAACGAAGCTGTTGTAATTTCATGCCAGACCATCCGATTTAGCGCACGCGGTCAATCGCTTAAGACGATTTGATAATAAAAAAAGGGTTAACTATAACCACTATATCACTTATAGCCTGACTGTATAGTACGGAACAAAAAATAATAATAAGGTAATAAAAAAGGGCCGGAAGTCCGGCCCTTTCACGGGTAAACTACGGTTAAGAAAGATTATTTCTTGCCTTCAACCCATTTGCCATCGACAAAGAAGGCGGACCATCCGGTCGCTTTACCCTCTTTCTCTGCCGCAACGTACTGCTGCTTCGTTTTACGGCTAAAACGGACCACCGTCTTATTGCCTTCAGGATCCTGCTGTGGCGCATCGGCCAGATAACGCAGCTTCTCAGGCAGACGATCGCGGAAGCGATGCAGCTCTTCCACCAGCGGGGCGCGCGTTTCACGCGATTTCGGGAAGGTGTTGGCGGCCAGGAAGACACCTGCGGCACCATCACGCAGCACGAAGTATGCGTCGGATTTTTCACACGGCAATTCTGGCAGCGGAACCGGATCTTCCTTCGGCGGAGCAACCTCACCATTGCGCAGAATTTTGCGCGTGTTCTTACACTCGTCGTTGGTGCAGGCCATGTACTTACCGAAACGCCCCATTTTCAGGTGCATTTCAGAGCCACACTTCTCGCACTCCACAATCGGACCGTCATAGCCTTTGATGCGGAACTCACCCTCTTCGATCTCATACCCGTCGCACGTTGGGTTGTTACCACACACGTGCAGCTTACGTTTAGGATCGATCAGATAGCTGTCCATCGCCGTGCCGCATTTTTTGCAGCGGCGTTTCGCGCGCAGGGCGTTGGTTTCCGCATCATCACCTTCCAGCACGTTGAGAACTTCGTTCTCCGGCACCAGGTTGATGGTTGTTTTGCAGCGCTCTTTTGGTGGCAGCGCATAGCCTGAACAGCCAAGGAACACGCCCGTTGTCGCAGTACGGATCCCCATCTTGCGGCCGCAGGTCGGGCAGTCGATGCTGGTCAGAACCATCTGGTTAGGCAGCATGCCGCCCTCTTCAGGATCTTTCTCCGCTTTCTCAAGCTGGTTGGTAAAGTCGCTGAAGAAGCTATCGAGAACCTTCTTCCACTCCGCCTTGTGACTGGCCACTTCGTCGAGGCTGTCTTCCATCTGCGCGGTGAAGTCGTAGTTCATCAATTCGCGGAAGTTAGCTTCCAGACGGTCAGTGACAATCTCACCCATTTTTTCGGCATAGAAACGGCGGTTCTCTACGCGAACGTAACCGCGGTCCTGAATGGTCGAGATGATTGACGCGTAGGTTGACGGACGGCCAATCCCGCGTTTTTCCAGCTCTTTAACCAACGACGCTTCACTAAAGCGCGCAGGCGGCTTGGTGAAGTGCTGGGCCGGAACCAGGTCGACAAGCGACAACTCGTCGCCTTTGTTTACCGCAGGCAGCGTACGGTCTTCATCACCTTTACGCAGTGCAGGCATCACTTTCGTCCAGCCGTCGAAGCGCAGGATACGACCGCGTGCTTTCAAACGGAAATCGCCCGCACCGACGGTCAGCGTAGTGGAATCATATTTCGCTGGCGTCATCTGACACGCGACAAACTGACGCCAGATCAGCTGATACAGCTTCTGGGCGTCGGCTTCCATATCCTTCAGCGACTCGGCTAAAACAGAGACATCAGAGGGACGAATCGCTTCGTGCGCTTCCTGAGAATTCTCTTTGCTGGCGAACTGGTTGGCGCTTTCCGGCAGGTATTTTTTACCGAAGTTATCGCTGATGTAGCCGCGCACCATGTTCACCGCGTCCTGGCTCAGGTTCGTTGAGTCAGTACGCATGTAGGTGATGTAACCCGCTTCATACAAGCGCTGGGCCATCATCATGGTTTTCTTCACGCCGTAACCCAGACGGGTGCTCGCCGCCTGTTGCAGTGTGGACGTGATAAACGGCGCGCCAGGCTTGCTGCTGGTCGGCTTATCTTCGCGTTCCAGTACCTGATAGCGCGCTTTTTCCAGCAGCGCCACGGCGGCCATGGTCTGATCGCGGTTTTCAGGACGGAAAGGCTTATCGTTGTGATGGCTTACCTGCAGCGGCAGCGCATCACCGCCCGGGGTGGTGACATTGGCGTCAACTTCCCAGAACTCTTCCGGCACGAAGGCTTTAATTTCGCGTTCACGCTCAACGACAAGACGCACGGCTACAGACTGCACGCGTCCTGCAGACAGGCCGCGGGCAATCTTTTTCCACAGCAGTGGAGAAACCATGTAGCCCACAACGCGGTCCATAAACCGACGCGCCTGCTGGGCGTTCACACGGTCGATATTCAGCTCGCCCGGCTTCTCAAACGCCTGACGAATCGCATTCTTTGTAATTTCGTTAAACACTACGCGGCTGTAGCGTTTGTCATCCCCTCCGATCACTTCCCGCAGGTGCCAAGCAATGGCTTCCCCTTCGCGGTCAAGGTCGGTTGCGAGATAGATGTGGTCTGCTTTTTCAGCCAGCTGCTTCAGCTCGTTAACGACTTTTTCTTTCCCGGGCAGCACTTCATATTGTGCATCCCAGTTGTGCCATGGGTTAACACCCATGCGGTTGACAAGCGCGCTACGTTCATCCTTTTTAGGCTTTTTAGCCCCTTTGGTGGAGGTAGAGTCTGCGCTCTTTTTGCTGGCTGAGCCACTGGTCGGCAAATCGCGGATGTGACCAACGCTGGACTTAACCACGTAGTCATTACCCAGATACTTATTGATCGTTTTGGCTTTTGCCGGGGACTCAACGATGACGAGAGCTTTACCCATATTCACCTTTACCTAATTTAATTCTTCCAGGAATACGCCGCACGTTGATTTCCCTTCCGCTGACGACGAGCCAATGATATTGCGACTGCGTCAGGGGATATCAACCCCTATGTCTTACCGAACGTCAGAATGGCGACATCCAGGTCATTGAGTTTTCGGGTATTTTTCTCACATCTCGTATAATTCGTGACGAATTCCCGGTCGAATGTCAAGCAATTCTGTTGCCAGAATGACGAAAGCGCACACTCTACCTGATAAAATTCGTTACGCAACTTTATTAGCATGCAAAAGCAAATCCCGCCAACCTGCCCTCTGCATCTTATCCCCTCACATTACAGGGAAAATTTGCCCCCAAAGCGCCCCCGGCGTAGACTATTGTCACTGTTTAAGGAGTGGATTATGCAGAATACGACCCAACCCATTGACCGAGCCTCTCTGCTTATCGAAGCAAACAAGCTTATTCGTGACCATGAAGATACGCTGGCAGGCATAGAAGCCACCGGCGTTGAGCAACGTAATGGCGTGCTGGTTTTCAGCGGCGAATACTTCCTTGACGAGCAGGGGTTACCGACCCCGAAAAGCACTGCCGTGTTTAATATGTTTAAATACCTGGCGCATACGCTTTCAGAGAAATATCACCTGGTCGATTAATGCAAAACGCGAGGCATATGCCTCGCGTTTTTGTTTACAGCAGCGGTTTTTGTCCGCGCTGTAGCCAGCGAAGCAGCAGGCGGTCCGCGCTTTCCGCCGCAATGTTGGTAAAGCGGTCCATCAACCGTTTGCGCTGTGTAAAGCGCACGCCTACCAGTTCCCGGCCTTCCATCAGGTTGAGCAGCAGGTCATCACTGGTACCTACTTCATCCACAAGCCCTTTTTCCTGCGCCTGGATGCCGTACCAGTGCTCACCGGTCGCCACCTGTTCAATATCCAGCGTTGGGCGCATGCGATGTACGAAGTCTTTAAAGAGATGGTGAGTTTCATTCAGATCTTCACGGAATTTTTGGCGCCCCTCTTCCGTGTTTTCCCCCAGCAGCGTCAGGGTGCGTTTGTACTGACCCGCCGTGTGAAGTTCGATATCAATCTCTTTATTTTTCAGGAAGCGGTTAAAGTTAGGGATCTGAGCGACCACGCCAATGGAACCTATGATGGAAAACGGCGCCGCAACGATTTTGTCCGCCACGCAGGCCATCATATAGCCGCCGCTCGCCGCGACTTTATCTACCGCCACGGTAAGTGGGATCTGCTTCTCGCGCAGACGCTGCAGCTGTGAAGCGGCCAGCCCGTAACCGTGTACCACCCCGCCCGGGCTCTCAAGACGCACCACCACCTGATCCTGCGGCGTTGCCACGGCCAGAACCGCAGTCACCTCTTCGCGCAGCGAAGCGACTTCATGCGCATCCATGCTGCCTTTAAAATCGAGCACATAGACGCGGGGTTTTGCGTCGCCCTGCGGCGTCGCGAGCTTTGCCTTCGCCTTCGCGGCTTTGGCTTCCTGCTTGTGTTTTTTCTTCTGGGCTTTCAGCCACAGCTTCTGCTGATGGCTATCGAGCAGCGAGAGGGACATCTCTTCCTGCATCTCTTTATACTGCTCGCTCAGGCGGGTGATGCGTAACTCCCCACGCTGACGCTTGCGCTGCGTCAGGTTGACAATCAGAACGGCAACCACGGCAATGGCAATCACCACCGTCGCGATTTTGGCCAAAAACAACCCATATTGAGAAAGTAATTCCACGCGTTCCACCTTGATTTAACCACGAATCTTTTACGGCAGTGTACAACAGCCCTGCCCCTGCGTCTCGCCCGTGACATTACCTCTGCGAGCCGTCTTCAGGAATCCCCGCGCTGCGGTTTAAATATTTGCAAATTGTTAATTTTGCAGCAATGCGTCCTGTAGACTGATTGAATTCTCACGCTAATTCGGGCATAAAGCCGAAAAGTCATTATGAAGGCGTGATTGAGACACCGTGCGCCTGAGGAGTCACCGTGCATTATCAACCGCAAAAAAACCTGCTGCAGAACCGAATCATTCTTGTCACCGGCGCCAGCGATGGTATTGGTCGCGAAGCGGCCCTGACGTACGCTGAATATGGCGCAAGCGTAATTCTGATTGGGCGCAACGAAGAAAAGCTCAAAGGGGTCGCTCAGGAAATTGAGGCCGCAGGCGGGACACCTGCCCCCTGGTACACGCTCGATTTGCTGACCTGCACCCCAGCGCTCTGCCAGGAGCTTGCTCACCGTATCAGTACCCACTACCCACGTCTTGACGGCGTACTACACAACGCTGGTTTGTTAGGTGAAGTGCGTCCAATGGATGAACAGGATCCTGAAATCTGGCAGCAGGTGATGCAGGTTAACGTTAACGGTACTTTTTTCCTCACGCAGGCCTTGCTTCCTTTATTACTCAAATCCGAGTCTGGATCTCTGGTCTTCACCTCTTCCAGCGTAGGCCGCGAGGGACGCGCAAACTGGGGGGCTTATGCTGTCTCAAAATTCGCGACCGAGGGCATGATGCAGGTGCTGGCGGATGAGTATCAGAGCCGCCATCTGCGCGTAAACTGCATTAATCCGGGGGGTACGCGCACCAGCATGCGCGCCAGCGCGTTCCCGACGGAAGATCCGCTGAAGCTGAAAACCCCGGCAGACATTATGCCACTCTATCTCTGGCTGATGGGCGACGACAGCCGCCGCAAAACCGGAATGACCTTTGATGCCCAGCCGGGCCGCAAACCGGGAATTTCGCAATGAGTGAAGAACGTCATCAGCAGCGACAGCAGCGTCTGAAGGAACAGGTTGACGCGCGCGTCGCGGCAGCCCAGGACGAGCGAGGGATCGTCATCGTTTTTACCGGCAATGGTAAAGGCAAAACTACTGCCGCGTTTGGCACCGCTACGCGCGCCGTCGGCCACGGGCAAAAAGTGGGGGTCATCCAGTTTATCAAAGGGGAATGGCCCAACGGTGAGCGTAATTTGCTTGAACCTCACGGCGTTGAGTTTCAGGTGATGGCTACCGGGTTTACGTGGGATACGCAGAACCGGGAAACCGATACCGCAGCCTGCCTTGCCGTGTGGAAGCACGCAAAAAGGATGCTGGCTGACCCGACATTAAATATGGTGCTGCTGGATGAGATCACCTATATGGTCGCCTACGACTACCTGCCGCTGGAGGAGGTGCTGGATGCACTGAAGAACCGCCCTGCGCACCAGACGGTTATCGTTACAGGCCGTGGGTGTCATCGTGAGATTATGGAGCTGGCAGATACCGTCAGCGAGCTGCGTCCGGTCAAGCATGCGTTTGATGCAGGCATCAAAGCACAAATTGGCATTGATTACTAAAGAAAAAGCCCGGTGAGTTCACCGGGCTTTTTCAATTAACCGTTGTTATTCCGGCTGCCAGAGCGACGATTGCTGTTCACCTGGCTGTGGCGTTTCACCGCACGACGGATCTGATTCGCCTTCATACGACGACGATCTTTCTCCACCGCCACTTTAGAGGTGGTTTCCGGCGTCAGGCCAACCAGCTCGCGCAGGTAGTTAGTCTGGGTAAGATCCAGCTCGGTATAACCACCGCGTGGCAGACCTTTCGGCAGCAGAATGTCGCCGTAGCGAACGCGGATCAGGCGGCTAACCTGCACGCCTACCGCTTCCCACAGACGACGCACCTCGCGGTTACGGCCTTCGGTCAGGGTCACGTTGTACCACTGGTTAATCCCTTCACCACCGGTAAATTTGATGGTTTTGAACGCCGCAGGGCCGTCTTCCAGCTGCACGCCACGCGACAGATCGCGCAGTTTATTTTCATCGACCTGGCCGAAGACGCGAACGGCGTATTCACGCTCAACTTCACGGCTTGGGTGCATGAGGCGGTTTGCCAGTTCACCATCGGTGGTGAACAGCAGCAGACCGCAGGTGTTCACGTCCAGACGACCCACCGCAATCCAGCGGGCGCCGCGCAGTTTTGGCAGACGGTCAAACACCGTTGGACGACCTTCCGGGTCGTTGCGCGTACACAGCTCGCCTTCCGGCTTGTAATACGCCAGCACGCGGCAGATCTGTTCCGCGGACTCTTTCACGGAGATAAGATGACCGTCAATGCGGATCTTGAGCCCCGGTACGATTTCTACGCGGTCACCCAGCGTGGCGATTTTACCGTCCACACTCACGCGGCCCGCTTCTATAATGGCTTCGATTTCACGGCGTGAGCCGTGGCCGGCACGCGCCAGCACTTTCTGTAACTTCTCGCTCATTGAGCTTCCTCAGGTGTCGCCTTCACAGGCGTCGAATCAGGTCAAAAGCAGAGCCGAGCCCTGCTTTGATGGCCGCGTAGTATATCTGCTTACACCTTTACAAGAAAGGCTTAACATCGCCCACGCCTTCACGAATGACTTCTGGCGCATCTTCGGTGAGATCTACCACGGTGGTTGGCTGCTGGCCGAGATAGCCGCCGTGAATAATCAGCTCGACCACCTTCTCCAGACGATCCTTGATCTCTTCCGGATCGGACTCGGTAAACTCGCTGCCCGGCAGCATCAGCGAGGTAGAGAGCATCGGTTCGCCGAGAGTTTCCAGCAGCGCCTGGGCAATCGGGTTCGACGGCACGCGCATGCCGATAGTCTTACGCTTTTCCTGCAGCAGGCGACGCGGCACCTCCTTCGTCCCTTTCAGAATGAAGGTGTAGTTACCCGGCGTATTGTTCTTGATCAGGCGAAACGCCACGTTGTCGACATAGGCATAGGTCGAGAGCTCAGAGAGATCGCGGCACATCAGGGTAAAGTTATGGCCGTCCGGCAGCTGACGAATACGGCAAATGCGTTCCATCGCTCCTTTATCTTCAATTTTACAGCCCAGCGCGTAGCCGGAATCGGTCGGGTAGACTATCACGCCGCCTTTGCGGACGATCTCCACGGCCTGGTTAATCAGACGTGGCTGCGGATTGTCCGGATGGATATAGAAAAACTGACTCATACTTCCCTCTCTTCAATTTGCTGCGGCTGCTCCCAGAGCTGCCAGACCGGATCAACGCCAGCGGGTAGCCAGAGCTTGCGTCCCAGTTCGATCCACGCGCAGGGCTGGTGGAAATCAGAGCCCTGTGACCCTAGCAGGCCAAACTGGCGGGCGTAAGTCGCGAGCTGCGCGCGCTCGTTGGGCGCCTGCTGACATTGGGCGACTTCCATCGCCTCGCCACCACATTCGGCAAAGTGCGCCAGCAGCCGTTTCAGCCATTTAGCAGAAAGATTATACCGCCCCGGATGGGCCAGCACGGCCTTACCGCCAGAATGATGAATGACATCAATAGCTTGTTTTATTGTACACCACTGTGGTGGAACGTATCCGGTTTTCCCGCGCGCCAGATACTTTTTAAAGACATCCGCCATGGTCGTCGCTTTGCCCGCTTCAACCAGAAAGCGGGCGAAATGACCGCGGGTGACCGCCCCGCCGTTCGCCAGCTTTTGCGCACCTTCCAGCGCGCCCGGAATATGCGCCTTCTCCAGACGCTCGCCGATCATCTCCGCGCGCTGGTTGCGGCACGTTTTTTGTTCTTGCAAAAAGGCAAGAAGTGCCGGATGTTCTATATCAATGTTCAGGCCAACGATATGAATCTCATGGTTTTCCCAGACGGTAGAGATCTCGACGCCGGGCACCAGATTCAGCGCCAGCCCGCTGCGGGCAATCTCGGCGCGCGCTGCCGGAATGGCGTCGGTGGTATCGTGATCGGTTATCGCCAGCGTGCCGACGCGCATTTCAACCGCGCGATGAACCAGGGCTTCGGGTGTCAGCAGGCCATCAGAGGCCTGAGTATGGCTGTGTAAATCATAAATAATCGCGTAGGTGGTATCGCTCAAAGCACTTCCCATAACAGGTTGGAGACATCCGAAAACGCCATGATACCGACTTAACGTGAAATTCTGAAATCAAGGGTTGACAATACGCCATCGAACTAGTTAACTAGTACGCAAGTTCACACGAGAAAGGTATCTGAAAATGACAGCACATTTCACTCTGCACGGTTGGTGGCGCACTTCCTGATCTTCGGGCAGTGTCACGCATCTGCGAAATGCAAACAGATACCCGCCCGCTACCCAGCGGGCTTTTTTTTGAACAGAATAAATGAGAACCACAACATGCAAACAGCCAAACCTCATCTCGAACTGTTGACCTGCGAGGCGGTCTATCGCCACAACCCGACCGCGCTGTTTCATCAGGTGTGCGGCGCGCGTCCGGCGACGCTGCTGCTGGAGTCTGCGGATATCGACAGCAAGGACGATCTGAAAAGCCTGCTGCTGGTCGACAGCGCGCTGCGCATTACCGCGTTAGGTGACACCGTCACCATTAAGGCGCTCTCTGATAATGGCGCATCGCTGCTGACGCTGCTGGATGCGGCTCTGCCCGCGGGCATCGAAAATGAACGTCACCCGGACCTGCGAATTCTGCATTTCCCGCCGGTAAGCCAGCTGCTGGACGAAGACGCGCGCCTCTGCTCGCTGTCCGTGTTCGATGCCTTCCGCCTGCTGCAAAACCTGGTCACCGTGCCGGAAAATGAGCGCGAAGCAATGTTCTTCGGCGGGCTGTTTGCATACGACCTGGTCGCCGGTTTTGAAGATTTGCCGGAAACCGAGCAGGGCAACCGCTGCCCGGACTACTGTTTCTACCTGGCCGAAACCCTGCTGGTGATCGACCACCAGAAAAAATATACCCGCATCCAGGCAAGCCTGTTCACGCCGTCTGTGTCTGAGAAAAACCGCCTTGAGCATCGCATCGCTCAGCTCCAGCAGCAGATGACGGAAGCGCCGCCTGCGCTGCCGGTACAGCACGTGGAAAAAATGACATGCGACGTTAACCAGACCGACGATCAATACGGGGCCGTGGTTCGCCAGATGCAAAAGGCTATTCGCGCCGGGGAGATTTTCCAGGTTGTGCCGTCCCGCCGTTTCTCGCTGCCCTGCCCGTCACCGCTGGCGGCTTACGACGTGCTGAAGAAAAGCAACCCGAGCCCCTATATGTTCTTTATGCAGGACAATGATTTCACGCTGTTCGGCGCCTCACCGGAAAGCTCGCTGAAGTACGACGCCACCAGCCGTCAGATTGAGATCTACCCGATTGCGGGCACCCGTCCGCGTGGCCGTCGTGCCGATGGCTCGCTGGACCGTGATCTGGACAGCCGCATCGAACTGGAAATGCGAACCGACCACAAGGAGCTCTCCGAACACCTGATGCTGGTTGACCTGGCGCGTAACGACCTGGCGCGCATTTGCACCCCGGGCAGCCGCTACGTGGCAGACCTGACCAAAGTTGACCGTTACTCCTTCGTGATGCACCTGGTCTCCCGCGTGGTGGGTGAACTGCGCAGCGACCTCGACGTGCTGCACGCCTACCGCGCCTGCATGAATATGGGCACCCTGAGCGGCGCGCCGAAGGTGCGCGCCATGCAGCTTATCGCCGAAGCGGAAGGACGTCGGCGCGGGAGCTACGGCGGCGCGGTGGGTTACTTCACCGCCCACGGCGACCTTGATACCTGCATCGTGATCCGCTCCGCCTACGTCGAAGACGGTATAGCTACCGTTCAGGCCGGGGCCGGGATTGTTCTTGACTCTGTTCCGCAGTCTGAAGCTGACGAAACCCGCAGTAAAGCACGCGCGGTATTGCGCGCCATCGCTACCGCACACCACGCACAGGAGATTTTCTGATGGCTGACATTCTGCTGCTCGATAACATCGACTCCTTTACCTACAACCTGGCAGATCAGCTGCGTGCGAATGGTCACAACGTCGTTATCTACCGCAACCACGTTCCGGCTCAGACCCTGATTGACCGTCTGGCGACCATGCAAAACCCGGTGCTGATGCTCTCCCCGGGGCCGGGCGCGCCGAGCGAAGCGGGCTGTATGCCCGAACTGCTGACCCGCATGCGCGGCAAGCTGCCGATTATCGGTATCTGCCTTGGTCACCAGGCAATCGTGGAAGCCTACGGCGGTTACGTCGGCCAGGCGGGCGAGATCCTGCACGGTAAAGCCTCCAGCATTGAACATGACGGCCAGGCAATGTTTGCCGGGCTGCCGAATCCGCTCCCGGTCGCGCGCTATCATTCGCTGGTCGGCAGCAACATTCCGGCCGGGCTGACCATCAACGCCTCGTTTGAAGGGATGGTGATGGCGGTACGCCACGATGCGGATCGCGTCTGCGGGATGCAGTTCCACCCGGAATCTATTTTGACCTCCAATGGCGCCCGCCTGCTGGAGCAGACCCTTGACTGGGCGTTACAGAAGCTGGAGCAGACCAACACCCTGCAGCCGATTCTGGAAAAACTGTATCAGGCCCAGACCCTGAGCCAACAGGAGAGCCACCAACTTTTTTCCGCCGTCGTGCGCGGCGAGCTGAAGCCCGAGCAGCTGGCGGCGGCGCTGGTGAGCATGAAAGTGCGCGGCGAAAGCCCGCAGGAGATCGCCGGTGCGGCAACCGCGCTGCTGGAAAATGCCGCTCCGTTCCCGCGCCCGGACTATCAGTTTGCGGATATCGTCGGGACCGGTGGCGACGGCAGCAACAGCATCAATATTTCGACCGCCAGCGCCTTTGTGGCGGCGGCCTGCGGCCTGAAGGTGGCCAAGCACGGTAACCGCAGCGTCTCCAGCCGTTCAGGCTCGTCCGATCTGCTGGCCGCGTTTGGCATCAATCTGGAGATGAATGCCGAGCGTTCGCGTGAAGCGCTGGACGATTTGGGCGTTTGCTTCCTGTTTGCGCCGAAATATCACACCGGTTTCCGCCACGCGATGCCGGTTCGCCAGCAGCTTAAAACCCGCACGCTGTTTAACGTGCTCGGCCCGCTGATCAACCCGGCCCATCCGCCGCTGGCCTTAATTGGTGTTTACAGTCCTGAGCTGGTCCTGCCGATTGCCGAGACGCTGCGCGTGCTGGGTTACAAACGCGCCGCCGTGGTGCACAGCGGCGGAATGGATGAAGTTTCGCTGCATGCGCCGACGCTGGTGGCCGAGCTTAACGATGGTGAAGTACTCAGCTATCAGCTTGAGGCGTCTGATTTCGGCTTAACGCCGTACCATCAGGAAGCGCTGGCAGGCGGTACGCCGGAAGAAAACCGTGACATTCTGACGCGCTTACTACAAGGTAAAGGTGAGGCCGCTCATGAGGCCGCCGTGGCTGCCAACGTCGCCATGCTGATGCGTTTGCACGGTGAGGAAGACCTGAAGGCCAATGCTCAAAAAGTTCTGGATGTACTGCGCTCCGGTGCAGCTTACGATCGCGTTACCGCACTTGCGGCAAGAGGGTAAAGAATGCAGACCGTTTTAGCGAAAATCGTTGCCGATAAGGCCATCTGGGTGGAAGCACGCAAAGCAGAGCAGCCGCTTGCCAGTTTCCAGAATGACGTCGTCCCAAGCAGCCGTCGTTTCTATGACGCCCTGCAGGGTGCACGTACCGCCTTTATTCTGGAGTGCAAAAAGGCCTCTCCCTCAAAAGGCGTTATTCGTGACGATTTCGACCCGGCGCGTATCGCCGGTATTTATAAGCATCATGCGTCGGCAATCTCCGTGCTGACGGATGAGAAATATTTCCAGGGCAGCTTCGATTTTCTGCCGATCGTCAGCGGCATCGCACCGCAGCCGATCCTGTGCAAAGACTTTATTATCGACCCGTATCAGATCTGGCTGGCGCGTTTCTACCAGGCCGATGCCTGCCTGCTGATGCTCTCGGTACTGGATGACGAACAGTATCGCCAGCTTGCTGCCGTGGCGCACAGCCTGAACATGGGCGTGCTGACCGAAGTGAGTAACGAAGAAGAGCTCGAGCGCGCCATCGCGCTGGAAGCCAAAGTGGTCGGCATCAACAACCGCGATCTTCGCGACTTGTCGATTGACCTGAACCGCACCCGCCAGCTGGCGCCACGTCTGGGTGCGGGCGTCACGGTGATCAGCGAGTCCGGCATTAACAGCTACGCCCAGGTGCGCGAGCTGAGCCACTTCGCCAACGGTTTCCTGATTGGCTCCGCCATGATGGAACATGACGACCTCAATGCGGCGGTGCGTCGCGTGCTGCTGGGTGAAAACAAAGTCTGCGGCCTAACCCGCGAACAGGATGCGCTGGCCGCGTATGAGGCTGGAGCAATCTATGGCGGTTTAATATTCGTCGACACCTCTCCTCGGGCAGTCAATGAGGAACAGGCCCGCAAGGTAATCGCGGCGGCCCCACTGAGCTATGTTGGCGTGTTCCGCAATGCGGATGTCGCGGACGTTGTGGCAAAAGCCGACGCGTTATCCCTGAGTGCCGTTCAGCTCCATGGCGATGAAGATCAGGCGTATATCAATGCCCTGCGCGACGCGCTGGCACCGCAGGTTCAAATCTGGAAAGCACAAAGCGTGGGCACCACCCTGCCCGCACGTAATCTTCACCACGTTGACAAATACGTGCTCGACAACGGCCAGGGCGGCACCGGACAACGTTTTGACTGGTCGCTGCTGAACGGCGAAAAGCTGGACAACGTCCTGCTGGCGGGCGGGCTAAGCCCGGATAACTGTGTGGAAGCCGCGAAAACCGGCTGCGCAGGCCTCGATTTCAATTCAGGCGTAGAGTCGCAACCAGGTATCAAAGATGCCAGCAAGCTGGCCTCGGTGTTTAAAACTCTGCGTGCATATTAAGGAAGAGAAGATGACGACATTACTTAACCCGTATTTTGGTGAATTCGGCGGGATGTACGTTCCGCAAATCCTGATGCCCGCGCTGCGCCAGCTGGAAGAAGCGTTCGTGAGCGCGCAGAAAGATCCGGCGTTTCAGGCGGAGTTTACCGACCTGCTGAAAAACTACGCCGGGCGTCCAACCGCGCTGACCAAATGCCGCAACCTGACCGAAGGCACCAAAACCACGCTGTATCTTAAGCGTGAAGACCTGCTGCACGGCGGCGCGCATAAAACTAACCAGGTGCTGGGCCAGGCGCTGCTCGCGAAGCGTATGGGTAAAACCGAAATCATCGCCGAAACCGGCGCGGGCCAGCACGGCGTGGCTTCTGCGCTCGCCAGCGCCCTGCTCGGCCTGAAGTGCCGCATCTATATGGGTGCTAAAGACGTTGAGCGTCAGTCGCCGAACGTGTTCCGTATGCGCCTGATGGGTGCGGAAGTGATCCCGGTGCACAGCGGTTCTGCGACGCTGAAAGATGCCTGTAACGAAGCGCTGCGCGACTGGTCCGGCAGCTACGAAACCGCGCACTATATGCTCGGCACCGCGGCAGGTCCTCACCCGTTCCCGACCATCGTGCGCGAATTCCAGCGCATGATCGGTGAAGAGACCAAAGCGCAGATCCTTGAAAAAGAGGGTCGCCTGCCGGATGCAGTCATTGCCTGCGTCGGTGGCGGGTCTAACGCCATCGGCATGTTTGCCGATTTTATCGACGAAACCCGCGTAGGGCTGATTGGCGTCGAGCCTGCCGGTCATGGGATTGAAACCGGCGAGCACGGCGCGCCGCTGAAGCATGGCCGTGTGGGGATCTACTTCGGCATGAAAGCCCCGATGATGCAGACCGATGAAGGGCAGATTGAAGAGTCTTACTCAATTTCTGCCGGACTGGACTTCCCGTCCGTTGGGCCACAGCACGCGTTCCTGAACAGCACGGGGCGCGCGGACTATGTCTCCATTACCGATGACGAAGCGCTGGAAGCCTTCAAAACGCTGTGCCGCAGCGAAGGGATCATCCCGGCGCTGGAGTCTTCTCACGCGCTGGCGCACGCGCTGAAAATGATGAAAGAGAACCCGGAAAAAGAGCAACTGCTGGTGGTGAACCTTTCCGGTCGCGGTGACAAAGATATCTTCACCGTTCACGATATTTTGAAAGCACGAGGGGAAATCTGATGGAACGCTACGATAACGTATTTGCTGAACTGAAATCCCGCCAGGAAGGCGCGTTCGTCCCCTTCGTTACGCTGGGCGACCCCGGCCCTGAGCAGTCTCTGAAGATTATCGACGCCCTGATTGAAGCCGGCGCCGACGCGCTGGAGCTGGGTATTCCGTTCTCCGATCCGCTGGCGGATGGCCCGACCATCCAGAACGCCACCCTGCGCGCCTTTGCGGCAGGCGTGACCCCAACCCAATGCTTTGAAATGCTGGCGGCGATCCGCCAGAAGCACCCGACCATTCCGATTGGTCTGCTGATGTACGCCAACCTGGTGTTCAACCGTGGTGTTGACGAGTTCTATGCAGAATGCGCGCGCGTGGGTGTCGACTCGGTCCTGGTAGCAGACGTGCCCGTGGAAGAGTCCGCGCCGTTCCGCCAGGCTGCGATGCGTCACAATGTCGCCCCTATTTTCATCTGTCCGCCAAACGCCGATGATGAACTGCTGCGCCAGATAGCCTCTTACGGACGCGGGTATACCTATCTGCTTTCCCGCGCGGGCGTGACTGGCGCCGAAAATAAAGCTGCACTGCCGCTGCATCATCTGGTGGAAAAGCTGGCCGAGTACCATGCCGCGCCGCCGCTGCAGGGCTTCGGGATCTCCTCTCCGGATCAGGTCACCGCGGCGATTGACGCGAAGGCGGCGGGTGCCATCTCCGGCTCCGCGATTGTGAAGATCATCGAGAAGAACGTGGACAAGCCCGAGCAGATGCTGAGCGAATTGAAAGCGTTCGTGACCGCAATGAAAGCAGCGACGCGTAAAGCATAATCCCTCCACCGTCTGGCAACCCTGCCAGACGGTTACTCCTCCTTCTCCATCCTCTCCAAAGGATTACGTCAAAATTGATCCCGTCGATATTTTCGGTGTGAATAGCTTTTCAAACTTTCGCGTAAGCGTATGATCTGGACTCTTTTTAGCACTAATCCTTCTGAGTTCAGAGGCTTATTCATGTCATGGCAATCCTTCAAACAGACTTACCTGGTTAAGTTCTGGTCACCTGTTCCGGCCGTCATCGCGGCAGGCATTCTCTCTACTTATTATTTCGGCATTACCGGCACCTTCTGGGCCGTCACCGGTGAATTCACCCGCTGGGGTGGGCAACTGCTGCAGCTCGCAGGCGTGCACACCGAAGAGTGGGGATACTTCAAACTTATTCACCTGGACGGCACCCCGCTTACCCGCATCGACGGAATGATGATTATCGGCATGTTCGGCGGCTGTTTCGCTGCGGCGCTGTGGGCAAACAACGTTAAGCTGCGCATGCCCAAAAGCCGCGTTCGCATCATGCAGGCGGTAGTCGGGGGTATGATTGCCGGGTTTGGCGCCCGCCTGGCGATGGGCTGTAATCTGGCCGCGTTCTTTACGGGGATTCCGCAGTTCTCCCTTCATGCCTGGTTTTTTGCCGTAGCCACGGCGATTGGCTCTTACTTCGGAGCAAAATTCACCCTTCTGCCGCTGTTCCGCATTCCGGTGAAAATGACAAAAGTCAGCGCGGCGTCCCCGCTAACCCAAAAACCGGAGCAGGCAAAGCGCCGTTTCCGCCTGGGTATGCTGGTCTTTTTTGCTATGATCGCATGGGCCATTTGCACGGCGATGAATCAGCCGAAGCTTGGCCTGGCGATGTTGTTCGGCGTCGGCTTTGGCCTGCTGATCGAACGCGCGCAGATCTGCTTTACCTCTGCGTTTCGCGATATGTGGATCACCGGAAGGACGATGATGGCGAAGGCAATCATTGCCGGCATGGCGGTGAGCGCTATCGGCATTTTCAGCTATGTTCAGCTCGGTGTTGAACCGAAGATCATGTGGGCTGGCCCGAACGCGGTGATTGGCGGTCTGCTGTTTGGCTTCGGGATTGTGCTGGCGGGCGGGTGTGAAACCGGCTGGATGTACCGCGCGGTTGAAGGACAGGTGCACTACTGGTGGGTCGGGCTTGGGAATGTCCTTGGATCCACACTCCTCGCATACTTCTGGGACGACGTGTCCCCGGTGCTTGCCACAAACTGGGACAAGGTTAACCTGCTGAGCGCTTTCGGCCCTCTCGGCGGCCTGCTGGTGACTTATGCCCTGCTGCTGGTCGCTTTTTTACTGGTTGTCGCGCAGGAGAAACGCTTCTTCCGCCGTGCCGTCGTCAAAACTGAAACGCAGGAGAACGCTGCATGAAAGAGATCGTCCCCGACTATCGTCTGGATATGATCGGTGAACCCTGCCCGTATCCGGCGGTTGCCACGCTTGAGGCACTGCCGCAGCTGGAAAAAGGTGAAATTCTGGAGGTGGTGAGCGATTGTCCGCAATCCATCAACAACATTCCGCTGGATGCAAAAAACCACGGTTATACGGTGCTGGATATCCAGCAGGACGGGCCAACCATTCGCTATCTGATTCAAAAATGATCGCTAAGGGCCTCGCAAGGGGCCTTTATCGTATTGAATTATAAGCCATGTTGATCCACGGCAAAAACGCGATTTTTGACTTAAGTAAAATCTCATTTCCCTTTTGAAGGAGGTTTTCGCGGTTTGATGTATTTACGAGCTTTATTGGTTTTCGCCTTATTGATTCCCTTCCACGCGCTGTCCCTGAATTTTTCTTCGACCTTCCTGCGCCTTAATTGCCCGGAAAGAGGACTTGTCGACGTTATTCTGCACGTCTATGACCATACTCAGGAACGATGGCGCGGTCATTTTGAAACCGGCGCGGGTCATAAACGTGTGGGTGATACCGAAATTATCCCGTTTGCCAACGGTGATATTCTCTTCCATTCCCTGTCCAGCGACGCTTTCAGCTATTTATATGATGGGGAAAAGATCCTGAGGCACTGCGTAAAGCTTGACGAGCGGCCGGTTTATCCGTCGTTTTGAAGCGAGCAAAGCAAACTGGCCACCCTGTGGCCAGTTTGACGGGGATCAGAAACGATAACCCGCAGAGAACATGAACACCCACGGATCCAGACGCGTATTGATGCTTTGCTGCTCGCCGCCCGCCTTGAAGCGTACGTCCGTATCAATATCCATATACCAGACCGAGGCGTTGATCAGCCAGTCGCGGTTAATCAGATAGTCCAGACCAACCTGCCCAGCCATACCCCACGAGTCTTTCAGGCTGAGATCGGAGAGTCCTGCTTCTTTACCGGTATCGTTGAATTTCTCATCGAAGAAGGTGGTGTAGTTCACACCCGCGCCAATATATGGACGCACCTTGCTGCTGGCATCGCCAAAGTACCATTGCGCCATCAGCGTTGGCGGTAAATGGTGAACCGTGGCGATATCACCGGTCGCACCAAGACCGACACGGTGACGGAACGGGGTTGCCGCCAAAAGCTCAACCCCAACGTTATCCGTCGCCATCCAGGTGAATGTTAAACCTAACTGGGTGTTGTTACTGACGTTAAAACCGCCCATCCCCAGCACGTTATCCGATCCTTCAGTTGGGCGAACCGTAGCCGAACCGGCACGAATAAAGAATTCGCCTGCTTCATGCGCATACGCGCCGCCAGAGAGACTGCTTAATACAAGGGCTGCCACCGCTAATTTTTTCATATCCGCTCCATCGTTGTGGTTTTAATCGCGGATGAGAATATACTCACAAAAGAGTAATAAGTGATCTGCCACAGATCACATTAAAACCAGTAAGTTAACATTCATTGATCTGGGTTAATTTTTTGTGGCGCTTTGAAAAGCAATAAGTTGTTTCTATGTCAATTTTTGGCATTTCACAGTTACAAAATTTTCTCTTTTCCCCCTCTTGCTCTTCCTCTGTCGGCTGGATAATTTATCGCTCTCACAAGTTGATTTGATGCGTTCTTTTTTGCAGGTGTGCTATGAGTGAAGTTAACCCGTGCATGACGTGCGGAGCCTGTTGTGCGTATTTTCGAGTCTCTTTCTACTGGGCTGAAGCCAGCGATGGCGGCGGTACCGTTCCGGTTCATCTTACTGAGCCGTTAACCCCCTTTCTGAGCTGCATGAGCGGCACCAATCAAAAGCAGGCCCGCTGCGCGGCCTTACAAGGGGAGCCCGGGGTTTCGACCCGGTGCGCAATCTATGAGGATCGCCCCAGCCCGTGCCGGGAATTTGCCATGTCGGGGGAAGATGGGCAGGTCAACGAAGCCTGTAATCGCGCCCGCGCGCGCTTTGGATTACCGCCGCTTTACAAAGATATGCTTTTCCATACAAGCCTTGATGCTGCCACAGCAGGTTCATCCGGTGTACAATTGCCGGCTAATTAACACCTGCAATACTCAAGGAGAGTGCATGTCTATCACGGCGAAGTCTGTCTACCGTGACACGGGAAATTTTTTCCGCAATCAGTTCATTACCTTTTTACTGATCGCGTTGCTTTGCGCCTTTATCACTGTGGTGCTGGGTCATGCGTTCTCACCGAGTGAAGAACAGATTGCCAGCCTGAGCCAGGGCGACCATCTTGCAGGAAGCGTGGGGCTATTTGAACTGGTGCAAAACATGACGCCAGAGCAGCAACAAATTCTGCTGCGGGCGTCTGCCGCATCCACGTTTTCTGGCCTGATTGGTAACGCCATTCTGGCGGGCGGCGTTTTGCTGATGATCCAACTGGTGTCGGCGGGCCACCGGGTCAGCGCCTTGCGGGCGATAGGCGCCAGCGCGCCGGTCTTACCTAAGCTGTTTATCCTGATCTTTTTAACCACCATGCTGGTGCAGATGGGAATTATGCTGGTTGTGGTGCCGGGCGTGTTACTGGCTATTGTGCTTGCTTTTGCCCCAGTAATGGTCGTGCAGGATAAAATGGGAATTTTTACCGCGATGCGCAGCAGCATCCGACTCGCATGGGCTAATATGCGTCTGGTGGCTCCCGCAGTCATTGCCTGGCTGCTGGCAAAAACGCTCCTGCTTCTGTTTGCTCCGAATTTTGCGGTATTAACCCCGAACGTCGGCGCGGTGGTCGCGAATACACTGAGCAACCTGATTTCAGCGGTGCTGCTTGTCTATCTGTTCCGCCTGTATATGTTAATTCGTCAGTAACCCTGATGCCGGGTGCATGACAGGGCCCGGCTCAACAAAGAAGATGGAATCACAGAATGAAGCAGTTTCTTGATTTTTTACCGCTGGTGGTCTTTTTCGCGTTTTACAAACTGTATGACATTTATGCTGCCACCACGGCGCTGATTATTGCGACAGCGGTTGTGCTGATCTACAGCTGGGTGCGCTACCGTAAAGTTGAAAAAATGGCGCTGGTGACGTTTGTCCTGGTCGCCGTATTCGGTGGGCTAACCCTCTTCTTCCACAATGATGAATTTATCAAGTGGAAAGTGACGGTGATCTACGCGCTGTTTGCGGGTGCGCTGCTCATCAGCCAGTGGGTGATGAAAAAGCCGCTGATCCAGCGCATGCTCGGCAAAGAGTTGACGCTGCCTCAGGAGGTCTGGTCGCGCCTGAATATCGCCTGGGCCGTGTTCTTTATTCTTTGCGGTCTTGCCAATATCTATATCGCTTTCTGGCTGCCACAGAATATCTGGGTCAACTTTAAGGTCTTCGGCCTGACGGCCCTGACGCTGATATTCACCCTGCTAAGCGGCATTTATATCTATCGCCACATGCCGCAGGACGACAAGCACTGATTGCTGACTGACCAGAACGTGTTCGACAGGCGTTCTGGTCTATTCTCTCCGCTGTGAAATCATAGTAGCATCCCGCCTGAAGTCTTCCGTTATGAGTTAAAACAATGACAACAAATAACGCCCCTCAGGGCGAACTAGTTTTACGCACACTGGCAATGCCCGCTGACACCAATGCCAATGGCGATATTTTTGGCGGCTGGCTGATGTCGCAGATGGATATGGGCGGCGCAATTCTGGCAAAAGAGATTGCTCACGGACGCGTGGTGACCGTGCGGGTGGATGGAATGACCTTCCTGCGCCCGGTTGCGGTAGGTGATGTGGTTTGCTGTTACGCCCGCTGCGTAAAGCGCGGCAATACATCCATCTCCATCAACATTGAAGTCTGGGTGAAGAAAGTCTCTTCTGAACCGATTGGACAGCGCTATAAAGCAACTGAAGCGCTGTTTATTTATGTCGCTGTCGATAGCGACGGTAAACCTCGTCAGCTTCCGCCAGCCTGAATGGCAGGCAAAAAAAAGCCTCCTTTCGGAGGCTTTTCTTATTCCATCTGCGCCCCGCCATTCAGGCGGAAAACAATGTTCACGATAAGTCCGCTTCCCGGTTTACCGGGTTCGTAGCGCCATCTGCGCATCGCCGACTTCACTTCGCGCTCAAACATATTTGAAGGTTGCGCAGACAAGATTTCCACGTTATCCACGCGGCCATCCGCAGTGACGTCAAATTTCACCCGTACGCGACCTTCAATACGTAAGGCCTGAGCCCGCGCCGGATATTGAGGCTGATTACGGCTCAACGCACGTGGGCCCGCTGGTGCGGCAACCGTCGGCTTCGCCGCCGGTGCGCTGTTATTCATGACCGGACGCGAAGGCGCTGTATTCTCGACCGGCTGGGTCGCGCGCGGTTCAATCGGGCGTTCTTCACGTTTCGGACGCTCCTCGACCTTCTTCACCGGCTTTGGCTTCGGCTTAGGTTTTGGCTTCGGTTCAGGTTTGTGGATCACCACCGGTGCCTCCTTCGGTGGCTCCGGTACAGGCTCGGGTTCCGGTTCAGGCTCAGCAACCGGCTGTGGCGGTGGTGGCGCAACCTGCGGCGGTTCGAGATCCGCTGGCGAGACCATGGTTACCGAGATCGGCTGGGCGGGTGCGGGCATTTCAATAACCTGATGAACCGAGGTGTAGAGCAAACCCGCCACGACGGCACCGTGAATCACGACGGACAACAGCGTCGGCCAGGGAAAGCGGCGAGGTAAATCAAGGGTCATCGAAGTCATAATCATCAACGTTAAAAAACCGGACCCTGATTTTAAATGCAAATAGCAATCATATTCAATAAGACACTTTGTTCTGGCGCAATTTAAGCGCAGGAGTGGTCAAAAAAAGGACATCCAGATCGGGGTATTAACGTTGTTTTTATCTTTACATTGCAGTCAATTGCCCTTTCACATAACGTAACTGACACTTTATAACGCTTAAGGAGCTTCACCGTGCTTTACGTGATTTACTCTGAAGATGTCGCTGATTCCCTCGAAAAACGTCTCTCTGTTCGCCCAGCCCATCTGGCTCGCCTGCAGCTGCTCCAGGACGAAGGCCGTTTGCTGACCGCGGGTCCAATGCCTGCTGTTGACAGCAATGACCCGGGAGCCGCCGGTTTTTCTGGCTCCACGGTTATTGCTGAGTTTGAGTCTCTTGAAGCGGCGCAGGCCTGGGCTGACGCAGACCCATACGTTGCGGCGGGTGTGTATGCAAAAGTGACGGTGCGACCGTATAAGAAAGTGTTCTGAGGTAAAAAGGCTCCCGCAGGAGCCTTTTTTCACATCAATGTAGTGACGCTAACCGCGCCGCAAACCCGACAAACAGCAGCCCTATCAGCCCGTTCCCCAGCTTTGCCAGTTTCTTTTTGGTTTTCAGATAACGCGTAACAAACGCCCCAGAGAAGATCAGGAAGCTCATGTACATAAAGCTAATCAGCTCAAGCGTGGTAGCGAGGATCAGGAAAGAGGTCCCGGTATTTTGCGCATTCACGTCTATAAACTGTACAAAGAACGAAACGTAGAACAGAATCGCTTTTGGATTGGTCAGGCTCAGGACGAGGGAGCGTTTCATGATCGTGCTGGCAGGCTCGGTTCCGCTCTCTTGAGTATTATTCTGACGTGTGATCACCGACCAGAGCATTTTTCCGCCCAACCACAGCAGATAGAAAGCCCCGAGATAGCGCACGATATTAAAGAGCACGGGGGTCGTCTGGATCAATGCCGCAACACCCGCCCAGGCCAGGAACATCAATACCGCATCACCGATAAACACGCCGGTCGCGGCAAGATACCCTTTTTTCACACCGTGACCGATCCCCGTTTTCAGCACAAACAGGGTGTTTGGCCCGGGAACCAGCACGATAAAAAATGCGCCAACAACATACGTCCAGAAATTCAGTACACCAAACTCCGCAAACACCTCTCCCTCCTTTTGCTAAAAATAACCGGAATATCGCCGCAATAACGATATTCGCAAAATAAGACACAATATAATCAGCGGGCACCTTGCGGTGCCCTCATGGGTTTCAGATATTCTGGACTGCGAACAGCAACGCATTGCGGTGCCGGGTCAATCCACATTTTCTGATGGCGTGGATACGCATATTGCGGCGGGATTGTGCTTCCAGCCAACGAGCCTTGCGACGACTCACCTGTCGCAACATACGCCAGCGCCCTACTTCTGTTCTACTGCGCTTCATGTCTACAACTCTTTCTCAAACAGAGCCGACATTATAAACCCAACCCGGCAGCAAACCAGCGCTTTTACCTGGCGTTTTTATTTGCCAGATGAATCCTGATGCGTACACTCATAACAATACGCTTTCAAAAGGATTTTTTTATCTATGACAACCTTCTACACCGTGGTGAGTTGGCTGGTCATTCTGGGATACTGGCTGTTAATCGCGGGTGTGACGTTACGCATCCTGATGAAGCGCAGAGCCGTACCCTCTGCCATGGCCTGGCTTCTGATCATTTATATCCTCCCACTGGTGGGAATTATTGCCTATCTCTCTTTCGGTGAGCTTCATCTGGGTAAGCGCCGTGCCGAGCGGGCGCGCGCAATGTGGCCTTCCACCGCGAAGTGGCTTAACGATCTCAAAGCCTGTAAGCATATCTTTGCCGAGGAGAACAGCAGCGTCGCCTCCTCGCTGTTTAAGCTCTGCGAGCGCCGCCAGGGGATTGGCGGCGTTAAGGGCAATCAGCTCCAGCTTCTGACGTCGTCCGATGATGTCATGCAGGCGTTAATCCGCGATATTCAGCTGGCTCGCCATAATATTGAGATGGTGTTTTATATCTGGCAGCCCGGCGGCATGGCTGACCAGGTCGCTGAATCCTTGATGGCGGCCGCACGCAGGGGGATCCACTGCCGTCTGATGCTGGACTCCGCGGGCAGCGTGGCATTTTTCCGTAGCCCCTGGGCGGGCATGATGCGTAACGCCGGTATCGAGGTGGTTGAGGCACTGAAGGTGAATCTCCTGCGCGTGTTTCTGCGCCGGATGGACCTTCGCCAGCACCGTAAAATGGTCATGATCGATAACTATATTGCCTACACCGGCAGTATGAACATGGTTGACCCGCGCTTCTTTAAACAGGACTCCGGCGTCGGGCAATGGGTGGATCTGATGGCGCGAATGGAGGGGCCGATTGCCACCTCGATGGGCATCGTTTACTCCTGCGACTGGGAGATAGAGACCGGCAAGCGTATCCTGCCGCCACCGCCGGATGGCAATATTATGCCGTTTGAAGAGGCCAGCGGTCATACAATTCATACTATCGCCTCCGGACCAGGCTTCCCGGAGGACTTGATTCACCAGGCGCTGCTGACGGCAACCTACTCCGCGCGTGAATATCTGATCATGACGACGCCCTACTTTGTCCCCAGCGATGATCTGCTGCACGCGATTTGTACCGCAGCGCAGCGCGGCGTCGATGTCAGTATCATTCTGCCACGTAAAAATGACTCCCTTCTGGTGGGCTGGGCCAGCCGTGCCTTCTTTAGCGAACTGCTTGCCGCCGGGGTGAAAATTTACCAGTTTGAAGGCGGGCTCCTGCACACTAAGAGCGTGCTGGTCGACGGCGAATTAAGCCTGGTGGGCACGGTTAACCTTGATATGCGCAGCCTGTGGCTAAACTTTGAAATCACCCTGGTGATTGATGACGCCGGCTTTGGCGGTGACCTGGCGGCGGTTCAGGATGACTATATCTCCCGCTCGCGGCTGCTGGATGCCAGGCTGTGGGTAAAACGTCCGTTATGGCAGCGAATAGCTGAACGACTGTTTTACTTCTTTAGTCCGTTGCTGTAAAACGTGCCCAACGATGTTAAACAGGTAGTCATCATGGAAATGGATCTGAACAATCGCCTGACCGAAGACGAAACGCTCGAGCAGGCCTATGACATTTTTCTCGAACTGGCGGTTGATAACCTCGATCCCGCAGACGTGATCCTCTTTAATCTGCAGTTCGAAGAGCGCGGCGGTGCCGAATTGTTCGACCCTTCAGAGGACTGGGCCGAACATGTAGATTTCGACCTGAACCCTGACTTCTTTGCCGAAGTGGTTATTGGGCTGGCTGATGAAGACGGCGGTGAAATTAACGACATTTTTGCGCGCGTCCTGCTGTGTCGTGAGAAAGACCACAAGCTGTGCCACATACTCTGGCGCGAATAATAAAAAAGGCTGCGATAGCAGCCTTTTTTATTTAATCCGGTAACGCGCTTCCGCAGCGGTTGCAAAACCGCGCGCTGTGTTCATGATCGGCCTGGTGGCAGTTCGGACATTTGCGCCGCTGTTTATGGTTCTGAAACGCGCTGCTCATGTGCGTGGTAATAAGCCCCGTCGGAATGGCAATTACCGAATACCCAATCAGAATCAGCACGGATGCCACAATCCGTCCCAGCGGCGTATGGGGCGTGATATCGCCATACCCCACGGTCGTAACGGTCACTATCGCCCAGTAGACGGAAGCGTTGAGCGTCGTGAAGCCATATTTCGGCCCTTCGATCAAATACATCAGCGCGCCAAAAACAATCATCACGATGGCAATAAACGAATAGAACAGAATAAGCTGATGGCGTGCGCTGACGATCGCGCTCCAGAATACGCGCAGCGACGGCATAAAGCGCAGTAACTTCAGGATACGCAAGACCCGAATAACGCGCATCGCTCGCCAGGCGAAAACATAGTTGAGGCTGATCTCCGGCCACAGCCACATCACATAGAGCGGCAGGATCGTCGCTAAATCAATAAAGCCCCAGAAGCTAAAGACGTACTTTGCCGGGTTGGGCCAGCAAACAACACGCAGAATATACTCAGCGGTAAAGACCAGGGTAATAATAAGTTCCAGCCAGACAAACGCATGCCATTCCTCAAATGTCAGGTGATATTGCGTCCCCACACCCGATTCAATAAAGATGACCACTACGCTCAGTAGCGCAAACAGCGCACACAGACCTTCAAAACGGCGTCCCGATACCGTTTCAGGATCGAATAAAAGATGATAGAGCCGCCGACGGGCTGAAGTGAATAAACGCGACACGGTAACCTCGCAAAAAAATAAGGGCTGACATCATGTCAGCCCTTGCGATTATAGCGGGTCTACTTTCAGGCAGGAAACCGCATGTCGGAAACTGCCCTCCAGCACCGGTCGCGTTTTCGCGCATTCCGGCCCGGCCATCGGGCATCGCGTGCGGAACACGCAGCCCGACGGCGGATTGATCGGCGACGGCAATTCCCCTTCCAGAAGCTGAATCGTTTTATTCTTTTCCAGATCCGGATCGGGGATCGGCACCGCCGACATCAGCGCTTTGGTATATGGGTGCAGCGGGTTATGGTACACCTCGTCATAGGTTCCCAGTTCCACGGCATGGCCCAAATACATCACCAGCACGCGGTCGGAGATGTGTTTTACCACCGCCAGGTCGTGCGCAATGAAGATCAGCGACAGCCCCATTTCGCGCTGTAGTTTCTGAAGCAGGTTAACCACCTGCGCCTGAATCGACACGTCCAGCGCGGAGACCGGTTCATCACAAATAATCAGTTTCGGCTCAAGGATAAGCGCACGCGCAATGCCAATACGCTGACACTGGCCGCCTGAAAATTCATGCGGGTAACGGTTAATGAGGTTAGGCAACAGCCCGACTTTGAGCATCATCGCCTTCACGCGGTCGCGGACTTCCTGACGCGGCATCTTTGGATGATAGGTGCGCAGCGGTTCGGCGATAATCTCACCGATGGTCATACGCGGGTTTAATGACGCCAGCGGATCCTGGAAAATCATCTGGATATCGCTGCGCACGTCGCGCCACTCGTCAGGCTTCATGCCCAGCAGATCTTTACCCAGCCAGGCCACTTTGCCGCCGGTGGCTTTTACCAGACCGATAATCGCACGCGCAAAGGTGGATTTACCGCAGCCGGATTCACCCACCACGCCCAGGGTTTCCCCCTCATACAGACGCAAGGTGACGCCATCTACCGCTTTCAGGGTCTTCGGCGGCTGCCAGAACCACTGCTTACCGTCTTTGATGTCGAAATGCACCTTGAGGTCGGCGATTTCGAGCAGCACGTTGCGTTTTTCATCTACTGCGTTCATACCAGCTCCTCCTGCGGCTTAAAGCAGGCGCGCAGACGGCCTGGGGCAAATTCTTCCAGCGGCGGCGCGCTGTTACAGATTTCCATCGCGTGCGGGCAGCGCGGCTGGAACGGACAGCCTTTCGGCAGTCGCAGCAGGTTTGGCGGGTTGCCCGGAATGGTGAGCAGGGATTCCCCTTCCGCATCAAGACGCGGTACCGCGTTCAGCAGGCCAATCGAGTACGGATGGGCTGGCTGATAGAACACGTCGCGCGCTTTGCCGTATTCCATGGTGCGCCCGGCGTACATCACCAGCACTTTGTCACAGATACCGGCAACCACGCCCAGATCGTGGGTGATCATGATAATCGCCGTGTTGAACTCACGTTTAAGCTCGTTCAGCAGGGTCATGATTTGCGCCTGCACGGTGACGTCCAGCGCGGTAGTCGGTTCATCGGCAATCAGCAGTTTTGGCCGGCACAGCAGCGCCATGGCAATCATCACGCGCTGACGCATACCGCCAGAGAACTCGTGCGGGAACATGCGCATGCGCTTGCGCGCTTCCGGCATTTTTACCGCATCCAGCATTTTAACGGATTCCTCAAAAGCTTCCGCTTTGCCCAGACCTTTGTGCAGCATCAGGACTTCCATCAGCTGCTCACCGACGCGCATATACGGGTTCAGGGAGGTCATCGGATCCTGGAAAATCATTGAGATCTGTTCGGCGCGAAGCTTGTTCAGCTCGAGCTCCGGCAGGTTAAGAATTTCGCGACCGTTGAATTTCGCCGAACCGCCAATCACGCCGTTAGCGGCCAGCAGGCCCATTAACGCAAATGCCGTCTGGGATTTTCCGGAGCCGGATTCACCCACGATCCCCAGCGTTTCCCCTTTGCTCAGGTTAAAGTTGAGATCGTTGACCGCAGTAACATCGCCGTCCGGGGTTTTAAAGGTCACGCGGAGGTCTTTAACATCCAGCAGAAGATTGCTCTGCTGCTGCGCCTGTGGCGCGGTGGCCGTTTCAATAATTGTCATGACGGCGCTCCTTAACGGTCTTTCGGGTCGAGGGCATCACGCAGGCCATCGCCGATAAAGTTAAAACAAAACAGGGTAACGACCAGGAAACCCGCCGGATAAAGCAGCAGCCACGGTGAAACTTCCATCGAGTTTGCGCCGTCGCTCAGCAGCGCACCCCAGCTGCTCAGTGGCTCCTGCGTGCCCAGCCCCAGGAAGCTGAGGAAGGATTCAAACAGAATCATGCTTGGCACCAGCAGTGAGGCATAGACCACCACCACGCCCAGCACGTTAGGCACGATATGACGAACCACGATATTACTGGTTGATACCCCCCCTACCTGCGCCGCTTCGATAAACTCTTTGCGTTTGAGGCTCAGCGTCTGGCCGCGCACGATACGCGCCATATCCAGCCAGGAAACCATCCCGATGGCCACGAAGATCAACAGGATGTTCTGGCCGAAGAAGGTCACCAGCAAAATCACGAAGAACATAAACGGGAAGGAGTTCAGGATTTCCAGGAGACGCATCATCACCGAGTCTACTTTGCCGCCCAGGTAGCCGGAAAGCGCGCCGTAAAGCGTCCCCACGATCACCGCCACCAGCGCGGCGGCGATACCGACCATCAGAGAAATACGGCCACCAATTGCCACGCGCACCAGCAAATCACGGCCGGATGAATCGGTACCGAAATAGTGGCCGGACTCCATATCAGGCGCGCTGGACATCATGCCCCAGTCCGTATCGAAATAGGTAAATTGCGACAGCATCGGCGCCAGGGTGACAAACAGCGCGATGATCACCAGCACAACCAGGCTGGCGACCGCCGCACGGTTATGCATAAAGCGACGGCGCGCGTCCTGCCAGAGGCTACGACCTTCTACTTCCAGTTTTTCACTGAAGTTTTCCAGCGCCTCGCTGTTTTTCTTACTCAACATCATGGCGTGCTCCAGCGTTAGTAACGAATTTTCGGGTCGATAACGGCATACAGCACATCGACAACGGCGTTAAAGAGAATGGTCAGTGCGCCCACGAGGATCGTGAGGCTCAGAACGAGCGAGTAGTCACGGTTAAGCGCTCCGTTTACGAACAGTTGACCAATACCCGGCAGGCCGTAAATTGTTTCGATAACCATTGAACCCGTAATGATGCCGACGAATGCCGGTCCCATATAGGAGAGCACAGGCAGCAGCGCCGGCTTGAGCGCGTGGCGGAAGATGATCCGGCGCATCGGCAGCCCTTTCGCGCGCGCGGTGCGGATGAAGTTTGAGTGCAGCACTTCGATCATTGAACCACGGGTAATACGCGCGATACTGGCGATGTAGGCCAGCGATAATGCCACCATCGGCAAAATCATGAACTTCAATGCCCCGCCGTTCCAGCCGCCCCCGGGCAGCCATTTCAGCGTGATGGCAAATATCATCACCAGCAATGGCGCGACAACGAAGCTGGGTATGACTACCCCGGTCATTGCCACCCCCATTACGGCATAATCCCATTTGGTATTTTGTCTGAGCGCGGCGATAACGCCTGCGGTGACCCCGAGAACGACGGCCAGAATGAATGCTGCAGCACCCAGTTTTGCCGAGACCGGGAAGCTGGAGGCCACCAGATCGTTAACGGAATAGTCTTTATATTTAAATGACGGTCCAAAATCACCGTGCGCCAGCTGCTTCAGATAGTTGAAGTATTGGGTGGTGATGGGATCGTTTAAGTGATACTTCGCCTCGATGTTGGCCATGACTTCTGGCGGCAACGTACGTTCGCCGGTAAATGGACTTCCCGGCGCGAGACGCATCATAAAGAAGGAAATCGTAATTAGAATAAATAACGTTGGTATCGCTTCTAAACAGCGACGCAGGATAAATTTCAACATTGCCCGTACCTTCTGGCGTGTGCCTGATGAATGTTACAAAGTAGACACAGTGGGGCAAGCCAGGCTCGCCCCACGTATTGCCATTAATGCTTGATAATATAAAGATTCTTAACGGAAATATTATCCAACGGGTCTTTACCGGTATAACCCCCTACCCACGGTTTCACCAGACGGGCGTTAACGTAGTAGTAAACCGGTACAATTGCAGAGTCTTTATCGAGCTGTTCTTCTGATTTCGCGTACAGCTCTGCGCGCTGCGCATCGTCAGACACTTTCAGGGTTTCAGTGATGATCTTGTCAAACGCCGGGCTCTTATAGTGCGCCGTGTTGTTTGAACTGTCGCTGAGCATGGTGTTCAGGAATGATGTCGGTTCGTTATAGTCCGCACACCAGCCCGCACGCGCCACGTCGAAGGTCCCCTGATGACGCGTATCGAGGAAGGTTTTCCACTCTTGGTTTTCCAGCTTAACGTTCACGCCCAGGTTTTTCTTCCAGATAGACGCGACGGCAATCGCCAGTTTTTTATGCAGATCTGATGTGTTATACAGCAGGTTGAACGTCAGCGGCTTGTCTGCGGTGTATCCTGCTTCAGCCAGCAGTTTTTTCGCTTCTTCGTTACGTTTTTCCTGCGACCATTTGAACCACTCAGGCTCAACCAGTTTCATCCCATCGGTATACGGAGGCGTGTAGCTGTACGCCGGCAGATCGCCCTGGTTTTTCACTTTGTTCAC
Source organism: Enterobacter cloacae complex sp. P1B (assembly GCF_014982345.1). Classification (NCBI taxonomy): domain Bacteria; kingdom Pseudomonadati; phylum Pseudomonadota; class Gammaproteobacteria; order Enterobacterales; family Enterobacteriaceae; genus Enterobacter; species Enterobacter cloacae complex sp. P1B. The sequence goes on along the minus strand of NZ_JADCLF010000013.1, from coordinate 65,414 downwards.
GATGATATCGCGATCCAGTGCCAGCTTCAGCGCGGTACGAACGCGCACGTCGGTGAACGGTGCTTTCTGGTTGTTGATTTCGTAATAATAGGTGCACAGATATGGATCGACGTGAACTTCTTTCGGGATCTCTTTCTTCAGCTTCTGGAACAGTTCAATCGGCATGTTGTTATAGGTCATGTCAATTTCACCGCTGCGGTAGCGGTTAACGTCGGTCACTTCGGAAGAGATTGGCAGGTAGGTGACCTGATTAATCACGGTCTTCGCGTTATCCCAGTACTGCGGGTTACGTTCCAGCACCATACGTTCGTTGACCACCCAGTCTTTCAGCTTATAGGCGCCGTTGGTCACGATATTGGCAGGCTGCGTCCATTTTTCACCAAATTTTTCCACGGCGGATTTTGGTACCGGCGAGACGGATGGGTGAACGAGCAGCTTATAGAAGTACGGAACAGGTTCGCTCAACGTCACTTCAAAGGTATTAGCATCGATCGCCTTCACGCCCAGGTCGGTGACCGGCTTTTTACCGGCGATGATGTCATCGATATTGGCAATGTGGCCATACTGCAGATAGCTCGCATACGGAGAGGCGGTATTTGGATTCGCCAGACGCTGCCAGCTATATACGAAATCTTCGGCGGTAACCGGTGTACCGTCGGACCATTTGGCATCTTTACGCAGATGGAAGGTCCAGACTTTGAAATCTTTATTTTCCCACTTTTCTGCCACACCCGGTGCCGGGTGGCCGTCTACGTCAGTCACCAGCAGGCCTTCAAACAGGTCGCGGTTAACGTTTGACTCAGGAACGCCTTCAATTTTATGCGGATCGAGAGACTGCACTTCCGCACCGTTGTTACGCACCAGCGTCTGTTTTTCCGCCAGTTGAACACCTGCAGGAACGTCCGCAGCCATTGCAGCGTTTCCCGCGATTAGCGCAGTTAAAATCCCCGCCGCTACCAGATTTTTTTTTGTGATGATGGACATTGTGTTGGTACTCCACTCATTATAATTACTGGCTTTCGCCAGCTGTCTAATCCCCTGTTGGGGCCTGTACAGCGCAGGAGTTTTTTTTTGCTGCTGTCAGGTTCTTTTTTTACTGCTTGCTATCACCGACTTTTTTATTACTGACCGCTCGTATGGCCGTCTTGCGTCGATTCTTGCCAGGCCTCCCCTGTTTGAGACCTGTGCTGGATATCTGAGAAGAGGATTATATGAAAATAATTCTCATCTACTTGTTTTAGGCTGCAAAATAGTAGGCCGGAAAGTATCAAATGGCGTAAACACGCGCCAATACATTTTGCAAATTTGTTAAGCAATTCTCTTTTACGGCCCAGGTCGTATCGTCCTGCCCAGCCCTTCCATACGTTGAGCCCCCTAAAAAACACTTAAAATTCAAACCAATATGGAAGATTTTCCCTTCTGGCGCGTCGCTGCATTATCATCGGGTAGTTTTGTACGAAAATTTAACAATTGATTATTATTTAGCACATTCATCTAACGAAATGTTGAAATTACTAATATCATTTCGGTTATCCCGCAGCAAGCCCAAGACTATCGTGTGAGTAAAATAACAGTGCGTTCGAAGATTTTCTGTGCAGGCAGGCTTGAGATGAATTCATAACTCTATGAAATATATGAGATGAACATTATTAGTAGAATTTATTATGACAGGTAAGCTTTTCAACTTTATTTATATGATTTGCTGATATTGATACAAAAAAAACGGCGCCGAAGCGCCGTTCTTTCGTATGAAATATCAATGTAACAAGCCGGGGAAAATGCTTTTAATACCCGTGACAATGAATTCGATCCCGAGTGCCATTAACAGCAGCCCCATGATACGCGTAATAACGTTGATGCCGGTCTGCCCCAGCAGGCGTACCAGCAACGGCGCCATACGGAATACGCCCCAGCAACAGAGCGCGAAAACGGCAATCGCGACAGAAAAACCAATCAAATGCATGAGGCTATGGTAACGCGTGCCCCAGACAATGGTTGAACTGATGGCACCCGGCCCGGCCATGAGGGGCAATGCCAACGGAACCACGCCGATACTTTCACGGATGGCGGTTTCTGACTTTTCCTGCTTGTTCTGCTTATCCTCACCCAGCTTACCGCTGATCATGGACATGGCAATGGTCACCACCAGGATCCCGCCCGCAATGCGGAAGGAGTCAATCGAGATGCCAAAGAGCTGGAGAATGGCATCACCCAGGAAAAGCGAGGTGAGCAAAATGATCGCCACAGACAGGTTAGCGGTAAGATTGGTTTTGTTCCGGGCCGCCGCCGTCTGGTAACTGGTCATACTAATGAAGACAGGAATGATCCCCACCGGGTTGACCAGGGCAAACAGACCAATAAAAAATTTGAAATACGTTGGAAAATCAAAGAGCGTTTGGATCACGTTTTGCTCCGCTTTTGCGCATGCCCGGGACAGTTACATTGTTAGGAAAAATCGCGCTGAAGATACGCTTTTTATTAGCATACTTCACCAGAAATCTGTGCCAAAACGTTAGCATTTCAGAATGTTAAACATATGTTGAGACAATGATAGCGTCACTTCCAATAGTTACTTAATTAATTAACAGTGGAAATATATCCATTAAATAACCCTGCTGAAAGGTATCAGCTTGGTGGAAAATTGACGCAGATCATGATTTCCGTACTCAGAAGTGAGTAATCTTGATTACGCCCCCAGGGAGGTCACCTGACAAAAAGGGATGATGCTAAGGTAAGGCTCTTTTAGTAAATTAGTGTACTGGAGCATAAAGTAACCCTTTGTTTTACTTTATGTAACGCAAGTCGTATTGGCACTGTCTATACTGTCTGACGTATCGAGCGCTGGTTTACTAAAAGAGTTTAAACATTATCAGGAGAGCATTATGGCTGTTACTAATATCGCTGAACTGAACGCCCTCGTCGAGCGCGTTAAAAAAGCCCAGCGTGAATATGCCAATTTCACCCAAGAACAGGTTGATAAAATCTTCCGCGCGGCCGCTCTGGCTGCTGCAGATGCTCGAATCCCTCTCGCTAAAATGGCCGTTGCCGAATCTGGCATGGGTATCGTTGAAGATAAAGTGATCAAAAACCACTTTGCTTCTGAGTATATCTACAACGCCTATAAAGATGAGAAAACCTGTGGCGTTCTGTCTGAAGACGACACCTTCGGGACGATCACCATCGCCGAACCTATCGGCATCATTTGCGGTATTGTTCCAACGACTAACCCAACTTCAACGGCTATCTTCAAATCGCTGATCAGCCTGAAGACCCGTAACGCAATCATCTTCTCTCCACATCCACGTGCGAAAGACGCAACAAATAAAGCAGCAGACATCGTTCTGCAGGCAGCAATTGCTGCGGGCGCACCAAAAGATCTGATTGGCTGGATCGACCAACCTTCTGTTGAACTGTCTAACGCGCTGATGCATCACCCGGACATTAACCTGATTCTGGCGACCGGTGGTCCTGGTATGGTTAAAGCAGCATACAGCTCCGGTAAACCAGCAATCGGTGTAGGCGCAGGTAACACCCCCGTTGTTATCGATGAAACCGCTGACATCAAACGTGCTGTTGCGTCTGTGCTGATGTCTAAAACCTTCGATAACGGCGTTATCTGTGCATCTGAACAGTCTGTAGTTGTTGTTGATTCCGTGTACGACGCAGTACGCGAGCGTTTCGCCAGCCACGGCGGCTACCTGCTGCAGGGCAAAGAGCTGAAAGCGGTTCAGGACATTATCCTGAAAAATGGCGCGCTGAACGCTGCTATTGTAGGTCAGCCAGCCTATAAAATCGCTGAACTCGCAGGCTTTACCGTTCCGGCGACCACCAAGATCCTGATCGGTGAAGTTAAAGTTGTCGACGAAAGCGAGCCGTTTGCTCACGAAAAACTGTCTCCTACGCTTGCTATGTACCGTGCGAAAGATTTCGAAGACGCGGTAGAAAAAGCCGAGAAGCTGGTTGCTATGGGCGGTATCGGTCATACCTCATGTCTGTACACCGACCAGGATAACCAGCCAGAGCGTGTTGCCCACTTCGGTCAGATGATGAAAACTGCCCGTATCCTGATTAACACCCCTGCTTCTCAGGGTGGTATCGGTGACCTGTATAACTTCAAACTCGCACCTTCCCTGACTCTGGGTTGTGGTTCCTGGGGTGGTAACTCCATCTCTGAAAACGTTGGTCCAAAACACCTGATCAACAAGAAAACCGTTGCTAAGCGAGCTGAAAACATGTTGTGGCACAAACTTCCGAAATCTATCTACTTCCGCCGTGGCTCTCTGCCAATCGCGCTGGATGAAGTGATTACTGATGGCCACAAACGTGCGCTCATCGTGACTGACCGTTTCCTGTTCAACAACGGCTACGCTGACCAGATCACCTCTGTGCTGAAAGCAGCTGGCGTCGAAACTGAAGTGTTCTTCGAAGTTGAAGCTGACCCAACCCTGAGCGTTGTACGCAAAGGTGCTGAACTGGCGAACTCCTTCAAACCAGATGTGATTATCGCACTGGGTGGTGGTTCCCCAATGGACGCCGCGAAAATCATGTGGGTTATGTACGAACATCCGGAAACCCACTTCGAAGAACTGGCGCTGCGCTTTATGGACATCCGTAAACGTATCTACAAGTTCCCGAAAATGGGCGTGAAAGCGAAAATGATCGCCGTCACCACTACTTCCGGTACCGGCTCAGAAGTGACGCCATTCGCGGTAGTAACAGATGACGCAACAGGTCAGAAATATCCGCTGGCTGACTACGCGCTGACGCCAGATATGGCTATCGTTGATGCCAACCTGGTCATGGAAATGCCGAAGTCTCTGTGTGCGTTCGGTGGTCTGGATGCCGTGACTCACGCGCTGGAAGCCTACGTTTCTGTACTGGCGTCTGAGTTCTCTGACGGTCAGGCTCTGCAGGCTCTGAAACTGCTGAAAGAAAACCTGCCAGCGTCCTACAACGAAGGTTCTAAAAACCCTGTAGCACGTGAACGTGTCCACAGTGCAGCAACCATCGCCGGTATCGCGTTTGCGAACGCCTTCCTGGGTGTTTGCCACTCTATGGCGCACAAGCTGGGTTCACAGTTCCACATTCCTCACGGTCTGGCGAACGCCCTGTTGATCAGCAACGTTATCCGCTATAACGCCAACGACAACCCAACCAAGCAGACTGCGTTCAGCCAGTATGACCGTCCGCAAGCGCGCCGTCGTTATGCTGAAATCGCTGACCACCTTGGTCTGAGCGCACCGGGCGACCGTACTGCTGCGAAGATTGAGAAACTGCTGGCATGGCTGGAAAGCCTGAAAGCTGAACTGGGTATTCCTAAATCTATCCGTGAAGCAGGCGTTCAGGAAGCTGACTTCCTCGCTCACGTAGACAAGCTGTCTGAAGATGCCTTCGATGACCAGTGTACTGGTGCTAACCCGCGCTACCCACTGATCTCCGAGCTGAAACAGATTCTGCTGGATACCTACTACGGTCGTGAGTTCAAAGAAGGTGACGTTGCTGCTGTGAAAACAGAAGCTCCGGTCATTAAAGCTGACAAGAAAGCGAAGAAAAGCGCTTAACTGACAGTCTGATGAAAAAACCCGCCTGTATGGCGGGTTTTTTTATGTCTGAATAACGGCGGATATTATTTTCTGTTGTCGTGCTGGATCGCCGTCAGCGAGCCTACGGACAACGCTTCCTTATAATGCTTACGACAGACCGACACATAGCGTTCATTGCCACCAATCACCACCTGCTCACCGTCCGCATAAGGTTTTCCAGCCTGGTCGAGACGAAGCACCATACTGGCCTTGCGTCCGCAGAAACAGATAGTTTTTAGTTCAACCAGCTTATCTGACCAGGCAAGCAAATACTGGCTTCCGGCAAACAGCTCCCCGCGGAAGTCCGTACGCAGACCGTAGCACAGAACGGGGATATCGAGCTCATCAACCACTTCAGAGAGCGCGTGCACCTGTTCACGCGTCAGGAACTGGCTCTCATCAACCAGCACGCAGTGAATGGGCTCTGACGCATGCGCAGCGCGGATATCCTCCAGCAGGTCAGTTTGCGGGTTAAACAGCCTGGCTGGCGAAGAGAGGCCTATTCTGGAACTCACCTTCCCTGCACCGAAGCGATCGTCGATTTCAGCGGTATAAACAACGGTACGCATTCCTCGTTCCTGGTAATTGTATGAGGATTGCAACAGTGCGGTGGATTTCCCAGCATTCATTGCCGAATAGTAGAAATAAAGTTGTGCCATTGGCCGTAAAACCCTAATCAATGTGTAATATTCCCGATGATTCATTGTACCATATTTTGTCTGGTCATCAGCGACACGCCGCACAAACGATGCCGTGCTGAAAGGTGTAAAACGCCCTCTTTTCGCAAAAATAATCCGCTAAAACAGAGAGTAATGACGGTCATGCTGGTGAATGGATTATATGGTTAGCCAAACATAACACTTCTTTTTATAGTGGAATCTGCGTTCATTAAAATTCACTATTTATTAACTATTCCTGCCTTAACATCGTCGCCTGGAACTAATACAAAAGGCTGATATTTATCCGCCGAAACTATAATTCCTGCGGCAAATGTCACAAAAAAAAGATGCAAGCGGCGGGGTTAAGCAGGTTATCGTGATAACAAGCGAGACTGCCAAAGAGGAAATTTAAGTTAGCGTAATTAATAATAGCGGCTTTATTTAGTATTTTTTGAATTCCTTACATTCCTGGCTATTGCACATCTGAATTTATGGCTCTATTATTAGGTCAACAAACCACCCCCCATTATAAGTTTGAGATTACTACAATGAGCGAAGCACTTAAAATTCTGAACAACATCCGTACTCTTCGTGCGCAGGCAAGAGAATGTACCCTTGAAACGCTCGAAGAAATGCTGGAAAAATTAGAAGTTGTAGTTAATGAACGTCGCGAAGAAGAAAGCGCTGCTGCAGCTGAAATCGAAGAGCGTACGCGTAAACTGCAGCAATATCGTGAAATGCTGATTGCTGATGGTATCGATCCAAATGAATTGCTGAACAGCATTGCTGCTGCAAAAACCGGTACCAAAGCAAAACGCGCTGCCCGTCCTGCTAAATATAGCTATGTAGATGAGAACGGCGAAACTAAAACCTGGACCGGCCAGGGCCGTACTCCTGCTGTAATCAAGAAAGCTATGGATGAGCAAGGTAAACAGCTGGATGACTTCCTGATCAAGGATTAATCAAGCCGAATTCAGAAAAATCCCGCCTCTGGTGGGATTTTTTTTGCCCGCAATTTATCACTAACATCCTCTTACACTCCGTCATAAAGCGTTATTCGGCTATTTAGTTTCGCTTACAAACAGGCTGATCATGGCGTTTTATGGGCATAAAAAAACCGGTGGGCAGCGCCACACCGGTTTCATAGATTTACGCCTGGATTATTTCTTAATACCCATACTCTCTTTGAGCCAGCCTTTAAATTCTTCACCCAGCGTATTATGGCGAATGCCGTATTCAACGAACGCCTGCATATAACCGAGCTTATTACCGCAATCATGGCTCTTACCTTTCATGTGGTAAGCCTCAACGGTCTCTTTCTCGATCAGCATATCAATGGCATCCGTCAGCTGGATTTCATCCCCTGCTCCTGGAGGCGTTTTCGCCAGCAGAGGCCAGATTTCAGCACTCAGGACATAGCGACCCACCACTGCAAGATTAGACGGCGCTACGTCGGCTTTAGGCTTCTCTACGACACCAACCATTGGCACGCTTTCGCCTGGCTCAAGGTTCACGCCCTTGCAGTCAACCACACCGTAAGCGGTCACGTCTTCAACTGGCTCAACCATGATCTGGCTGCAGCCCGTTTCGTCGAAGCGGTGGATCATCTCAGCCAGGTTGTCCTGGGAGAGATCGGATTCGTATTCATCCAGAATCACGTCAGGCAGAATAACCGCGACGGGCTCATCACCCACAACCGGGTGTGCACACATAACCGCGTGGCCCAGACCTTTAGCCAGCCCCTGACGAACCTGCATAATGGTGACGTGCGGAGGGCAAATAGACTGAACTTCTTCTAACAGCTGACGCTTAACGCGTTTTTCCAGCATGGCTTCGAGTTCAAAACTTGTATCGAAGTGGTTTTCGATAGAGTTTTTAGATGAATGCGTAACCAGCACAATTTCAGTAATGCCGGCCGCGATACACTCATTAACGACATACTGGATTAATGGCTTATCAACCAGAGGCAGCATCTCTTTAGGAATCGCCTTAGTTGCTGGTAACATCCTGGTCCCCAATCCCGCTACCGGGATGACGGCCTTTCTGACTTTCGAATTTAGGGCAGCCATTCAAATTCTCCTGAGCTGTTCAAGTTTTGAACTTTTATGCAATAAATAACGCGTTGAGTATATCAGCCTCGCCCCGCAGTCCGGGTCTGAAAAGAACGCGTTGCCGATGAATTAGGACAAATACGCATGAATCTGGGCAGCGATAGTAGCACTCCCGAGAAAACACAGGTAAAGCAATCTTAAAATTAAGATCCAATTGCTTATTCCGTGGACAACATTAAGCGAAGCCTTCCCCCGGCACCCCAAATTTGGCACTGCCAGGAAGAACAGCGATGGCTAATTTGATTTAGATACGCCGTTCCCAGTGTTCCAAGCGGCACCCCGTTGCTCACCTGAATATGGTGTTCCCCGGTATTCAGTGACGCGTTGAGACCTGCAGAAACGAGGATAAGATTCTTTAAACCGCTATGGTAATAACCAACCAGCAGCGGGAACTGTCCGGGTAAATTGGCCTGACGAAAAAGCTGGTTTACCTGTTTGAGTAAACTGCCTAACTCAGGGAGCCGTTGTCCCTGATGTGATAACTGTTCCTGCAATAATCCATTAAAGAGTGCGCGAAGTAACAATGCAGCTAATACGCCATTATCCCCTGCACGGGTTACGTCCAGAGAATAAAATGCGAGGTCGGAATCAGACAGAGGTGCAATATCCAGCACCAGCCCAGGCTGATCGGCCGCCACCAGCTGGCGATAGTTTACGCGGCAGTGGGAAATAGTTTGCTGAACGGGAGGCTGAAGTTCTTGCAACAATTTCGCCGCCGCTGGCGGATTACTCACCAGCGCGTCCCAGTCCTGAAAAAGGCGTTCCTCTTCCTCAACGCGGGAATTAAACATATTTGGATAAAGGCACGCTAATACCGTTTCACGTAACCGGTTCAGATCTTTGACGGGTTTCAGCAAAATATCCTGAACGCCAAGACGTAATGCTTTGGCAATATCCGCCATATTTTCTGTCGCGGAGATCACCAGAATGGGCATCTGGTCACCCTCGTTGCGCAGATGTTCAACCAGTTTCAGCCCATTCATTCGCGGCATTGCGATGTCGCAAATCATCAGATCGGGCGTAATACCGGTCATTTTTTCCAGCGCGTCGACACCATCTTCAGCCAGTAAAGTGTTTGCTCCCAGCGAGGATAACCACGAATCCAGTAGCGATCGGAAAACGGGCTCGTCTTCAACAATCAAAATGTGTTTTCCGGCCAATGGCTGCGTCATGGTTCCTCCCCTGGCTGACAGTTACTAAATAGTGGCATGCTATCGGCACTATCGCCTGTCAGATTTTGCTGAAGTAGTCAAAAAAAGGTGCTTAACGTGCTGTTCGCACAAACGGCAGCAACTCGTCTATTTTCTTTTCGACGGCTAGCGAGCCCGCTGCGATGGCGGCCTCAGCCCGATGGAAATCAAGGGTAGAGATTTGCGGACAGTAAGGCTGAATAAGAATATCCGGAGGATCGCCAGCCATACGATTACGTTTAAGGCGATTCTCAAGAACCTGAATTGAGGTGGTCATGATCTCCATGGCCGTCGGTGCGGCAACCGAGCGTCGTGCGGCCAGGCGACCAATTCTTCCGCGCAGGCGTTCATGCCAGGCAAGCTTTTCGACGTCGGCATCTTCGCTCTGCAGATTGACCGGCATAAGGTCTTGCTGCATCAGATGAGCGTCGTGCTGCAAATCAACGGCGATGACGATGTCCGCCCCCATGGCGCGCGTCAGAGAGATGGGAACCGGGTTCACGACACCACCATCGACAAGCCAGTAACCGTTATGGGGCACGGGCGCCATAAGCCCAGGAATACTGCATGAAGCACGCACCGCAAGGTGAATATCCCCTTCGGTCAGCCAGAGTTCACGGCCTGTGCTGAGATTGGTTGCGACGGCACCGAAAGGCATCCGGCAGTCAGTAAAGTCTTCAAGAGGCATCACCCGGCGGAACTGGTTAAAGACGCGTTCACCGCGCAACAGCCCACCGCGCTGCCAGGAGAGATCCATCAGACGCAGCACGTCCCAATAGCTGAAGGAGCGCACCCAGGTTTCGAGATCCGGAAGCTTGCCGCACGCGTAGGCGGAGCCGACAAGCGATCCGATTGAACATCCTGCTACGATATCAACGTCAACGCCCATCTTGTTTAAGGCATTAATCACGCCGATATGAGACCATCCCCGGGCTGCACCTGATCCCAGCGCCAGTCCAATTTTAACCTTTCTCATTAGCCCTGTTTTACTTCCCCTGGATTCCTGACATAGCGTCAACGCAACTGCTCAGTTAACATAGTGCTACCCGAGGCGTTTTACGCCCTTATTTTTTGTTCCAGGAAGAGAATCGTGTCTCAACTCTGCCCCTGTGGTAGCGCTCTGGAGTATAGCCTATGTTGCCAGCGATATCTTTCTGGCAATCAGGTTGCACCGGATCCGTCACACCTCATGCGTTCACGGTATACTGCTTTTGTGATCAAAGACGCAGACTACCTGATAAAAACCTGGCACCCGTCCTGCCACGCCGCCGATTTCCGACAGGAGATCGAAGCCGGGTTCGCCAACACCCACTGGCTTGGGCTTACCGTGTTTGAATCTTCACCCGGTAGCCACCACGACGAAGGGTTTGTCAGCTTTGTTGCCCGTTTTACCGAGAACGCCAGGCCTGGCGCCATTATCGAGCGTTCCCGGTTCTTAAAGGAAAGCGGGCAGTGGTATTATATTGACGGTACGCGTCCACAGTTTGGTCGTAACGATACCTGCCCTTGTGGTTCAGGAAAAAAATTCAAAAAGTGTTGCGGGCAGTAACGCCTGACAACCCAGACTTCGCAAATACAAACAGGATTTCCCGGCGATGCAATCATTACAACGTAAAGTTCTGCGCACTATCTGTCCCGATCAAAAAGGGCTGATCGCACGAATCACCAATATTTGCTACAAGCATGAACTGAATATCGTGCAGAACAACGAGTTCGTTGACCACCGTACCGGTCGCTTCTTCATGCGTACCGAACTGGAAGGCATTTTCAACGACACCACCCTGCTGGCCGATCTGGACAGCGCGCTGCCGGACGGTTCCGTGCGTGAGCTGAATCCTGCGGGCCGTCGTCGCATTGTGATTCTGGTGACGAAAGAAGCTCACTGCCTGGGCGATCTGTTGATGAAGGCCAATTACGGCGGCCTGGACGTAGAAATTGCCGCTGTTATTGGCAACCACGAAACCCTGCGCACGCTGGTTGAGCGTTTTGATATTCCGTTTGAACTGGTAAGCCATGAAGGCCATACCCGTGAAGAGCACGACAACCTGATGGCTGCTGCCATTGAAGCGCATAACCCGGACTACGTGGTGCTGGCGAAATATATGCGCGTGCTGACGCCTTCCTTCGTCGCCCGCTTCCCGAACAAGATTATCAACATTCACCACTCGTTCCTGCCGGCCTTTATTGGCGCGCGGCCTTATCACCAGGCGTACGAGCGCGGCGTGAAGATCATCGGCGCAACCGCGCACTACGTGAATGACAATCTGGACGAAGGTCCCATCATCATGCAGGACGTGATTCACGTGGATCACACCTACACCGCAGAAGATATGATGCGCGCCGGACGTGACGTTGAGAAGAACGTGTTGAGTCGTGCCCTGTATCAGGTGCTGGCGCAGCGTGTCTTTGTCTACGGTAACAGAACCATCATTCTTTAATCTTTCGGAAAATGAATTGATTAGCTTTGCGCCTTTACGGATAAAAAGCAGGCAAACAGCTTCTTTTCCCTAAAGGAATGCTTTACAGGGGCGTCTCATTTGATATGATGCGCCCCGCTTCCAGCAGGAAGCAGGCCAGTAAAAAAGCATTACCCCGTGGTGGGGTTCCCGAGCGGCC